>SUYP01000052.1 GCA_015060395.1 Bacteroidales bacterium
CATGTCAACGATTCGGCGAAGTCGATCCTGCTCTATATGCCGGAAAGAATCGATATCCATATAAAGGACCTTGCGCAGTACATCCATGCTGAAGCGGAGTCGCTGAAGGCCATGGTGGGCTATATGACTGACATCAGGAAGAATTATGCCCAGATTTCTCTTCAATGCGAGCGTATTACAGAGCTGGAGCATGCCGCTGATGATGCCTTTGCCGAATATATAGGTTACATTTTCACAAATGAAAAGAATGCCATCGAGCTGATGAAGTACAAGAATATCGCCGAGGCATTCGAGGAGGCTACAGATGCTGCAAAGACACTTTCCGACAGCGTCAGGAAGATTATCTTGAGATATGTTGACTGATGCTTTGCTGATGTTGTATCTTTTTAGTATCTTGCCTTGACTGTAAACAGATAGGATATGGACATAGTCATAACGTATGTGGACGGGAGAGATCCCGTGTGGCAGAGAGATTATGAAAAATATACGGATGTGCCGGTGATGACGAAGCGTTTCAGAGACTGGGGGACTCTCAAGTATCTGTTGCGTGGCGTCGATACATTCATGCCTTTCATCCGCAATGTGTTTCTTGTGGTTTCTCATCCCAGCCAGGTACCTGAATGGATCGATACCGCCAATGTCAAGGTGGTCCTTCATAAGGATATAATCCCTGCTGAATTTTGCCCGACCTTCAACAGCACGGCAATCGAAATGTTCCTGCATAAGATAGAAGGGCTTGACGAACGCTATCTTTATTTCAACGATGACATGTTCCCTGTGGCTCCATGCAAGGAAACCGATTTCTATCGCGACGGCAGGGCCGTGCTCGGAATGAAAAGATATATCCTGGCGGCCGGACTGTACAAGAAGCATTGCAGGAATTCCGACCGTCTGGCAAGAAAGGCGCTGGGAATGCCTCCTTCGATGGTTTTCGTCAGACCGCAGCATATATGCTCTCCGATGCTGAAGAGCGAATGTGAAGCTGCCTTTTCCAAGGTAGAGGACGATGTCCTGAAATCTGTTTCCAGGCTGAGGGAACCTTATAACGTCAATCAGTATTTCTTCCTTGATTATATGTATCACAATGGAAGACTGATTCCGGAAAAGATCTCCAACAAGCATCTTTCGACTGCTGTAGCTTCTGCCTCAAAGATATGTGCATTCATCAGGAAGCCGGACAGATTGTTCTGCTGCATAAACGATGTGCAGATGAGTGAGGAAAAGTTCGTTCAGATGAAGGATGCCATCCTCCAGGCATTTGAAGAGAGGCTTCCTGCCAAATCCCGTTTCGAGAAGTGATGAAGATAGATGCAGTCATAACCTGGGTCGACGGTGACGATCCTGCTCATAAGGCAAAGAGAATGAAATATGCATCCTCGGAGGTGCTGGGGGCTGCAGACAAGGCTGCAGATACGAGATTCTCTGATCTGGGTGAAATCTTCTGGTGCGTGGCTTCATTGAACCGTTTCGCTCCATGGCTCAACAGGATTTACATCGTCACCGATGCACAGGATCCCGGTCTTGACGAATTCATCAGCTCCCATTTCCCGACTCATATACCGATGGAGATTGTTGATCATAAGGTCATATTCCGTGGGTATGAGCAGTTTCTTCCTGTATTCAATTCCATTTCCATTGAGACGATGACATGGAGGATCCCGGGGTTGAATGATTGTTTCATAGAGTTCAATGATGATCTGATGCTGCTCAAGCCGGTTTCTCCGGAGGATTTCTTTACATCAGACGGGTCGCCGGTGTGCTATGGAAGCTGGTCTTCTATAGTGCTGGACCGTTTTACCAGGCTTTTCAAACGCAAGACAGGAGGGCAGATGATGGTGACCACGAAAGGCTCCCATATGAACGGTGCGGCAAGGACAGGCGCCAGGTTCAGGTATCTGCGGCCTGCACATTGTCAGAAGGCATTGAGAAGGGACTTCTATGAGGCTTATTTTGCAGAACATCCGGAGGATCTTCTGTCCAATATTTCATACCGTTTCAGAGACGCGGAACAATTTACACCGCAGGTGACCCAGTACATGACTCTTCATCAGAAGGGAAAGTGCGTTGTCCGCCCTGCGGATAAAGAGCTGTTTTTCTTCCAGCCAAAGGAAAAGGAGGGATACTTCGAGAAAAAGATGCGCAGGCTGGAAGATTTCGAGGGACATTTCGCATGTTTCAATTCAATAGATCTGGCCAGTGAATCACAACGGAAGGAACTGGTCGGTTGGGTAGAACGCAAGGTGGATGTCAGGTTACATAAATAGAAACCATGTTTATTAGTGTTCATGATATGAATGAATTTCCGGTAGATCTGGTCATAACCTGGGTGGACGGCCAGGATGCAAGACATAAGGCAAAACGCGTAAGATTCTCCAATGATGGTTCGGAGCTCACATTGGACGATATCGGAGGAGATACACGTTTCAATTCCGTCGGAGAAATCTATTATTGCGTTGCATCATATATCAGGTTCGCACCTTTTATCCGCAGGATATATATTGTTACGGATGCTCAGGATCCGAAAGTGGAGGACTTCCTTCTTCGATATTTCACAAAAGAGCAGATCCCGCCAATAATCCTTCTCGATCACAAGGTCATTTTCAAAGGATATGAGAATTTTCTGCCCGTATTCAATTCTCTCGCGATAGAGACTATGCTGTGGAGGATTCCTGATCTCAGCGAGCATTTCATTTATTCAAATGATGATGTGCTTCTGGTCAGGCCTACGAAGCTGGAAGATTTCTTTACGGATGGAAAAGCAAACGCTTATGGATACTGGCATCTGGCATGGACAGCCCGTTTCCTCAGGAAGATCAGGCTCCATAAGAAATTCAGCTTCCGCGACTCGATGCTCAACTCCGCCATCCTGCGCAATTCATCAAAATTCTACAGGATAGCCCATACTCCTCATGCCATGAGAAAGAGCGTCCTGCAGCAATATTATACGAGACATCCGGAACATCTGATCACGAATATTTCACATCGTTTCAGACATCCGTCTCAATATAATCCGCAGGTTCTTTCATATCTTTTAGGTATAGAGGCCGGGAAAGTGGAGACGATTGATTCAAAGGGCAAGTACAACTATCTGGGCCCGAAGCCAGACAGGGCACCGGATTATGTGGAGAAGATGATCGATGGATTCACTCATGATGACAATTCGAAGTTCCTATGCGTGAATTCTCTTGATCAGAATACAGCCGAAGAAAGAGAAATCATAGAGAAATATATAATGCACTGTCTGAATCTTCACGAATGATTAAAGCCCGGCCGATCGGCCGGGCTTCATTGTATGTCATCGGATTACGCTCCGAAGTTGTCGTAAAGGATGTTCTCCGGTGGTACTCCAAGTGAGTCGAGGAGGTTTACAACCGCGCCGACCATCATAGGAGGACCGCACATGAGGTAAAGTGCATCCTCTGGATTCTCGTGCTGCTTGAGGTATGTCTCGAACATCACGTTGTGTACGAAACCTGCAACATAAGGTACACCTGCTGCATCAGCCTCTGGATCCGGTCTGTCAAGTGCAAGATGGAACTTGAAGTTAGGGAATTCCTTCTCGATTGCATGGTAGTCATCGAGGTAGAATGCCTCCTTAAGCGCACGTGCACCATAGAAGAAGTTCACCTTGCGGTCTGTCTTCTCTGTCTTGAAGAGATGCATGATGTGGCTTCTCATAGGAGCCATACCTGCACCACCACC
>SUYP01000007.1 GCA_015060395.1 Bacteroidales bacterium
GAGCATATGTCAAAGTATGCAAGCACAGACTTATTGTATCAAGAAAATCAGAGTTGGATATTTGACAATATACCGAACAACATTGAAGGTACCTTGGATTATAAAGACGACTCTTGGGACTTTATGAATGCCTATTATTACAGGTCAGGAATGGTTGCTGCTGTAAGTATGAAAGTAAAGGAAATTCTTGAAGATATGAATATCTCCAAAGAAGAATACATTCTGATACCTATCCGTATAAAAGATTCCAATACCCAATACTACCTGATGTTCATAAAGTCTATAGGACACAATGAAATCAACTTCAGTAACTCATTGTATCAAAAGATTATTGGTGATGATGAGTACAGAAAATTTGCCTCGTATTCCGAATTTTCTGATTCCACAGATTGGTACACTATTGCATTTCCTGTTCTTCCACAGAAATATGCAAAGCGTGATCTGATATACATACAGAATGGCAGGGAAACATATATGTCAGCGCGGCTTATCAAAGCCTTTAGAGAAGCAGGCATAAAAGGAATAGAATTTAAAGCAATTGGTTCTTTGAGATTCATTTAAATCATATTTTGTCTCAAGCCAAAAGCGAACAAAGAATTTGAATACACTTTTTTAATGCCAGCAATTCAATTAATGAAGAAGGCTCTATACGCAGTATCCCTCATTTTCACGCAATTAGGTCAATTTAGACCTCAAAATACCACAATAACAAGGCTTCGGCTCCGGGTACCTAATAAAATTCAAGTGCCTGATTTCAAACACTTGCATTTTTCCTTTTGCTTTTTGCACCACGGTTGAACCACAAAAATTTTGCAGATTGCAGGAGTCTTGCCGGGTATCGCGTGCACTTTTATAGGAAAACTGCTCTCGGCACCCTCTTTTTTCGGGGTATCAAGAGCAGTTTCGCTATGTGTTTGCGCTTGGTCAGTTGTTACTTGAAAAGTTCCGAATGAGTGCCAAGACGTATGAGTTTGATTACATTCGTGTTTTCATCTAACCAGATCAATAGGGTATCGCTTTCTATGTGGCACTCCACGCAATCTTTATATTCACCTAAGAGCTTATGAGGTTTATACTCCTGAGGTATAGGAATATCTTGCTGTAAATACCCTAAGACAACCTTAAGTTTTTCGATTCTCTTTGGCTGATTCTGATATTTCTTTAGATCTTTCTTAAACTGGTTGGTGATTTTCAGTTCCTTCATACCTGCTATAATGACTCAATAAACCCCTCAAGATTATCCAGATTGATTGTTTCCAGATTCTTATCCTCTCTCGCCTCTTTCACTGCAGCCATTGTTTGAGCATTAGGTGTGCGATAGACAGCGTCCATAAGAACACTCTCCACAAAGTTGTTAAGGCTGCGATTCTGTTTGCGAGCCTCGGTCTTCAGTCTCTTCAACAACTCTGTGCTGAGTCTGAAGGCAGTCTGTGTCCTGGTTATAGTAGTTTCCATCTTCTTCATATATTTATATCACAAATGTATAACACTTATATAACATTTGCAAGAAATAGGCAAAACTTTTAAGAAATTCTTTCTTTTTCTGGGTATCAAGAGCAATTTCGCTATGTTTTTGCAGTTGGTCGGTAGGGAAATCGGTGGGGGCAAATGGTGACAACCTGTCACCGTTTCATTTACCTACCTCCAGATATCTGATGCCGATTTGATCAATTATACTCAAATATATATACCTTTGAAGATATAATCAGCCAAGAAGACAAATGGATATATACGGCGAGAAATATTCGGGGGATTCGATGTTTGTAGCAGACTGCAGGCAGTTGCAGTCGATGTATCGAGTGGAGGTTAATGAAACCATCAGGCCATACAAAGGACGAGATGGCAAGACTCATTATTATGGGAACTACATATCTGACGGAGAAAAGTCAGGAAATAACTTCCTGACAAACTATGCTTTTAGATATGCGACAGAACGTGTTACCAACAAAAAGGAATATGAGACTATCGAACAAGATCGTCTATTCAACAACCTTCTCTCCAGTCAGCCGATGGCCTTCAATCTGTTCTGTCCATTAAGAGAGATGCTTGAAAAATCTCCAGAGGCAGCAACAGCGGCAATCAAAGCCGCCTTACCAATGTATCCGATTCATTCAGTCACAGATGTGGATCTAGAATTCATTCCCGAAGATTATGATAAGCTTTCCGGGGATAAAAGTGCGATGGATGCTATCATCAGGTTCGTGGATGATTCTGGTAAGAAAGGCTTCATTGCCATAGAAACCAAATATTCTGAAAACCTCGGAACAAACGTGGCATTGGAAAAAGGCACAAACAAGCCACGTGCAAAAAGCCTGGAAACAGTCAGACGGCTCAAGTGCTTTAAACCAGACATCGAAGGACGTATCACTGAAGGACAGATACGACTCACACAGATATATAGAAACTTCCTTCTTAGTGAAAGTTATGGAAGCAGATATGGATTGGATTCATATTCCATAATCCTAGCACCGGCACGTCATCCTTCAACAGGAAAGGAAGTTGATTCACTACGCAAGGAACTGCGCGAAGAATACAAAAATAAGATAGATTCCATCTCTCTCGAAGACTTTGTTGAAAGAATCCTCACGAACTGCCCGGAGGAGTACAAAGAAATTTTTAAAAGATTCATAGACAGATATCTGGGATTCGATAAGTTAAAGTCGGTCTAGTCGGTGAGGGGTACAAATTGTACCCGGCACGGAAACACGATACAAGATTAGCGAATTAAAACAAAAAGTGTATCTTTGCTGCTGAATGCAGTCCCGGCAGTTCCTCTCCCAGATAACAGATACTGGTGATGAATCCGGGTTTTTATTGTCAACACACCTGAAATGATATAATAAGCCTCCCAGGCGAGCCGCAAGGCAGCATACTTGGGAGGCGTTCTTAATTTTACAACATCTGTGTATATACTCATTGGGAAAACCGGAAATCCGCTCTAAATGCGAGTTAAATAATAATTTGCATGTATTCATAGTGTATTTCATTCGGTAAACTATAAAGCAAAGCCATTAATTTAATCGAAAAAAACGTTCCAAAGTCCTAGTGCCGTCTAAGAAAGTGAGTCACGCTAATGCATTCTCCACGTTATACAATAGGTAAAGAAAGTAGATTTTAGATATTTTTGTATCTTTGTCACACAACCTAAATGTATATGCAACCAATCATAAAATATAGAGGCGGCAAATCGAAAGAACTCCACACACTAATTCCTCACATACCTCACTTCGAGGGGAGATATATAGAGCCATTCTTTGGCGGTGGTGCAATGTATTTTCATCTCGAACCCGAAGCCGCAATCATAAATGACATCAACACTCCTCTAATCAATTTCTATAAAGGAGTTAGAGATAATTATTCTAAACTTCGTAAAGAATTAGATAAATTAGAGAAGGTCTACAAAAAAAACAGAAAAGCCTTTGATGCACTTAAAGCCCTTCATCCAAACGAAAGAGTTGAGGATGCAAATGAATCGCTATACTACCAAATTAGAGATATGTACAATGGCTTGATTCCCTCAACAATATCAAGGGCAGCCATATATTACTTTATCAACAAAACGGCATATTCTGGAATGATAAGGTACAATTCCAAGGGGGAATTTAACGTGCCTTATGGCAGATATAAACATCTAAACACAAGCATTGTTAGTAAAGAGCATTCCGATCTATTAAAAAAAGCGGAAATCTACAATGGAGACTACCATACAGTATTTGAGATAGCCACCCCGGATGACTTTATCTTCCTTGACCCACCATATGACTGCATATTTTCAGACTATGGTAATGAGGTCCATAAAGATGGATTTGGAGAAGATAATCATAGGCAACTAGCGCAAGACATTCGTAATCTACCATGTCCGGCATTACTTGTTATCGGAAAGACACCTCTTATTGAAGAACTTTACGACGATATGATTATTGGAGAGTATGACAAGTCTTATTCTGTCAATATCAGAAATAGATTCAAGGCTGAGAGTAAACATTTGATCATCACAAATTACTAATCGAAAATTTAACACCATGGACTCAACCCAAAGAATAAAGCAGTTCATAAATAATGCTTTCCCAGAATGGACTAAAGTTAACTTCTCCGACATTGAAGAAGGTATCGATTTTAAAGAAAATCTGAGTGAATTGTATAGAATTGATAACGATGAAATCATACTCATCTCATATACAAATATTAGCATAACTGGTTCAGACCGTCCTAAGCCTCAATTAAGAGTCTTTCTCGATGAATATAAGAAACCGTTTGATTTCGCAAAGAAACATCAGTTACGCTATTACCTTTTTTCGATTTTCACTAAAGATGATGAAATGGCTAGAGGATTAAACAACTTTAATCCTAAAGAATTTATTATCTCAATTGAAACAAATCTTGACTCAGAGGGTTCAAGGAGGGATTTGAGGAGTATTTATGACTATGCAAATGAGAAAATAGGTAATCGAAAATTCCTCAAGTGTTCTAGGAATGATTACAAAGCAGATATCAATCAAGCCTCATTTATCTATATCGGCACGCCAGATAACCCTTATAAGGAGATGTTTAATAATTTCATAAACATCTTTGATTCAAGACCTTACCTAAATTCAAGCACAAGCTCATATAATTTATCAACAAGTGCTGTATCATTGGACGATATATCCATTAGCAACAATCCATATTTACGTGCACTGAAAACTAAACCTTTCCTTCTCCTTGCAGGAATATCCGGAACCGGAAAAAGCCGCAAGGTTAAAGAATTGGCATATATGACTTGTCCTATAACTTCTGATCTTGCTGACGATCCCACATCACCTGGTAATTATTGCCTTATCGAGGTAAAGCCCAATTGGCATGACTCGACAGAACTTCTCGGATACTATAGCAACCTGAGCGGCAAATATGACATAACCCCGTTTATGAAATTTGTGTATAAGGCAACGAGAAACTCAAACATTCCATTCTTCGTATGCCTTGACGAAATGAATCTTGCTCCTGTTGAGCAATACTTTGCAGAGTATCTAAGCGTTCTGGAAACAAGAGTGCTCAAGAATGGGAAAATAGAATCTGCTGAACTTCTCAAAAAAGAACTATTCGAGAATTACCCTACACATAAAGGCGATAACCCTCTATATGAAGGAACCGAACTAGAAGTATTTAACCACATAAGAGAAAATGGCTTAAGACTTCCTGAGAACCTATTCATAGTGGGTACAGTAAACATGGACGATACTACACATCAATTCAGTAGAAAGGTTATTGACCGAGCATTTACGATCGAGATGAACGGGGATAAGCTACCAAGCATGTTTGAGGCAGAAGACACGCTCGTATATCCAGAAACAGCTATACCACTGAATGCATTAAAACCGGAATACGTTCAAGCTTCTGATGCGCTTCAGAGTATCAATATATCACCATTTAGGGAGCTTGTCATAGAAAACGTCCCAACTCATCTCAATAGCATAAACGAAATTTTGAAAGACACTCCGTTCAAAGTAAGTTTCCGAGTTCAAAATGAACTTGTGCTATATTTAAGCACTCTCATAAACGAACATAACCCTCAGAGTAACGATGAGGTCAAATCGCTTATTGAAGAAGCCACACTAGTAATTCTTCTTGAAAAAATACTTCCCCGAGTACAGGGCGACGAAAAACTACTCGGAGACACATTGGAAGATCTTAAGGAACACGTTGAAACTAATTTCAACGTATGCAAAGAAAATGCAACATATAAAGAAGTCGTAGAGAAACTCAGGCAAATGGATCAGCGCCTCAAATCAACGTATTTCGCAAACTTCTTCTAGCCTATAAATGAAGGTACTGGATTATACATACGAAGGCCTATACCAAATACAGGCCCAGACTCAAGATATTCAAAAATCTTGGGATAAGTTCAAGGTAAGAGTTACTTGCCCCGAACAATATTGTAATTATTCAGCAAACATCATTGGAAAGCTCTCCATCTATGATTATAGCGAGAAAAGACTGGAGGAAGTCACAAACGACAACTGGGCTCATACACGTCCTGTGTTTTTTGAAACATGTGAATACTCATTTGCTATAACATTTTTTGATATTAAGGAAGGAACAGTTCCATCAATCGTACATGAAAATTCTGCGGTAGAAAGTCTCTTTAGTGGAATTGAGGGAAAGGATGAATATATCCTTACAGGAAACATCAATTTCCTCAACCAACCGGGACGATTTGCACTTAATTTCACATTCACATCTAAAGATGGTGTAAAACATAATGAGAGCCTGAAATTTGATGTCGTTTCACCTAAACTCGATACTAAGGGCGATCTGAACACCATCATCAAAGAACTTAAAATAGAATATGACGACCTTGTCTTCAGATATCTAACTCTTACTCATCACCTGTTCTCTACCGGAAAGGAGGCCAACAACGATTTGATATGGCTCTCAATATTCAAAGAGGTCATTGATAGCTATCTTATATCCATAAGGCATATCCTCAACGCACCACACAACAAACACTACACTAGGATTGAGCATCTACGCGCTGACAGAATTAAGAAGTGGACAAACCCTCTGGCAGAAGAATTTTCAGAGGATCGCTGCCAGAATTCAGACAAAGCTCTTAGGAAGTACTATAGAAACGAGATTATTAACTCAACCGTAAACACCCTTGAGAACCGATTCGTTAAGTACACGATTGAAAGAATATCTGAAAGACTTGGCAAAGTATTCAAACAGATTAAGTATAAAGAAGGAACGTCCCTAAGCGAGATAGAACGCCTAACTGAGATTACCAAAAATCTCGATTCTTTACGTCACACCTCCTTCTTTAGAGGAATTGGGCGATTCGAGGGGTTCAAGCAGGAAAGTATGGTTTTGCAACAGAGATCAGGATATGCACAAGTATATAGGCATTGGATTCTGTTGCAACGAGGGCTTGATCTTATCGATGGAGAAACATCAGTAGGAGTTCAGCCTGTATGGAAACTATACGAGTTATGGTGTTTCCTTAAGGTTAAGAAGATGGTCGCAGAAATTCTCGGTATAGATCTCCGAAATCCAGAAGATTTACAGTATGTTCATGAGAGTACTAAAAACTCTGCAAATCCATTCTTCGGTGGAGATTTGACGGGAACAATAAAGTACGACAATCCTAAGAGCGGAGATGTCATAGAAATTGGATATCAATACTCCTTTAACTATAGAGGCGACAAGGATGGCTTTAAGTCTATGACCGTTGAGCAAAAGCCAGACATTGTTATGCATATCCATAAGAAGGACAACATAACGCTGACATATTTGTTTGATGCCAAATATAGGGTTCATGGAGACAACGATGCTCAAGTAACCACAGTGCAGGACTATCCAGTTGAAGATACTCTCAACCAAATGCATCGATACAGAGATGCTATTTACTACGGAGAGGCGAGCTCAACAAATTTCAGCAAGGAAGTCGTAGGAGGATATATCCTGTTCCCAGGGCGCCTTGATGAAACAAAATGCCAGCAATTATTGGATGTAGGAGATTTCAACAGTAAGTCACTTCCATACTACGTACGCTCTATAGAATACATCAACATAGGGGCATTTCCATTACTTCCGAATGAGGATAGCGGAATTCTCTTAAAGAGATTCCTTGAGAAAGTTATCTTGCAAGAAGGTATGCGCTCGCAGGTTGAGGATGCTATTCCACAGAGAGGACTTTACTATTCCGTAGAGAATGAAGGAACTTCTATACTCATAGCTTGTTACAAGAACGAAGAGCACAGAAATTGGATCATACGAAATGGCAAATATAACCTCAGGTTGGATAAGAATAGGCGCGGTGCTGTAAACCTTAAGAATAATTACACTACATCTGATTACCTACTTCTTTACGAGTTTGGCAATAAAAACCATCAGGAGTTATTTCGCATAACAGGAACGTCAGAGGTAATGACTGCAGATGATCTTATATCTGCAGATTATCCTACACCTGGTGGAAAGCTATACCTTGTTTTAGATATAGATTTAGAGATCGATATCAAGCTCAAAGGAAGAACATTCTCATTACCAGATGATTTTGTAAACACTAAAGAAGGGATTCCACAGGTTATTAAATATGTCAATCTGTTCCCACCTGAGGACCCATATGAAAGTATTGAATAACAGAAAGTGTCCCGATGGTTTCAACAGCCACTGGGACACTATGTTTTAATACATGGGAAACTATTGTCGCTCTACTCCCTAACGCTGACACTCTTTACCTAACATCTCTATTCTACGATTATCCTGTCGTACCCAACATAATATCTTATATCTGAAGCAACAACTATTACAGGCTCAATATAGATACTTTTCAAATTCTGAAACCTTATCCAACACGTCTTCAATTTTGACATAGTCAAATAGATTATTTCCGTATGGAAGTTTCATTACCTCCAAGATTTCGCCATCGCTAGACAGCCTCAATTCATTGCCCTGTGAAGATCCTACACCTTTTAATCTAAATATCAAGTTATAATCAAGAACCGGTTGTAAAGTTGGTATCAGCGGAATCATTGGTAATCCGCACAGCTCTCTGACATGATCAATTTCATTATATTGTCTTGGCAAGTTAACAACCATTTCTAGTATTTTTCGGGAATTCAAACTAAACGTTTTACATATAGCCATAAAGGCTAGCAACGGTTTGGCAGTAGTGATATATAACTCATCAAAACAAGATCTGGCTTGTTCCATATTTGCCATCGCTATCAAATGTTCTTTTTTTACTAGAACACTAATCTTATCTCTTCTATATTGCTTTGCTGCAAAGTGTACCCGATCTTTCATACTTCTGATATTCTCAGGTAACTCATCTATAAGCGACTTTGCATTAGTAACTATTTCCATTGCCAATGTGTTCGACACAACAGAATCTTTTACATATTCGTCAATCAAACAGCCAATATGCTTTGCAATCTTATCCCTGATAGAATACTCGAATGGACAAACTGCAGAGAACTTACTTATATAGCCCTTGAAATCTGTTTTTTCTCCATACATATGATGGTATATCTTTTCAACGTTCTTAAAGTCGCATAGCAAAAGGATTTTGTTAAAGTTGAATTTGTTTTTAGTACCGTCGTCATAACCATTAGTATATGCCATATGGGCTGACAGGATATTTAGTATCCGAAATATATGCCCAGGGTCGATTCTATCCAAATCCTCGACAACCAAAACAACCTTTCTATCATTTTCTTTCCTAGCTTGAACAAGCGAACATATCAAATTAGTTACGGCATCCAATTCATAAATACCACCTTTCTCGGTGCTAAATGATAGCAGATACTCCTTATATGGATTCCCGTGAGCATCCGAAAGTTTTTCACACGATTCCCAGATTTTTAATAAGGTATTTACAACTTTACCCGGAGAAAATGTCAATTCCACTCCGCACACAGACGCATTGATGTCTGGAATACATTCCGAAATATCCTCTTTAGATTCGAGTATTGCCTTCCTTATAATGCCTAGCTTCGTTGCGTCCAATCCATCAATAAGTGTATCATCCAACGCAATTAATCCAAATAAGATATCTCTTTTGATATACTCTAAAATATCCCTATTATCGCATATCTGATAATTAGTCGGATAAATTGTTATAAAGTCATATTCTTCTACCTCAGATTTGATAAACTCATTAAGGAAATAACTCTTTCCTTCGCCAAATGGTGCAGAAAGAATACACCTATCGTTTTCTCTAAAGTATCGCTTAAAACTATTGATCTCTTCATCAAGAGGTGCAAAGATATCTTTCATGGCATATTTTTTACAAATATAATAACTATCTGTCAAGCTATAGCACATCAATAAGATTTGCACCCACAACTCATACAAAACTATATCATAACCACATGCACAGCAAGAGCAATTACAACTAAAAAGAACATTGTAAATACGAGTTTATGCTTAGACTCGATGTTTTCTGCGTTCTCTTTGATTGTTGTCATCATATCTTCCGATGCTTTATTTTGCTTGGCCAGATCTTTCTTGATGGTTTCTAATGCTGACTTGATGTGCCTGAGATCTGAAACAATGTCATTCAGCACATTCTTCTGCTCAGTCAGTACCATACACGCTTCAATGGACTTGATCAAGGCTCCATAGATACAAGTGTCGCGTGAGTATTCGCGGGAATGTCCTGGATTCAGGATTGGATCCGCTATTTCCATTGGTTGCTTCAACTGTTCTTCAATCTTCCGTAATCTTGTTGAAATCATTCCGACTTCCTTCGCAAGATCGTCGATGGTGGAAAGGTGTTCATAAATGCCTTCGAGGGCTTGGAGTTCTGTGAGTGAGTTGTTTTGCTTTGCCATAATTGTCTGGGATTTATATGTTTATAATCTTATAATTCTATAGCCTTGGACCTCGTTTCTTATTTGGTGCGAGGTCTTGTTCCTCGGATTTCTTTTCCTGGCCGGAGGCTATGAGACCGATGGCGAGGTCGACTGCGAGCATTGAGAGGTCGGTGGTCCTGAGCCTGGCCGCCGACATCGACATTCACACCGCCAGTGAGAACATTATCAATCTTGAAGAAGCTGAGGTTTCTATTTCTAAAGATTCATCGAGATAATTGCACTGACTTATATATGGTGATTAAAGATTATACAGCTACAGGCACAGTTTATGGTAACGCAGTATCAAATTCTTTCACTATGGTAACCATCTATTTTGACACTCATATATTCAGCCATCTGTACAAATGCCAAGAGGAGAAGTTTCATGTTTTACGTAGAAAGATACTAGAACACAAGGAGGAATTTATCTTTTTGTATTCAGATGCTCATTTACAAGATCTTTACAATGATTCCACAGATACCAAGTACCGGGAATTAGAGTTTATGAAAGATATTGTTAATGACTATCATATCACATACAATGCTCCTATTATACAAGTTAATCTGGAAACTCCACATAATCGGTTTCAATCGATAAAACCAATTGAAGACACCAGCTGGATTGATGAGATTGATCCGAACAATTTAAGCGATGAGCAAATTATCTCGCTTAGGAATTCGATGGACATTATTGCAAAAGATTTAAATGGAGAACTTGCACCGGAATGGCCTTTCACAAGAGTCCCGCTCGGCAAAAGCGGAGACCCATTTGATAAAGAGTCAATGAAGGCAATGGTGAATTTTGTCAATAAGAATCATTTGGGTGCGAATGGAACATATAAAAGAGTTCGTGATTTAGCTTCTGCCATATACAACCCGAAGCATATCCGCGTTGACAAGAATACGGATTTAAATGCAATTGCCAAAGAGACATTTTTAGAGTCGCCTTTTGACAAAATATTGTCGGCACTCAGTAAACAGTTTGGCCTGACTAATCCGGATAATTCTCAAATATATTTACTTCATTATTATTTTCTTGATAATTGGGGACTATGTCCAGAAAAGAGGAAGACAGTAAAGGCCCGTAATCTGCTTATCGATAGCGCTCATAGTTATTTGGCATCATATTGCGATTGCCTGGTTAGTGATGACAAAGGCATAAGAACTAAAAGCGAAGTATTATATAAACGCTACGGAATTGACACTGCCATATATACGATTGATGAATTTATCGAAAAATTTGACGAAGCCATTGCTAATAATCAAAAATCCGTAAGTGAATACATATTTGAAACTATTGAGGATCATACTAAATCTGAGACAATCAAGATAGACAAATATGAAGGACGTACGTTTACACACATCAAACCGCACCATTCATATTTCGGCTACTTTAACCAAATGATAGAGGCGTACTCGGAAAACGACTGGGGCATAATGTTAGGAAAACGCAATGGACTGAATCAATCTATCCTACTTAGAGAGATCGAAATTATTGTCAATCGAATCAGTAAAGTATTTGCTAATATTGGATTTGAATATCAACCATTCCAATTTGAGACAGAAAGCGAACAACTCAAGGAAGATAATTGGATCGGACGAGCGTGGAGATGCCCTAACTTCATCATCAGATTAGAAAAGCTAAAAGGATATGCAAATCTCTGCTTAATAATATCTCCTTTGGCAGAACAGTCGGCTCAAACAGCTTAGCTTTCTCAATTGCAACCCATATAAATTGCCAAATCTCATATTTTTTATAAGATTTGGCAATTTATGTATAGCAGTACAATACTGCCTCACTCATTAGCACACGTCAAAACTTGCTATTAATCAATTTATTATATAGAAAATATGCATTATTATACAGTCACTATATAATAATGCAAATCGCTCATTCCTCGAAACCTCTCAATCGAGTGATATTCACCTATTGTGAGGATGCCCAGTAATAAAAAGAGCCCAGTGACTTGACAAATCACTGAGCTAGCCTATAAATCATTTTATTTTGCTAAAAAACAACTGTACTCATATACTTAAGCAAGTCATCTACATTCTCAAAGTTCAAGACATTAGATGTAGGACGAATTGTCTTTACTTTCGTTTGAGTCTTACTTACAGATGTTATCATTGCCTGAATGTCCTCTGGAACATTTGTAATCTCCACCTTAAAAGGCAATGACGAAGCATCCTTCAAAAAGAGATTATAGAACTCATCTATAAAACTCCTGGTAGCAAATTTGATATCCTTGCAGTCCATAGTGCAAGTATAGGCTTCGTCCGGTATGGGAGGTTTTTCTTATTTCAATTTCTTAACTACCTTATCAAAGTCAGACTCGATCTTCTGGGTCTTATTGAATTGTTCGTATTCTTTCCCTGCCTTGCGTTCTGCCTGTATCCTCGATACTTTACCTCTATCAGTTAGAATCTGATACTTCCTGAATGATAAGAATTCGTTTACACTTGCCGCAAATTCTTCCATTGTAAAGGTGTTTTCCCTCTCTACCAGATCTTCAATATAATCGAAATATCCTGTGACAGCTCGTTCCAGACGCTTGATTTCCTGCTCCTGAAGATAATTCTTTGCGACCATTACATCAGACTTCAAGATTCTGCCATCCGGAGAATGTTTCCACGTTGTCAGACCCATATTATCCTTAGTGCTATCTGCTTTAGAATAGATAATTTCAGCAGCTGTCTGTCCTGTTATAGCATAATGGAACTTATTCTGGACCATTGCATAGAAATCTTTCGTGATATCTGAGTCGCGATCATAATCGAGACTACACTCCGCAAAAATATCCGTTATCTGCTGCCATATACGTCTCTCACTTGCACGGATTGAACGGATTCGCTCCAGCAATTCACGGAAATAATCTTTACCGAATACCTCACCACCCTGTTTCAATCTCTCATCATCCAGCACAAAACCCTTGAGCATATATTCCTTCAAGACATTAGTAGCCCAAATACGGAAATGAGTCGCCTTCACTGAACTTACACGATAGCCGACAGAAATGATTGCATCAAGATTGTAGAACTGCGTTTCCTGAGTCTGTGTTTTACCCTCTATCGCGCCGTGTTGAGTGGTTATTTCCATTTTGGAAATAACCACTTCCTCGTGTAATTCTCCCTCTGCAAAGATATTCTTCAAATGCTTGTTAATTGCTGGAACCTGCACTCCAAACAACTGAGCCATAGCCTTTTGAGTCAGCCACAACGTCTCATCCCTTACAACAGCCTCAACATTCACATCTCCCTGCGGTGTGCTGTACATCAAAAACTGTATCTCTTTGTTCATATCAAGTATAATTTAGCCTTGTAAATATAGTTATTATCTTTCAATCTACATTACTCCAACATACTCACCAGATCCCTCTTCATATCCTCGTCGATTTCTTTCGCATTCGCTTCAGCGACCTTGTACCCACGTCCCAACCCCTGCCACTCCGTGACATCCTCTTTCAGAGCAACGCATATTTCGCAGATTGCCGGTTTTGTGCCGGAGACCGCGTGCATTCATAAAGCCCCGCCCATTAAACCTTTCTCTTCAGAATGTGTCTATATAAGTGAGTACTCAAGAAACACATATTGTTGAACCCATTAAAATGACAAGGCTATGAAGAGAAGAATTATGATGGTATCAGCTATGATACTCCTGATCGGTTCACAGATGCAGATGTACGCACAGAAGAAGGGTGGACCTGATTTCAAGAGACCTGGAATGGAGATGAGGATGGATTGCAGACCAGGCAGACATCCAGTCAGGAAAGCTATCAGTCAGGGTGAGATCGAGAGGCTGCAGAACTTCTATATGAGGAAGTACGGAGTAAGACTCTCAAAGAAGGAGGCGGAAAAGATCCTCATCGTGGAAATGAGAGACAGAGGTGACAGGGCATTTGCCGGAAAGAAACCAAGGACAAGACACTATAGGTAACAATAGACAGAGCCGGTCTCAGGTACGCTTGAGACCGGCTCATCTGTATATGCCGCGGAGGAGTCCCAAAGATTTGCTATTTGGCGCTACTTTTATTATTTTTGTGCAAACGACTTAAATTAAGGAATTATGACTTACTGCAAGAACTGTGGAAAAGCCTTGGAAGAAGGCGCTAACTTCTGCCCGGAATGCGGGACAAAAGTTGAAATCACCATCCCCGTACCGGCTCCTGCCGGCACTACCGACAACAAAAGAGAGGAAAAAGTCAAATATTGGCTTATAAGCAATGCTTCCAAGCTGCCGGAAGCACAGATCCATATCATCCGGGATAGGCTTATGAATATGTCCGATGCAGATTTCGAAAGGGTAACATACGTTCAGTTCACCGACCCTACTCTTATGCTCATAATCTCCATCTTCTTCGGAATGCTCGGAGTTGACAGGTTCGCTCTGGGCGATATCGGTCTCGGATTGGGCAAGCTCCTCACCTGTGGCGGAATCTATATCTGGTGGCTTGTGGACCTGTTCTACATTATGGATGCTACCAAAGAAAAGAACTTTGCAAAATTCAATTCAGCATTATACATCTGATGAACGAGAACAGAATCTGTCCGGAAACCCACCTGACCAAAGCCATAATAGTCACGGTCTTCTGCTGCCTTCCTTTCGGAATCGCCAGCATTATGTTTGCCAGCAAAGTAGCCTCCTGCTTCGCGATAGGAAACTATCAGGAGGCGATGGAGAAGAGCAAGGAGGCAAACAAATGGGCCAACATAGGCATCATAGCCGGCCTTATATATTACATCATCTATATCGTGATAATACTGGTCTGCGTAATTAACGAACTCTGATTTGACAGGAAGAAAAAGAATTTTCATCGTCGTATCAATGATAATCTGCGGAATCGCGGCAACTGTGGTTTACGGTATGTTCGATCCCGCAGAATCTGCCTTTTTCCCGAAATGCCCGTTTCTGCTTCTGACTGGAGGGCTGAGATGTCCCGGATGCGGATCCCAGAGAGCCATACACTCCCTTCTGCACCTCGAATTCAAAGAAGCCTTCCTCTATAATCCTCTGGTCATAATCAGTATCCCCTTTCTCATCCTGCTTGCAGCCGCTGCCTTGGTGAAGGAAAGCAGGCCCGGGTTCTATAACAAGGTGAACAGCAGCCTTTTGTCAAAGACGCTGCTCGTCATCATAATCGTCTGGTGGATAGTCAGAAACATCATCGGCCTATAGGGCCAGTCTTGCCGAGATCTCTGCATACAGACCCGGTCTGATCTTATAGGCGACATCCGAAGAATATACGGTCTGCTGTGCCTTGGCAAATCTGGATGCAGCCTCATTCTGAAGGTCGAAAGTCTTTGCTACATAATTCCCGATCCTATGGGCTTCCAGACGGAATCCCGCCCTTTGCCTGAGTCCCTTGAGGGCCCTTCTGCGGGCAAAGACACCTGAGTTCTGCCATATATCGAACACTTCTTTCGCGAATTCGTGAAGGCTTGCAGCCGCGGCAGCCTCAAAACGGGCCTCATTGCAGGCTTCATTCAAAGGCTTCAGGACATCAGCTGCAGCTGCTGCAAGTGCCGAAGAATCAAATGCAGAATCAAGCACTGAAGCATTGGCCTCATAGACAGAACAGAACTCTGCCGCCACATCTTTCAATCCGGCCGGCAAAGGAAGGTCATAATACAGATCCAGAAGCTGCTCCAGAAGGTCGTATGCCCTCACCTGAGCGTCCAGAGAATATTTTCCGGACACCGCCACCGTTTCCATATCCTTGATGCATTTTCTAATCAGGCTTTCCATATAAGTTCATATATTTGCTGCAAAGTTAAGAAAGTGATTATTTTTGCAATATGAAACGCAGGGATTTTTTAAAGACCGCCGCCGCAGTAGGAGCAGCAGGCTTAGGAACGGGAATGATGAGCGGATGTTCCGGCAGCGGGACACCGGAAAGATTCAATTTCAACAGGCTCGGGACAGGAAGCGGACTCAAGCTTAGCTTCTATCCGTACGAACTCCAGCTCAGGCACACATTCACAGTCTCTTCATATTCGCGCAAGACCACTCCAGGAGTGCAGGTATGCATTGAATATGAAGGAGTTACCGGATATGGAGAAGCTTCTATGCCTCCATATCTCGGACAAAGTGTCGAGACTGTCACAGCCTTCCTTTCGAAAGTAAATCTGGAGCAGTTCAAGGATCCTTTCCAGATGGAGACAATTCTTGCCTACATAGATTCTCTGTCTCCGGGAGACGGAGCGGCAAAGGCGGCAATCGACATAGCCCTGCACGATCTGACCGGCAAGCTCATCGGCCTGCCCTGGTGGAGGATATGGGGACTGGATGCAGCAAAGGCTCCGGATACGACATTCACGATCGGCATTGACACCCCTGAGGTGGTAAGGGAAAAGACCAGGGAGTGCGCAGACAGATTCAATATCCTGAAGGTGAAGGTCGGTCTTGACAATGACAAGGAAATGATAAGCACGATACGGGAAATCACCGACCTGCCGCTTGCAGTGGATGCCAATCAGGGATGGAAGGACAAGGAGAAGGCTCTCGATGAAATCTTCTGGCTATATGAAAACGGAGTGGTGATGGTGGAGCAGCCTATGGCCAAGGAAAGGATGGATGACAATGCGTGGATCACGGAAAGAAGTCCGATACCTGTTTTCGCGGACGAAGCCATCCAGAGGCTTGCCGATATCCCGTCCATCAAGGGCGCATATCACGGAATCAACATAAAGCTTATGAAGTGCACCGGGATGAGAGAAGCCTGGAAAATGGTGAATTACGCCCGGGCTGAAGGGATGAAGGTTATGGTGGGATGTATGACTGAGACATCCTGCGCAGTTTCTGCGGCCGCTCAGCTGTCACCGGCTGTAGATTTCGCAGACCTCGATGGAAACCTGCTGATCACAAACGACTTATACAAAGGAATGGAGGTCGTCAACGGCAGAGTCACCTTATCCGATCTTCCGGGAATCGGTGTACAGAAACTGCAATGATGTTATATTTCAGGAAAATTCAATATCTTTGCACGCTGATTTAAACTGCATCGAATGAACTTTTCTGGAATAATAGTCGGTCTTGCGACCTTCCTGATAATCGGAATATTTCACCCTATCGTAATCAAGGCCGAATATCATTTCGGCAAAGGATGCTGGTGGGCTTTTGCTATTGCTGGCGTAGTCTTCGGTGTGCTGTCATTATTCATCGACAGTATGAACTGGGCTACGATCACAGGCGTGACGGCATTCTCGTGCTTCTGGTCGATACACGAGCTCATAGAGCAGGAGAAGCGCGTGGAAAGAGGCTGGTTCCCTGCAAATCCTAAGAAAAAACGCAAATAATCTATTTCAGGCCGGCGACGAATGCTGAAAGCTGCTCATTGATCTGAGCCATTCCCTTTATGCTCGGATGCCCCCATTTCTTCTCTATGTCCTTGAGAAGAAGGGAGTGCACGCCATAATGAGCGCAGGCCTCGATTATGCCGTCTGTGATTTCATCCTTGAGTTCGGAATTGATGATGAAGACAATCTCGGACTCTGGAGCCCTGGTCGTAAGATGATCCAGCATAAAGCAGCAGGCCGGAAGACAGCTGTACATATCTTTCGGATCCCAATCTTCATACTTCAGTTCCCCTATCGGCACATCCGCCCAAGAATCGTTTGTTCCGCCGAATACAAGTATGAGGTCTGCTATTTCATCCCCAGACACAAGCAGATTCATCCTGTAGCCGAACGACCTGAGTGAATAATCCGCTCCGTCATATCCGGTATTGCATATTGTAGAACCGCTGTAGCTCTCGTTCATCAGAAGTTCATATCCCCCTTCCTCGCAGAACTTATACCACCAGGTCTGTTCCACAGACACCACATCATTCTCACCCTGAGGAGTGGTGAAATACCAGCAGGCATTGCCCTCGGGGATATATCCGTCGAAGGTCGAATAAGAGTCGCCAAGGATAGCGACGGTCTTGATTTCCTTAGGCTGTGCAAACGAACAGGCGGAAATCAGCAGCAATGCTGCCAGGAAAAAGTAACGCTTCATATCGGTCAATATTGATTATCTACAAATATACAAAAGATGTCGCAAAACATCCCGATTTGAATCACAATCAACAATATATGGTACAAAACAGCAAAGCGGAAAGACAAGAAATCCATATATTTGAAAAAACTAACGATATGAACCATCTTCGTCACCTTGCAGCCGCCATATCCGGATGCCTCTGCATAGCCGCAGCATCCGCACAAAGCCATAACATCCCTTTCGAAAACGGAACTCTCACCCTGACTCCTCTGCAGGACAATGCAGTACGCATAAGGTATTCCGAAGGAGAGATCAAGGAAATGCCGGAATGGATATATACCGAAAATGTCGGCAAGGTGAAATGCAGACGGACTGAAAAAGATGGCAAGAGCATATTCCAGCTCAGCGCAATGACAGTAACGGCCGCAGACGGAAATGTCGAAGTGACAGACAATGAAGGCAGGGTCATATTCTCTGCCCTTTCTCACGACCTCGAAAATTCTTCGGTGCAGGGAATGCCGACAAGAAAGGCCCTGCTGGAAATATACTCTCCCGAAGATGAATTCCTTTACGGACTCGGTCAGTTTCAGGACGGATACCTCAACGTCAGGGGCCTGACAAGGCGTCTCACTCAGGTCAACACGCAGATAGCCGTACCTTTCCTCCTTTCCAGCAAGGGCTACGGGATCCTATGGAACAATTACGGCCTTACCGACTTCAACCCTGCCGACCGGAAAGTGAAGATGAAAAGGACGGAAAACAGCGGCAATGAAGTGACAGTTGATGTTACATCGACCGAAGGTACAAAAAGGGAGGTAAGGCGCGACAACGCATTCACAGCAGCTCTCGACATAGAGGAAGACGGAGACTACTCTATTCTCCTTGATGTGGGGCAGAAAATGGCCCGAAGGCATAATCTGAGCATAGACGGCACGGAAATCATTGACATAAGAAACGGCTGGCTCCCGCCGACAACATCCATAATAGTGCATCTGAAGGCAGGAAGACACGAACTGACCGCCGAACTCGAGCGAGGAGACGATCCGACAGTATATTACCGCAAGGTCAATGACAGGACAGTGTTCAGCTCTCCGGTAGCGGAGTGCGTGGATTATACCGTATTCGCCGGCAGCGCAGACGAGATAATCGCCTCATACAGAAAGGTTACCGGTGAAGTTCCGATGCTTCCGTCCTGGGCATTCGGATATATACATTGCAGAGAGAGATTCCACTCCCAGGCAGAGCTTCTGGCCACCGCACGCCGTTTCCGCGAAGAACAGATTCCTATAGACCTTATAGTCCAGGACTGGCAATACTGGGGAAAGTATGGCTGGAATGCGATGCGTTTCGACGAAGAGCACTATCCGGATCCGGCAAAGATGGTCAGTGACCTTCACGAGATGGATATGAAACTGATGATCTCGGTGTGGTCGAAGATGGATCCTAATTCTGAGGTCGGAAAGATCGCGCAGCAAAGAGGACATTTCATCCCGAACACCACCTGGATCGACTTCTTCGACGAAGATGCTTCATCCTTCTATTGGAGCAATTTCCGCGACAGACTTCTCAAGCCGTACGGGATCGATGCCTGGTGGCAGGATGCGACAGAGCCGGAGAATGACGACCTCGAAGGCCGGAAGATAATGAAGAACACAGTCCCGGGAGAACTGTTCAGAAATGTATATCCGCTTATGGTCAGCAAGACCATATACGAGGGACTGGGCAAGGATGACCCTGAGAGAAGACCGATGATATTCACCCGCAGCGGATTCTCAGGAGCCCAGCGCTATGGTGCGGTTTTGTGGTCGGGAGACGTCGGAAATGACTGGAAGACACTGCGTTATCAGATATCGGCAGGTCTCGGACTCGTATCCACAGGTCTGCCTTGGTGGACATTCGATGCCGGCGGATTCTTCCGTCCGTACGACCAGTATTCGAATGAGGATTATATTGAGAGGATGATCAGATGGGTACAGGTCGGAACCTTCCTCCCGATGATGAGGGTCCACGGATATATGAGCAATACCGAGCCTTGGGAATATGGCGCGGAGGCTCAAAGGCTGATCACTGACCAGATCCGTCTTCGCTACAGACTTCTGCCATATATATACTCCGAGGCTTCGAAAGTCACGACCCAAGGCTACACTCTGATGCGGCCGCTCATATTTGACTTCCCCGACGATACTGAAGCTTTGAAGCAGGATAATGAATATATGTTCGGACAGTCGCTTCTTATATGCCCTGTAACGGAAAAAGGTGTATCTGCAAAGAAGGTGTATCTTCCTGAAAATGAAGGAGGATGGTATGATTTCCGCACAGACCGGAGATATGACGGAGGGTGCTTTGCGGAGGTGCCTGTAAACATTGAATATATCCCTGTCTTCGTCAAGGCAGGAAGCATTGTACCATCGGGACCGGTGAAGCAATATGTGACGGAGGAGTCCGATGATCCGATGACACTCAGCATCTATCCTGGTGCAGATGCGGACTTCCGTCTATATGAGGATGACGGAAACAATCCGGAATCCAGCACCATCGACATAACCTGGGACGACTCGCAGCGCAAGCTCATTATAGGCAAGAGACGGGGCTGCTTCGAGGGTATGAAAGAGGAAAGGATATTCAAAGCGACCGTCGCAGGTCAGGAGAAATCCATCCGCTACGACGGAAGCAAGATTACTGTAAGGTTCTGATCCTTATTTGCCCAGCTGCTCATCCGCAGCCGCCTGGTCGAAGTCACCGAACCATTGGGCGGTCTTGGCTGCAGCCTGCGCCTTTATCTCCGGAGTGATATTCTTCCAGACTGTATGGAGAGCCCATATCACCGCCGTCAGGTCATCCGTATATCCCGCCATCGGGATGAAGTCAGGAAGGATGTCAAGTGGCAGGAGGAAATATCCCAATGCTCCGTATATCTTGGCCTTGTCGGCATTGGAGACGGCCTTGCTGCGGAGTACGTAATACAGCAGAAGCACAGCATATACCAGCTTGGAACCGGCTTTGCGGGCTACTTTCGGGAGCTTTGCACCGAATTTCTTCTCGTCATAATGCTCCTGATATTTCTCAAGGTCTTTTGGTGGTTTCATCATTATGGTGTTTAGATTCCTCGACAAGCTCGGAATGACAAAGGGAGCTCGGAATGACAAAGGGGGGCTCGGAATGACAAGAGACTACTTTTTCGAAGTACGTTTGCCGGAGGCCTTCCTGGCCTTGCGCTTCGACTCCTGGATGGCCTTGCGCACCTTCTCCTTGCGGGCAGCCTTATTGATGCCGACCGTGACATTGTCGAAGGATCCGTCCTCTCCCTTGATGAAAGAGGTCCCGCGTCCCTGCTCATAGTCGATGCGGTCATAGGCCCTCTCTTCAAGCCCGGTCTCAATCAGCTCATAATCAAGGAGTTTCTGTTCAAGATTGGTCTTCTTCACACGGATGCGGACAGGATCTCCGAGATTATAGACTATGCCAGAACGCTTGCCCACCAGACGATAATGATCCTGGTCGAATTCGAAGAAATCGCTTCGGATGTCGCGCAGGGCTACCATTCCCTCGATCATCGTAGGCTCGATCTCCACATACATTCCCCACTCGGTGAGTCCTGAAATATGCCCTCCGAATGTATATCCCACCTTGTCCTGCATAAACTCCACGAGCTTATACTTTATGCTTGCGCGCTCTGCTTCAGCAGCAACGATCTCACGCTCGGAGGCGTGCTTGCATAGTTTGTCATAGACATCCTGCTTCGCCGATTCCCCTCCTTCAAGATACCTGTCCAGAAGCCTGTGCACCAGCATATCCGGATAACGGCGGATCGGAGAAGTAAAATGAGTGTAATACTTGAAGGCCAGTCCGTAGTGGCCGAGATTCTCGGTGTCATAGCGTGCCTTCGCCATTGTCCTGAGCGAAAGAAGCTCGATGGCATTGTATTCCGGAGTATCCTTGGCAGCCTCGAAGAGACTGTTGAGTTCCCTAGATATGTCCTTGCCAGTATTTGTCGGGCCCATCCTGTAGCCGAAGTTTCCGATGAAGTTGCGAAGATTTTCGACCTTCTCCTGATTAGGCTCGTCGTGCACTCGATAGACAAAGGTCTTGGCCTGTTTTCTCGCCCCCTTGGCAGGAGCATTCCCGATGCCCTTGCAGCCTGTAGCCACAAACTCTGCCACAGTGCGGTTGGCCAGAAGCATAAACTCTTCTATGAGCCAGTTTGCCTCCTTCGTAACCTTCTGATATACATTGACCGGACGTCCCTTCTCATCGACCTCCACCTTCATCTCCGGACGGTCGAAACTGATGGCTCCGGCCGCAAACCTCTTCTTGCGAAGCTTGGCTGCAAGACCGTTCAAGGTAAGGACAGCGTCCTTTATTTCTTCCGGAACACCCTCGTGCGCAGCCTTGGGCTCATCAATTATGGCCTGAGCCTCCTCGTATGCAAATCTGTAATCGGAATATATCACCGTCTTGCCGAACCACTGGCTGGCTACGCGCCCCAGAGGAGTCATCTCGAACACCGCCGAGAATGTGAGCTTCTCTTCATTCGGTCTGAGGGAACAGAGCTTGTTACAGAGTTTTTCAGGCAGCATAGGCACAGTCCTGTCAACAAGATACACAGATGTTCCACGCGCCTCGGCTTCCTTGTCCACCACCGAACCCGGCTTCACATAATGAGTCACATCGGCAATATGGACACCGATCTCATAATTGCCGTTTTCAAGCCTCTTGAAAGACAGGGCATCGTCAAAGTCCTTGGCATCAGCAGGGTCGATCGTGAAGGTAAGTGTCTGGCGGAAATCCCTGCGGCTCTTGATATCCTCTTCCGTGATCTCTTCAGAAATCCGGTCGGCCGCATTTGCGACCTCCGACTCGAACCTGTATGGAAGAGCATATTCCGCAAGGATAGCGTGCATCTCGGTATCATTCTCACCTGGTTCACCCAGCACATCCACGATATGACCTCTAGGTGACATCTCGCCGCGAGGCCAGTCATCCACGACAGCCGCCACCTTCATTCCCGAACGAGCCTTAAGTTCCTGACGGCCATATCCATCCTCACCAAGTTCAAACACCTTATGTATGGCGAACTCTTCGTTGCCAAGAGGCTTCAGCCAGCCGGTCTCATCCTTAGGCTCAGCCATAGACTGCCCTTTCACATTATGCCTGCGATAGCGGACCTTGTCGGATTCGGTGAACGGGATGGTGATATCGTACGGCATAAAACGGCTCTGCATAAGCACCCAGGCCTGATTTCCGACGATATGCAATATTCCTATGAACGGTCTCGGCGACCTCTCTATGATTTCGATGACTTCTCCTTCGCGACGCTGACGGTCGGTCTTTTCACGAGTGACAGACACGCGCACGGTATCTCCGTGCAATGCGCCTCTTGTCTTGGATGCCTTCACGAATACGTCATCCTCTTCGCCTTCTATGATGATGAATGCATAGCCCTCACGGGTCATCTGCACCCTTCCCACCACCTGTGGGAACACCTTCTTTTCTTTCTTTCCCCGTCCGCGGCCCTTGCCACGGTAATTATTCTTTCTTCCCATAATATCTTCTTCTGATGCAAGGATCGGGCTCCTTGCAGTTTTCATCATACAAAATTAGAAAAAGTGGTGCATAAATTGTATATTTGCGCGGCGAAAATAACAAAAACAACATATATTTATGGACAAGAAAGTTCTACTTATGATCCTCGACGGTTGGGGCGAGGGAAGACAGGATGAGTCTAATGTCATCTACGCGCAGGGAGCACCTTATATCGAGGCTCTCCGCAAGCAGTATCCTATGAGCACACTCAAGGCTTGCGGTGAGGCCGTAGGTCTTCCTGAGGGCCAGATGGGTAACTCCGAGGTAGGTCACCTCAATCTCGGCGCAGGCCGCGTGGTATATCAGGACCTTGTAAAGATCAATATCGCAGCACGCGAGCACAAGTTCCTCCAGAACCCTGAGATCAAGGCCGCTTACGACTATGTGAAGGCAAACAACAAGCAGCTCCACCTTATGGGTCTCGCATCAATGGGAGGCGTACACAGCTCGCTCGAGCACGTTTATGAGTTCCTCAATGTAGCCAAGGAATATGGTCTTGAGGATGTGTTCGTACACTGCTTTATGGACGGCCGTGACACTGACCCTAAGAGCGGAAAGGGCTTTGTAGAGGGTCTTGAGGCTGAAATGGCCAAGTCAACCGGAAAGGTGGCTACTGTCTGCGGACGTTTCTACGCTATGGACCGTGACAAGAGATGGGAGCGCGTGAAGGAGGCATACGATATGCTCGTTGATGCAAAGGGCAATTATGCAACTTCAGCTACTGAGGCCATCCAGGCTTCATACGATGAAGGCGTTACTGACGAGTTCATCAAGCCTATCGTCATCACAGATGCTGAAGGCCAGCCGCTTACAAAGATCCAGGAAGGTGACGCAGTGATCTTCTTCAACTTCCGCAACGACCGTGCACGCGAGCTCACAGCAGTCCTCACTCAGCAGGATATGCCTGATTTCGGAATGCACACTCTTCCTCTCTACTATTGCTGCCTTACTCCGTACGACGCTTCATTCACTGGCGTTCATATCCTTTTCGACAAGGAAAACGTACAGGAGACCCTCGGAGAGGTGGTTTCAAAGGCCGGCAAGAACCAGCTCCGTATCGCTGAGACCGAGAAATATGCACACGTGACATTCTTCTTCAACGGCGGTGCAGAGTCTCTCTTCGAGAACGAGGACCGTATCCTTGTGAACTCTCCTAAGGTTGCTACATACGACCTCCAGCCTGAGATGAGTGCACCGGAAGTTACCGAGAAACTCGTAGAGGCTATCAACACAGGCCGCAACGACCTTATTATTTTGAATTTCGCTAACGGTGATATGATCGGTCACACCGGAGTATATGAGGCTATCCGTAAGGCGGTTACAGCAGTTGACCAGTGCGTGGAGAAGGTAGTGGAAGCAGCCAAGGCACAGGGTTATGCAATCCTCATCACAGCTGACCACGGAAACGCTGACTACGCTGTCAACGAGGACGGCACCCCTAACACCGCCCACTCACTCAACGACGTTCCGTTCATCGTGGTGAACGCCGGCGACGAGGTCAAGGAAGTAAAGAACGGAAAGCTCGCTGACGTTGCTCCTACCATCCTCAAGCTGATGGGCATCGAGCAGCCTGCAGCAATGACCGGCCAGCCGCTGATCTAAGTTTCCGTATCAATCGGAATCAAGAAAGCCGCGTACCGCTCCTACAGCAGTGCGCGGCTTTCTTTTGTCGTAATCAGCGTTGATTGCGATGCGCTATACACTATATAGATAAATCTCGCTTAATCTGCAGAACCACGTAAAGCAAGCGTGAGGCATAACGTATTAGATTCCAGCAAGTTAGCCACTTCAACCTCGGTAAAATTACCGACCCTCTAATATTTATAGTATTGAGTATCAAAAAGTTGGACAACACGGGCTGTGGAGATGTGATTTCAGATATCACGCATTGACGGAATGCGATGATTTAGATGTTAAGAGTGAAGTGACAAGGGCTCGTTCCACATACATTATTCCTGTCTATGAAAAGCCGGCTTTTGGTGGACAGACTGCATCAATTTGCCGGTTCTATCCATAGATAGGAATCTAAATCAACGGAGTTTACGTTGAGTCATACTTTCTGATTTTTGTAGCTATATACCTTGCAGGACACACCTCAAAAGAACCAACATCTATCAAGCATATACAGACCAAGCCTGCTGTGGCTCTCGAAGCAGAAGAGTATGGATATGCTTCTGCGGAGCGAGCAACTGCGTGGCAGATAAGTAGTTGGACTTCAATGATTTACCAAAAGATTACAGGTGTTTTTGGAAACACAAGGAATGCATAATCCAATGATTGACAGGCAATTAGACGCCACGGACAACAGCAAGGAATCTGCAAGCAGAACTTCAGCCAGGGCTCTGACCAGAGCCTCACCATAAATATCAGAGGACACTTCAAAAGAGACATACATCATCGGACAGAAGAGAAAGCCATACCAATCAGAGAATAATGGCGGGATTTTGGAAAGTATTGCTATATTTGTGCTTAGCGGTATATTCTGAAACAGATATGAGAAGATTCCTTCAGATTTTTTTGGCGGCAATATGCCTTGCAGGATGTTCCGGGACGGAAACATCGGAGAATTTCACATCATACGTTGATCCTAAGATCGGCTCCGGAGGACACGGACACGTCTTTGTGGGGGCCAATGTGCCTTTCGGTATGGTGCAGCTGGGTCCGACCAGCATTCCCCAGACGTGGGACTGGTGCTCGGGATATCACGACAGCGATTCGACCGTAATCGGATTCTCGCATACCCATCTCAGCGGCACGGGCATCGGAGACCTTTTCGACATCACCGTAATGCCGGTCGTGGGCACAGAGCTGACATATTCACGTGGCAGTGAAAGCGATCCGGAGTCCGGCCTATGGTCATACGCTGACCGCAGCCGCGAATGCGCAAGGCCGGGATATTACAGTGTACCGCTGACCAGATACGGCATCACTGCAGAAATGACTGCGACAAGCCGCGTCGGCCTTCACCGATATACCTTCCCTGAGTCGAAAGATGCCGGCATTGTGATTGACCTTGCTAACGGAGGATGCTGGGACAAGCCGGTCGAGACTCAGATAGAACAGGTCTCTGACAATGCGGTGCAGGGCTACAGATTCTCCAGAGGCTGGGCCGACGACCAGAAGGTATATTTCTATGCGGAATTCTCCAAGCCTTTCGAGGACCTGTATGCACACAGCGTAAACTATATGCCTCTTTATGCCAAGGCCTGCTTCGAGACCACCGAGGGAGAACAGATACTGATGAAGGTGGCTCTCTCCCCTGTCAGCATAGAAGGTGCAAAGGCCAATATGCAGGCTGAGCTTCCTGGATGGGATTTCGAAGCCGTGGCGGAAGCTGCCGGCAAGGCCTGGAATGAGGAGCTTGGTAAGATCAAGATCGAAACAGAAGACGAAGAGGCCAGGAAGATATTCTATACTGCACTATATCACACGATGATAGCTCCTTCAACATTCTGCGATGTCAATGGAAGTTATCGCGGAGCCGACGGCCATATATACGGATCACCTGGATATCAGATATATACCACCTTCTCTCTTTGGGATACCTACCGCGCGGCAATGCCTCTTTACAGCATATTCCAGCCCCAGCGATACACCGATTTCATCAATACGATGCTGGCAATATACAAGGAGCAGGGAAAACTTCCGGTCTGGCATCTGCAGGGATGCGAAACCAATTGTATGGTGGGTAATCCGGGCATTCCTCCGGTGGCAGATGCAATGGTCAAAGGCTTCGACGGCATTGACTATGAAGCGGCTTTCGAGGCTATGAAAAATTCGGCAATGCGCCCGGACAGAGGCCAGGACCTCAGAATGGAGTACGGCTATATCCCTTGTGATCTTTTCAACGAATCGGTTGCCTACGACCTGGAATATGCCATAGCAGACGCAGCTGTAGCGAATGCGGCGAAGCTTATGGCCGATGCGAATGAAGGTGAAGCAAGGAAATATTATGAAAACGAGCACAGCCACTTCCTTGACAGGAGCAGGTCATATAGGAATCTTTTCGACAGCAGGCTGGGCTTCATCAGAGGCAAAGACAGCAAGGGCGGATTCCGCAAGGACTACAGTCCGTTCTATTCGAGCCACCGTGGGGATGATTATTGCGAAGGAAACGGATGGCAATATACCTGGCTGGTACCTCACGATGTCGATGGACTGATTGATTGTTTCGGCGGAAAGGAAGCATTCATTTCGAAGCTTGACTCATTGTTCATCGTATCATCGGTTCTTGAAGGAGATGCATCTCCGGACATTTCCGGACTGATAGGACAATATGCCCACGGAAACGAGCCGAGCCATCATATATTGTATTTCTACACTATGGCCGGACAGCCGTGGGAGTCGGCAGACAAGGTGCGGGAGGTGCTTAAGACCCTTTATAGTGCTGAAACTGACGGACTTTCCGGCAATGAAGACGTCGGACAGATGTCAGCCTGGTATATACTTTCAGCTCTGGGCTTCTATCAGGTGGAGCCGGGATCCGACAGGTACTGGTTCGGAAGCCCTTTGTTTCACAAGGCTTCGGTCAAGGTCGGCACAGACTCCGAAGGCCGTGATATCACATTCGACATAATAGCGGAGAACAACAGCGAAAACAACATATACATCCAGAGCATCCTCCTCAACGGAAAACCATACGGAAAGGGATATCTGGAACACAAGGATATAGTATCCGGCGGCACACTCACCCTGAAGATGGGGCCGGAACCGGTAAAATGGTATTGATATGAAAAGACTCGGATTTTTATTTACAGCTCTTTTGCTGTCGCTTGCAGGATGCAAGGAACTGCAGGAACCCGATACTCCGAAAGAACCGGAGATGACACTCTCGATCGGAAACATAAGCTGCGATACCGGCTCAATCACATTTACCCTTTCCGCAACGGGAAAGGACGTGCATCTGTTCAACAGATGGGGAATCACATACGGAGAGACTGCCGACAGGGACAAAGGGAAAGTACAGAACATTGATGGCGTGCCGTCTGACGGCAGCTGCAAGGTAACTTTAGACGGTCTGACTGAAAACACTACCTACCATATCTGGGGATGGGCATACAGCAAAAACGGAGACCGCATCTGGACGGCAGACTTCACGAAGGCGACAACTGCCCGGAAGCCGGATCCGACCCCATCGAAGCTTTCAGGAACAATCATCGGCACTGCATACTCCGTCGATTACTCAAGCGGACAGAAATCCACCACCGTCAACACAAGGCACAATGTATTTGACGGTGATTTCGAGACATATTTTGCCTCGTACGAGCGGTCCGGGACCTGGGTGGGTCTGGATCTGGGCTCCAAGCACATCATCACCAAGATCGGATATTCGCCTCGCATAACACAGCCTGGCAGAGTTGAACTTGCATTGATCGAAGGTGCCAACAAACCGGATTTCAGTGATGCTCTTCCTATCTATATGATCCGGCAGGCTGCACCCGAAAGGAAGATGACATATAATGAGACAAGCTGTTCACGAGGCTTCAGATATGTGCGTTATGTATCCCCGAACGATGTCAGATGCAATCTTGCAGAGCTTGAATTCTACGGATATGAAGACGAAGGAGACGATTCGCAGCTGTATCAGCTCACCAATCTTCCGACAGTGATCATCAATACCGAAAACGCTCAGGAAATCGTTTCCAAGGAAAACGAGATTTCCAGCAATGTATATATAATCTCCGAAAACGGCACCAACCTGCTTTCCACCAGCGAGACAGGCGTAAGGGGACGCGGAAATGCCAGCTGGGACCAGTTCCCTAAAAAGCCTTACAGACTGAAGTTCAAGTCAAAGCAGAGTCCTCTCGGAGCCCCGGCATCAGCCAAGAAATGGACTCTGATCAGCAACTACAGCGACAAGTCCCTGATGAGGAATATCCTCGCCTTCGAAGCCAGCAGGAGATTCGGACAGGCATATACCCCTTACTGTCATCCGGTAGATGTGATCGTAAACGGCGAATACAGAGGATGTTACCAGCTCTGTGACCAGGTGGAGGCAGCTGAGGGCAGGGTTCCGGCGAAGGACGGATATCTTATCGAGATAGATGCATACGCCTGGAAGGAAGTATCGGCGTTCTGGTCCTGGAAGGGTACGCCGGTGACCATCAAGCATCCGGACGAAGACGACATCACTGATGCCCAGAGAAATCATATCGAATCCTTCTTCAACCAGATGGAAACGGCTGCCCTTGGCTCAGACTTCACAGACCCTGAGAAAGGATACAGAAAGTATCTCGACCTGGAAAGCTTCCTGCGCAATCTTCTGGTCGGAGACTTCTGCGGCAACACCGACCTTCTCTGGAGCGTCTATATGTACAAGGATGCCGTTGACGGCAAGCTATATACCGGCCCGACCTGGGATCACGACCTGTCTTTCGACAACGACTACAGATCACATCCTATCAATAACAACAACGACTTCATATTCCTCACCGTACCGTCGCCTGCAAGCGACGCTGTAAGAGAAATGACAAGAAAAATAGTCAAGGAAGACCCTCAGGCCAAGCAGATGCTGGCTGAACTATGGACTGAAGCATACGAAAACGGAAGTCTCAAGACTCTCCCTGACTATCTGGACCAGACCTACCTGCTCCTTCAGGAGTCGCAGGAACTCAATTTCAAGCGCTGGAAGATACTGAACCAGCAGGTGCATATGAACTTCCAGGCCCTCGGCTCATACGAGGCGGAAGTGCAGTTCGTCAAAAAATGCATAGAAGAGCGTCTGGTCAAGTTCGACCAATACGTCAAGAACAACCAGTAGGCACAATGTTAGTATAAACTTAAGCAAAACACAATATTATGAGTTACTTATTGATTCTTCTGGCATTATCTTTTGCCGTATCGTCATTGGGATGGATCTATTTCATCTATTTCTTCAGCATCGGCTACGGCTTCGCCATATCTGCATTGTCAGTGGCGAGCGTAATCATCTTCCGTGATGTCATCACCCTGCCGATCGCGATTCTGGCTGCCGTACTTTTCATTTACGGCATACGTCTGGGACTCTTCCTGCTGCTTCGTGAGAAGAGGTCCGCTTCCTACAAGCATATCCTGTATCAGCCGGAAAACACCACGAAGAAGCCGGTCTTCGTTATGTTTATGATATGGATATCCTGCGCACTTCTTTATGTGGGTCAGATCAGTCCGGCGACATTCTACCTCTACAATCTTGAGAACGGAGCCGAGGTCAATGAGGTCTGGGCGTGGATCGGAGCCGCTCTGGCTACAGCCGGAGTCCTCATCGAAATGATTGCGGATGCTCAGAAGAGCGCTGCAAAGAAAGTAAACGCAAGAAGATTCGTGGACACCGGCCTCTATCGTATAGTCCGCTGCCCGAACTATTTCGGAGAAGTCCTGATGTGGACAGGAAGCTTCATTATCTGCTTCGGAGCCTGCTGCACCCTCTGGCAATGGGTAATCGCCTCTCTCGGATATATCGGCATCGTCTATGTGATGTTCAGCGGGGCACGCCGACTCGAACTCCGCCAGAACGAGACCTACGGCAAGGACCCTGAGTTCCAGGCCTATATCAAGAAGACCCCGATAATCCTTCCGTTGATTCCGATCTACAGCGTAGCGCGTCACACCTGGCTTAAGGGCTGATTTCGGATGACATCCAAACAGCTATCATTCAGTCGATTACGTAAGATGCCTGCTGCATTTATGCAGCAGGCATCTTACATATATCATTGAGTGGCAGGGGGTTACCTGCCAGTAGATTTAGAGGCCGCGGCCACGGAGAAGGGCTCCGGCATCAGGATCTGCGCCACGGAATCGGCGGTAGAGATCCATAGGCTCGTCGCTGCCGCCCTTTTCGAGGACATTGCGGCGGAATGACATTGCTGTCTCCTTATCGAAGATACCCTTCTGCATAAAGAGTTCGAATGCATCCTTGTCGAGAACCTCAGCCCAGAGGTAGCTGTAGTAGCCTGCGCTGTATCCGCCGCTGAAGATGTGGGCGAAATATGTACTGCGATAGCGTGGGATGATCTCGTCGATGAGACCCATTTCTTCGCAGGCAGCCTTTTCGAATGCCATAGGATCAAGACCCTCAGCAGATGTAAGCTCGTGCCACTTCATATCGAGGATAGATGCAGCTGCAAGCTCTGTGGTCATAAAGCCCTGGTTGAAGTTTGCGGCAGCCTCGATCTTGGCTACGAGAGAGTCAGGAATGACTTCGCCTGTCTCATAGTGACGTGCATAGTCTGCAAGAACCTCCTTCTGGAATGCCCAGTTCTCCATAATCTGCGACGGAAGTTCCACGAAATCACGTGCTACAGATGTTCCGCTTACGCTCTTGTAGGTACACTGGCTGAGAAGGCCGTGGAGAGCGTGTCCGAACTCGTGGAAGAGAGTCTCCACATTGTCAAGAGAAAGGAGGGACGGCTTGTCGGCTGCAGGCTTTGCGAAGTTGCCGACATTCACGATTACAGGACGGATGTCCTCACCACCGATGACTTCCTGATTGACGAAGTTTGTCATCCAGGCACCGCCTCTCTTTGTGCTGCGTGGGAAATAGTCGGTAAGGATCACTCCGATGAGAGAACCGTCTGCATCAGTCACCTTGAAGCCTTCGACATCCTCGTGATATACAGGAATATTCTCAAGCTTCTCGTACTGAAGTCCCCAGAGCTTTGTGGTAAGATCAAATACTCCCTGACGGACGTTCTCCATCTGGAAATATGGCTTTGTCTGCTCCTCGTCGAGGGCATATTTTGCCTTGCGCACCTTCTCTGTATAATAAGCCCAGTCCCAAGGCTCGATCACGCTGCCCTCAGGAAGGAGGCCTGCCTTGATATCCTCGTCCATAAACACCTGCATATCCGCAATCTCCTCCTTTGCCTTAGCCACAGCCGGAGCCATTATGCTCGCAAGGAATGAGTCAACGGTCTCAGGATTTCCGGCCATCTTGTCGGCAAGGATCATCTGTGCAGGATTGTCATAACCAAGGAGGTTAGCCTTCTCGATGCGAAGAGCCATCATCCTGACCATCAAGTCTTTATTGTCATATTCATTTCCGTTGTTGCCACGTGAAGAATATGCCTTGAACATCTTCTCACGGAGGGCACGGTCCTCAGTAGCAGCCATCGCTTCGCCATACTCGGAAATCGATACTCCGAACTCCTCTGCAAATGCATTGTTTTCAGCCAGCAGGTTGTTTCCGAAGGTATTTGAAAGCGATGAAAGTTCCATATTGATCTCGCGCATACGTGCCTGGGACGCCTCATCAAGGGCAACACCGTTCTTCACGAATGCATTGTGGAGGTTCTTGAGGGTCATCTTCTGCTCCTGATTCAGGCCGAGATTGTCGATATCCTTGTAGAGAGCATCCACCTTGGCGAAGAAATAAGGATTCATAAAGATGTTGTCGCTGTGTTCTGAAATCAGAGGAAGAGCCTGCTCGACGATCTTCTGGAGAGACTCGGTAGCGTCTGATTCCGATACATTGAACAGAACCATAGAAACACGGTCAAGGATGGCACCGGAACGCTCGTATGCCTCGACCACATTCTCGAATGTAGGAGCATCGGCATTAGCGATGATAGCATCTATCTCGCCCTGCTGCTGGCGTATTCCCATCTCGATTGCAGGGATATAGTGTTTCTCCTGGATCTGGGTGAAATCCGGAATTCCGTACGGTGTATCCCATTCTGTAAGGAAAGGATTGATATTATTGCAGGATATTGCTGCCATAATGATTGTTGTGATAAGTAGTATTCTTTTCATATTTCGGGTTGTTTTATTCATACCAAGGAGTACCGTCGGCCTTTCTGACGCCGTCAAGGTCTATGAGGGTGAACTGGGCAGCGCCCTTGTATTCTGTGAGGATGCCGGTAAATGATACGGTAGCCTTTCCGTCCAGTACGTCCTGAGGGATTTCGGTGTCGGCAAAGCGGGCATATCCGCTGGAGCGTACCTGAACGTCAGTCTTGCCCATCTTGAAATACTGGCTCACCGAATAAGCCATAGAACCGATTCCAGTGCTCTTTCTGAGAGCACCTACTGTCGAGCCTGCGGCCTCCACACTGTCGAAATTACCGGCATTGAGGTATTCCTTCCACTTTGCCTCAGAGCAAGCCCAGGTCGTAACCCCGTAATTGTCAGGACCTTCCTCGTCGATGAAGATGCCGTTATTATTATAGTCCTTTCTGTTTCCGTTAGGATCGACGTAGGCAAGAATGAAGATATGATCGTCATACTTGAGGTTCTCGATGGTCACCAGACGGCCAAGATTCACGTCTTTGTGAAGGTCGGCCTCCTTGACTATAACAGGCTTCACAGGATCGCCATACTCACCCTTGAAAACGTGCTGGTCGATGATATACGCGTGCTCGAGATATCCGGTCTCATACTCCCCTGTCGGATCCTCATAACCTATGTTGATCATACCGTTGTAGTCGCCAACAGTGAGGCCGGAGCAGTCGATATAGAGCCACTGACCGAGCTTGTACTCGTTGTAAAGGCCGTTCTTTCCAATCTTTATCTCGATACCGGCTGTCTCATCCTGGATATAAAGGCTCTTGTAGAGGTTGCCGACCTGGTCGGAGGTAGTCACCTGGCCTTTGATCACGCAGTTCTTCTCCACCAGGTATGGCTTGTTGCCGTTCTGGGCATACATTGCCTTCACATCAGCTATGGACGTGAACTTGCCGAAGTCTGCGTCAGTATAGATGTACTGCTCCTGAGGATCAGGATATTTGCCTGTAAATACAGGCTGGAACTCCTCGCATCCTGCGAAGAGGGCCGCTGCAGCAATGATTAATGTATATACTCTCTTCATAATATTCATTTTAAGATCCTTCGCTACGCTCAGGATGACAAGTGCTAGAATCTGAAATAGAGGTTCAACATATAATTGAAGCCCTGCATATAGAAATACTTCGAATCGAACTTGTAATATCTCTCCATAGTCTCGCTGTCTGCAAGGCGTGTTCCTTCATATCCGCCGGTCCTCACATTGCGGTTGTTGGTGATGTTCTGAAGATTGAGAGAGAATCCGAAGTTGTACTTGCGGTCGATGTACCAGGACTTTCCTATGCTCGCATTGAGAAGGAAGGCTGGGGCGAAACATTCCTGGCTGGTAAGGTCCTCAACCTCTGTAGGAGTGATGTTCCAGTCAGGACCGGCCACGATCCAGTCAGTCCTGTAGAGAGGATTCATATCAAGATATGATTTAGCGAAATACTGTGCGTGAAGTTCGAAGAACCAATATGAATTTGTCCTGTAATTGAGTCCCAGATCGGCAGCCAGCTGAGGAGTCGAAGGAACATAATGTTTCTGGAATCTTTCCACGACTGGTTCTCCGTCAAGATCTGTCTCATAAACGGTTTCACCGTCCATTACAGTCTTCCTGTAAACCGGACTGCTTGCCCAATAAGGAACAGGCTGGTTATCGTAAATAAGTTCTGCACTGTTATCGACAGTCATAGTCATACGAGGGACTGAAGTATAAATGTACTCGCCCCAGCTGAGTGCTCCGGCAAGAGAGAGACCCTGGACCGGAAGCGGGATCTTGAATCCCATTTCGAGACCTATATGCCTCTGGTCTATTCCATTCATAGCAAAATTCACGAAAGAATTCTGCGAGTCGTCATAGAAGCTCATCATATCAGTCTGGTCAGCGATATTGGTCCAGAAACCGGTAATACGGAAATTATATCCGTTGTTGCTGTACTGATAGTTGATATCTGCAGATGCAGTCTTGACTGTAGTCAGGTTCGGAACCATCGAATTTCTCGTACGAGGAGATATGAATGATTGTGCAAATGTTGGAGCATCATTGAAATAAGCTCCGTTTGCATAGATTCTGTGTCCACCCTCGAAATGATACTGAAGTCCGAGCTTTGCGGAGTATGTAAGGAAGTCAGCAATTTCAGAATTGCCCTTTGAAGTGATGGCCTTGCCAGTCTTTGCATCATACGTGGTAAGCACCTTGCCTTCATACATCATCTCGTTTCCATTTTCGTCAAGTCCGGCAAAAAGACCCTTCCTCACAAGACCTTCTCTCCAGAACTTGGCATATCCGGCCTCGAGTGCAAGATTTGCCTTGAATCCGCCGAGATCGAGGGCGCCGTTTGCCCAGAGATTGGCATTGCGCACGTGTGCATAATAGTCATATCCGTATTTGTCGCCCTCCTTAAGGGACTTTGCCTCACCAAACTCAAGGAAATAGTCAAGGTCATTCTGTACCATTGTAGGAGATGATGCGAAGTCACGCTCAGCGAACTGGTCTATGTTCAGATAATAGTCACCGCCGAGAAGGTCGTCCATCTTCTTGTAATACTCCGTGCGGTTCCACTTGTAGTTCACTCCACCTGTGAGGGTAAAGGCTTTGGAGGCCATCCACTTCACACTGGCATTGAGATTGATGTCGTTCTGATCGACGCGACGCTCCTCTACCGCATATTTAGAGCGGCGGAGCCCGTCAGCATCGTAATTGTTCCAGTTCACGTTATACAGACGGTCCCAGTTCAAGTGCGTGTATTCAGGAATATCGTTGATCCAAGCATCCTTGGCCCAGGCAGCCTTCTCGAAATTCAACCTGCCATAGTCCTTGTTATCCATCCAGTAATAGCTCGGAAGATTACGGTAATAGTCTGGACGAGGATCGGCTGCATCATACCAGTCCATCGCTGTATATCCGTTCTTTCCGGTACGCCAGAGCACTGTAGCTGAGGCCTCGAGATTGTCTGAAGGAGTCGCGGTATATTTGAGGATGGTCACAGGCTCGAAAGTCTTGCGGACACGGGCATTGCGCACCTTGCCGTTCTGATATCCCCAGTTGCTGTTGTACATATTGTCACCGATGAGGTCATATACCTCCTGGGTAGAAGCGTTCTGCGCGCCTCGCTGACCCGGTGCCGCGAATGTCACGAGAGAAAGACGATGAGTGTCGCCGAACTTCTTCTCTACACCGGCATAATATGCGAAGTTGCGATAGTAAACTCCTTTCACCCAATCGTTTCCACCGACGCGGGCAGATACGTTGAATGCATACGACCAGCCGTTGTCGAGCTCGCCGGAAGCATACGTTGCCATAAGACGGAGACGGTAGAGGGCACTGTTGGTAAGGGCACTGAAACGCCATCCGGTACGCACTGACGAAGGCATTGCGTGAATGTTGGTCACACCATTGTATCCGCCATAGCCATAGTCCGAAACTTCGTTTCCGATGGTGGTCTCCTTGCTGCGCATAGCCTCATTAAGACCGCTCCAGAGTGAATATGGAGAATAACCTGTGATGGCATCGTTCATCCTTACGCCGCTGAGATAAACGTCCTGAGACTCATTGGTATATCCTCTGTTCTTGAAACGGATGTTGCTGAAGCCGAAGCTGGCAATGTTGGTGAACGGGTCGTTACTGTCGAAAAGTATCGACGGAGCGTCCTCGAAGCCGGAGTCATCCATATCGAACTCGGCGAAATTTGAATCATCGACATCAGCGAGAACCTGCTCCACGACCATTCCGACGAAGATAAGGTCCTTCACATATCCCTCCACGGTCACATTTACAGTTGCGTCCAGGAATCCCGCAGCCTTGATAGTCATATCATAGATACCGTTAGGAAGCCCTTCTATGAGGAATTTTCCTTCGGCATCGGATGTTGCGGTCGCGACGGTCTCTCCATTCTGAGAGAGGGTCAATGCCGCTTCAGCAATAGGTGCTCTGCCAGCACGGTTCACAACCGTACCCTTGACTCCACCCCAGTCGCTATCCTGAGCGAAGAGGGACAGTGAGCAAAGCAGCGCCGCAATGAATAATAGTGCTTTCTTTATCATAGCTATTTAGTGATTACGATGTAAGTCGGATAATGGTCGCTGTAGCCTCCGATGAAGGCTCCGTTCGAGAATGTCCTGAACGGAGTGCCCTTGTACTGACCCTTCTGGTTGGTCAGGAACTTAGGGTTATAGATACGTCCATAGTAACCTTTCTTATGGAGCTGACGAAGGCCGAATGTGCCTTCCTGAGGGTTTGCAAGGGCATTGTTGACCAGCAGAAGGTCATATATGCTCCAGACTCCCTGATATGCGAGAGAGCCGAATCCTGCCTTAAGCATTGATGTGAAAGGAGAGAAGAAGTCCTTGTCGGTCACATCTGCCTTGAACTCTCTTCCGTGCAGATACTCAGCCATTGAAGGGTCGGTAGGATTATCGTTCATATCGCCCATACATACGATCTTGATGCCCGGATACTTCTCCTGCATCATCATAGCGTGGTTGTACATAATCTCGCCGCCGCGGTCACGGAGCTGGTTGCCGCCCTTCTTGCCGCCTGCACGGGACGGAAGATGAGCCACATAGATCGCGAAATGCTCTCCATCGATGGTTCCGTGCACCATAAGCACGTCACGGGTACGGAAATAGTCCCTTTCCTCCTGAGACTGGATCCAGTCTATCGAACTGCCTTCGAAAGTAAACGGAATGGACTCGCTGTCAAGGAAGGTGAACACCTTCGGGTTGTAAAGGAGAGCCACATCCACGCCACGTCTATCCGGACCGTCATAATGCACGATCTGATAATTCGCTTCGGCAATCTGAGGCTCCATCACAAGATCTTCGAGTACAAGGCGGTTCTCTATCTCGGAAACACCGAGCAGAGCGTGCCAGGCGCCGTTTTCCTCCTTCATTGACCTTATGACCTTGGCCATATTCTGAAGTTTCTTCTGATACTTCGCCTCGGTCCACTTGTTCTTTCCTTCCGGAAGGAACTCCTCGTCATTCTTTGCAGGATCGTTGTAGGTGTCAAACAGATTCTCAAGGTTGTAGAATCCGATGACATAATTCTTTTCGCCCTTCTGGGCGTATGCGCAGGTGCAGAAAAGCACCATAGCTGTCAGGGTATATAATATCCTTTTCATTGATTTGAGTTTCTGTTTTACAGTCCCCATACTGAGTTTGTCAACGGGTCTTCCGCCTCAAGCTCAGCCGCACGGGCTTCGCCGAGTTTCGCAGGAAGATTCACGAAGAAGTCCATTCCGAGCATTTCCTCAAGTTCATCCACGGACATAGCAAGACTCTTGAGCGAAGTGCTGTTGCTGTAGCTCTTGTGTTCGGTATAGAAGGCCATTGCAGCCCAGGTGCTTATTGTGGATGACTTGCTATAGCGTAAAAGAACCTTGTAATAGCCTACAGGGACGGTCATCTTCTTTCCGTCCGAATCTTCAGTGAATTTCGTACTGCCTTCCACGACACAGCCCGTCACGACGTATGTCGTGTCAGAGGTATTGGCCAACGTGCGGACCTTGCTTTCCATCGTCTGCCATATACCCTCGTTATGTGCATTGAGCTGAGGTGTCATATTGGTCCCATAGAATGTCTGGGCATTCGCATCATAGCAGCACAGCCTGTCGGCAGACGGTATCTGATGTCCTCTTGCATACGAGCCGCCATATCCGCCGAACGGAGCGGAAGAATATTCCTGTCCCAGAATAGGATCGTATGCCCAGGCATCAGTACGGCCTACCGTCTTGTTCGTAAACATAGAGCATAACGGATATGCCACCCACAGGGCTACAAGGTCCTTCTGGCTCCATCCGAACGAATAATTACGATAGGTCTTGCCCTTCATCTCGAAACTGTGGCTGTAATAGCCTAGTTCCTTGTCATCCATAGCCGGAAGCTCCAGCCATCCGGTTCTGGTCAGATCCGTATCAGGCTGCGGAAGCGGATCAGGCTCAGGTTCTGGCTGCTGGCCTGAGGCGGCCTGCTCCACGGTGCAACTCACCCACTTGAGACCGTTATCCAGCACTATCGTGAGTTTCCTTGCATTCTCCGATGCATTGACCTGATATGAGAGGATCACATTGCTTTTGTTTCCCGTTCCGGATGTCATACTCAGAGAAGCCCAATCGACTTCACCTGCTTCCGAAGTCAGCGAAAGGGTCCAGCTGCCATCGCACTTGACATTGACGAACATCTGTCCCTTGCCGGAAGACACAGACGGAGTCTTGACTGATACGTCAAGTATCCCGACCTCGCCAGACGGCTCCTGACAGGCAGAGAGAAAGAGAGTGCAGAAGGTCATCACGATCGCCGCAGCTCTGATTATTTCATAGATTTTCTTCATTCTCTTTTAGACCATCAAAGGGCCTGGCCATTAAGCCAGTCCCTTCTGATGCTTTGAAATATATTTTCTTACTCTGTTATAGCCTTAAGACCTATGAAAATCACTCGGCCATTTGCCGAATCAAGAGTCTCAATCTTTACATCTGCCGCAGCTGTAGAAGGCATCGACACTTCATACCAGTCTGAATCCGTTACTGTCATGGTATAAGGAGGATTGCCGGTCGCTCCGTTGTTAGCAGTAGGAGAGATAGTGGTGACTTCTGTTCCTCCGATCGAGAACTTCACCTGAGCAGTCTTGCCTTTCCATGCCACACAATAAAAACCAATCTTTGTGGTACCTGCAGGAACATGAAGCACAGCATCTCCTGTAAGAGAACCTGTACCAAGCTTGAGCATATTATTTACTGATACACCATTAACGGTTCCCTTCTGTGCCTGCGTACCTTCTGAGGTTCCGTCATATGCTTTTGTACCAAGAGTCCAGGTAATGTTCTGAGGCTCATACTCACCGGCTTCTCCAGTGCTGCCACCGTCATTTCCTCCTGACGGAGCGTCAGTCTCAGTTGTCTGCTCATAGAGAGTAGGATATGTTCCTCTTACATCAGGATATGCGCCGTAAGAGTTATAATTTGAGTCAAACTGAATAGACTTGTTCATCTCATTATTTGTGATGACTGCCTCGCCATTCTCAAATGCTACAGTCCAGACATGGCCTGCAGTAACGTCTGAAGACACATTGAAACTGTTGTATGTTCCTGTCATGAAGAGGTACTTGTCATCAGACTGTCTGATCGTATAACCACCGTCAACAGAAGTGAAAACAAAGGCATTGGTTCCCTTAGCCACGATATCACCATTCTCTACAGTAGCATCCTCTACCTGAATGTATCCGTAATTTCCAGAAATTGCGGTCGCAATCTTCGTTCCCACTGCCAGGACATAAGATTTGCCGCTCTCAATAGTCTGCGCTTTCTTATAGATAAAATACTTGCCGTCATTTTCTCCACTACCAGTATTGCCACTATTGTCACCAGCTGTAAAGCTTACAATATGAGCGTCAACAACTTCATGCTGGGACTTCTGCTCATAGTACAGGTATTTTCCATAGATTGTGATGGTGCCGCCGTTAGAGATCTTGCCTGACCACTCAGCCTTGCTTGCATCAAGAACAGAATAAACATATATCTTTCCTGAATCATCTGTAAGGTCAAAGCTGCAGTATGTAGGATTGAAGCCTGAAACCTTACCGGTAAGCTCATAGTAATTCTGGGTATCAGCCGCAGCGATGAACTCAGCCACGGTCTTCTTGCCCTTCGACTCCGGAGCTGCAGTGCTGCCGCCACCGGTGTTTCCACCTGCAGTGAAGTCCATCTCGACTGCATTGGTGAAGTCAACGGATGTACCTGCCTTGTCTGCGATCACGAGTCTGAGGTCATCCATACGGTAAGAGCTTGCTACATCCACCTTGATGCAGATTGAAAGATTGTCTGTACCGGATGGAACTGAGAAGTCGGCAGAAGCGAGGTTCCAGCGTCCTTCGGTACCGTCACCGGCAAATGAATAATCTGTAAGCTCTACCCATTTGTTGCCGTCCTTGCTGAGGAAGATATGGAACTCAGACTTTGTGAATACACTGCCGTTATCCTGAGAATATTTCTCAGTACCGAAAGTGAGGGTGAAATCCTTTGCTCCGCCGAGAGCGATGTTCTTTGTCGCGAGATATGCGGATTTTCCGAAGAACATATTGTTGTTGCCCGAACCTGCATAGTCAGAATAGCTGCTGTCAGATGTCGAATTGGAACGTGCCGACATACCGCTGTAAGCATACTCTACATCGGCAGCACCTATACCAGTCTGGTTCATCCAGCCGTCGAACTGGTCGAGATATGGCCAGCTTGAGCCTGAACCGTATGTCTTCTCAGCCACTTCCTTGTCATAGTCATTGTAATAAACTATGAGAGCCTCGGCAGATCCGCCAGGACCAGCCTGGGAAACTGTAAGATACTTGCTCTTCATTCCGATGGTGAACTTGAGGTCAACCTCACGGTCGAGACCGGTATTCTCAAGAACAGAGACAGTGACGGTCTGAGCCTCAGCCGATGCGCTTCCCGACTCAGGCGAAACAACCACCCAGTCAGCATCAGTTTCCACCATCCAGTCACGTGTAGCAGTGACAGTAAGCGTCTGCTCGCCGCCTGCAGTATCAAATGTCATTTCAGTCACACTCAGACCGATATCAGGAGTCCCCAGATTCTGCTCCGGTTCCTCGCAGGCTGCAAATACAGCCAGAGAAGCCAAGGCTCCCCAAAATAGATTCTTAAGTTTCATCGTTACTTTATAATTATCAATATTCTATATCTTATATGTCGAATTTACAAAAATAATAATTTTTTAAACTATTCCAATAATGATGACTACATAGAATCGATGAATTCCTGTGCAGGAGAAGCACCTCCTTTCACAGCCTTGAACTCATATATCGTAAACGGACCGGTATAACCCTCGTGATTGACAGCTATGCCCAAGAAGGAAACGATCTGATCATAATGCACCACAGCATAGCCCTGGGTCTTGTCCTCATCACACTTGTAATCAAGCTCAAACAGGATATCATCTCTCTCCGCCCAACTCCTGAATTCACCGTATGCGAATGTCGTCCTCCAATGAGCCGCTGTACCGTTCGGAATCACCTTATATGGCACAAGCACCATTCCTTCGCATTTTCCGAACTGAACCGGATCCAAAGCCGCAAGTTCGCTTCCGTCATAATACTTATCAACGGAGAAAGCTATTTCCGCATCACTTTCAATCAACACTCCGGTCCTGACCGCTTCGCTGCAAAAACCTTTTCTCAAAGCAAGGCGTCCGGTAACCATATTGACACTTGCTGCAACTACGACATATTCCGTATCCTCGTCAAGACCTGTAAAGGTCCAGGTTTCCTTGCCGATGGCTGCGCCCATATCTGCAAGATACTCCGCCCTTGTACACCCGAAAAACTCAGCACCATAGTCGATCCTCTCATCAAGAAAGGCGCATATCGCTTCATCCTTAGTTGCGCCCGCAGCAACACGCGCATCAAGATCCTCGACAGAAATACACTCATAAAAATAGTACAATCCGACTTTCGGGGTTATATGAACAGTAAACTTATTATGCTGGACATCACTGATGGCGAATGACAGCTCCTGCTCCTGAGGACGTCCTCCGGCCTCAGCAGTAGTGAACTCTTTCTTGAAAAGTGGTGTGGTCGGAGCACCTTCCCACCCGAAACAGAGCACAACATAATCCACCGAAGGTTCCAGAGAAGAGATATCTTCCAGGTTGACTGTCTCTCCAGCATACATAACTTCATCAAGCAGATCCCATTTATCGTATGTTGACACCACTTCATACATAAGGTCCGCTTCCGACTCATATTGATCGACCTGGGCCTTAGGCTGTATCGCGCATACGAAAGGATCGTCATTGGAAGGGGTGACGGTTCCATAAACGGAACAGAATGTAGTCCCGGTAATATCTATTGAAAACGTATTGTCTGACGTCTTTACCTCCAAAGTCTTGAAATGCAATACAGACGGGCGTGAATTGACAAAGAAATTGTCATCGATACCGATGGCGTATGCTATGTATTCAGTATTATCGGTCAGATCATCGAAAGGAATGGTCACCGAGCCGACAGATCCGAGATTAGCCACAATCTCCTTCAGACTCTTTCCCATCATTACATAGTAATCGACAAGAGCCGCAGCCTGCGCTGCAAAGGCACCGTCATCTCCGCCCCACTGCTGATACTCCTCCATAGAAAAGACATTGACGAAATATCTTGCCTTGTCATCGCTTGGAGTCACATTTACCTTGGCTGATGTCAGACCTATATCATTTACTTCGATGGTAAATGAGACATCTGTCATCGGAATTTCGGGAGTAGAGAACTCATATTTGAAGACATCTGTAGTAAAATAGCCCTCAATGGTCATTCCGTATGCATAAAGATAATAGGATTCTCCCGGCATAAGACCTGCCTCATCTGCCTCAAAACGGCCCTTTTTAAGGAAACCCGAAAGCCACTGACCTAAAGTCTGACCTGCTTCTGTGGCCATTTTCTCGAACCACTCCAGATCATTGTCCTGGTATTTGTACTCATCTTCAAACTCATCGAAATCCGCCTTGGGAACGAGCATAGTCACGTATGTCATATCTTCATCTGCAGGAACAACCGCAAAATGGCAGGATGTAGGAGTTATATCACTGACCTCAAGAGCAAACACTTCCATTTCCTGAGGAGGAACAGGCGCAGGCTTCTCGCCGCAGGCAATAAAGACCCAGGTCGCAAAGAAAGCAAGTAAAGCAGAAAGAAATCTATTCATATCAAATCAGTATCTTTTAGGCAAAAGTGGGCGACCAAAAGAATTCAGCCGCCCACTTTATTGTTTTTATAGTTTTATTCAACTACTATAGCAACTGATGCTATACGGGCCTGCTTGACGCAATTAGCATCAAATACAGCAGTTTCACCCTCCCAAGCAATCACATTATTGGTGGCTGAATACTCTTTTCCATCAACACTGATCGGTCCGGTTTTACCACCAGTACAAGTAATTGACACCGACTTAATCTTCTTACCATCAGTAGGGGTAATCACAAAATTACTTCCCTGATATACTCTGATATGCTCAGCCTGAAGGCCGCCACTTGGATCTGAAGTACTTGCATTCTGATAGAAAGCAAACTTGAATCCTTCTACTGATGCCTCATAGCCTTTGCCGTATGAGTCGTGAGCAACCTCTTCCCAAGTCTGATTTGACGTTCCGAGGTTGAAAGTGGTACTACCTGACGGCATTTCAGGCTCAGCCACAGGATCTTCAGCCAACACGAGGAAAGGAAGAACACCTCTCTCATCAATATATGATCCATACGAGTTATAATTCGGATCATACTGGATGAACTTGCCGACTTCATAATTCACAATCACGAACTGTCCGTTTCCTGAATCATATACCTCCCAAAGGAACTCATCGGTCATTCCATCCTCATCAGCAACATTGAAGCTGTTGTAGTTACCTGTCTGATAGTAATACTTTCCGTTGCTGTCCTGGATAGTATAAAGGCCTGCATCGACCTGAGTGAAGGTGAATGCATTTGCAGCTGTACTCTTGCCACCGACTGCATCTACTACATCAAGATATCCGTAATTCTTTGTGAGAGGAGTTGCAACCTTGTTGTCGGCAATGATCCAATATTCGCCATCTGCAAGTCCTTGAGCTGCTCCAAATTCGATCCCGATTAATGTTGTCGCAAGAGTACAGTCTATATTTTCACCTTCAAGAAGGGCAGCTGACTCGAAATGTACTGAATTTGCAGTTGCCTTGGAATAAGGAATCTCTACAGAACTGCCATCAGCCGAAAGAGTGATGACTCCTGATGTTCCGTCTGTCTTTGCTACTGAGTACTCACCGAAAATATAAGGGTAATAGATTCCTGAATATGACGGATCCAAAACGCCCATATCATATGCAAGTATAGCCATACCTGGCTGAGTAACACCAAGGTCAATCACACAAGATGCGCCTCCCATTCCCTGCCAAGTGAACACCCACTGCTTGCCGTCAATCTCGAAGTCACCAGCCGGTTCATCAACAGGATTGTCAGCAGGAACGAGAGCAGGAAGAGCATCAGCATTCTCATAGAATCCGGCACTCAGCTTCCAGCTTCCTGATTCACAAGAGAAACCATTCCAAGATTCCGCATTATAAACTTCGTATGTAGTGCCATCTGCAGAAAGAGCAACAGTCCACAAATAGTAAAGCTGATCATCTCCTGCAGGCAGTTCTGCCACGACATCGACATCCTCGCCATAGCTTGAATTACCTAAATAACGGCCGTACGAGTCCTGAATAGTATAGTAAGACAATTCAGGGTAATATGTTAATGTAAAGGCGTTCTTTGCAGTGCTTGCACCATTGACAGCAGCAGCGGCAGGCATAATGCCTGAAGCCTCTCCCTCTGCAAGAGGTGCCATCACCTTGTCCCCGTTGAGGAACCAGTATTCTCCATTAGGAACGGCTCCCTCAGGATCTTCTCCACCACCTTCGATTTCGATCTCATACGGAGTCTCAACCTTTGTAAGGGTAACAGGGTCAGATATGCCGAATACAGTCTCGCATACCAGTTTAACTGTTGAAGCGGTCAGGTCTGAGTAAACGAACTCGTGCTCCTCAGTCATTTCATCATACTCCCAATCATATCCCATAAAAAGAATTACGCCGGACTGCTTGTCTTCAGCTTCGATCTCATAGAAACCTGTCATATATAGTCCGAAACCTGTACCATCCATAGTAGGAAGCGCTATGCAAAGCATACCCTCTTCTGTAACGCCAAGATCGAAAATCACCTGCATATCATCAACTTCAGCCATCCACTGGTTTCCATCAAGTCTTGCGATCTCTTCGCCAGGCTTATAGCCGGCTTCCATAACCCATACCTTGCCGTTTGTCTTATCGAGATAAACATCATAAAGTCCGGCACGGTCAAGATAGATGTCGTGACCACCTTCTTTGACGGTAATCTCTGTATTAGGCTTGTTGACTGCCTTATCTTCAAGCTGTCCGAATGCATTCCAGGTACCAGTCTCGCAGATCTTGAACTTCACATAGTCTTCACCTGAAGCATCATCCGAGAATCTGTAGTCATAGTCGAACTCGATGTTCTTTGCCACAAGGTAACCATCTTCCTCGACCATAAGACCAGGCTCATTGGAAGGGTTCCAATAGTTAGCCTTCTTGTCGGCATCAGTACCCTTGATTGTTCCCGTAACAGTATATGTCACAGTGATTTCAGGAGTCTCATCACCAGGCTTGTAGCCAGGAGTCATAACCCACACTTCCTTCTTTTCAGGGCTGAAATATACGTCGTATGTACCTGAACCGCCGATATATATGTTCTCATTGTCACCGGCATCTGGATTTGCCTCCTTATATTCCGTGCAGGTCGAAACGGCGATAGCCTTGTTGAGCTCGCACTTCTGATCCTTAGCCGCGCGTCCCCACTTGACGTCGTCAGCCCAGCTGTTGTTGCCACGGATCTTGAAATTCACCTCACTGAACTCGATGTTCTTGGCCACATACCACTCACCATCCTGAACAAGCTCGGTATCCGGATCTCCGCTTCCCCAGTTATTGTTTCCGTATGCACCGCAGATACCCCAGGAAACTGCGATGTCAACGTGCTCCACAGCCTCTGAAGGAAGCTTGCCCTCTGACATAAAGTAGAACTTGTCAAGAGCCTCGGTAAGATATACATCGAACTTGCCGCCTTCTGTGAGGGAAATGTCATTGCTTCCTACCTCACCGATCTCATTAGGAGCGATAAGTCCGTGCTTACCCTTGACATTGCCTTCCCAAGCTGCATTCTTGGTGAAGTGCATACCCTTCTTTGCTGTTACGCTTACTGCCTTGGCAACATAATAGCCATCCTCGAGAATAAGGACGACACCATTATTTACAGGATCCCATCCGCCGACAGCCTCACCGACCAGGATATATGTCTCTGGTTCAGGAGCATCTGCACCGGACTGGGTGATCTTCAGTGTCTTGGTCAGCTGGTCTGCTACTACGGTAACGACAGCTGCTCTTGTCTCTTCTGCATCGTTAGGATCGACTGTAACCTTGACCTTGGCTGCATCAGCCGAACCCTTGCCGCTTGATGGATTCACAGATACCCAATCCTGATCAGCAGAAGCAGTCCAGTCAACATTGGAAGTAACTTCGATTGTCAGTTCTTCACCGGCAGCGCTTACAAGAGCAGATGTCTTGTTCACGTCCAGAGAAGGCTGAACCACAGGTTCTTCCTGCTTACACGCGGATATCGCAGCTACAGCGAACAATCCGCATAAAAGAGATCTGATTTTCATAATGTGAATATTTAGTTGTTAATGATTCGCAGTGCGGAAAGACAAATATATTAAATTTTACATTCGTCCGCAAACATCCTGATCATTTTCCATATCCGGTATATATCAGAAATGGAATTCCGATGCCGGACTCGCTTCTTCCTTTTTAAGATCAATGACCTGCAATAATAAAGGTCCGTATATTCCATCCGCATCCCTGGCTACCCCCATAATAGTATTGGTACCCCAATAAGCCAATATATGCTGGCTTTTGAGATTGGCTTCTGTAGGAGCCGCCAAAAGGTTCTTTATGATCACATCCCGGCTTCTGTCCGTAAGGTCTTCCATTGCAATGTATGACCACCATTCCTCTGCAAAGATGTTCGGCTCCACCAGAAGGTCAATGACCGCATATCCCTTGGCCATACTGAATTCGGGATACATTGCGGCAAGTTCGGTACCGTCATAGTATGTGTAGTCCTTAACCCTTATGCTGGCATCCGAGAGTTTCTCTTCAGGACTGATGAAAGGGGAACTGAACGAGAATGAAGCTGTCGGATTTCCATCCTGGTCCACAGGAACAGCCCACTGGACATATTCTGTCAGAGGATCGAACCTTACATTGAAGGTCTGCGCACCCATTGCCGAAATGAGGTCAACAACTCTTGCAGATGATCCGAGATCTTCCACCATATCTTCAATGAGAAGTTCAAGACATTCACCCAATGCAGCGTCAAGGCTTCCGTTGGCAGCCATAAGAGACTGCAGGTCACTCATTTTCACATAATTGCATATATAAACCACGGAATTATCAGATGGAGTGATGCTGAGGTTCATCTCAAAAGCCTCAAATTCCTGGCCGAAGGTGAACGAACATCCTGCCGGATTGCCGCCTTTACCCATAGTGAAGACCTTACGCACTATATCTGTAGTCACAGCCCCTCTCTCATAGCCGAAGGCAACAAGCACATAGTCCCATCCTGCCTTTCCTTCCCAGCTTATCATCTGATCACCGTGATAAGTGATGGCCTCAAGGCCACCCCAGGCTATATTGTTCTGTATGATATAATCCGCGAGTTCCTCATCTGCAAGATCTTTGACCGTACTCAGCGGTTCTATTGCAAGAATATATGCATCCTCATTGGAAACATCCGAACGAATTGTAGCGGTGGTAGCCGTAATATCTTCCGCCGTCAGTTCGAACGTATTTTCCGACACCTCCTTCTCCGGAGTCACGAATTTCTCATAGACCACTTCCGTTGTAGTCATTCCGTCGTCACCGATACCCACAGCAAATGCGTAGTATGTGCTTTCAGGCTTGAGGGAGGTCAGGATGAATCCGTCGTTTCCATACGAGGATATCATTTCCAGCACTTTCGGAAGAGGCTGTCCGGTCTGCTCCATCATAGAGCCCGTGAACCAGGCCATATAATCATCGAAGCCATACTTCTGAGCCTGCTGGAAATCAGCCTCATTGATCACATCGGTGTAATATGGAGACTTATCGTCAAGGGGCTGCACTTCCACAGTCACGCTGACAGAGGAGATGTCATATACCTTGAGGGCAAAAGGAGCCGGATCTGGTGCCGGAGAGGGTTCCTCAGGCTGCTGAGGCTGCTCAGGCGTCTCCGGTTCCTGAGGTGTCTGAGGGGTTTCCGGAGCCGGTTTGTCGCAGGATGTCAATGCAAATATCAGAACGGACAGCAGAAGAGATATGAAATTCCTGTTCATAAAAGTATCGTTTAGTTCGTTGATGGAAATGCAAACTTACGGAAAATCTTTTGTTTTTACGTCCGCTGCATTGAAAAACAAGGGCACAAAAAAAAGAGGCCGTTTTCACTACGGCCTCTTAAAGATTATTATATAAGTGGATTACTTATAGCTTACTTTAGTGATGACTGCACCATATCCCTGGATGACCATACCCTTTCCTGCATTTATTGCAGCGATATCTTCGTCATTAAGCGCAAGTACATATTCTGTCTTCTGCGGATCGAGCATCACACAGCCATACTCATTGACATCAACAGGACTTGTCATAGCGTTCCATCCCCAGTCCTGGTCTATATAGCAGAACTTGAACTGATAGTAGTCGTAGCCTGATGCCTCATACTCCACATAGATTGACATTCCGCTTTCCAGATGCGGCATATTCTGGATCTGGAGGGATGTTGACCAGTCAGAAAGCAATTCCTCTCTTCCTTCCCAGATAACCTTAGGACCGTCACCCACTTCAATCTCCGATGTGTAATAAACCTCCTTTATGATGGCAGCATAACCCTGAACCACGAGACCTCTTCCTGTATTTATGGCAGCTATATCTTCTGCATTAAGAGCGAAAGAGTATTCTGTCGCAGCAGCATCAAGAGTCACACATCCGTCAGCATTCATACCGGTAGGGCTGGTCAGCGGAACCCACTGCCACTCCTGATCGACATAACAGAACTTGAACTGATAATAGTCGTAGCCTGCAGGAGCCTCATAAACAACGTGGATCCTTGCATCCTCAGGAAGTCTTGGGACAGAATTGATCTGAAGACCCTTGCTCCAGTCCGAACCGAGATCGAACGGTTCACCCTTCCAGATTGTCTCCTTCACTGCAGGGTCAGCAGGAACTTCCGGCTGCTCAACTACAGGATTCTCAGCAAGTACAAGATATGGCAATATACCTCTCTCGTCCGGATATGAACCGTATGAATTGTACTCTGTGCTATACTGTATGAACTTGCCGACTTCATAATTCACAATCACGAACTGACCGTTTCCTGAATCATATACCTCCCAAAGGAACTCATCGGTCATTCCATCCTCATCAGCAACATTGAAGCTGTTGTAGTTACCTGTCTGATAGTAATACTTTCCGTTGCTGTCCTGGATAGTATAAAGGCCTGCATCGACCTGAGTGAAGGTGAATGCATTTGCAGCTGTACTCTTGCCACCGACTGCATCTACTACATCAAGATATCCGTAATTCTTTGTGAGAGGAGTTGCAACCTTGTTGTCGGCAATGATCCAATATTCGCCATCTGCAAGTCCTTGAGCTGCTCCAAATTCGATCCCGATTAATGTTGTCGCAAGAGTACAGTCTATATTTTCACCTTCAAGAAGGGCAGCTGACTCGAAATGTACTGAATTTGCAGTTGCCTTGGAATAAGGAATCTCTACAGAACTGCCATCAGCCGAAAGAGTGATGACTCCTGATGTTCCGTCTGTCTTTGCTACTGAGTACTCACCGAAAATATAAGGGTAATAGATTCCTGAATATGACGGATCCAAAACGCCCATATCATATGCAAGTATAGCCATACCTGGCTGAGTAACACCAAGGTCAATCACACAAGATGCGCCTCCCATTCCCTGCCAAGTGAACACCCACTGCTTGCCGTCAATCTCATATTCTGCAGGCTCCGGTGTCTCACCTGGCTTGTAACCAGGAGCCATAACCCATACCTTTCCGTTTGCCTTGTCAAAATAAACATCGTAGGCACCTTCCTCAGCCATCAGGACTACGTTTCCGCCACCTGCCACTACAGAGATCTCCGCATTTGCCTCCTGTGCCGGTGTTCCTTCAGATACGCCATAAGCATCCCAGGTACCTGTCTCGCAAATCTTGAACTCGATCTGGTCTGCACCACCTGTTTCATACAGATTGGAAGCCCAGACGAAAGGAACATTCTTTGCGACATAGTAATCACCCTCAAGAGTCATAAGGCCTTCAGGTGCTGCATTATTCCAGTTAATGCCTTCAAGTGTACCGGTAACAGTATAAGTCACCTCTACCGGATCCGGATTCTGAGGTTCCTTCTCGCCTGGCTTGTAGCCCTGCTCCATCACATATACTTCAAGGTTCTCGAAGCTGAAATATACGTCGTATGTACCAGGCGCTCCGTTGAGTTTGATGTCCGCTGCATCACCACCAAGATTTGCCTTTGAGTACTCGGCCGTAACGACAGAAATCTTTCCGTTCACCACGCCTTTCTCCGAACCAGGAGCGACTCCGATGTTTGTCGCATCTGTCCAGGAACCGTTTCCGCGGATCTTGAATGCTAGATTAGAGAAGTTAGCTCCCTTGGCAACAATCCACTCACCCTCGTATTCCATAGGAACATCAGTACCCCACTCGTTATCCACGAACATACCCATCATTCCCCATTCTACCTTGATATCAACGTGCTCCACAGCCTCTGAAGGAAGCTTGCCCTCTGACATAAAGTAGAACTTGTCAAGAGCTTCAGTGAGATATACGTCGAACTTGCCGCTCTCTGTGAGGGAGATGTCATTGCTTCCTACCTCACCGATCTCATTAGGAGCGATAAGTCCGTGCTTACCCTTGACATTGCCTTCCCAAGCTGCATTCTTGGTGAAGTGCATACCCTTCTTTGCTGTTACGCTTACTGCCTTGGCAACATAATAGCCATCCTCGAGAATAAGGACGACACCATTATTTACAGGATCCCATCCGCCGACAGCCTCACCGACCAGGATATATGTCTCTGGTTCAGGAGCATCTGCACCGGACTGGGTGATCTTCAGTGTCTTGGTCAGCTGGTCTGCTACTACGGTAACGACAGCTGCTCTTGTCTCTTCTGCATCGTTAGGATCGACTGTAACCTTGACCTTGGCTGCATCAGCCGAACCCTTGCCGCTTGATGGATTCACAGATACCCAATCCTGATCAGCAGAAGCAGTCCAGTCAACATTGGAAGTAACTTCGATTGTCAGTTCTTCACCGGCAGCGCTTACAAGAGCAGATGTCTTGTTCACGTCCAGAGAAGGCTGAACCACAGGTTCTTCCTGCTTACACGCGGACATCGCAGCTACAGCGAACAATCCGCATAAAATAGATCTGATTTTCATAATATTAATATTTAGTATTAACAATTCGCGATGCGGAAAGACAAATATAACAAATTTTACATTTGACCGCAAATGTACAGATCAGTTCAATAAATGAACCTGACACTATAGCTGTCCCAGGACATAGAGGTAACATAGCCGTCATCATCAAACGTATATGCCAGAGGATGGGTTACTTTGCCGGTACCTGAAGGTGACGGAACCACCATCGCTGAAGGCAGCAACGCAGAAGTCTTCTCATACCAGCCGAGGAAATACGGGAAGTAGATGAACGGATCGTTCTTCTCCATCAGGGACATATATCCCCAGACCACATCCGGCGCGGAAGGATTGTTGACCAGAGACTGGTCGGAATATTCGAATATCGTATTCCTGAATACAGTCAGATTGCCCTGTTCGTACGAAAGGGAGCGCAAAGGACGAGAAGGAGAAGCTATTTCCGTAAGGAAACCGTCCCCATCGTATGTCCATCTGAAGGAAGTCGTCTGCTTGTCGCCATATATAAGCACATCGGCACGGACAACAGTACCATCCGAATCACGCTCATAGAACATCTTCAGATCGTTCGATTCCTCAAATCCATCATTGACAAGCTCGAACCATCCGTCCTCCCCGCATACATATCTGTCATAGACCTCGAGACTTTCCGTATCACCTTCCACAACATACTCCGAAACGGTCAGCGTCACCGGATCGTCGGCAGATATATCCCACGACAGCTTCAGCATTGCACCACCGATGTAAGGAGCTGTATAGTCGATACGTTTCAATGCCTTGATGACAAGATCCTCATAAACGGCAACAGAGGAGGCTGCAGGCCATCTTACCCCGCCTTGCTCATAATATACGACATAATCTCCGGGAAGAAGCTCAGAAGGGACGATGAAAGAAATGCCGGAATATGTCATCTCAGTGTCAAATGCATATTCATTGCCAGAGCTGTCTATGAATATGACAACGCATCCTTCCTCGAACCCTATGCCTTCGATATATGCAGTCTCACCTTGCTTCAGTCCGGAAGGGACATTCAAACCGGTCACCGGAGCTTCTGCCTCATCGACCCTGATGACACCCAGCTGCCTGTTCTCCGTCAGCTCTTCCACCATATAGCTGCCGGGAGGAGTCTGTACAGGTATCCTGAATATAAGCCCTGATGCTGTGACTATCAGCACTTCCGCTTCATACCCGGTCCCATCTTCCGACAGAAGGCTGATTGCAGGATCATCCTCAAAGCCGTTCCACTGCACTATGACTTCTTCTCCCGCCCGAGCCGCTTCAGGCAGGACGCATTCAGACAGCGGATCGTAAATATCCGCATCGGAACCTCTTCCCTTGTCATTGCAGGCAGCGGCAGACAGAATGCACAGAACCAGCAGTATTCTTTTCATACCGGACATCTTATCTTATTCCTTCCAGATTTCGTATAGTTTCTGCCGTTTCTTCAGAAGAAGGACGCGACATATCGTTGCTTATGATCTTTCCTTCCTTATCCAGAAGAATGAAGCGTGGAATCGCCTGCACGCTGTACTGCTCCTGGAAACGGCTCTTCGTGCCAAGATAAAGCTGGACCCCAGGAAGGCCTCCGCCACGAACCATCTTCTCCCACGCCTCCTTATCCTTATCGACGGAAAGGCCGAGAAACACTATCTGAGCATCCTTGAATTCTTCCGCAAGAGCCTTCAGGTATGGAGTTTCCTGTCTGCACGGACCACACCAGGTCGCCCACATATCGATATAGACATATTTTCCTCGGAATTCAGCAAGGGTATGCATTTCCCCATCAATATCCGGAGCCCTGAAGCCCGGTGACACCTTTCCCGGACGCGTCAGATCCCATCTGTCGTATTTTGCTGCATAGCTGGCAATCAGCGCCGTATCCCTCACATACGTATGGTAAAGGTTCTCCATTTCCTGTATATCCTTCACGCCGAAGTTGTCAACGTAAACGGATGCGATATGATGCATCATTATCTCCCTGACTCTCGGATCGGAAAATCTGTCGGCCGTATATTTCATCTGTGCTACAGTCTTGGGATATATCCCGGTCAGTCCACGTCCGGACGGATCCAGGATATGCATAGCTTCAGCTATGAATGTGCGATATTCGTCCAGACAGGCAAGTTTCTCATCCTCAACGACATAAGACTCGACAACATCATAATAGTCCTGCTCCGGCTCATATTCCATATTCCCTGTCATTATCCTGTGTGCCATAGGATACATAAGAAGAGGAGCCGCATACGCATATCTTATCCTGCTCTTCTCCATTTCGGCAAACCTTCCTGCAGCCGACAGGTCATTGGCACTCAGAAGCTTCACCGCATCCTTTTCCACCTCAGCCAGTTTTTCCCTGTACTCCTTGAAAGGCAGGGCGTAATCCTGATCAGGAAGAGATATGAGTTCTACGGAATTCATATATCTGACAGCAGAAGCCTTTTCACCATCGAAGCTGTAGGTTTCTTTGAGACCGGACCCTTTGAAGGATATGGACGACATATCTCCCGGCTCAAGATAAAGAAGAACGGACTCCATACCATAGAAGAGCTTCAGATAGGCAGCATCCTTACCTTTGAGGACGAACGATGCACACCCTTCATCATCCAGCGGGATCACATTTATATCGTTATGGCATACCACGACAACCTCTTTCATTGCCGGTTCTTGCACCTTGACATTCAGCACGGCCTCTTCTGCCGTCTTCATACAGCCTGTGCAGAGCAGCAATGCCGCAATAAAATTAAACCAAGCTTTCATATCATATAAGTTTAATATACTCTTTCTTTATAAGTCACATCGACAATTTCCGCAAAACCTCCGTATTCCTGAGGCTCTACCTTCCTGAAATCACCATCCGAATCACGTCCCTCATAAACCCTCAGCACTCCTTCGCCATCCTTGACGCTTCCCACAACAAGATCATAGCTCTTCTGCCTGTTTTCACTGTTCTGGTAGAGATTGAACTTCAGGCAGGTGATCTTTTCTCCGGAAAGGGTAAACTGCAATTCTTCCTTTACCGGCTCCTGCGACAGATCTATACGCCATACAGTGTCTCCTATGGCATAATACATATAGTTCTTGAGGGAACTGAATGCATACAGGGCATCCTTATGAAGGACATTCCGGCATTGTGACAGATCGGCATAATCCCCCTTGCCTATCACGTATGTGCAGTCTGCATAGCGCAGCATATCCCCAAGCTGGACTCCATAAAGATGGCACGAACGTCCATCCTTCAGAAGGACGTACGTCAGTCCCATCTTGGCATTGCCCGGATCATATCGCGTATTCTCCATATATACCAATTCATATCCTTCCGGCCAGGAACCGAAAGCATTGCCGACAACACCTGCACCAGGAGCCATACCCTCCGCGATCTGCCCCATCTCCTCCATTCCCGCAAGAGGATCCAGACCCCCAAGATCATTGGCCGCCAGAAGCGGGCAATATGCCATCAGTCTCCTGTTGTCGATATCGTAAAGCATATACACAGCCGCATACACCTGCTCTGCCAGGACATTCGCCCCTATATAAGGAGCGACCTTGAATCCCTTGTTGACAGCGCTTCCATACAGCCCGTCTATACCCATTATCTCGCAATAATGGGCATTTCCGTCACCGACCGTCATCTTTCCGAAACCGGCTGATACTATAACCTGGGGCACAAGCCTGTCATTTACAGCCACTTCATATCCGAAATCATATTCAGGCTTCCATTCAAAGGCATCCCTTCCGAGCCTTGTCGCTCCGTCATCAGTCAGCAGATAATAGGGGGAAGCCGCATCCGTATTGCCGGACAGCCACTGTATCCTTCTCGGGCCGTTCATCTGCGGCATTCCGCTGGCCTTCAGTACATCAGGAACCGTCTCTCCCGTCACTGCCGAGACTATATCCAGACGAGCACGTCCCTCATCCGAACATAGGACCATCCATCCTTCAGACAGGGATGAACTTACTGTCAGAGCGGCACTCTGCTGCCAGTACAGTCCGGTGGCAGTCTCATATATCGTGAAATACAATGTATATGCCCCCGGAAGGAGGGTCACCTCATAATCAAGATCTCTTTCCCTGCCGATTACAACAGGCTCCTGCATCCCGTTATTGTTTATCACCTTCCATTCAAACGAATAATCACCGTCAGAGAACTCCTCGTCACCCAGGTCAGGAACGACCCGCAGGCGCGAAAAGGTCAGCACGCTCTGATCCGTGATTCCGCTTATGAGAGGTTCCTTCAGGTCGGAGTAATCATAACTGCCCTTGTCATAGCTGCAGGAGCCCCATATCAGGGACGCCACCATCAATAGTATGTAACCCGCTTTTCTCATCTTCCAAAATTCAACGGTTCACCTGTAATCTTATCAAAGGCCTCAACATCATAAGGTTCCCTATCCGCCTTCTTACGTACTTCCTCCTGTATATATGCAGTCATTTCCGCACTGATATAGAGAAGCTTGGCCAATGTTATCACTTCCGGGTCATTGAAATCGGCCGGATCTATGTCAAGGACCTTGCAGATCAGTTCGAACTTCTGCTGGGAGAATTCTCCTACGAGATTATCTTCCCAGGCAGCTGGAGCCTTCGTGAACATATCGGAAAAGCTGATAGTGTAAATCAGTGTAGATACCGTATCACCCACCTGGACGACTTCTGTCACAGGAAGGCTGAAATGCTCATTGGAAAATATCTGCAGGCGGATCGTCTTCTTATCCTTCTTCAAGGCCTCGGTCCTGTTCAGCTTCACGACATAGTCGGTGAATGATGCACCTGCAGGAAGCACAGCTCTTTCCGGCAGTACATAATCAGTCCATTCTTCCGCATTATCAGAAGTCACCTCTATCGCCAGTGACCTGTCCCTGTCTGCCGCCCGCCCCAGCAACTGCACTCGTACCGGCACTTCAATGACATCACCGGCTTCATAGACAAAGGTCACATCAAGACTGTCGCTAACTGCCATAGAACCCGTCCTGTTGTTGAAATATACGCCCGTGATATCCTGGAAGAGTTCAGGATTACGCTCCCGGCAAGATGTCAGGACCGCAAGAAAAGATATCAGGATATATGGTAACAGTCTGTTCATAATCAATCAGTTATCAGTTTCGGATGTCGGCAGCGGCACCACGAAGACCGCATCGCTCGGACGCGGATTCCTGCTGTCGGCCGAAGTAAACAATATAGGAGTAAACATTCGCTTGTACATAAAGAACAGCTGTCCCTCCCCATATAGTTCCCTTATATATTCATACTGAAGAGTCCGGGCAGTAAGGGTCTGAAGAGCGGATACTCCCCTGTTTGCACGAAGCCTGTTGACATATACCACTCCTGCACCTATATCCTCCGAACGGCTTTCAGCGACAATCAGATACATTTCCCCGAGACGTATCATCGGTATCATAGTATTGACGATGCTGCCCGGATCGGCCATATCGGAATATTTGTAGAAATAGCGGTTGGCGCCTGTGGCAACCCAGTTGACCCTGTAGCGGTAGTCATCCTGATTTCCTCCCGTCAATGCGCCTCCGCCGAAGATCAGATCGCTCATCAGGTCATTGTCCATCCTGAACACGTAATTCGGAATTCGGCTCGGATCATAATAATTCTTGAAGAGCTTGTTTCTCTGGCTATGCGTCAAGGCAAAGATGATCTCAGATGAAAATATACGGTCCGGATCATCCGGGGAACCTGTTACGAGACTTTTGTCAACAAACGGAAATATTCCTGATCCTGCAGCTTCGATGACCTCGACAGCATAATCGTAGGCAGCATCCTTGTCACCGAAATACAGTCCGCAACGCGCCAGAAGAGCCGTCACTGCATAATAATTCAGACGCAGGTTCCTGTAGTACATAAATGAAGAAGAGCCGTCGGATGGAGCGGAGGTCATTGTTCCGGATGTCCTGACCGGATCGTTGGCAAGAAGGATTCTGGCTTCCTGCAGGTCGTGGAGTATCTCTGAAGCGACTTCCGATGCCGGAAGTATGTCATTCGGAACTACAGAATACCTTTTGTAGTACGGGATTGCCGGCATATCCGGATTACGTGAATATACAGGTCCGAACAGGCGGAGCATATCGAAATGCAGCATCGCCCTCAACGCCAGGGCTTCTCCTTTTATTATCTTGTAGTTTTCACCTGTGAACCTGACTTGCGGTTCCTGAAGATTCTCGAGAAGAAGATTGCAGTTGAGAATCAGGGAGTATGCCTTGTTCCAGGTCTCGCTGAAACGCGCACGCCAGTAATCCGTACCGTATTCATACTCGGCCAGATCCGCATAATTACCCCATACCGTATTATCCGTACCTATCGTATAGGCACCTCCCATAATCTCGACCATCTCCACCGACAGGGCGCCGCCATAGAGCATATCGCTGTTAAGCTCTATATAAATGCCGTTCAGAAGCTTCATAAAGCCATCTTCCGTGGAAAGGAGCTCATCCTGAGACATCTTGTCGTAGGGTTTCACATCAAGCCAGGCATCGCAGGCAGAGACTGCAAGCAATGAGACCAGAGCCAAATATGTAAATATTCTTTTCATACGCACATCCTATCAGAAAGTTATTCCGAGCGACATCGTCACCGTCCTGGCAAAAGGATAGTCGATTCCCCTCTCGACACGCACAGACGTCGCCCTGAACACATCAGTCATCGTCAGCTGCAGATTCATAGCGCCAAGTCTCATCCTGCGGGCTATCCGGTCCGGAAACTCATAACCTATATTGAAGGACTCTCCGACAAGAGAGTTGTCATCCATCACGAAACGCGATGACTTTTCTGTCCTCTGCACAAGGGATATTCCTTTGAAATAGGCCTCGCGATTGGTCTCGGACCATCTGTCGTAGAGGGCACGCTTGTCCTGATTGTTATAGACCTCCTGCGTTCCGATATTCTCCACCTTCTGGAAAAGGGAAGAATTGAACGTCTGTCCTCCCCAGCGGTATCGGAGATAGCATCCCACCGAGAATCCCTTGTAATACAGGGTAGTACCCATCAAGCCCTCTACCTTCGGCTGCATATCGCCTACAACGACTTCATCATTGACATCGTATGTAAAGGAGTATGTTCCGTCTTTCTTAATGAACAGCTCCTTTCCTGTTGCAGGGTCGATTCCTGCCGAGCGTACCGCCCAGATGGCCGTAGGGCTTCCTCCGTCATAATAACGTGTGGTTCCCGCCAGAGAGGCCTTTCCGCTTTCATTCAATGCGCTGAATGAATTGCCTATATCGGCATAGACCGACCGCGAACTTGTCGCATTGAGGCTGATGTTCCACATTATGCCCTCCGATGGTCTATAGACAGGGGAAATCCTGAACGTAGCTTCCCATCCACGGGTCTTCTGGCTTCCGGCATTCATTGCAACGCTGGTGACTCCCATAGATCCGGGAGTGGTGATTACTGCAAGAAGAGGATCGGTATGCTTCCAATAATAGTCAAATGTAAGGTTTATCCTCTCGCCCCAGAATATCATATCGGCACCCACATCATAATTGGTGGTTTCCTGCCAGGCCAGTTCCGTATTTCCCAATGCATTGAGAATCACTCCGGTACCGAAGACGTTGGTCATCCACCCGTTGAACTTGTAGGTAGAGAATGCCTGATAGGCAGAGAAATTCTGGTTTCCTGGATTTCCGACCGAGCCGCGGAGTTTCAGAAGGGAGAAGAAATCGGAATCCTTCATAAAAGCCTCCTTATGGATGTTCCATCCGGTTCCCACAGACCAGGTGTTCCTGAAACGGTTTCCGGTTCCGAACATAGAGGCTCCGTCGAGACGGTAGTTGAAGTCGAGAAGATAACGCTCGCTGTACGAATAGCCTCCGTTTATATAAAAGCTGGCGGCACGCTTGAGACTCTCGCTGTAGTCTGGAGATCCGCCGGAAGGATATCCGTTCGCGAAAGAAGGAGCATCAAAATGATCGTCTGTGAAGCCTGTAGCGGAATAGCCATATATCTGACGGCGATTGCTGCTGAAGTTGAATCCTCCGACAGCATTGACCAGATGCTTCTTGGCGAAAAGCTTTCCGAATGTAACGGAAGCATCTCCTTCATATATGAGCTCCTTAATCTGTGTATGTGAATACAGACCTTTTTCCGTTTCTCCGGCATCGTCGAACTGGGTATGAAGGGGCGAAAGACGCATCTGCTCGTCATCATCCTGCTTTGTAAGACCGAACTTGGCTCTCAGACGCAGATCCTGAGTCACGAACCACTCGAATATGAAATTATTGGTGAAACCGAATCCGGAAGCCCTGTCCCAGTTGTTCAGATGGGCATTCCACAGAGGATTGGCCACAGGGTAGTCGTCCACGCCCTCTTCAGGGTAATAAAGATATCTGTCCACACCTCCATCGGCGTTACGCTTCCGGTAATAAGGGTTGGCATAAGCATATTCCGCAAATGAGACTGTAGGATTCGTGACATCCAGCCAGTTCAAGGACAGCTTGTTGCTGAACTGGAACTTGCCGGTACGATATATCAGATCCACATTCCCTTCAAGCGTCTGCCTGTCAGAATCCTTCATCACGCCATCCACATTGCCATAGCTCACTCCTATTCCATAACGGATCTTATCCTCGCCACCTTCGGCATAGATATTATGCTTATGCGTGATTCCCGGACGTATAGGCTCGCTCAGCCAATATGTATCCACTCCCCTTTCTATTTCCTTGAGCCGTTCATTACGGAGATTGTCCAGCCTTATCTGGGCGAAAGGATCGCCTGTATTGTCCTTATATACTCCTGCCAGAGTCTCGAACTCAAGCTTTTCGCGGGCATTCATAAGATTGTAGTCGCTCAGGTCTGCCAGGGACAGGCCGTAATCGCCTTTGTATGAGAGCTGGAGACGGCCTCGCGCCGGAGCCTTGGTCTCGATGACGACGACTCCGTTGGATGCCTTCGAGCCATAGATGGCCGTAGAAGCCGCATCCTTCAGGATGGTGACGGAGGCCACACGGTTCATATTCAGGTTCATTATGGTCTCGATTGTCGTCTCGAAACCGTCCAGAATGAAGAGCGGCTGGTTAGGATCAGTTCCATATTCCTCCTTGAGTCCGACTACACTGGTCTTTCCTCGGATCTCCACATCAGGCATCATATTGGGATTGGAACCGAACTGGGAATTCTCCATCATCTTGAAAGACGGGTCTAGGGTCTTGAGGCTCTGCAGCACATTATTGGATCCCACCGCCTTCAGCTGGTCTGTCTTGAATGTAGCCGAAGCACCTGTAAAGCTCTCCTTCTTCCTTTCATAGACACCTGTCACCACCACATCCGCAAGCTGGGTGGTGTTCATATACATCACTATCTTGGCAAAGGAGGAAGCATTCTTAAGATTATATATCCGGATCTCATCATCATAACCCACATACGAGAAAGTCACCTCGCATTTCTGATCCGGAATACGCAGTTCATAAAGGCCATCGACATCCGTAACCGTTCCGAACTTCGTACCTTCCACCATCACGGAAACGCCTATAAGCGGGTATCCGTCAGCGGAATCAATGACCTTTCCCTTAAGCACGGCGACATTGTCCTGAGCAGCAAGGGGCAGGATGGACAGAAAGACAGCGGCTATTGCAAGGCAGAAATTCTTCATAGTCTTATGATATGAATACAAATATAGCAAAATCCTGCAAATCGGTATAAAAAAACGGACGACCCATTCGGATCGTCCGTTCTATTGTATTTTCCGGAAACCGGAAATGTTTCAGATTACTTCACTGGAGTAAGCTTTGGAAGTTCTCCACCATCCTGAGGCTTATCGTATGAGCCGAAAGATGAATATGAAGTAGAGTACTGCCACCACTTGTTCACTGAACGGTTGAGAATCTTTACTGTACCGTCTGCCTGTGGAATGATGCTCCAATACTGTCCCTCAGATGGATTTGCATCAAGATTGAAACTGTTGTAAGTTCCCTTCTGATAGTAATATCTTCCATTTGAGTCGCAGATTGTGTATCCCTCACCATCTGTGAAAGTGAATGTGAAAGCATTTGCTGCAGACTTCTCGGCAACATTTACATAGCCATAGGTCTTGCCTGCGTCAATAGGAGTAGCGACACCTGCAGAAACCTCGATATAGTACTGACCGTCAGCAATGACTGGTGCAACTGTTGAAACGAGAGCAGGCATTACACCCTTAGCTGTAGCGTATGATCCCCAAGAGTTGTAATTTGCATCGAACTGGATGAACTTCTTCACTTCTGAATTCAGGATCTTCACTGTACCATCCTCATTTGCAATGAGAGTCCAGATATGACCGCTTTCAGGAAGCTCTGCAGATACATTGAAGTTATCGTATGTACCCTTCTGGTAATAATATCTTCCGCTGAGGTCCTGGATGGTATAACCACCCTCAACTGCTGCGAAATAGAATGAAGATGCACCAGGAGCCACTGTTGCTGTAGCCTCAGCTACTCCGAGATATCCATACTTCTTGTCAGCTGGAACAGGACAAGCTGCTACGTATGCTCCTGCATTGTTTGCGATAAGTGCATAATAACCGTCCGCAATCTCAAGAAGAGTACCTTCCTGCTCGAATGCGTATGAAACGCTTGACGATCCGGAAGCTACGATTATTTCACCTGCACGAGGACCTGCGGCATTTGCAAGAACAGCAACCTTCACGATAGCTGTGTCTGCCGGGTTAGGCTCGATCTTGGTTGGCTCACCTGGCTTGTTCTGCATATCCACGATAGATACCCAAGATCTGTACTCCTCTGGAACTGTAGGGAATACACCTGCGCCCTTGTAAGCTACCTTGACCTCGAGCTCGCCACCATCCTTGGCAACGGTCTGAGGCTCAGATATAACCTTCACGAGAGACTTGGTAACCTTGATGAATGTTGCGTCAACGAACTCAGGAGTGTTACCGCCATAAAGAACGTATGAACCCTGAACGGTTACCTCGTCACCTACCTCGATGTTGAAGCTTGCCCAGTTGTACTTACCTGATCCGTCAACTGTTCCGTAGATATAAAGCTGATCATCTGTAGAGCTGTCCTTGAGATACCAGTTACCATAGTTGGTGTTGGCGATTGCAGTACAGATACCTGTAACCTCATAAAGCTTGCCCTCCGGTCCTGCAATGATCTCAGCTACAGTAGCCTTGGTCACTGACATAGAACCCTGGCGAACTCTTACAAACTGAGTGTTCTCACCAGCCTTGATCTTGAGCTCGAGCTCACGTCCGCCTGCAGAAGCCTCTGCAGAGAAAGTCACCTTTGTCTGACCTGCTGCACCTGACATCTTGTCAACAGCAAGCCAAGATGGAACTGTCTTTTCCTCATTGATGCTGCCGTCATCATTTCTCTTGATCACGTTTGGCCATACGTCGTCTGTAACGAACTCCCAAGCCTCGGTAGCATCGATAGTAAGCGTTGCAGAGCCACCGTTCTCAGCGATTGAGAGGTAAGTCTGCGAAAGCTTGATGTTGTCCCACGAATCTGTATTCTGCTCTTCACAAGCTGAGAAGAGGAGGACAGATGAAAGTATGATTGAGAATAAATATCTAAGTTTCATAATATATACTGTCAATTATTAGTTAAACATATACTTTATTCCCACTGAAGCATACCAGCACTGACCGATTGACTTGTTAGGCACGAAAGTCTGAGTGTTTGCATTGACAGCCTTTGGAGTTGAGAATACAGGGTAACCCTCTGCATCCGCACCCTCATACTTGAGGATACGTCCCTCAACGAGGTCAAGATTCATATACTTGCTTACTCCCCAGCTTGAGTTGAAGAGGTTAAGAAGGTTCTTGACATCGAGGCTGAGCTGAAGCTTGTTCACTGACTTGCCTACCTTCACCTGGAAGTCGTGCTTGTAGCTGAGGTCAAATCTGTGAACCCAAGGAGAATAAACGCTGTAAGCCTCTGCATAATTGCCCTGATTCTTTGACAGATATTCATTGTTGTGAACGTATGCCATAAAGCGGTCGCGGTCATCAGCTGAAGCGAAACGGAACTCATTGTTCTTAACCTGCTCGTCAGTCGGGATATAAAGAGCGTCGTAGTTGTAACCGTCGCCGTTCATATCGTTAACTGTCATATAAGAGTAGTTGTAACCACCTCTCCAAGCCTCATAGATAAGGCTGAAGTGATTGTTAGACTTGTCTGAGTAAGTTGCAGAAGCAACTACACGGTCAGGAGTAACATACTGTGAGTTGTGAAGCTTGATGTTGTTAGGACCCTCTGTAGTAGGAACGTATGTGAATGCAGACTCAGCAGCTGAACCTGGCATACCTGTAAGTTCCTTGGATACAGTGTGAGTGTAAGCAGCCATCAGGCTGAGGCCCTCGATAGGACGCATATTCACAGTAACGTTAGCAGAATATCCGTAACCCTTGTTAGTGTTCTCAAGAACGAATGCCTTTGTACCTGTTCTGAATGTTGCAGGGTAGATAGGACGAGCATCAGCACCGTTGAATCTTGTGAAACCGTTCACAGGCATCATACTCCAGTCTGAGATAGTCACACCGTTGATGGTCTTGTTGAAGATACCCTCAGCTGTGATCGAGAATGGGAATGATGTAGGGAACTTGTAATCGAGAGCGAGTGAAGTCTTCCATACCTGAGGCATCTTGAACTTAGGATCTACAGCAGAGATAGATGAAGGAACTGCGCCTTCCTCTGGAGAGATTGTCTCAGGATAACCGAGAGCGTGGAGCTTGTCAAGAAGAGCCTGTACGGTAGGCTTGCCGTTTGCGTCAGTCACGAGACCGCCCTTGAACACGTCCATAGAGAAGCCCATCTTATCAGCATTCTTTGCATTGATCTGAGCCTGGTACTGCACCATACCTGAGTTTGTAGGCATATTGGTGAAGAACACGAGTGGGAGACGACCTGAGAAGAAACCAGTACCTCCGCGGAGTGTAAGGCTCTTGTCCTCAGTAAGATGCCAGTTGAAGCCGACACGTGGAGATACAGTCACGTTAGCTGTAGGCCACTTTCCTGTGTCGATATTGCGCACCTGACCATCCTTGCCGATATACTCGAGAGCGAGGATCTTGTTGTTGGTCATAAGGTCGCCATTGTCGAAGAAGAGACCGTCGAGACGGAGACCGTAAGTGAGCTTGAACGCATCAGTTGCATTCCACTCATCCTGTGCATAGAGACCGGCCTTGTGGAACTGTACACGAGCTGCAGGGTTCTTCTCACCGTCATAACCGTAAGTGAGACATACAACCTCAGGAGCAGCACCGTTGATGAAGTCGTCAACGCTTGCATAACGGTAGTAACCTGTACCGTTTCTCATATAAGCGTTGTCAGCCATCTGGTACTCATAGTTCACACCCATTGTAACCTTGTGGTTACCAGCGTAGTAAACGAGGTCATCCTTGATGCTGATGTGAGTATTGTGTACAGCGTTGTTCCAAGTGAAGAGCTCGTAACCGAGAGCCATATACTGAGTGTTGGTGTTTGTACCGTCCTGGATGTCGATGAACGGGAACTCCGAAGAGTTTGTACCACGGACGTCATCGAGCTTTGAGAATGTAGCAAGGAACTGGTTGGAAAGGTTGTCGCCAAGACGGCTGTTGAGGTCGAGAGATACGGTATGAACGAGGTTGTTCATAGAGTACATCGAGTTAGCGAACGCCATAGAGTACAGTGAAGTACGGGCATATGCCGAACGTGTACCGCCGTCCATAGAAGATGCGTTTGGTCCGTTCCAGCCGGTGTTGTTGGTGTAATTGTAGCGGAGAGCAAGACGATGGTTGTCGTTGATGTTCCAGTCGAGTCTTGCAAGGAGCTTGAGGTTGCTCTCATCTGCAGGGAAGTCTGTGAAAGAACCTGTGTCATAACCATACTTGTCCATCACGTGCTTCTGTACACGCTCCATATCAGCTACGGTAGTATAAGAAAGATACTTGTCAGCGTTTCCTACACCGTTCTCAGATGGTCTCCAACGAACAGCCACAGAAGGAGTCTGCGAGTACTCTGCATTCACGAAGAAGAAGAGCTTGTTCTTGATGATAGGACCACCGAGGGTGAAACCGTATGTAGTGTTGCGGTCACGGTCACGTGCGCCTGAGATCTCAGTACCTGCAACCTGATTACCACGCATATTCTCGTTGCGGTGATAAATGTATGCAGTTCCCTTGAATGTGTTTGTACCTGACTTTGTGATAGCGTTCACACCACCACCGATGAAGTTTGTCTGACGTACATCATAAGGAGAGATGACCACCTGGAGTTCCTCGATTGCATCGATTGAGATAGGGTTACCGCCACCTGGGAGGTTCTCAGAAAGACCGAAGTTGTTGTTGAAGTTCGCACCATCGACAGTGAAGTTTGCAGTACGTCCGTCCTGTCCTGCGAAGCTCATACCGTTACCTCCGTATGGAGAAAGTCTTGTAACGTCAGTGATGCTTCTGTTCACTGTAGGGAGCGATGTGATCTGTGCGCTTGAAATGTTTGTTGCAGCACCGGTCTTCTCAGCAGAGAACCTGGAAGCTGCTGCTCCGATCACCATTGCCTCGCTAAGCATTTCAGAATCCTCATTGAGAGTTGCGTTCAATGAAGAAGTCTCAGCGAGTTGGAGGGTAAGATCTGTGTAAGTAACAGTCTGATAACCCAGACAGGTGAACTCTACCGAGTAAGGACCACCGGAACGCATACCGTTGATGGTATAACGACCTGCCTCGTTGGTAGTAACGCCATAGACGGTTCCGGAAGGTGTGTGGGTTGCAATCACTGCAACACCTACAACAGGCTCTCCGTTAGCGTCAACAACGCGTCCACCCAGAGCTGATGTAGTCACCTGTGCGAAGGCAGCTACGCTCATAAGCATTGCTGCAAGAGCAGCAAAAAGACACTTAATTGTTTGTTTCATAACACTTTAGATAATAATAATAAGGTTTTTATGCCGCGAAGATACTACATTTTGACGATGTTCGGAAATTTTAAGGTCACTTTTATATGTTAATCGGTTAATATTTATCGCTTTTGTGAAGAATCTGTTTGCATATAAGAAATTTTGACTATCTTTGCCGCCCGATATCAGAATATGCTTTTATAATGGTATCGGAAATGTGGAGAGATTTGGCTGCTTGCAACCACTTGAAAAAATGCTAAAATGTTGACTTTACGGTCATCGGGCCACGGTGACCGCTTTCATATCAATGTTTTGTGTTTTTGTGACGGCTCCGCATTTATGTGGGGCTTATTTTTATGCCAGGGGCGCTGCCCCTTAAGTCCGGCGGGCTAAAGATCTTATCATACATAAAGGTGAATTTTTAAAACATTGAAGAATATGAACTATCTGTTTACATCTGAATCGGTGTCGGAAGGACACCCGGACAAGGTATCGGACCAGATCTCCGATGCGATCCTTGACGAATTTCTCCGTCAGGATCCTGAGGCCAAGGTAGCCTGCGAGACATTCTGCAGCACAGGCCTGGTGGTAGTAGGCGGTGAAGTACGCTCAGAGGATGCATACGTTGACATCCCTAAGACAGTGCGCCGCGTCATCAACAAGATCGGCTACAACAAGGCTGAATATATGTTCGACGGCAACTCCTGCGGAATCCTTTCAGCCCTCCACGAACAGAGCGTTGATATCAACCGCGGTGTAGTCGGCGAGGATGCAGACGCACAGGGAGCCGGAGACCAGGGAATGATGTTCGGATATGCCTGCCGCGACACAGAGGAATATATGCCTCTTCCTCTCGCCCTTTCACACCAGGCCCTTCTGATGCTCGCAAAGATCCGCAAGCAGAAGCCGGAACTTATGCCATATCTCCGTCCGGACTCGAAGTCACAGTTCACAATCGAATATGACGGCGAGACTAACGAGCCGGTACGCGTGCACACAATCGTGATCTCGACTCAGCACGACGAGTTCACACCGGAATCTCTTGGAAAGATGAACTATGCAGACGGCTGCGCCCAGTTCGGACAGAAGCGTGTTGATGAGGCTATGCAGGCAAAGATCCGCGAGGACGTACAGAACATCCTCCTTCCTATGCTCATCGAGACTCTCGCACCGGAGACAGCAGCCCTCTTCAAGGGCGACCATATCCTCCACGTGAACCCCACAGGAAAATTCGTGATCGGAGGTCCTCACGGTGACACAGGTCTCACAGGCCGCAAGATCATCGTTGACACATACGGCGGAAAGGGAGCACACGGCGGTGGAGCATTCTCCGGAAAGGACCCTTCAAAGGTTGACCGCTCTGCTGCATACGCAGCAAGATATATCGCCAAGAATATGGTAGCTGCCGGAGTGGCACGCGAAATGCTCGTGCAGGTATCATACGCCATCGGAGTGGCACGCCCTCTCAGCATCTTCGTGAACACCTACGGAACAGCAGCCAACGGGCTCACTGATGCAGAGATTGCGGAAAAGATCAATGTTCTCTTCGACCTCCGTCCGGCAAAGATCATCGAGAAGTTCGGGCTCAAGAAGCCGATCTATGAGCCTACAGCATCATACGGACACGTCGGCCGCGATCCATACAAGGCCACCGTGACAGTAAGACGTGACGGAAAGGATGTCCAGGAACTCGTCCAGTTCTTCGGATGGGAACTCCTCGACTCTGTAGATATGATCAAGGAAGCATTCGGACTATAAGAATCTTCATTGAAACGGCACTACACCAGTCAGCCCCGTGAGCAAGCGAAGCATATCCCTTTTTCCTGCTTCGCGAACCACGGGGCTGATTGAGTGTATAGGCCGAGAACTTACATTCTTTCCATCTCGCGCCTGAGATCCTTCTCCTTTATCGATGCTCGTTTGTCATATTCCTTTTTTCCTCGTGCAAGAGCTATCAGCAGCTTCGCATAACCATTATCCGCGATATACAGCTTCACTCCCACGATTGTCAATCCCTTCTCCTTCACCGCACGGCTCAGACGGGTCAGCTCCTTACGGGTGAGCAGAAGCTTCCTCTCACGACGTGGATCGTGCTTTCCCCAACTTCCCCACCAATACTCGGCAACGTGCATATTCTTGACATACAGCTCGTTATTATTGAAATAACAGAAGGCATCCACCAATGAAGCCTTTCCTGCTCTGATGGACTTTATTTCCGTACCTGTAAGCACAATTCCCGCCTGGAAGGTCTCGATGAACTCATAGTCAAACGAAGCCCTCCTGTTCTTTATCTCTACACTGCTTTTCGCTTTCGGCATAATCTAACTCAAAAAATAATTTAATAGTATTTCTTCTATTTCTTTAACTGGCAATGAGCTCGGGCTATCATTGACCATCGCTTCTATCCTTTGTTTCTCATTATCTGGAAGCAAGGCTATATCCAGCATCATTCCTTTATTAAGATCATTCGGCTCGAATTTCTGCAAGCCATTACCGTATTCTCTACAATTATCAGCAAATATTTCCTTAGCGATATCCGTCTGCAGATAGGCGAATAACAGGTCATCGGACACATCATTATACAAAGTGTGTTTAGGATATACGCAATGAAACGTTGTAAGATTATGAACTCCCGCAAGATTTCGGATAAATCTCAATCCCTTCCTGTTAAACACAGTTACCCAAATAGGTGAAGGAGGACGATTTTCCAAGGCATACCAAGGATTCCGGCTAGAAGTAAGATACTTTTTATCAATACCTTTAGAAATCCCCATCTTTAAATACTTAAGGATATTCTCATCCTCAGTCCCAACTGCATCTAACAAATATACATTCTTATCTTCATTTCTTAATTTCAGAAAATCCTTTTCAGTGAAGAGCGGGCCTTTAACATCTGCACACTTGCACACACAAGGTAGAAGATGTTCTTCGTTAATTCCCTGTTCTACTGCCTTGCCTTTATTAAACACGAAAAAGTCATTTGCACCTGTAGCGATTCCCCGCATAACTTTAGCATACAAAGAAAAAGGCACCAGATTGCTATATCTATAAACATTCGATTCCTGATAATATTTTCTCCATTTGATATCAGGATCAATGTCAGAGAAAGCATATATTCTACTGAATACATCATCCGGTATATCACCATTCACACATCGTTTTATGAGCTCCGAACCTTTCAACGCAGGAAGTGCAGTAAAACGAACAGTATCACAGTCAGTTCCATTTTCACAAAGCACCAGACAAGATGTCGTCAAGGCATCCTCAAATAAACTTTCCTCAAAATTAAAAACTATAATATGACGCAATGCCCTTGTCTTAAGAAGATGATGCTTTACCAATGCACCATAATCCGAATTAAGAAATTCAGATGGCACAATATACGCGCATCTTCCTCCAGGCTTAAGCTGATGAATTGATTTCAATAAGAATAGGGTGTATAAGTTGGTAAAACCGTTCAACTTGCAGGAAAGCCTGGTTTCTATCTCTTCAATTACCTTTTTATTATCATAATCGTGAAATTTGAAATATGGAGGATTACATATAATGCCATCATACTTGTTGTCCCAGTCATTATACATATAATCCTGATGAAGAAGATTTATTTTCGTCCCATATAGTTTCTTACTCTCCTGTAATATATTGTCATCTATCTCAAATCCTTTTACATCCAACTTCTCCTTCCTGCGCATCAAGCATCGAGAAAATACTCCCAACCCAAAAGCGGGCTCAAGTATAGACACGAGATCGTCTTTCTTCACCAACCAATCAACCATAACATCGGCCAATGAGATCGGGGTAAAGAATTGAGCATAAAATTTACGATGCTCTAGCGGAGTTCTACGAATATAATCCGCTTCTATTGGACTTAAATCCTGCACTAAAATTCTCCCTTTATTTCCAATACTGCTCTTAATTTATCAACATCCAGATATGCTGTTCCGCCATTAAATGTCACATAAAACAATAAACGGCCCCTGTCCATTTCCTTTCTTACACTCTTGTGATCTGGTTCATCAACTTTATACGCGACCTCAATCCCTGACTTAGAACGGATCTTGATTGTATCTTTATTCTGATTCTTGGAATCACTCTCTATGGAGAAAACAAGTCCCTCGTTATCTGGATCAGATATTATTTCCAATATCTTTTTAAAAGAAATCCCATACACCTTATCAAAGAAAACCTGGAAATAATAATGAGGGACATTATAAGTCTCTATCCACTTATACACAACCTTCAAATCCTCTACTTTAGGAGTTATCGAAAGGTAATCCCTTTTTTGTATCTCCTTTATCGCAGCCTTCAGTTCCTTGAGTTTATCATTCAGAGTTAATAATCGTTCTGAAGATCTCCATCCTGAAACCTTGAAATCTGCAATATTCAAAGAATCTTCTGTCAATCCTTCCAGAAGATCTCTATACTTTATACGGGACTGATGCAGCAATTCATCAGAATATTCATTCAGAATCTCATTTCTAAGTTCCATTGCTCTGGAAGAATAGTAGTCGACACGGCTCTGCATTGCTTCCTCATAATGATCAATGAGAAACGCACTTGACCTGACCTCAATACCAGCAATCGCTTTTCTGATATATGAATCTATCTGTGTATGATCCAAATGACTTATATCAAGTCCAAGATTCTCGTCATAATCCTCTTTTCTGAATATGAGCAAATCAGGCCGTTTACCGATCTCATCCAATTCTCGCTGGAACTCTTTAAAGAAAACGTCAAATCCAGGTTCTCCAGCCACAACGGCATCCGATTTTCCATATTTGACTGCAATATAATTCTTCGAAGTCGTATTGATTGCACGCGTCAACAAACTCTCGGCCCAATCACCCTGCTCCTTATTTGTTATAAAATTTGAACTCGCCTGCGTAGGAGTACGCGCAACATCTCTAGGCAATGAAAAATCAGCCAAAGTATGCGGAACATTTTTGACAAGTTCCTTGATATCTTCGAAATAAGTCATATCCCTCCTCCTAAACATTATACTGCAAATTTAAAAGATTATTCCGATTCTTTAAATATCTTTGTACAACTATGGCAAAGAAACCTTTCACACCGATACCCCCGATGGCAGAACTGCCTCCTGCGGAAGAAATTAATGTCAGGGAACTCCTTGACAAATACCTTACCGGAGAGATCGACCTTATCTGCGTCCTGGGTCCTACAGCCAGCGGCAAGACCCGCTATGCCGTCCAGCTTGCCCGCCAGATCAACTCCCTTCTGGAAGAAGATATCCGGGAAAAAGCGACTCATCATAATGAAATAACAGAAAATGCCGAACTGAACTTTGAGCAGAACAAGGCGTATCGGTGGGTGTCAGCAAACGAAAAGCGTGCTGCTGATACTCACCAATACGCCGGTGCTGAAATCATTTCTGCCGACTCCCGTCAGGTCTATCGCGGAATGGACATCGGAACAGGAAAGGATCTGTCTGAATATGAGGAGATTCCATACCACCTTATGGATATAGTCGATGCCGGAACGAAATATAATATATTCGAGTATCAGAGAGACTTTGAAAAGGCATATAGGGACATCCGGGAGAGAGGCGGGATACCGATCCTCTGCGGAGGTTCCGGGCTATACATCGAAGCGGCGACCTGCGGGTATTCCCTCCCGGAAGTGCCTGCCGATCCGCAGCTGCGGGAAGAACTTGAAAAGAAATCCGACGAAGAGCTCATAACACAGCTTGCATCCCTAAAGCCCCTTCACAACACCACAGACTACGACACCCGCAAGCGCCTGATCAGAGCCTTGGAAATAGCCATATACGAAGCGGAACATCCTGTCCATCGCACCAGCTTCCTGCCAAAGAACACCTATTATATAGGTACATTGGTCAGCCGCGACGAGAGAAATGCACGTATCGACCGTCGTCTGGATGCACGTCTGGAAGAAGGAATGGTAGAAGAAATCCGTGGACTGATCAACGGGACCCATCCGGCACTCGCACCCGGACACAAGCCAGTTCCCGCCGAAGACCTCATCTATTATGGTCTGGAATACAAATTCGTCACCTTATATATTACCGGGGAACTCACTTTCGAGCAGATGCGCACCCAGCTGGCCACCGCGATCCATCAGTTCGCCAAACGTCAGATGACCTGGTTCCGCGGAATGGAACGCAAAGGCATCCGCATCCATTGGACAACAGTCTAGATAACACACAACGCCCTATATTTCAGCGCTTTACGCATAATGCCTGCTGTATCAGTACAGCAGGCATTATATATAAAGCTATATCAATCAGCTAGTTACGCGTCAGCAACCTATTCCGCTGGATAGAATTTGGATGCAACCGGAAGGCCGGAAGGAATCACAAAATGATGTCCCTCATCTTTCCATCTGTCCTCATCCCACTCCGGACTTATGTAGTCCCCTGAATGATCTGCCACAAAGGAAAGATATGTTATCGGAAATCCTTGAGCCAGATACTGCGACTCGTAGAAAGTCTGGACTTCAAAAAGGGCATCCACAGCGGCACGTCCGCATAAAGAAGAAAGTCCGCTCTCATAAAGGCGCTCTCTATCAGCACCGTAGATATCTGTAGCACAGGCCAATATCTTCAAGTCATTCTGCTCGGCCATCGCTCTGGAATATTCGTGAAGATAACGGCTGTCAGTCTTGAGATGCACGATACCGCCCGGCTTCAGGAAATTGCGGTATCTGTTCATAAACAACGGAGCCGTCAGACGTTTCTTCTCACGCCCGATCTGAGGGTCAGCGAATGTAATCCAGATCTCAGACACTTCTCCGGGTGCAAACAGCGACTCGATGAACTCGATACGTGTGCGCAGAAAACCGACATTGGACAGACCGTGCTCAGTGGCATACTTGGCCCCCTTCCAAAGACGTGCTCCCTTGATATCTATACCTATATAATTGAAGGAAGGATTACGCTCCGCCAGATCTACGGTATAGTCTCCCTTGCCACAACCGAGTTCAAGCACGATCGGCTTGTCATTCCCGAAGAAATCACGTCCCCAATTGCCCTTCAAGGGATGGTCGCAGTTCAAGACCTCAGATGTGGCCGGCTGTACCAGGCATCTGAAAGTCTCGTTTTCCTTGAATTTTCTTAATTTATCTTTTCCCATAATAATTGTAAAGACCCTTCGCCATACTCAGGATGGCAACAAACGATCGAGGGCTATTCTGAAGGGGTATCCTTCTTAGGACGGTCATTGCGACGGTTCCCTCCATTACGATTGCCGCCCTTATGTCCCTTGTTTCCGTTATGGCGCTTTTCTCCCTGATTGTCAGGCTGTTTCTGCTCTACCGGCTTATTTTCCGCTGAAGTCTCGGCCTGAGCCTTCTTCTGACCACCGTTGCCGCCACGCGACTTTTTCTTCTTCTTGCGCTTGCGTGCCTCATCGAAACGATTGATAGCGTCATCACCGACAGCCGTAACGAATTCAGGAGCTACAGGCTCGGAATCATTCTTCAGGGACTCCGGTCTTTCGCCATTGCGGTTCATCCTTATTATATCCCACACATCCTCGGCGTAAAGAGGATAAAGGTTGGCTAGAGACTGAGGATCGTAGGAGAAATACATAATCTCACGAAGTATGTCAGTCTTCATCAGATACGCCAGTCCGTCCTCAAACTCAAGAGGATTGTTCACCTTAGGGATACGCGACTGAGCATCCATATAGGCCGCTGTCTCATAGTTCAGGCAGCATTTGAGCTTGCCGCACTGACCTGCCAGCTTCTGAGGGTTGAGAGAAAGGTCCTGACAACGCGCTGCAGAAGTCGTGATAGACTGGAAACTGGATATATAGTTAGAGCAGCAGAGCTCTCGTCCGCAGACTCCCAGTCCACCGATAAGACCGGCCTCCTGACGTGCACCGATCTGCTTCATCTCGATCCTGATGCGGAATTCCTCTGCAAACACCTTGATCAGCTGACGGAAATCCACACGGCCGTCAGCAATATAATAAAATATGGCCTTGGTGCCGTCACCCTGGAACTCGACATCTCCGATCTTCATCTCCAGGCCGAGTTCTGCGGCAATCTGTCGCGAACGGATCATAGTTTCGTGCTCACGGGCAATAGCCTCCTGCCATCTCTCGATATCGAAAAGCTTGGCCTTGCGATATATCCTCTTGAACTCGAATGTCTCCGGATTGATCCTCTTGCATTTCATCTGACGGCCTACAATCGGTCCTTCAAGGGTCACGATTCCCAGATCGTGGCCGTTTGCAGCCTCGACAATGACAAGATCACCGGTCTTGACACTCTGACCGGAACCGTTACGATATATTCCCTTACGTGTATTCTTGAAACGTACTTCAAAAAATTCATTGTACTGCTCCTGATTCACTCCGTCAAGCCAGTCATACACCTCCAGCTTGCAGCATCCCTGACGATAGTTGCAATCTATCTCACCGTTGTCACCTCGCTCTACAGTGCATCCCCTCGAGCAGTCATATCTCTTAGATTCATTCATAAGTCAAATCCCCACAGTCACTTATCGTGACCAAATGCTTAAATACATACGATTGACAAGGTCGCAGAACAGAATCTTGGAACTCACGTTCCTGTCAATCATAGCCACAACTTTTTCTATATTGGTTATGGTCCGCATACAGAATCCCTTCCCGCAGCGTCCCGCCATATCGGCATAGAACTCCTGCTCCTGATCAGCGATACCGGCAATCTGAGGCATCTTCTGCTGAACCATAAATATCTTTCTTATACATTCGCCCGCAAAGTTACAAAAAGCTTTCTGCTTTTCTCGCGATTCCAATCCGGCAACAGCTTCACCGCATTCCAATGCTGCCTGAAGTTCACCGGAAGTCACTGCCCGCATCAGATCAGCAAAAAGATCCATAAACAGATCATATTCTTCGCGGTCATCAAAAGGGTTCATCGCCCTTGTCTTCTCCATTTCCTCCTTTGTCAAAGGCATCACCCTTATGCTCTGGCAACGGGAGAATATTGTCTGGAGCACCTTCTCCGGACTATGCGTGATGAAGATGAACAAAGTCTTTTCAGGCGGTTCCTCGACCATTTTCAGCAATCTGTTGGCCGTTTCCTGATTCATCTTCTCCGGGAGATAGAAGATAACAGCCTTATATCCGTCTGCAACAGCTGTCAGAGACAGCTTGCTGATGATCGCTTTGGCTTCAGCCACAGCTATGAGACCGTTCTTGCTCTCGATTCCTATCGCCCTCTGAAGATCTGCCTCTGTAAAATACGGATTCGCGACAGCCAGCTCCCTCCAATACTTGATATAAGACTCGGAAGTAGGCTTGTCATCTGTAGTCTTAGGCCCCTTGTTGACGGGAAAGACATAATGCACGTCCGGATGGATAAGCTTTGCCATCTGACGACAGGAAGGACATTCTCCACAAGAATCCCCTCCGACAGGAGAGCTGCAGTTGAGATACTGCACGTATGCAAGAGCCAGGGCAAGGGCTCCGCAGCCCTCGTTCTCATACATCAGCATAGCGTGAGCCACCCTACCGCTGTCGGCCATAGAAATCAAAGCCTTAGCGACATCCGCATTACCTATGACATCAGCAAATCTCATCACATAATCCTTTTTGCAGTAAAATATGCTAGTTCCTCCAGCATATCCCTTTCAACACAAGGAGGAAGCACAGCCAGGGCGCTGACAGCCTGGGACACATACTTATCAAGCTGGGCCACAGCATATTCCAATCCTCCGTTACCTTTCACGAAAGCTACTATTTCATCCCTGTTTTCAGGATGATCCGCAATACTCTTCACGAGACCTCTTATATGCTGCTCCTTTTCAGGACAGACAGCAAATGCACCGAGAAGCGGCATAGTAATCTTCTGCTCCAGGATATCTACTCCAAGAGGTTTTCCGACACTCTCGGTTCCTGCATAATCCAGAATGTCATCCTTGATCTGGAAAGCGAGTCCCAAAGCCACCGCATAATCCCTCGAAGCATTCTCATATTCTTCCGATGCTCCTACGGAAATCGCTGCCGAAACACAGGCCGCTTCAAAAAGCGACGCCGTCTTGTTATATATTATCCTCAGATAATCGTCCTGACCCGTATCTCCGTTCTGTGCCTTCTGAAGCTGGAGCATCTCACCTTCGGCAAGGTCGCTGAGCGTCTTGGAGAATATCTTTATGACCCTGTGGTCACCCTCAGAACCTCCCAATATCAGTTCCATAGCCTTGACCAGCCAGTAGTCACCCACTAGAACCGAAACAGAAGGGCCCATCAGCGACATTATGGTCGGAACTCCTCTGCGCTGGTCACTGTTGTCAGCCACATCATCGTGCAGAAGAGTCGCATTGTGCAGAAGCTCGGAAGCTGCGGCATAACGAACAGTCGCCTCTGTCGCCTCACATCCCGAACAGGCACGGGCAACAAGCAGAGACAGCAAAGGCCGCATCTGCTTCCCCGAATTGGAAAGTATCGAACTGTTGGTCGCATTCAGAAGGGCGATGTCGCTCTTGAGAGAAAGATCTATCCTCTCCTGAACCGCAGTCCAATCACTGCCAAGATATTCCCTTACAGATCTTATATCCATAGCTAAACCCTATTGCAGAGCGCTCAGGATCTCATCCTTGCTCTCTGCGAAACATATCTTCGACATTGTTGCCTCAGTCATCATACCTGTATCGACATAATGTCTGAGAAGCTGCCTCAAAGGCTCATAGAAGCCGTCGTGATTGAGCAGAAAGATCTTGCCGAAATACTGCTTGAGATGCACCAATGCAAAAGTCTCGATCACCTCATCCAATGTTCCGATGCCGCCTGGCAAAGCTACTACGGCACAGGTACCCTCCCTCAGAAGGGTCTTCCTTTCCGCCATAGTATCGGTCCATACGGTCTCTGTTAGATCCGGATAGACATACTGCTGCATAAAACGCGGGATCACGCCGAGGTGATATCCTCCGCAGCTGTGCAGTTCATCGGAAATCTCACCCATAGTACCCTTTACAGTACCGCCGGAAACTATCCCGTATCCACACAACGAAGCCGCCCGGACAAATTCTCGGGCGACTCTGTTGTACTTTGGATCTATTTCAAAACTTGCCGAGCAGAATACTGCTATCTTTCCTTTCATCTCCCGGTTTCTTAGAAGAGGAAGGCAAGACTCAATGTCACTCCTCCGAAGTTCTCATTCTCTGCGCTCAATCCCTTAAGCTCCGACTTGATGTCATCCCAGCCTTCGACATTGTAGAGAGAGCCGAAGTTCCAGTTGTATCTTGCAATAAGCTGAAGCTTCCAGACATTGATTCCGGCACCGATACCGAGTCCGTACTCGAATCTTTCCTTACCCTGCCAAGAGCTGAACTTGAAATCAGCCAGCGACGTGGTCACTTTATTTGATAATGCATAACCGATATAAGGAGTCACATCGAGGAAAGGCCTGAAAACCAGAAGATCCGGTCCCCACTGCACAGACACAGGCAGCTCGATGAAGCCCATATTCTGAGCTATTTCATTGGTGATGTTCGCACCCTTCTGATGATAAAGCAGCGACGGCTGGATCGAGAATCCGAGCGGAAGGTCCACGAGACAGGTAGCACCTGCACTCCATCCTGTTTTCGCCTTTACATCTATTTCAGAAAATTTGGATGTATTGAAGTTCAAACCGGCTGTGACGCCCCATTTAGCCTGTGCAGAAGCACTTATACAGCACAATGCAAGCGTTGCAACCACCGTTGCAAATAAACGTTTCATATCTATGTATTTAAAGTTTAGACTTCTTAAAGAAGTGAATCAAGCTTTGCTGCCAGATCTGCCTTTGGAATCACTCCGACGTGCCTGTCAACGAGTTCACCGTTCTTGAAGAAAAGAAGAGTAGGGATACTCCTGATTCCGTATGTCATAGGAGTGTCATCACAGTCGTCAACGTTGCATTTGCATACAACTGCCTTTCCCTCATATTCTGCAGCAATCTCCTCAATTACAGGAGCGATAGCCTTGCAAGGGCCGCACCAGGTAGCCCAAAAGTCAACCAATACAGGCTTGTCAGTATTCAGGGTTTCCGCGAAATTCGCATCAGTTACAGTAAGTGCCATAATTCTTAGTATTAATCAGTTATTTTAAAATGACTCTTTTATTTGTCCGGATCCTGATAAAAAGAATCCAGTCGCAAATATAAAGAATTGCGACTGGATTTACAAGAATGATACCTAAGGTTTAGTATGACTTTTCAACATTCCATACAAATGCCCTGATGCCCAGATCGGGAGTTTCTTCATCCTTGGCACGGAGCTGCGCCAGAATGTCATCCACCTTTTCATCCGGAACAAACGCAAGTATGGCATTGTTCATTGTCGGCCAGGCGTGATTGCCCAGATGCGGCTCACCGGTATATCCTCCGCGGCCGGCAATATCCTGCCACATTGTGAAACCGCGGCAACCCAGCTGCTCGAGAGCATCTGCGATCTCCATATTATACGCCTGATCGTATGCTATAAATATTGATTTCATATTTTTCGATGTTATTACATTTCTCAATTTCTGATGATTTATGCCTTGGCGAGTTTCTTTGCGGCCTTGCGGGCAGCACGGCGCTCCTGCCAAGAGGCCATAGAGGCATATACGGTAGGGATGATGACGAGTGTCACGAGGGTCGAGATCGAAAGTCCCCAAGCCACAACCATACCGAGCGAACGCCACATCTCCGCACCTTCACCCTGTCCGATTGCCATCGGAATCATACCGAGGACTGTAGTAAGAGTAGTCATAAGGATAGGACGAAGACGGGACTTGGCTGCGATGACAGAAGCCTCTGCCACACTCTTGCCTCTCTCACGCATAAGGATCGTGTAGTCGATGAGCACGATACCGTTCTTCACCACGATACCCATCAGGATGAGGATACCGATCATACCCATTGTACCGAGCGGTGTTCCTGTAATCCAAAGTCCCAGGAGAACGCCGACGAATGCGAACGGAATCGAGAACATAATCACGAAAGGACTCATAAACGACTCGAACTGTGATGCCATCACGATATATACGAGGATGATGATCATTGCAAGGAGCATAATCAGGTCTCCGAACATATCCTGCTGGTCTTCGTACGAACCACCGATCTCAACTGCAAGCTCGGATGGTATTTCAGTGTCTGCCAGGATCGCATCGGTCGTAGCTACGGCATCAGAAAGAGCCACTCCGTTGGCTACGACACCGGATACTGTGATAAGACGCTCACGGTTCTTTCTCTGGATTGAAGGAGGGGTCAGAGTCTCGATTACTGTTCCGAGATCCTTGATCTTCACTCCGCGTCCCATATTGTTGTAGATGATGATGTTCTCGATATCCTCTATGCTTGTACGGAACTCCGGAGCGTAACGCACGCGTATGTCGTACTCATCACCGTCCTCACGGTAGAAAGACTGGGTAGAACCGTTCATCGCTGCACTCAGATATGAAGCGGCAGTGGTACTGTTGAGACCGTTCACGGCAAGTTTCTCACGGTCGAAATCCACCTGATACTCAGGGATATACTCGTCACGGCTGAGCAGAACCTGAGAGAAATCTCCAGCAGCGAGCATCTTTGCCTGGACATCCTTGGCGACACGGTCGGTAGTCTCGAAATCATAACCATAGATCTCGATATCGACAGTGGAAGCACCTCCCATTCCGCCGCCACCTTCAGTTACTCTGACCTTCTTGAACTCCGGATAATCAGCAAGGATACCACGGATCACATCGGCAATTTCGGAAACAGAACGTTCACGGTCTTCCATACTTCCTATATTGATATTATAAGAAACCACGTGCGTACCGTTGTTCTGCATTGCTGCAAAAGAGTTGTCGGAATCAGCCTGACCCAATGAATACGAACAGTTTATTATCTCTGGAACTGCATCAGAGAACTTGGCGTAAAGTTCGTGAGCTATCGATCTTGTAACACTCTGTCCTGTTCCGGCAGGAAGTTCGAGCTGAAGTGTGATACGTCCGTCATCAGACTTAGGCATAAACTCTGTCTTGATGCGAGGTCCGAGCAGACCGACAGTACCGACAAAGACAACAAGTGCTATCATCACTACAATCGTCCTGTGTCCCACACACCAGTTGATGAGACGGCCGTAACCTCTTGAAATCAGATCGATGAACTTGTTGAAGTTCCCGAAGATGAAATCGTGGATCTTTCCTGTCTTAGGCTTGAAGCGCAGGAACTGCGCACAGAGCATAGGAATGAGGGTAAGGGCACCGATTGTCGATACGATCATAATGATGCTGACGATCCAGCCGAGCTGCTTGAACATAAGGCCGGCCATACCCTTGATCATCGTCAAAGGAAGGAATACGGCAAGCATTGTCAAAGTCGAAGCGATAACGGAAATACCCACCTCCTGGGTCGCGTGGACAGCTGCCTCCTTCGGCTTCGCACCTCTCTCGAGATGCGTCGAGATGTTCTCCAATACCACAATGGCGTCATCGACCACCATACCGATGGCAATGGAGAGAGCCGACATTGACACGATGTTCAATGTGTTTCCTGTAGCCCAGAGATACATCAGTGAAGCAAGGAGGGAAACAGGGATGGAGAGCACGATGATGAATGTAGCACGCCACCTTCCAAGGAAGAGATATACTACAAGCATCACGATGAGGAAGGTAACTATGATGGTCTCCTTCAATGAGTTGAGGGTATTGAGGATGTTGTCCGAACCATCAACCACTGTTCTGATCTCGATGTCTGAAGGAAGAGTCTTGGTAATCTTTTCCATCTCCTTCTTGATACCCCTGATCACATTCACAGTGTTGGCGTCAGCCTGCTTCTGAATCACGATCTGGGCACCCTGAGTACCGTTTACGTATGCCTCCTGATATCTTTCCTCCACTCCGTCAATTACTCTTGCGACATCGCGGAGATAGATGGTCTTGCCGTTTGAATGGCCTACGACGATGTCGAGCATCTGCTCTGCTGCCGTAAATTCCTTCTCCACGCGGAGAGCGTACGCATTCGAACCTATGTCGATGCTTCCGGAAGGCACGTTCCTGTTCTCAGAGGCGATGATGCTGGAGATACCGGCAACCGTAAGACCATACGCCTCAAGCTTGTTAGGGTCGCAATATACCTGGATCTCACGCTGAGGAGCACCGGCGATGGATACTGTACCCACGCCTGACACTCGGGCAAGAGGAGTCGCAACCTTGTCGTCGAGGATCTTCTCCAGAGCCTGGAGGCTCTCGTCTGCAGTCGCTGCCATAATCATAATAGGCATATCGTCCGCGCTGAACTTGAAGATGACAGGCAGGGATGCTCCGTCCGGAAGGACTGAATTCACCATATCCAGCTTGTCACGTACATCGTTGGTAGCGACGTCAATATCCACACCTTCAACGAATTCGAGTGTGATGAGGGAAATGTTTTCCTTCGAAGTTGAGCTGAGATTCTTGAGGTCGCTCACACCGTTGAGGGAGTTCTCGAGAACCTTGGTAAGGTTGGTCTCGATATCCTCCGCACTGGCTCCCGGATACGACGACATCACCATCACGACGTTCGCATCGAACTTAGGGAACCTGTCCAATGATATGTTAATCAGCGAAAATATACCGAAGATCGCCATTGCGATGAAGATCAGCGCAGTGGTGACGGGGTTATTTACCGCTTTTCTGTAAATGCTCATATTCTATCCTTATTCGTTTACTGTAACCTTAATGCCGTCCTTGAGTCGGATCTGACCGCCGGTAACCACCTTTGCACCGTCAGCGATACCTTCAAGTACCTCATACTCAGTGCCCATACGACGTCCAAGAACAACTTTCTGATATGTAACCGTTCCGTCCTCATTGAGGATGTACACAAATCTCTCTCCAGAGCCCTGCTGCTTCACTACTGCCACGTCAGGTATCACGACGCTGTTGTTCACACCGAACTTAACTGTCGCTCTTGCGAACATACCCGGACGGAGAGTGCTGTAATTATTGTCTATAACCACCTCGACAGTAAATGTACGTGTAGCTGGATCGACGGTCGGATATATCTTCCTGATCTTGCCGTAGAATGTCTTGCCAGGGAGCGCATCTGCAGTAATCTCCACAGAATCCCCCTTCTTTACCTTTGAATAATCAGTCTCTGAGATACCCACGAGAAGCTTCACAGGCACGATCTGCTCAACAGTATAGATAGGGGCAGACATCGCATACATATCGCCTGCATCATAGTTGCGTGCAGTGATCACACCATTGATAGGAGAAACGAGTGTCGCATTTTCCTTGAGGTTCTCATACTGGGTCTTGCTTACGTTATAAGCCATTTCGATGGCGTCAAGGTCTGACTTTGAAAGTCCTCCTACCTCATAAAGCTCCTTGAGACGGTTATACTCAGTCTCATTGTTCTTGAGCTGAAGCTCCACCTGTGCAAGCTGGGTCTGATCCATCTCTGCCACGACCTGTCCCTTCTTGACGAAATCTCCTATGTCAACAAGGATCCTGCTGATACGTCCTGCTGTCTGAGGAGCGATATTGTTCTTCACGTATGCCTGGATTGTAGATGTATAGGTAGCCTCCTGCGGCACCTCACGAACTGAAACCTGAGTCACTGACACTGAAGGAACGATCTCCTCTGTCACAGTTGTCTGCTCAGCTGTCTTGCTGTTGCTGCTGCCGCATCCTGCAGCTATAGCCACTGCCACGGCAACAGACATTGTTCTGAAAATAGTCTTCATATTGTTTATCTTTATTTCTTTTTTATTCAATGAAATCCTGACCGAGAGTCTGCTCCAGCTGAGCCTTTGCCACTACGAAATTATATATTGCCTGATATTCGGCAAGGCGTGCCTGTGTAAGAGCAAGCTGGGCATCATTCAGTTCTATGAGGGTGCTGCGTCCCACCTGATATGCCTTCTCTGCAATGCTGTAGCCCTTTTCCGCCATTGCAACTGCATCCTGTGCAGAATAATAGCTCTTCATATTTGTCTCCATCGTGGTCAGACTCTGACGGATGGCGATCTTCAGCTGGCGCTCGGTATTGTCTGTCTGCAGCTGAACCTGCTGATACTGGTTCTTCGCCTGACGTATAGCCTGATAACGCTTTCCACCTGCAAAGATCGGGATATTGAGGCTGAGAGCCACGTATGAATGTGGAGTCCAGCGGTATGAGCTGAAATTGAAGTCGTTGGTCATCGCATTGATGCTGAAATTGAAGGCAAGTGCAAGCGACGGAATGTTGGCATATTTCTGAAGCTTTATGCTCTGAGCCAGCATTTCCGACTGTATAGCAAGCTGCTTCATAGTGGTGTTATGGTCAAGCGAGACACTGTCGTGCTGATGAATTTCGTAATACATCTGGTCCGCATAGTCACCAAGCTTGCCTGCTATGTCAAGGTTCATATCCAGATCGACTCCGAGAATGGCCTTCAGCTGCCACAATGCAAGGATAATCGAGCTTTCCGCATTATAGACATTCGGAATTGCATTGGCAACTGTGGTCTTGGCTCTGAGAAGCTCAAGTTCAGACACCTTCTCGGCATCGAACTTCTTCTTTGTCTCCTCATAGTTGCTCACCGCATTCTCATATACATCCTTATATACACTGAAAGCCTCCTTGGCAAGGAGAGTGGCGAAATATGCGTTCTTGACCTGGGTCACTGTCTCAAGACGCGAAGAACGTGCCTTCTCCACAGCAAGCTCGACATCAAGACCTGATATACGGATGCTCTTCCAGAGCTGTGCATTGACGAGAGGCATCGCAGCAGATACTCCGGCACTGTAGGTGTTCCAACGTCCCACCTCGAGTCCGCCACCGTTGTCAGATGACTCTTTCCCGGTTTCCGGTATCTCTACACCGTCAGGGATCTCCACGCCGTCAGGAAGTTCTGTATCACCGCCTTCTCCGGCACCGCCCATCATTCCTCCGAGCGAGCTCATATCGAAGTCCATATACATCACCTGCTTCTTGATCGTCCTCTGATATGCACCGGATGCATCAATCTGAGGGAAGAGAGCCGCATACGCACCTTTCTTTGCAAAGCCGGTCCTTTCAATCTCCATATCAGCCACCTGGACAGATACGTTCTCGCTCAAGGCAATCTTGAGCGCCTGTTCCAATGTGATGACCACAGGGGTTTCTGACGAGTCAGCCTGATCAAGAATGGTCTGCACCTCAGTCCTTGGAGCAGCTTCCGGCGCATCTTTTGTCTTGTACTGCGCAGATGCCGTTGACGGAAGCAGAACGGTTCCCGTGACAATCACTGTAATTACCGCTAATTTTTTCATCATATTATACACTATGTAACTGTTTTTAATTATCGCCGATAAGCAAAATGCCGGAACTGACGGAATTCCAGATTTTCAAGGCGCAAAAATACAACAAATTTCACGCCATCTGAATACTTATTTTGGTCTGAATTTACATAGATTTGGTCGTAAATTCTAAAATATCTATATTTGAAGGTCAAAAGGAAAAAAATGAGCGAAATAAAGCAAAAAGGCAGCAAGCCAGCCGTACTGTTCGGATCTAAAAACGTCACGCGAGCCGGATATATCGAGGACTACATCTTCGCCTGCGAGATAAAGGGCGAGGACCATATCGTATATAACAAGCCCAGAAGGCCCAAATATCATCTTGTGATCATAATCCTCAGCGGCACAATGGAGCTTATCGTGAACGGGGAGAGATTCCGTTTCACCAAGAACACATACGTCAACCTGCCGACCTGGGCAGACATCTATGAGATCGGATACGGAAAGGATTTCCACGCGATGGCCACCGCCACCGACAAGAGCGTGGTGGAAGACATATTCCAGAACCGCAACCCATTCCCTCCCGACTTCAAATTCACGATAGACCACGGCATCGGCGGGGAGATAATGAACAAGAAGGATATCAACACCCTCCACAAGGACATCAGCAATATGATAGATTCCCTTTCCAACAGGGATCATCACTTCGCAGAAGAAATCAACTATGCATATTTCTACATCCTTCTTACAGATATGGCTGATATGATGTGGAAAAGATACGGCAAAGGGGCTCCTTCGCATCATACGGATATGAAGAGGTCGGACGGCATTATGAAAGAATTCGCCGAACTCCTCACCCGACATATACACAAAGAGACAAGCGTGGAATTCTATGCAGAAAAGCTCTGTATATCAAAGCAATACCTCTCTCTCATAGTCAAGGAGAAGACAAGGGTGACGGTCGGTACAGTGATAGCGTCAATGAGGGCGGAATCGGCATCAAGACTTCTTCGAAATCCCGATCTGACCATCCAGCAGATAGCGGAAGAACTGTCTTTTGCAGACCAGTCGTCATTCGGAAAATTCTTCAAGAAGCACTCTGGGATGTCACCCCTGAAATACAGGCAGAATCTCAGAAAGACCCTCCTTACACTTCGGCCGTAACGTCGAGCCACTCATACTCCCCGCCCCAGATTTCCAGGAACCTGATGAAATCCTCATTGGAAAGGACCACGCTCGCAGTGTTGTCGCAAGGGTGGAAGCTTATCTTTTCAGCAGTCCTGAGATCCTGGTCAAGGAAGAGCTTGACCCTGTGCCCGTTAGGGAAATGTTCCTTGGTAAGTTCCTCTGTATGAGGATCATTTATCAGGCCGAGGGGCGACACGGACCCGGGCAGAAGACCGAGACATCGCTCCATACGCTCAGCTGAAGCAAAGGAAAGCTTTCCCTGCTTCAGAATATGCTCAAGCGAGTGTATCTGCATTTCCTTATGGCATTCGAACACCACAAGATAATGACGGTTGCCCTTGTGATTGCGGAAGAAGAGATTCTTGCAATGAACCGAATCTATCTCCTTCCAATATTCCAGCGCCAGCTCGATTGTCGGAAGCGGCGGATGCGTATGAAGCTTATAGCCCAGGCCGTGCTTCTCAAGGAAGTCCAGCACCCGGGCTATTCTTGTGTTTTCTGCCATTATTTTGAAAGACTCTTTGCGTAATGTGTCGGCTCGGCCTTCTTCTTCTGAGGATGGACTATCATAGCCGGCTGTTTCTTTATATGGCTGTAAATCAGGAAGCCGATGCCGAGAAGGACGAAAGGAATGCTGAGCCACTGGCCCATATTCAGAACCATATCCTGCTCGAATCCGACCTGAGGCTCCTTGATGAATTCTATCAGGAAGCGCATTCCGAAGCATCCGATGAAGAATGTACCGATGAAGAAGCCGCGGTGCAGTTTCGGAAGTCTGTATTTATACATCAGTATCTGGAACACACCGAGAAGGAAATAGCTCAAGGCCTCATAGAGCTGGGTCGGATGCTTCGGTTCCGTCTCACCACTAAGCTCGAAGATGAATCCCCACGGAAGGTTCGTAACATCTCCATAAATCTCTGAATTGCAGAGGTTTCCAAGACGGATGAATGTAGCTGCAAAGCATACGGCAATGGCAAGATGATCGAGAATCCATACGAAATCGAAGTCATATTTCCTTCCATAATGACGTGCGAACCACCACATTGCTATAAACAGAGCGATGGTTCCTCCGTGGCTGGCAAGACCGCCCTTCCAAGGCATAAAGATCTCCCAGAATCCCTGCCAGCTGCCGAGATAATAGTCCGGCTGGTAGAAAAGGCAATGTCCCAGACGGGCACCCACTATCGTTCCTATGAGAAGGGTATAAAGCAGGGGATCCAGAAGAGTAACCGGCACTCCCTCCCTCTTGAAGAACCATTTGAAAATGAACCATCCGAGAATGAATCCCGATACGAAGAGCAATGAATACCATCTCAGAGAGACAGGGCCAATGGCCACGATCTCAGGATCCATACTCCAGTTTATCACCAATGTTTCGAACATATCTTATCGTTTTAATCCTGCAAAGATAATATTTAGACGTGGATTCCTCCAAAAAACTACAAAAAAGAGGTCCGGAAATCCGGACCTCCATATAATGACTGATGTTCAGTTGATTACTTGCGGATAGCAGCGATACCTGGAAGCTCCTTGCCCTCAAGGTACTCGAGCATTGCACCACCACCTGTTGATACATAGCTTACCTTGTCAGCGAAGCCCATCTGAGTAACGGCTGCAACTGAGTCACCGCCACCTACGAGTGTGAATGCACCGTTCTCGGCAGTTGCCTTTGCAAGGATCTCAGCGATGCGGTTAGTACCCTTTGCGAATGCAGGGATCTCAAATACGCCTACAGGACCGTTCCAGAGGATTGTCTTTGACTTCATAAGAACCTCCTCCCACATTGCGAGAGTGCTTGGAGCTGCGTCCATACCTTCCCAACCGTCAGGAATCTCCGAGTTGAGGCAGATCTTTGTGTTTGCATCGTTAGAGAAATCGTCAGCGATCACAACCTCCTTTGAGAGATAGATCTTCACGCCCTTCTCCTCAGCCTTCTTGAGTGTATCGAGAGCGAGCTGCATCTGATCGTCCTCGCAGAGCGAACGGCCGATCTGACCGCCCTGAGCCTTCTTGAATGTATAGACCATACCGCCGCCGATGATCATATTGTCAACTGCGTCGAAAAGCTTCTCGATGATAGTGATCTTTGAAGATACCTTAGCGCCACCTACGATAGCGGTCACAGGGTGCTCCGGAGTCTTGAGAACGTGGTCGATAGCCTTGATCTCACCTTCCATCACATAACCGAACATCTTGTCGTTAGGGAAGTAGTCAGCGATGAGGGCTGTAGAAGCGTGTGCACGGTGTGCTGTACCGAATGCGTCGTTGATGTAGCAGTCAGCGTAAGAAGCGAGCTTCTTTACGAACTCCTTCTGATTCTCCTTGACCACTGCCTTGGCAGCCTTCTTCTCCTCTTCAGTAGCGAACTCGCCTCTTGGCTTGCCCTCTTCCTCTGCATAGAAACGGAGGTTCTCGAGTACGAGGCACTCACCCATCTTGAGGGCAGCGACCTGAGCATCAGCAGCCTGGCAGTCATCAGCAAACTTCACAGGTGCACCGAGGAGTTCCTCAACGCGACCGAGGATGTGCTTGAGAGAGAACTTCTCAGTAACTCCCTTCGGACGACCGAGGTGAGACATAACAATCACAGCACCGCCCTTCTCAAGAACCTTCTTGAGTGTAGGGATAGCTGCACGGATACGTGTGTCGTCAGTGATCTCCATCTTCTCATTGAGTGGAACATTGAAGTCAACGCGGACAATGGCCTTCTTGCCGGCGAAATCATAAGTGTCAATAAACTGTTGCATAATCTGTATGGTTGTTTTGTTAATATTTCATTTCCAGGATCCTTCACTCCGTTCAGGATGACAGGAGGTAAATCCGAGCAAATTTAGCAATTTTCCTCGAAATACAAGCCAAAACCGAATTGTAACAAAAAGAAAATGTATCTTTGTAAGAGTACATTCAGAATATGATAAACCCTGACATCCGGAAGATATGAAAAAACAATGGCTGATGACATTGGCCGCGATATCCGCAGCCATCACTCTCTACGCTGAGAATCCCTCAGACACATTCATCTGCATAGAAACAGAAAAGTCCTCGATGATTCTCGAAGCCAGAGAGGGAGAAGTCATATTTCATCACTATGGCAGCAAAGTCGGCGACCCGGCCCAGTTCAAAGGGCTAAATAGCTATAGAAGAGCTGACTACGGCACGGATCCTCAGGCCTATCCTGCAACAGGAGGAAGATATTTCAACGAAGCGGCTCTTACCATAGAACACCCTGGTTCTCAATGGAATACGGAGCTCGAATATATCTCTCATCATAGTTACGGAGTGTCTGACGGAGTGACAAGGACCTGCGTATTCCTGGAAGATCCTATGACGGCGGTCAAGGTCCAGCTCATATATGACGCCTACAGAGACGAGGACGTGATCATCTGCCACAGCGAGATCACCAACGGCGGAAAGAAAGACATCATCCTGAGGAATTTCTACTCCAGTTCGCTTCCTGTAAAGGCCGGCAGATATCTTCTGACACACTTCCACGGCTCGTGGGCCCGAGAGATGCAGATGACGAGTGAAGTACTCACAAACGGCATCAAGACAATCGAGACCAGGAAAGGAGTCCGCACCACCCACACTGAAAATCCATCATTCATCCTAAGCCTCGACACAGACTCCTGGAACGAGAACTACGGCGAAGTCATTGCCGGCGCCCTCGCCTGGAGCGGGAACTACCGCCTTTCATTCCAGATCGACGAGACTGACAGGCTGAACATACTTTCCGGAATCAATCCTCACGCCTCAGCCTACACCCTCGGCAAGGGAGAGACCTTCGTAACACCCGAAATGATATATACCTACACCGACGAGGGCGCAGGCCAGGCCAGCCGTAACCTTCACGACTGGGCAAGAAACCACGGCTGCTATGACTCAAGCATCACCTGCCCGACCCTGCTCAACAGCTGGGAAGGGGCATATTTCGATTTCGACACCAGGACCATCACGGATATGATCGACGACGTGAAGGATATGGGACTGGAGATGTTTGTGCTCGACGACGGATGGTTCGGAACCGAATACCCCCGCAACAATTCCAGACAGGGCCTCGGTGACTGGGAACCCAACACAGCCAAGATCCCGGAAGGAATCGGCTATCTGGCAGACTATGCGCACAGCAGAGGCGTAAAGTTCGGAATATGGATAGAGCCGGAGATGGTCAGTCCGAAAAGCCGTCTTGCCAAAGAACATCCTGAATGGATAGTAGGCTCGGAGGGAAGAGAGAAGACCACCATCAGAAACCAATGGCTGCTCGACCTCTCCAATCCTGAGGTACAGGACTTTGTGTTCGGAATATTCGACAGCACGATGAAGCTGGCTCCCGGCATAGATTATATCAAATGGGACTGCAACAGACACGTGGAAAGCTTCGGCTCCACACACCTGGACGAGCAGAGCCATTTCTGGATCGGATATACCCAGGGATTCTACAATGTCCTCAGACGCATCAGGGAGAAATATCCGGAAGTGATCATCCAGGCCTGCGCTTCAGGAGGCGGAAGAGTCGAATACGGAGCACTGAAATGGTTCAATGAAGTCTGGACAAGCGATAATACTGAAGCCTTGTCAAGAGTCTTCATCCAGTATGGAACGAATATGATATATCCGGCATCCGTCACAGGATCTCACGTTTCCGCTGTGCCGAATCATCAGACCAACAACATCACTCCTCTGAAGTTCCGCTTCGACATAGCCTGCGCCGGCAGACTGGGAATGGAACTTCAGCCAAAGGATATGACCGAAGAGGAAAGGGACCTGGCGCGCCAGGCGATCACAACATATAAGGAATACCGTGACCTCATTTTCCACGGTGACCTTTACAGGCTGTCATCCCCTTACGGATCAGATCATTACGCACTTATGTACGTATCGAAAGACAAGAAGAGGGCGGTGGTCTTCGGATACTGCATCAAATACCAGGCACGTACACTGGTGCCGGTATTCAGACTGAACGGCCTTGATCCGGACACAAGATACTCAATAAAGGAACTCAATACAGAGAAGCCTCAGTTCTGGGGAGACGGAAAGACATTAGAAGGAAGGTGGCTTTCGAACCACGGCATCAACCCTCAGCTGGTAAAGCTGTACGACAGCGGAATATGGTATCTTGAAGCAGAAGAGTAAAAATCCTTATATTTGCACCGAAAAAAGTTACAAGAACGATTATGATGACTATTGAAAGCCCTGGCGCATTCTGGAAAGACTACGAACTCATTGATTCCGGCAACTTCGAGAAACTCGAAAGATTCGGTCCGTTCATTATGGCCCGCCCCGAACCTAAGGCCCTGTGGGACAAATCCCTCTCGGAAGGTGAATGGAACAAGCTGATCCACACCCGCTTCAAGACAGGAGCAGGCTTCGGCAAAGCCGGAAAGGAGGACAGCGGCACCTGGGAGCGCAAGAAGAAGATGGACGACCAGTGGTATATCCGCTACAACGGAGCACAGGAAGGATTGAACTTCTCGTTAAGGCTCGGTCTGACCTCATTCAAGCACGTCGGCGTCTTTCCCGAACAGTCATCGAACTGGGAATATATCTACAAGCAGACAAGGGCTCTGGTGGAAAAGGCTGAAGCTGAAGGAAAGCCGAAGCCCCGCGTACTTAATCTTTTCGCATATACAGGAGCAGCATCCCTCGCAGCGAAGGCGGCAGGAGCCGATGTGACCCACCTTGACTCCGTCCGTCAGGTCGTGACCTGGGCCCGCGGAAATATGGAGGCAAGCCGTCTGGACAATATCAGATGGATCGTAGAGGATGCACTGAAGTTCGCACGTCGCGAAGCAAAGAGAGGCAACACATATCAGGGCATCATCCTCGATCCGCCGGCATACGGACACGGCCCAGACGGCGAGAAATGGAAGCTAGACGAATGCCTCAACGAGATGCTCCAGTGCGTAGCGGCCATCCTCACCCCACAGGACAGCTTTATGGTCCTCAACCTCTACTCCAACGGCTACTCAGCCGTACTCGGCGAGACCATCGTAAAGCAGGCCTTCTGCCTTAAAAACGCATACAAGTCCCTCGATTTCGGGGAACTTGTATTACGTGATTCATACGGCAAGAACCTGCCGCTGAGCGTATTTGTAAGGCTAGCGAGATAAGGCCGGACGGAAGACTTTCCGGCTATTCAGCCACCTCTATCAGAGCATTGAACCTGTCACGGATTTCTGTTGCGAACTCTTTGTTGCCGTAGTGGTCAGAGAGGTCTTCCAGATATGATATGCAGCTGTAGCAAGCCTCGAACTCACGTTTTGCAAAGTCATAATGACAGAGGAAGAATTCCGAGGATATGAGAAGGTCATCTATGAAGCGGCGGGACAGTTCGAGTGCCTTTTCAGGAGCACCGGCATCATAATATGTCTCGATCATATCTATGACCATATACTCGTTCGAGAAGCCGAGATAGGTCATATCGAGAGGATAATTCTCCTCCGGAACACACTCCTGACACATATCGAGCATCTCCACTGCACGTGCCGTGTCGCCGATCTTGAGCATCTCCTTCGCAACATTGATAAAGATGCTTCTCTGCGAGAGCACGCCGCAGAAGGTGTAATAGTTCTGATAGTCAACGAAATAGTCCGTCCTCTTGAGAGCATCCCAGGCGAAGACGTTCTTCATCTTGTAATACAGATCCTCAGGGTCTGCAAAGCCGATCTCAGTGCTCTTCATCCTGTTCTGGATCGGAACGAACTTATAGGAGAATCCCTCATACATAAGATAATCCTTGATACCTATGTTGATGTCACCTCCCATACTGAGAAGATTGATAGGACGGTCCCACTGGTAATTCGACAGAAGGTCGAGCATAAAGAGCTCCGGCTTTGTCAGATAATCCTTGTCTTTAGGAATAGTCAAAGTGATCTGATCCGGAATCATATCCGCATACTTCTCATCGAGGATGCCATATTTCAGGACGTTTTCCTTGTTCACAGGCACGATGAACTTGCGTGACATAATATAGTCAACCTGCTTTCCGCTCGACAGAGGAAGCTTGGCCTCAGAATGCTTGAAGATACGCATCACATCCGAAAGGAGGAAGGCAGTGTCGCGGGTGTCATATATATATATGAATTCATTGGTTCCGTAAAGATACTGCTTAGGACCCACTGTAAGATCGAGAGGAGAAGACTCGTTCACAGCATATTTCATCTGATCGATATGCCAGTCGGTACCCAGAAGCGAAGTATTGGCGATACGCACATCCGTACGCACGTTCTCCACCTCCTGAGCATACCAGAGAGGGAAGGTATCATTGTCACCGTGGGTCACAAGAATGCCGTTCGGACCTACCGAATTGAGATAGTTCTTCGCCATCTCGACAGCTGTGTAGCGGTTGCTGCGGTCGTGGTCATCCCAGTTTTCCGATGCCATCTGGGCAGGAACACCGAGAAGAACGACAGCGACAGCTGCAGAAGCTACGGTTTCACGACGGGCTCCCTTGAATCTTCCGGAATCAGCGATCCAGCTGTAAACCGCAGCCACAGCCAGTCCGATCCATATCGAGAATGAGTAGAAAGAGCCGGCGTATGCATAATCTCGCTCGCGGACCTGCAAAGGTGGCTGGTTGAGATATACGACGATGGCGATTCCGGTCATAAAGAACATCAGGAAAGTAAGCCAGCATCCCCTCTTGTCGCGTCCGAACTGGAAGAATAGTCCTATCAGTCCGAGAAGGAGAGGAAGCATATAATAATGGTTCTTTCCTTTGTTGTCCTTCAGATATCCCGGAGCCATAGACTGGTCTCCGAGACGGAATTCATCCAGAGGCTTTATTCCGCTCTCCCAGTTACCGATGAACGGATCGCCCGGAGACGGGCTGTGGACATCATTCTGACGACCGGCGAAATTCCACATAAAGTATCTCCAGTACATCCAGTTCAGCTGATAATCGAAGAAGAACGCAAGATTCTGGAAGAAAGTCGGCTTCTTATGCTCGGCACCGGCCACAACCTGTCCGCCATTGCCCATATACGACTTGTAGAAGGCTATATGACGAGGATCGTTTCCGCTCCACATACGTGGGAAGAGCATCTTTCCCTTGGAATCATAGATCACATCTCCCGGCCCGTCAGCCTTGATGTACTTGTCACCCATCGGAGCCCAGTATTTTGTCTGCTCGATCTCGTATGGAGCATCGAAATACTGTCCGTAAACTAGAGGATTGCTGCCGTACTGCTCACGTCCGAGATATCTTACGAGAGTAAAAGGATTGTCAGGCTGGTACTCGTTGGTAGGAGTCTTGGCGCTTGAACGGATGATCACTATCGTAAAGAGGGAGAATCCTATCACTATCATCGTGAAGCAGAGAAGAATAGTGTTTGCAAACACCTTCTGCTGCTTCATCGTACGGAAGAGTCCCCAGAAGCACACTCCCAGAAGAGCCACCATAAAGAAGGCTGCACCGCTGTTGAACGGAAGGCCTAAAGTATTGACAAAGAATAGGTCAACGTATGCCGCGAACTTAGGAAGATACGGGATTATGCCGAAGAGGATCACAGCAAGGATCACCACCGATACGAGAAAAATCTTCACATATTCCCAAAGGGAGTAATGTCCGCCCTCCCTCTGCTTGTAGTAGTACATAAACACCAGAGCCGGTATCGCAAGAAGGTTAAGGAGGTGGATACCAATGGACAGACCCATAAGAAGGGAAATGAGCACTATCCATCTGTTGGAGTATGGCTGGTCGGCCTGCTCATACCATTTGGTCATCGCCCAGAACACCAAAGCCGTAATCAGAGATGACATAGCATACACCTCGCCCTCGACGGCTGAGAACCAGAATGTATCGCTGAATGTATATGCAAGCGCTCCCACGGCACCCGATGCGAAAATGGCAATTGCCTTTCCCACGCTGTATGTGCCGTCTTCCGCCGGCTTGATGAGTCTCTTTGCAAGAAAGACTATGGTCAGATAGAGGAAGAATATGGTCAATGCAGAGCAGATAGCGCTGAAAGCGTTGACCGCCACTGCCGCGTGCATATTGTCGGAGAACATAGTGAACAGCCTTGCAAAAAGCTGGAACACAGGGTTTCCCGGCGGGTGTCCCACTTCAAGCTTATATGACGAGGCAATGAACTCTCCGCAATCCCAGAAGGATGCAGTAGGCTCTATCGTCAGGAGATAGGTCACCGCCGCAATCATCGCAACGACTGCAGCCGTTATCCTGTTGTAAAGTGTAAATTTCTTTTTATCCATTATATTTCATTTGTTTTTCAATCCGGAGGAATATCCTCAAAACTTACAAATATACGATGAATATCACTATATTTGCAAAATAAAGTACCTATGTTTGTAATCTATTGAAAGACGCTCTCAGGGGCTTGTCGGCCCCTGCCGCTTGGCAGACCCCCGAGAAGTTTTTCATATAAAAGTTAAGCTACTGATATTTTTGCTAAATTTAT
>SUYP01000037.1 GCA_015060395.1 Bacteroidales bacterium
TCAAAGACCTCTTTGCAAAACCTAACTACAATATTGTCAATGAACTTGATGGTTCTACCGAACCAAGTTTGTTTTAATTGTTAAACTTTATAATAATCGTCCGGAACTTTTACCGGACAGCAATGTTATTGCATTGTAAAATTTCGTTTCGATATACATTTGGCATAGAAACGAAACGTAAATATAAATTTATCACTTAAAATAGTAGTGATAACGAAATAATTTAATATATTTGTAATTAGTCTTTGTTCTATTGTTATAAGATGGACGAGAAAGGGAAAGGACTGGGATGGCTTTGCCCGGGTGCGGAGATACCGTTCTCAATCAACAGATCACAGACAGTAACAGCGGCGGCTTACAGAGACGGCCGTCAGATAGGAGAAATAAAATCTAAACGTTTTTGAATATGGCATCTTTAAGACTAACTGAACAGCCCTCATTGTATGATCATCTTGAGAAAAAATCCGTAGCGGAGATCATCAAGGACATCAATGACGAGGACAAGAAGGTTCCGATGGCAATCGAGAAGGCATTGCCTGAACTTGAAAAGATCATTTCTGCAATCGAGCATCAGCTTCGTAACGGCGGAAGAATGTTCTACGTGGGTTGCGGTACAGGCGGCCGTCTGTCGGTACTCGACCAGGTGGAGCTTCCTAACACCTACGGTATTGACCCTGAGATGATCCAGTGCGTGCTTGCAGGTGGAGTCGAGAACCTTGTGCTTGCTCTTGAGGAGGCAGAGGATGACGTGGAGGAAGGATGGCGTACTCTTCAGGAGAAGAACGTCAGCCCTAAGGATATCATCGTAGGTCTCAGTGCCAGCGGAACGACTCCATACGTGCTTGAGACTCTCAGACATTGCCAGGAGAACGGCATCCCTACAGCTTCCGTAGTAGGTAATCCTGATTCACCTATTTCAGCGGTATCTGACTATCCTTGCGAGATCGTCTGCGGTCCTGAATACATCACAGGAAGTACACGTATGAAGTGCGGTACAGTGCAGAAGTGCGTCTGCGATATGATCAGTACGACTGTTCTTATCCGTCTCGGCCGCGTGGAGGGCAACAGGATGGTGAACGTGCGTCTTATCAACGACAAGGTTGTTGACCGCTCGGTACGTATGCTTATGGAGCGTAACCCTTCACTCACCGATTATGCTTTCTGTGAGGCCAAGATCAAGGAATGCGGCAATGTTAAGAAGACAGAGCAGCATCTCTATGAGATCGGAGTTCTTGACAAGCTTCCTGAACTTTAAACTATTAAAACTCCCTGAAATGAAGATATTGAAGTCTTTTGCGGCTCTTGCGGTCGCGTTGATGCTTGCTGCATCCTGCAAGCCGGCAGAAGAGGCTAAATATGAAAACACCAATGCGATCTGGCTCTGGGGCTCCCATATGAAGGAAGCTCCGATCCAGGAACGCAAGAAGTTCATTGACAATGAGATGATTGACGGATTCCGCAGAAATGCGGAGTCCGTCTTCGATATGAGGTTTCTGGAGCAGGATATGCTTGATGTGGCTCTGGACCGGAATCTGGTGGAGCAGTACGATACGGTTTGTACGTACAGGGTCTCGCATAATGCCGTCACGGATCAGAAGAAGTCGGGACGATGCTGGTATTTTTCCACTCTCAACATCCTGAGGGACGAGATGATCAGAAAATACGATATGGGTCATTTCGAATTCTCACAGACCTACGGACAGTTCTGGGATGTGCTCGAAAAATCCAACCGTTTTCTGGAGAATGTGATAGAGAACAGGAAGAAACCTATGCATTCCCGTATGAACGAGTGGCTGTTCAAGAAGCCGATCGGTGATGGAGGCCACTTCTCCAATGCTGCCCATATAATCGACAAGTACGGCCTTGTGCCTCAGGAGATTATGCCGGAAAGACATTCGTCTGTCGATAATCTGAGACTGATGAATGTAGTAAGGACCGCATTGCGCAGATACGGTCTTAAGCTGAGGGAAGCCTCAAAGAAGGACATCCAGTCTGTCAAGGAAGCCGCTCTTGCTGACATATACAATATATTGGCTGCCAATCTCGGTGAGCCTCCTGTGGAATTCAGATGGACTCTGAAGGACAAGGACGGCAATATCATTTCTGACAAGGCATATACGCCTGAAAGCTTCAGAGACGAGTATGTGAAGCATAATCTGGAAAATGATTATGTGATATTTATGGACGATCCTACAAAGCCGTATTACCGGATGTATTCGGTGGATAATTCCCGCAACTGCTACGAATATGCCAACTGGACATTCCTCAATCTTCCGGCAGAGGAACTCCTCAAGATGGGAGTGGAATCGCTCAGGGACGGTACGATGTTCTATATCTCAGCCGATACCGATGCTTCTGCACTGATGATGGGCGGAATATATGACACCGGACTCTATGACCTTGACGGGATGCTCGGAGTCAGCCTCGGTATGACCAAGGAGGAGATGGTGAGATCCTGCGAGATCAAGTCGGCTCACGCGATAGCGATGACCGGAGTGCAGCTGGGAGAGGACGGAAGGCCGGTCAAGTGGCTGGTTGAAAACAGCTTCGGTACTGCCCGTGGCTGGGACGGTTATGTCGTTATGCAGAACGAATGGCTAGAGACTTATCTTTTCAGAATGGCAGTTGAAAGAAAATATGTTCCGGAGCATCTTCTGCCTCTTCTGGAACGCAAGCCTAAGGTTCTGAAATCCTGGAATCCGACATATTGATTCTGATAGTTCTTTTGTTTTGAAAACGAAAGAAAGTAGCCCTAAAATGAAATAAAGTGAATCTGTTTTTGCTATAATTCTAAAATGGGCCTCTATTTAATGCTATATTGTTGCGAAAACGAAGAATTTTGACTTTATTTGTAATAAGTAGAAAACCACATTATTATGAAACGCATATTATTAGTGACCTCATTGATCTTCGCTATGTCCTTCGGATCTTGCCAGAAGGTGGGAGGCGAAAACACAGAAACACCTGAAATTCCGGATGTTCCTGCAGAAGAAGAAAAGGGATTTGTTGCAGAAGGCTGGAACGGCTATTTCGTGGAAGAGATGGCAGCTGCATACGAGTTCTTCCTGGAGAACAACAGAATGCCGTCTGAAGTGAATGTGGAAGGCATAAAGTATGGCAGAGGCAAGATGTTCGCAGCCAGCTACAAGCTTGTGCAGAAGATTATGAATGAGCCTGAGACCTGGCAGGAAAATGAAGTGGATTTCAATGACACTTTCTCTTGTCCGGACAATGAGAAGAATAACACCATCAATGTCGATTCCCTCTCTTTCGATGAGTTTATGGGTTATGCGAAGAGAGCATACGAGTATGCGGAGACCAACAAGGCTCTTCCTAACTATGTGACTATGCAGTCAAACTATACCGACAAGGATGGCTCTGTCTATGATGTCAAGGTGGTGATCAATGCCCTCTCTTTGGGTTTTGCCCGCATTTTCCACCATTACAAGGAGCATAACGAATTCCCGGCCAAGATCAGTGCCTGGCATTCGGACTATCTTCATTCCACTACTAATTGTCCTAAAGACGACCCTGTCGTGAAATCAAAGCTGGAGGAAATCATCGCCGGCAAGACAACCGATTATGAAAAGGCAGAGGCTATCTTCTATTATTCTCTTGACGAGTGGGAGTGGGTCAATTATTCCAACACTTCAAAGGGTGCAGTAAAGACCATCAATGAAGGTAAGGGCAATTGCTGCGACCTCAGCCACGCTGTAGTCGCTCTCGGTCGTGCAGCAGGTCTTCCGTCACGCTATCGTCACGCTCAGTGCAAGTATAAGGCATCAGGAAGCATCATCGGTCACGTAATGGCTGAGATCTATGTTGACGGACAATGGTATCTCTGCGACCCTTCAAGCTCTGGAACCACATTCGGCAACCACGAGGCCTGGTCAACTATGGCCACATTCAACGGATTCTATGACCAGTTACCTTTCTAATCTGAGACCATTATGATACTTATAGCAGACAGCGGCGCTTCCAAGACAGACTGGGGCTGTGTTTCCAGAGAGTCTGACGTGCGCATAAGGTTTACAAGCCAGGGCTATAACCCTAACTATATAACCGGCCCTCAGATTGTTGAGGACATCATCAGGAACAAGCCTGCAGAGCTTGATCCTGAAAGTGTGAAGGAAATATATTTCTATGGCGCAGGAGTCACACCTCTCCAGTACCCGTTTATGGAAGAGACTCTGCGCAAGGTGTTTACGAAGGCCGAGACCGTATTCATCGCAATGGATACACTTGCATCCTGCCGTGCCCTTCTGGGACGCAAGAGCGGTTTCTCTGCCATTCTAGGCACAGGTGCCAACACCTGCCTGTATGACGGCTGCAACGAGGGCCTGAACGTGGATTCCTGTGGCTTCATCCTCGGAGACGAGGGTAGCGGCGCATATCTGGGAAAGAGGATGATCACGGATTATATCCGTCACAATATGCCGGAAGACGTCTATGAACTTGTAGGCAAGGAACTCGGATGCGGAAACGACGAACTTCTCGACATAATCTATACCAAGCCTTTCCCTAACCGCTTCTGCGCACAGTATGCGAAGTTCATTCGCCAGAACATAGAGGCATATCCGTATTTCAAGGAACTCGTCGAGGATGCCTTCACAAAGTTCTTCGAGAGGATAGTTACCCATTATCCTGATTATACATCATACACCTTCAATGCTGTAGGTTCCGTAGCATATCATTTCCGTGACTATCTCGAGCCTGTGGTAAGGAAGTTCGGAATGGAGATGGGAGTGACCGCACAGGCACCTATGGAAGGCCTTATCCAGTATCATCTTGAAGCATAGAATGTTATGGGACAGAAGAAAAATGATTATCTGATTCCGCTTGCAATCATCGGAATGATGTTCTTTATCGTGGGATTCGCCCTCGGTATCAACAGCTATATAGTTCCACTGCTTCAGGGAGCTCTTAATGTCTCTTCAGGCCAGTCCTACCTTCTTCTGGCCTCTACATTTGCCGCCTTCCTGCTGTTCAGCTACCCTGCGACAGCACTTATAACGAAGGTCGGCTACAAGAAGACGATGGTGCTTTCATTCGCCATCTTCGCGCTTGGATTCATACTTTTCGTTCCGTCTGCAAAGCTTCAGAGCCTTCCGCTCTTTATGATAGCTTCGTTCATCTGCGGAATGGGAAATACAGTGCTTCAGGCTGCCATCAATCCGTATGCGACATATCTCGGCCCTATCGATACCGCTGCCCGCAGAATCAGCATTATGGGCATCTGCAACATCATCGCCTGGCCGGTGTCTCCAATGTTCCTTGCCTGGCTCATCGGCAAGAATCTTGACGATATGGTGCTGTCCGACATCATCTTCCCGTTCTATGTCCTGACAGGCATCTTTGTTCTTCTCGGCATCCTGGTGTGGATATCCCCATTGAAGGAAATGGCCTTCGGAGAGCAGGAAGAAGATGCTTCCGATGCATCGGAGTCCGAGGGCAAGACTTCCATCTTCCAGTTCCCTCACCTCATCCTCGGTGCCATCGCCCTGTTTATGTATGTGGGAGTGGAGACCATCGCTATGGCGAGTTCAGTTGATTACGCGGCAAGTCTGTCGCTGCCTGATCCGGAGCAATATGCCTTCATCCCGAGCATCGGTATGATATTGGGATATATTTTCGGAATAATAATGATCCCGAAATATCTTTCTCAGAGCGGAGCGCTGCGTCTGCATTCGTGGATTGCCATAGCAGGAACCTTGGCTGTAGTGCTTCTTCCGGAGAAATATTCGATATATGCAGTGGCTGTAGTCACTTTCGGATGCTCGGTTATGTATCCTGCCATCTTCCCGCTCGCCCTCAAGGGTCTGGGCAAGTTTGCCGACAAGGGTTCGTCGATTCTTGTGGCCTGCATCGCAGGAGGCTCCGTGGTACCGCTCATATACGGTTTCCTGAAGGACTGGGTCGGAAGTCAGGACGCCTACTGGATCGGCATACCTTGCTTCGTATTCATACTTTTCTATGCGTACATAGGTTATAAAATGAAATCTCACAATAAATGAAAAGGTTGGTAATATGTGTGTTTTTGGCCTTGGCCGGGGTAGTGATTATCCCGGCTCTGGCTTGTACTACGGCCATCATCAGCGCCGAGGCAAGCGGAACAGGCCGTCCAATGCTCTGGAAGCATCGTGATACCGATGAGTATTACAATCATATAGAGTACCTCAGAGGCGAGAAATATGGCTTTACAGCCCTTGTAAACAGCCGTGACACAGTCTATACTGAGGTCTGGGCCGGAGTGAACGAGATGGGATTTGCGATTGCCAACAATGTCTCGTACAATATCAATACCGTCTCTTACGACCGTCCGTCCCGCAACGGTTATGTGATGATGCAAGCCCTTGGGGTATGCGCCACAGTCGATGATTTCGAGAAATTCCTTCAGGAAATGGATATTCCGAGAGGGGCAAGTGCCAATTTTGCGGTCATAGATGCCCAGGGTGGTGCAGCGTATTTCGAGACAGGAGACGACCGTTATTTCCGTTTCGATGTCAAGGATTCTCCCGACGGATATCTCTACAGGACCAATTTCTCGGTGGCAGGTGTTCAGGACAAGGGTGCCGGCTATATCAGATATGCCGCTGCAGAGAAACTTTTCGAGGAGAAGAAATCCGGATTTACTCCGGACTGGCTCATTTCCAATCCTGCACGTTCATTCTATCACGGACTTATGAAGACAGACCTCGAAGACTTCTCTGACAAGGCTCTGGGTGAGGGCTTCGTGATAAGTCAGGATTATATTCCACGTTATACTACGGTTTCTTCTCTGGTCATCGAAGGAGTAAATCCTGGCGAGGATCCGAAAAACACCGTGATGTGGAGCGCCATAGGATATGCACCTTGTTCATACGTCATTCCTGTATGGGTAGGAGCTGAAAATGAAATTCCGGCCTGCCTTTCTTCCAAAGAAAAGGCTCTTGCTCCTGCAAATGAACTTGCTATGCAGCTCAAGGGAGTTGTGTTCCCTGTCACAAGAGGCAACGGTAACAAATATCTGGACTATCTGACCCTTCGCAGCGATATTCTTCCTGAGGTGGAAAAGGCAGAGGACAAGGAAATCAAGGAGGGAGAAAAGGTAAAGATGAGGTTTGCAGAGAAAGGCTTTGACCTTGAGGCTGTAAGAAAATTCAATACGGAAGCTGACAAGCGTTTTGAAAGATTCCGTTCTAAGATGAAAAAGATAACTGAACGATAACTATGGATACATTCACACCTTGGACAATAGTCGTGGATCTGGGCATCATCTCGGCTCTGATGCTGTTAGGAAAGCTGATCAGGGTCAAGGTGAAAGGCATCCAGAGATTCTTGATACCTCCGGCAGTCCTGGCCGGAATTATGGGACTTGTCTTGGGTCCTGAAGTGCTTGGATGGCTTCCTTTGTCAGGAAGTCTCGGAACATACGCCGGCATACTGATAGCCTTTGTCTTTGCCGCGCTTCCGTTCACATCGACTTCCAAGGCACGTGAAGTGGCCAAGGTGAAGAGAATGTGGGGATATTCGCAGGGCGGAATGCTTCTTCAGTGGGGATTCGGAGGCCTTTTAGGCATTCTGCTCCTGGGGCAGATATGGCCTCTGAACGATTCCTTCGGAATCACAATGCCGGCAGGCTTCTGCGGCGGACACGGCAGTGCGGCCGCATTGGGAGACGCTTTCGCTGGATTCGGCCAAGATGAGGTCCTTACCCTTGCGATGACTTCTGCGACCTTCGGCATAATCTGTTCGATAGTCATAGGCCTCATATTCCTGAGGATAGGAACGAAAAGGGGATATTCGGCCTGCCTGACCGAAGCCGAAAAGCTTCCTGAAGAACTCAGGACAGGTGTCGTGGAAAAAGCAAACAGGAAAAGCATCGGAGAAGGCATATTCTCCACCATTTCCGTATCGACATTGACTTTCAACCTTTCGGTAATCGGCCTTGTGGTGCTCGGAGGATATCTGATAAGCAAGGGTGTGTCGCGTGTGGCTCCTATGCTCGAACTTCCGGTCTTCAGCTGTTCATACATCGTCGGCATTCTTGTGAAGTTTGTCTGTGACCGCACCAAGGTCACTGAATATGTGTGCCCTGAGACCTCGTCGAGCCTGAGCGGAATGTTCACGGACTATCTGGTTGCGTTCGGTATAGCATCGATAAAGATATCGGTTGTCAGCCAGTATCTGGTGCCGATGCTCATCCTCCTTTTTGCCGGTCTGATATTCACTGCGTGTTATATCTATATTGCTGCCAAGTATATCTTCAAGGAATACTGGTTTGAAAAGGCTATGTTCTCGTGGGGATGGTTCACAGGCACTATGGCTATGGGTATGGCCCTTCTCAGGATTGCTGATCCTGACTCACGAAGCCATTGCGTGGATCATTATGCGATCGCTTATATCTTCATAGCTCCTGTGGAAATAGCCCTGATCACCTTCGCTCCGATCATATTCACGAGCGGATATGGTCTGCTGTTCTCATCGATAGCCGTCGTCATCGGTCTTTCGTTGATGACCTATATGATCCATAACAAGAAAAGATCGAAGGAATGAGAAGGATATCGATCATACTCGCATCTCTTATGCTGGTGTTTTCCCCAGCATACGGGAAGAAGATGCCGAAGGCAAAGGTTTCCAATGATGCTACCAAGTATCTGGATGCCTCGTTCGGAGTCTATGACGCTATGCAGAAGAAGATACACTCGCTTGCAGAACTCGGCTATATGGAGTATGAAAGCAGTTCTCTGCTTGCTTCTCATCTGGAAGAACACGGATTTACCGTTGAAAGGGGAGTTGCCGGGATACCGACTGCCTTTGTTGCATCTTTCGGAAGCGGTTCCCCGGTCATAGGTCTTCTTGCAGAGTACGATGCGCTTCCGGGAATGTCTCAGGATACAGTATCGTACAAAAAGGCTGTTACGGAAGGTGCTGCCGGCCACGGCTGCGGCCATAACCTGCTTGGAACCGGTTCCGTAGCAGGAGCTGTCGCAATCTCGAAATGGCTTGCTGAAGGCCATCAAGGCACCGTGAAGCTCTTCGGATGTCCTGCTGAAGAAGGTGGTGGAGGAAAGGCTTATATGGCCAGAGAAGGCTGTTTTGACGGGGTTGACGCCATTCTTGACTGGCATCCTGACATCTGTAACCTTGTAAACGTCGAAAGCGGTCTTGCAAATGTACAGATGAGGTTTACTTTCCACGGAATTTCATCTCACGCATCCAGCGCTCCGGAAAAGGGACGCTCGGCTCTTGATGCTGTGGAGGCCTTCAATTTTATGATGAACCTGATGCGTGAGCATATTCCTGACGGAACGAGGATACATTATGTGATAACGGACGGAGGAAAGGCTCCGAATGTTGTTCCTGACCGTGCCGAGGTCCTGTATTATCTCAGGAACGGAAGCCGTGCTGTGGTGGCCGATCTGAAGGAACGCGCTCTCAAGGCTGCGGAAGGAGCCGCTCTCGGCACAGGTACGACGATGACGTATGAAGTCGTGTCTGGCAATTTTGAAAGGCTATATAACGAGACTCTGGCAACTGTGCTCCAGAAGAATCTGGAACTGGTCGGAGGCGTTTCATATAATGAGAGGGAGATGACCTTCGCAAGGGAAATGCTATCTTCTTCCGGCATAACCGACCTGTCTGTTCTGGAGAAGCCTTCGATGGTGCTTCCTTTGGGAAGCGATTATCCTACTCTGAAGGGCGTGTCCAGCGATGTGGGCAATGTTACCTGGGTGGCTCCGGTTGCAAGCTTCAGGGCAGCGACATTTGTTCCTGCCGGCCTGGGACATTGCTGGCAGTTCACTTCCAGCGGAGGCACAACCATAGGCACCAAGGGTGTGATGAATGTGGCCAGGGTTATGTTCCTGACTGCATACGACCTTTACAATTCTCCTGAAACCATAGCTCAGATCAAGGCTGAATTTGACAGGAAGAGAGGGGAGGATTTCATATTCGAGCCTCTGATAGGAGACCGCAAGCCTCCTCTTGACTACAGAAAACAATAACAATCAAACTATACCGATATGAAAAAGTATCTGATCATTCTGTTGGCGGCAGTGTCTTTTGCCGTATCGTGCAACAGCACGAAAGAGGTCGAGGAAGTCCCTCTTCCTATGTTCTGGACCTGGCTTGAAGACCTTCCGGGAGTGGATATGGAAGCAACTTTCGCTACTATGCACGAAGCTGGTATCGACGGTGTTATGCTTCACGCAGTGACCGAGGAAGACTATAAGCGTGACATCGAGATCGCGAAAAAATACGGCATCACCGTATATGCCTGGCTCTGGACTCTCAATCCTCCTCGTCAGGACCGTCCGCGTATGCTTGAAGAGCAGCCAGAACTGTTTGATGTGAACAGGAACGGGCAGAGCCTCGCCGATTACAAGGCATACGTTAGCTCTTACAAGTTTATGTGTCCTGTACTTCCTGAAGTGAAGGAGAATCTCGTGCAGAGGACAAAATGGCTCTGCGAGATCGATGGAATAGATGGTGTCTGCCTCGATTACTGCCGTCTGGTGGATGTGGTTCTTCCGATATCTCTCAGCTACAATTACAATATAACTCAGGATGGAGAGGTTTTCCCACAGTGGGATTTCGGTTATCATCCAGCAATGCTTGAGGAGTTCCAGAAGGAATTCGGATATGATCCGCGCGAGCAGGAGGATCCTTCAAGAGATGCAAAATGGCAGCAGTTCCGTTGCGATAAGATCACTGAATGTGCAAATCTGATGGCTGAGACCATCCGCAGCTATGGAAAGGTCGTTACGGCATCTCCTTTCGCAACTCCTAAGGTGGCTTCCTTTATGGTGGCACAGGACTGGGGAAAATGGGATCTTGATATCGTGTTCCCTATGCTTTATACAGCTTTCTATACCCAGGAAGCAGGATTCGCGTACGACGGTACCATCGAGAACAACAGGGACAAGAATCCGGAGACAATTCTCGGAGTAGGTCTTGACACCGAACTCGGTGACAATCCTGAACTCATCTTCAAGAAGATGGACAATGCATTCAAGGCAGGTGCACAGGCAGTATCCCTCTATACAATAGCAGGTCTGAACACCCCTGAGCTCCGCGCTCGTTTCAAGGCGTATGCCGACAGCCTTCGCACAGTAAGAGCTGAGAATGGCGGCAAGGTACCATACGAAAAGGTCGAGACAGTAGATATGAATCCTTTCAATCATACAGATATCATAGCCAACGTAGAAAGAAGTATGCAGCGTCTTGCAGCTGGTGAGCCTATCCACGAGTTCAGCGTGAACGGAATGGTTCCTGACGACCCTTCAAAGGTTTATCCTGCTCTGGATCTTGGTGAGTATGAGCTCGTCAAGGATGGTGACCGCGTAAAGAAATACCGCGTTACCGACAAGGCAAGCAACAAGACTTTCGATGTGATCTTCATCGTTTACGGTGAAGTGATCTCCGGCTGGGATGTCCGTCTGGCAGAGTAGCTTACAGGTTACATAATATTTTAAACAGGATGCAGGTAGCTATAAGTGATCAGTTACCTGCATCTTGTTTAATATTCATAGTGATGGACGCTGTGACAGATTAGAACTATAAATCCACATAAGGCACTGCGCAGTACGTAATGCATTAAACATCAATGACGTACACATAATCGCCTGCGGCAAATGGAGCAGGCGATTTTAAGTAAGAGGACAAAGGGTTTTATCGGTTCTTGCAAGCCAGCCATAAAAACAAATGAGGTGACTGATTCAGCCACCTCATTGAGTATTATGTGAAAGTAGGATTACTTGTTCCCCTTCTTTGCGTCAGCCTTCTTGGTTACATCGTACATAATCGGTGTAGCGATGAAGATAGAAGCGTATGTACCGATCACGATACCGAGGATGAGTGCTACTGCAAGACCTCTGATCACCTCACCACCGAAGATTGCGATTGCAAGCATTGTAACGAGAGTAGTGAGTGATGTGTTCATTGTACGTGAGAGAGTACTGTTGAGAGCCTCATTCACATTCTGACGGAAGTCTGCCTTAGGATGGAGTTCCTTGTACTCACGGATACGGTCGAAGATAACCACTGTATCGTTGATAGCGTAACCGATGATAGTCAGGATCGCAGCGATGAATGTCTGGTCGATATCAAGGCTGAATGGAAGGATACCTGAGAAGAGTGAGAAGAAGCCGATCACGATGAGTGCTGTGTGTGCAAGACCTGTCACACCACCGAGACCCCAGGTCCAGCCGCGGAAACGTACTGCGATGTATGCGAAGATCACGAAGAGAGCGATGATCACAGCGATGATAGCGTCTCTTGTGATGTCGTTTGCGATGGTAGGACCCACCTTGTCAGAGCTGATGATACCGTTAGGGTTGTCGAGAGTTGAAGTGAACTCCTCGAATGTAAGATCAGCAGCGAAGAAGCCCTTGAGTGAGTTGTAGAGCTTGTTCTCAACCTCATTATCAGCCTCTGTTGACTCATTCTCAACGAGATACTGAGTAGTGATCTTCATCTGGCTATCACCACCGAACTGCTTCACCTCGACTGCACCGTCAAACTCTGCGAGAGCTGCTGCACGTACATCCTCAGCTGTAACAGGCTGGTCGAATCTTACAACGTAAGTACGTCCACCGGTGAAGTCAACACCGTATGTGAAGCCCTTTGTGAAGATTGAAACAAGTGAGATGAGGATGAGCGCTCCTGAAACGATGTAAGCGATCTTCTTCTTGCCGATGAAGTCAACGTGTGTATTCTGGAGGAAGTTCCTTGTAAGCTTGCTGTCGAATGCGATGCTCTTGCCCTTTGATACTCTGTCATCGAAGATGATTCTTGTGATGAAGATAGATGTGAGGACAGATGTGATGATACCGATGATCAAAGTGGTAGCGAAGCCCTGTACAGGACCTGAACCGAAGATGAAGAGAACGATACCGGTGAGGAGGGTAGTGATCTGACCGTCGATGATAGCTGAGTAAGCGTTTGAGTAACCGTCAGCGATTGCCTTGCTGAGACCCTTGCCTGCGCGGAGCTCTTCCTTGACACGCTCATAGATGATGACGTTCGCATCCACTGCCATACCGAGTGTCAACACGAGACCGGCGATACCAGGGAGTGTGAGGACTGCACCGAATGATACGAGTGTTCCGAAGAGAAGCACTACGTTGCAAAGGAGAGCGATGTCAGCTACGAGACCTGCTCCACGATAGAAGAAGAGCATATAGAGGAGCACGAGGAGGAACGCGATCACGAATGAGATGAGACCTGCGTTGATTGACTCGGCACCGAGTGAAGGTCCTACGACCTGCTCCTGGATGATTGTTGCAGGTGCAGGAAGCTTACCTGACTTGAGGACGTTTGCAAGGTCCTCTGCCTCTTCGAGTGTGAAGTTACCTGTGATCTGTGAGCTACCGCCTGCGATCTCAGACTGAACGTTAGGATATGAGTAAACCATACCGTCGAGAACGATAGCGATCTGACGTCCGATATTGTCCTTTGTCATACGTGCCCAAACGTTTGCACCCTCAGCGTTCATAGTCATTGAAACCTCTGGAGATGCACCTGTGTTGCCGTACTGTACGCGAGCGTCAGTTACAGCACCACCGTCGAGAGGAGCCTTTCCGTCACGTGAAGTTGCCTTGATAGCTACGAGTTCGAAGATGTTCTCGTTAGGATCCATTGCAGATGCCTTCACAGTCCACATTGGCTTGAATTCAGGTGGGAAGAGCTGCTTGATCTGAGGCATAGCGAAATACTTGTTGATAGTCGCTGTGTCTGCATAGTGAGCATAACCGATGCAAGCGTGTCCTCTTGCGCCTGATGGCTGGAGGATAGAGAAGAGAGGGTTCTGCTTGATCATTGCAGCCTCAGCTGCAGCCTCGCTCTCGTTCTGCTTGAGCTCTTCAGCGAGGAGTGAGTCACCCTCTGCTACAGGAGCGGCCTCAGCCTCAACTGCAGGTGCAGCCTCCGCCTCAGCAGCCTGAAGCTCTGCGAGGAGAGCATTTGCCTCTGCGAGGTAGCCCTCGATCTCTTCGTTTGTATAAGTTGTCCAGAACTCGAGTGATGCAGTTCCCTGGAGGAGCTTTCTTACACGCTCAGGCTCTTTTACGCCTGGGAGCTCCACGAGGATACGTCCGCTGTTGCCGAGCTTCTGGATGTTAGGCTGTGTTACACCGAAACGGTCGATACGGTTTCTGAGGACGTTGAATGAGTTCGAGATTGCACTCTCAGACTCAGCTCTGATCACCTCGATAACCTGCTCGTCAGTTGACTCAGGGCCGATCTTGTCCCTCATCTCGTATGTACCGAAGATCTGAGCGAGCGGCATACCGTTTGAAGTCTCCTCCCAAGCCTCAGCGAAAAGGGTGATGAAATCGTTTCTTGAGTCGATGCTACGCTCCTTTGCAAGTGCGAGAGCGTTTGTGAACTCAGGAGCGTTGTTACCACCTGCGAGAGCCTTCACGAGATCTTCAAGCTGAACCTGAAGCATAACGTTCATACCTCCCTTGAGGTCGAGACCGAGGTTGATTGCCTTTGCCTGTACGTCCTTGTAAGTGTATCCGAGATAAATCTTCTCAGATGAAATTGAATCGATGTACCTTCTGTTCTCGACCTTTCTGATAGAGTCGAGGTAGAAAGCCTTGTCTGCCTCAGCAACCTTGCCGAAAGCAGCTGCAGTCATTGCAGCCTCAGCCTTAGCCTCAGCGTACTTCTCTGCCTTCTTCTCCTGGCGGTTAGCCACGAGAGTGAATGAAAGCTGCCAAAGTGACGCAAGGAGAAGGAGAATCGCTACAAATCTGATAGCACCTTTACTTTGCATAATAATTTATTGTTTTAATGATATTTGTATGCATTATTTGGGGATAGTATGGAAGTTGCATTCCACACCATCCGCAAAATAGGGCACAAATTTACGATTTTTTTCTAATAAATGAACTTTCTGTAAATATTTCTTATTTTTGTAGGCTGAAAACAGGGTAATATTAGCTATGAAAAGGGTATTTTTTACCATATATATATTAATTGCGGCATTCTTTGCTTTTTCCGGAATATCTTACGGAGCGGAAAGCGTTCCGGACAGTCTTGTCGCATACGGTGATATCTGCCACTCGAAATATGATTTCGACGGAGCCATCACTGCATACCAAGAGGCCCTCGAATTTCTCGAGGCTTCGGATGCGGATTCGCTTAAGATCCTTTCGCTGAAGGACAAGATCCTCCTTTCGGAGAACGGAAGGAATATGAAAGGCTTTGCCTATAGCCCTGTCGTTGTGGCCAGACACAGGTTCAGCCTTGAAGATTTCTTCCTTTATTACCCTCTTCCGGACGGAAGCTGGAGGAATCTGCCCAATCAGCTGGACAGTGCTTCGGCCCAAGGACCGGTCAGAGCGACATTTGTTCCTGAAGACTCCGCGAAGATATATTTCTCTTCCGAGGATGCCGATGGGATACGCAATATATATGTGACTGAGTTCCAGGATACTGTGTGGACATCTCCATCTCTGCTCAATGAACATCTGACTTCTCCGGGGGATGAGATATATCCGATGCTGTCCCCTGACGGACGTACCCTTTACTTCGCTTCGTCCGGTCTGTATGGTGTGGGAGGATATGACATTTATATGTCCGAATGGTCTGAGGAAGACAAGGACTGGTCCGTGCCGGTGAATATGGGATTTCCGTATTCCTCTCCTGCAGATGACTACCTTCTGGTGAATACCGAAGATGGAAATTACACTGTGTTTGCTTCAAACAGGGATTGCAGCGCTGACAGCGTGTGGGTATATGTCCTTGAATTCGACAATATGCCTGTCAGAAGGTCGGTTGAGGACCCTGAGGAACTTGCCGTCCTTTCCCGTCTTGATCCGCAATCAGATCCTTCCGGTATGGATGAGACGGAAGCGGAGGCCGATATCCCTGAAAGTGTCGATACCAGGAGGTATATGGCGAAGATGGCTGAGGTGCGTGCCCTGAGGGATTCCCTCTCGAATCACAACTCCCAGCTGGAGAATGACCGCAACCGCTTTGCCCTCAGCAACGATTATTCCGAGAGGACAAGGCTTACTGATATAATCCTGCAGCGTGAGTCAAGGATACCTCAGCTCCAGGACTCTCTGGACAGGGCTACGGCTGAGCTTCAGAAGATCGAGATGGAGTTCCTTTTCAGCGGTGTCATCATCGATCCTGACAAGATGATGGCCGAGGCTGACAGTGATGAGGCAGGGGATGATGCAGGTTATTCTTTTGCCCGTATGCATCCAGGTGAGCCGCTCCGCCTGAAGATGATGGAGCCGGAAAAGAAGTTCGACTATTCGTTCAAGGTACTTGACGAAGGACAGTTTGCTGAAGACAATACGATCCCAGACGGCATCATCTATCAGATTCAGATCTTCAGCGCCATCAACAAGGCTTCGGTCAAGAGTCTGAAGGGTCTGAGTCCTGTGTTTGAGAAGAAGAATTCAAGTGGCAGATATGTCTATCGCGTCGGCCTGTTCAACACATATAAGGATGTCCTTTCCAAGCTGAATGCCGTGAAGAGAGTCGGGTTCAGGAGTGCATTCATAATCGCATATATAGATGGAAAGGAAGTCTCTGTTTCGAAGGCGAGGTCGGCCGAATCCAGGATGAAGGACGAGCAGAAGTTCTATCAGGTGACCCTCATCCCTGCCGGCGAACTTGATCCTGCCATATCGGAGGGAATACGTCAGCAGGCTGCCGGCAAGGATATAGCCCGTTCCGAGACGGCTGACGGAAGGGCTGCATACATCGTAGGACCTTTTGCCGGCAAAGATAAGGCTGAGGCACTTGTGGAGTTTGTGAAGGCTATGGGAGAAAGTGAAGTGTTCGTAAATGAAATAAACAATTGATATGGGATTTGTAATAACGTTGATTCTCGTAGGACTCGTGCTTATATTTGCCGAGATCCTTCTCATTCCGGGAGTCGGAGTGGCCGGTATCCTCGGTCTGCTCTCGATGGGAGGATCCTGTTTTTATGCTTTTTATGAGTTCGGCAATACGACCGGTGCCATAATCACTGCCGTCAATGTCGTCCTTGTTGTAGCTCTAGCTGTTTGGATTCTCAGGGCAAAGACCTGGAAAAGGATGGCTCTTGAAACCAATATCGATTCGAAGGCAGTATCGTCTGAGGCTTCTGTCCTGGCGGTGGGTGACCGTGGCAGGACTCTCACAAGGCTCGCCCCTATGGGCTCTGCTCGCTTCGGTGACTATGTGATCGAAGTGAAGGCTCTCGAAGGAATGCTGGACCCGAATGTGGATGTGGAGGTCGTGCTTATCGAAGACAACAAGATATATGTAAAACCCCTCTTTGCAGAATATTAATCTACAATTATAATTATGGACGCAATGCTTATCGTTTGGATCGCAGTCGCAGTTGTCGGTCTTGTGGTCTTTCTATGGTTCTTCCCTGTGACCCTGTGGTTCCAGGCTCTCATTTCCGGAGTGCGTATCTCTCTTATCCAGCTTGTCCTTATGCGTTGGAGGGGAGTTTCTCCTAACACGATCGTTATGGCTATGGTGACCGGAACCAAGGCCGGTCTTACACTTTATGCCAACGAACTTGAGGCTCATTATCTTGCAAAGGGAAATGTTCCGAAGGTTGTAAATGCCTTGATCTCAGCAGATAAGGCTAATATATCCCTTGATTTCAAGATGGCTGCAGCCATCGACCTCGCAGGTCGTGACGTATTTGAGGCTGTCCAGATGTCAGTTAATCCGAAGGTCATCAACACTCCTCCTGTTACAGCAGTTGCGAAGGACGGTATCCAGCTCATCGCAAAGGCTCGAGTTACCGTGCGCGCCAACATCAAGCAGCTTGTCGGTGGTGCCGGAGAAGAGACCGTTCTCGCGCGAGTTGGAGAGGGTATCGTATCATCGATCGGTTCTGCAGAGAGCCACAAGCTCGTTCTCGAGAATCCTGACAGCATTTCCAAGGTGGTTCTCAACAAGGGACTCGATGCCGGAACCGCTTTCGAGATTCTCTCTATCGACATCGCCGACATCGACATCGGAAAGAACATCGGTGCAGTCCTTCAGATGGATCAGGCCGAGGCTGACAAGAACATCGCGCAGGCTCGTGCAGAGGAGCGTCGTGCAATGGCCGTAGCCCTCGAGCAGGAAATGAAGGCAAAGGCTCAGGAAGCACGTGCACGCGTTATCGAGGCTGAGGCAGAAGTCCCTCTCGCTATGGCAGAAGCCTTCCGCAGCGGCAATCTCGGCATTATGGATTACTACAAGATGAAGAATATCCAGGCCGATACTGAAATGCGCGAGAATATCGCAAAGCAGTAGGGTATAGCCGGCTGTTTTCTTGTTCCAGGAGTGCCCCTCTCAAATAAGCGTGAGGTGTAATACGCTGATAATTAAAATGTTATATGTTTAAGGGTCGGTTTTTTAACCGACCCTTAATGTGTTAAGTTGCGGATAATCAGACTGTTGTGCTTCACGAGCTTCATCCCTTCCAAACTATTTCAGGTGCAGAAACTTTCTGATCTGCCTGTAAGTTGCAGATGTCTTTGATTTCAAGAATTGCTCGAGGCGTTTCTTATCCTCTTCCGGCCACATAATGACAGACTTGATATCTGTAAGTCCTGTCTTTTTCAAGATGACCATCATTTCACGGTATGGTACGTCAGTCTTGCAATAACTATGTTCAATAATGTCGTGCTCGCTTCCTGTGTTGGAGTTTATCGCTATAAGCATTTCTGTATGAGATCTGTAATAGCTGGTGACTTTCCTTACATCAAATGGGAAATACAGCTTTATTATCCAGTCAGTGAGATATTCCTTCTCCTCCTTCTCCAGCCCCTTGAAGGCCATTTCTATCAGACTATATTTAAGGTATTGTCCCTTACTGCATCTTTCCTGCACGATCTTTATGGATTTCCTGAGCCTCCAGCTGCAATGTCTTAAAGCTTTAAGGCGGACTTCTCCAAAATATCTTAGATAGTTCCATCGGTATTCTTCTGCTCTGGCACATAACATCTTCTCGACAGGATTGTTGAAGAGATATGCGATAGCTGACCTAATCTTCTTGACTTCTTTCTTGATGGCACTTCCATATTCCTTCTCGAACAACCGTCCTGTTCTCCCTGTCTTCCTGTTGAATTCCTTTACGTATTGCGATGTGCTGGCGGAGATGAACCTACTCATCGATTCCAGATCACGGGATGATCCCAGCAAATGTATATGATCGATCATCTGGCATAATCCCAGAAGCGTTATGCCATATCTGCGTGCATAGACAGAAATGATAGTATAGAAAACCAGAAAATCTTCCGTTGAATAGAAAATGTTGAATCCTGAAACAGTTCTTTGATAAATGTGCAAGACCTCGTCCGCATAAAACCTTCTCTTCATAGTCTTTTTTTTGCGAAACTAGTTTTCTCTCCGAAATAATATTTAAGAAAAAGAAAAATGTGACGAAAACCTGTTATTTAGGGATAAACGTAGGAACATAAAATAAATTTTATCTTTCATTTACTGCCTGTTTTTTATTTACTGCGTAGAACCGAGTAAGGAAAAGTTCTTCGTATCAGTTAAATGAGGTGGGTAGGAGCGTTTTCTGTAATATGCTGATGTTTAATAAATTAAATAATTCAAGGTCGGTTGTATTCCCGACCCTGAACCTCTTAATCTCCTGTGAAATAGGAACTTATCTAACACGCCTCTTGTGCCGAAGTTTAAATGATTTTTAAGTTTTATTTGGTGAATCATTAAAATTATTCTATATTTGCAGTCCTGTCAAGTGAGGCAGGCAGCTTTGGTGAGATGGGTGAGTGGCTGAAACCACCAGTTTGCTAAACTGACGTACGGGTAACTGTACCGGGGGTTCGAATCCCCCTCTCACCGCAGAAAGAAAGCCGCAAGTGTTTGTCTGACAACAACTTGCGGCTTTCTTTATGTCCTGAAAATTGCACCAAAAATGCACCGACTTTTATAGCGACTCCCGAAAAATCCCTATTTGAGGGGTTCCAATGGGTTTTTACCCCATTTTTACAGGTGCTGGATTAGTGTATTATTCTTCTTTTCTCACAGCAGTTCTCACACACTAAACCACTTTATTACCGAGGTGGAGAAAAATAATAGTTCTATCTTTGTATAAATCAATTTAATACTATGAGAGCACCTCAAACTCGCGTGGGAGATATATTTGAAATCCCTATAACACCGCAGACAAAGCGATATATGCAGTTCATACTCGTTGATTCTTCTTGCTTGGGAGGATGGTGTATCAGAGTTTTCAAAAAGGAATACGCCACAGAAGATAAACCCGATATGGAAGATGTCATATCTGATAAGGTGGATTTCTATTGCTTGACTTATGCAATTGGACACGGGGTTCTTGATGAATTATGGACGAAGGCAGGAAAGTCAAAAGAACTCGGAAGTTTTGACAACATAGTCTTCAAGCAAAAGGACATAATACACGGAGGATGGAGGATATGGAGAGCACGGCAAGAAGTCAAGCATTATAAGACATTACCAAAGAAGTATGTAAAGGCAAGCAGGGGTGCTTTATTACCACCTATGAGTGTGGTCAACAGGATACGTACAGGACGATGGATGGATATACCGAATGTCTATGATGACTACAAAGGAGCATCTTTCTTTGAAAGAATAGCAGGTGCGGAGTTTATCCCCAAAGGATTGAAGATAATATAAAACAGCGATAATATGAACTTTAATGACATATATTGGCACGACTCCTATTTGGAGGAAATAACCTTCGGGACATCCTTACACTCGGACGAAAGAGTTTTCAAAATCAAAGTTTCTTGTCCTGACGGGATGAATCTCGTAATAATTTTTGAAGGATACTACTCGGTTAACATTAACTTGAACGGATGGTATATCGGAAAAGACACAATAGTTGAAGCAAATGAGGAAGTCGTAAAGGTCGTAAATAACAATAAAGAATATGAAATAAAGAAATACACCTTTATAACTTGCAGTGGAAGATTTGAGGTGATTGGAAATGAATTCACTAAGCTATCCTATTAGCAAGATGGGGGAATTTGAAAAAAAGGCTCACCTGCAAAGTTCCGTGTTTAAGTTATCCAAAGATCTTATAGATTCTATACATGAAGAAGGTATAGTCGCTTACACCTCGTAGTTGGGATCTAAAGGTTTTGATCTTTGAGTTTAGAGATT
>SUYP01000008.1 GCA_015060395.1 Bacteroidales bacterium
ACGCGGCATGGCTGGTTCAGTCCTTCGACCATTGACCAATATTCCTCACTGCTGCCTCCCGTAGGAGTCTGGACCGTGTCTCAGTTCCAGTGTGGGGGACCTTCCTCTCAGAACCCCTAGACATCGTAGCCACGGTGGGCCGTTACCCCGCCGTCTAGCTAATGTCACGCGAGCCTATCCGTTTCCGAAACTCTTTAATCACATAAAGATGCCTAAATGTGATGCTATGGGGTATTAGTCGGCGTTTCCACCGGTTATCCCCCTGAAACGGGCAAGTTGCTCACGCGTTACGCACCCTTGCGCCGGTCGCCGACAATCGTTATTGCTAACGATCTCGCTGCCCCTCGACTTGCATGTGTTAAGCCTGCCGCTAGCGTTCATCCTGAGCCAGGATCAAACTCTTCATTGTATAATTTTTTATATTTCTCAGCTTGTCCTGACACTTATAATTTCCAAAGAAATTAACGCTTCTCGATAAATTGTATTTTCTCGGTACTTGCTTCTTGTACAGTAAAACAGTCTTTTCAATGAACTTCCTAAATCCCCTTTCGAGGACCCGTTTTTCAAACGGGGATGCAAAGGTAAGCATTATTTTCTAACTTCCAAACTTTTTTGAAAAAAAATCAATTTTTTATTCTCAGCCAGAAATAATCACCAGTCTTTGTAAGAACTATCAGCCTCATCAGCCACCCGTTTTTCAAATGGGAGTGCAAAGGTACGACTTTTTAAGTAACTTCCAAATTTATTTTGATATTTTTCTAACTTTTTTCATAACAAAAATGCCCCTAAGAACGCATTGAGCTGATTCTCAGAGGCATATACTCTCATTTTATTTTTCGATTACCATTTGCGATTTTAGTTTCATTTTAAAATCATCGCCAATCAACGTCATAGCATCTATCGCCGGAAACAGATTCTCCATATTCCTGAAATAATTGTCAAGACTGACGAAAATGCTGAACGGATCCTCCAGAATACGGTTCGGACACTGAGAAACCTTCAGATATTCCACCGGAAGCATCATATAGGCATCATTCTTTCCTTGTTCGTATTTAAACTCCACAGTCAAATCCACACATCTCTTGAATATTCCAGAAAGGCCATAAAGTTCACTCTGCCTATCCATCAGATCCTGAGTATAGTCCAGTTCCACCATAACCCTCGATCCGCAACTACGCTCACCTATATGTATGACAGGAGACAGGGTATATGCATCATAGGTCCAGCACTCCCCTTCCGGGAAACGTTCATATTCCAGAATTCTGCCGTCCACCTTCACTGCCTGAGGCGGGAACATTGCCGGAAGTCTGAGTTCATAAGCACGGCTTTCCGGTGCTCCATCATATGTGCCCGTCCTTTCTCCTATGGCTATCCTGACAACATTCCCTTCAGTGCTTTTGGAAATCTGTGTCCACGCTCCGCCATTCTTGTAATCCTGGCTGACGCCATCATCTTCATAATGCGAAAGGATTCCATCTGCTCCCGGAACAAAGGTAAGCACAAGTTTATTGCAAGGCTCCTGCAGATTCTCTATATCAGAAGGATTCATAGGAATGATGCTTCCAGCCTTTGCATACCACGGATTTTCAGCCAATGTATACTGAAGATCAAGAGTCCTGCCGCCGGAATACATCATTCCGGTCGCGAAATCATACCAATTTCCCTCAGGAAGCCAGACCTGACGATCGGCCAGACCGGTCAGGGAATCACAAGGCTGTACAATCGCAGTAGCCAAGATGTCATCACCGAACATAAACTGCTCCTTATATATATATGCCTCCTCCTGCTCCGGATAATCGTAATACATAGGACGGCACATAGCTACACCTGTGTCATAATTGGCACGAGATGCATTATATATATAAGGTACAAGATCATAACGGAGACGAATGGCATCTCGCATAGCAAAAAGATGGTCTGGAAATGCCCAAGGATATCTTACGATACGCTGGTCCTTGGTAGAGTGGGTCTTGAATATCGGAGTGAAGACTCCATACTGAAGCCATCTCGTATAAAGTTCCGGATCAGTCTCCTTCGTTTCCTTATGGAACATATGGCCTCCTATATCGTGACCCCAATATCCGTAATTGACATTGGACGCAGTCGCTGTAAACCACGGAAGGAATGCAAGAGTCTTCCAGTTCGCATAAGTATCACCGGAAAATGCCAGCTGATAGCGATGGCTTCCCAGTCCGCCCCACCTGTGATAAATGAAAGGACGGATATCCGGAGACCTTTCCTCCGCGTGGCGGAAGAAGGTATGATTGAGCCAGAAAGTATTGGAAAGCCCCTCAACATATTTGGATTCCTTCCACTGCTGCCAATCAAGCCACCAGAAATCTACTCCGGAATCTTCCATCGGACCGAGAACAGTCTTGAAATATGAATCCGCCCATTTCTCCTCAGACATTCTGAAAGGCACACCTTCTCCCGGCTTATCCCATCCGTAATCTGCGGCAAAAGCCTCGTAAGGAGCCTCAAACGGTTCCACTCCTGACGCAGGGTGAAGATTCAAGGCCACCTTAAGACCTTCCCTTTCAGTCCATTCAAGGAAATTGGACGGAGAAGGGAAGAGCTGTTCCTGCCAGGTATATCCAGTCCATCCTATTCTCTGCCCATATGCATCCTTCTGCGGATTCTTCTTGCGAAGTCCCCAGGTCTCGTGCCAGTCCATATCCACGATAAGCACATCGATAGGGATATCCACTGACCGAAGATTATTCACAAGATTACGGAACTCATTGTCAGAATATTGCCAATAGCGGCTCCACCAGTATCCAAAAGTATATTTCGGCGGCATAGGCGAACGGCCGGCCACCTTGGAATAATCCGCGAGAGCTTTCTTATAATCGTGGCCGTAAGCAAAGATGTACAGATCCTGACGCTTCCCTTCCGGACGCAAAGACACCCATTCCTTCCAATGTGAATCCACTGGAACCAGTACGTGAGTATCACTGTCATCAACCACGCTCCATCCTGAACGGGACAGGATACCTTGTTCCATCGGTTCCTTGCCAAGTTTGTCGCCATCACAGCCATCCAGAGTGCGGGTAGTACCCATCAGATTCTGTTCATCTTCCATTCCAGGAGTCCAGATCACCTTCTTACCTCCAAGTATGAACTCTACCCTCAGATTCTCGGAGGCAAACATTCCGTCAGGCCTATAAGTCAACGTAAGGTCTGAGGTCCTGATCACCACCTTCGACTTGGATTCAGACACCTTGAATTCAGGCACAGGAAGCTTCCTGTTGACAAAAGTCAATGTGGCATTATCTTCAAACACTCCGTCCTCACTCCATTCCATCCTCACCAGCTGGGAGGTGAGTACCGTAAAACGGGCATTACCGGCAATGACCACAGCTGACGGATCTGCCTTCGGCTCATATCCTTCCTGATCTGCTGCAAATAAAGCAATCGTGCAGCAGAGTGACACGATTGCAAAAAAGATCTTTCTTATCATATTCTAGTACAATGAAATCATACCCCAAGACTGCGGACCGCCTTCGATTGTCACATAAACTACCACTTCTCTCTCAAGTCCCTCTGTAGTGCCAGGTCCCTTGAACGGAATCGTCACAACCTGACGAGGGCTGCGGATCTTTTCATCAAGGTCAAGCTTGCCGAACCACTGAGGACCGGACTTGAACTCCACCTTGCTGATCTTGACATTGTCGCCACGGGCATTGGTTATCTTAAGGCCGTTCATCTTGGCGAAGTCTGTAGCCATAATAGTCATATACAGTCTCTTACGTTCCTTGCCATCAAAGTCCTGAGGGCACCAGTATGCTACTTCCTTCTCCGGAGCATAAGGATTGAAGGACCTGTCTGCATAATCAACTGACGAATACTTAGCCACTAGCTCACAGGCAGCTTTGAGCGGATCCTCAAAAGGTTCCTGCTGTGATATCATATCCTCTCCTGCAGGGCATACGTCTTCCGGAGTGCCGTAGCCCGTGCCATAATGGAAAGTATTGTCTGAAGACACCATATCCGCCAGCTCCCCTGCGATTGCCTTTTCAAAATAGTAATCAAGGCGCGGAACATAATAATCGCGGACAAGGCCTGACCACACACGAGCCGAATAGTCCTTAAGTGACGGACCGGACCAGGTAGACACCAGGCGCTTGATTTCCTTCTTGAAATCCGCAGCCTCTTTCTCGTTTGTAGCTACAGCATCAGCCATATCAAACCATCTCTGAATCCTGAGAATCGGATGAGACTCAAGAAGACGGTCCATATCAAGAAGAATTTCCTTCAATTGTTCCTTCAGCTCACGGGCCTTATCCGAATCACCTGCGACAACAGCCCAGTTGGCAGCCTTCAATGCATAATCAGCCTTAGCAGCCAGATAAAGGGCAGCATACTGGACAGCATCTGCCACATAGAGTTCATTATTCCTATATGTCTCTGCCACAGAGAGAAACGCCTCGATTCCATTGAAATAATGTTCGTTGATATTCATTGTCTCGCCTCTGTGGTAAGCCGGACGCTGCTGCCAGATGAAGCGGGCATTATTTGTAAAATTATCATACACAGACTGACGAAGCTCATTCCAGAATGTTGTGAACGCGGGATCTGCAGCTCCATAACGTGCTTTGCTATAAGACTCCAGGAATGCATCAAGATCTATTCTTGAATCGCTCCAAGCAGCTGCCGAAATGAGTTCATAAAGAATCTCATTATTCTCTACCCCTTCAGGAGAAGTTCCGAATCCGGTAAGTCGTCCCTTGTTTACTGACTCGACTGCATCAATATGGCCATTGAGATAGAAATCAAGAGGTCCCTTGAGAGCAGTACGGCCACCAAAATTAGGTACGGTGCTCCATATCCAGGACTTTCCATAGAAAGCATTAAGATTATCCCAGCTGTTGCCGTTCTTCCATACATAATTATTGAAATCCACCGCAAGGTCAATCACCATCATCTTGTCATCAGGCGCACCGCTGAGAAGAGCTTCCACACTCTGAGGATCCCAGATATCACGCTGATATCCGAACATCCACCCCTGCATAACCCATACTGCATCTGGATTGGCAGCCGCCACAGCCTCATAGATAGTCTTGCTGTAATGCTGAAGTTTGTCGTGACGCTCCTGTGAGCCCTTTTCCCCGAACGGGATATCAAGTTCATTGAAACTGTCGATAAGATAATACTTTCCTTTGCCGAATTCCTTCTCCCACTCCCTGATGAATTCAGTTCCGATGACGCTGAAAAGAGAATCGACAGGAGAAAGCATATAGCTTTCGTGACCTGACCACTTGGTAGTCATCATATCCACTTCCGGATAGTGCTCTTTGACAGCCTTAGGAACAAACCCGGCAAATCCCTGATATACAGGGGTCATACCAAGAGCGAGCATCCTGTCATTGATCTTATGCTGGAGAGCTATCTGATTTTCGTGCCACTGCCGGGACATTCCTCCATCGACAGCAGTCATATTACCCATTCTCATCCAAGGGAAATGTGCCGGACCTGTGAAATAGGCATCGATCTCTTCCTGACTAAGGCCGAGCTTCGACCAGACGCGGGCAAGAATTGCCTCTCCTGCAATCGGAGCCAAAGGCATACTGAAACCGTGAAGCGCAATCCAGTCTATTTCATTCTCCCATTCTTCCCATCCCCAGAAAGGAGTTGTATAACCATAAGTACATACATTGTAATACAAACGGTCACTGAAAGGCGAAGTCACAACCGTACGTGCGGCATCCTCGAGTTCAGCCGGAAATTCAAGACGATTGCCAGTCCAGCTCGCAACTCCATATCCATTCGCAAGGATGTAATCATAGAATCCCTTGCACAATGCCACAGCTGATGTTCCTTCCACAGTAAGGACATCATCTTTAACAGACAATGCATATGAGTCAAGACTGTCTGTCTTATCCATCATTACAAATTCGACATTGGCAGGAAGATTTCCAAATGTTCTTGAAACAACATTTTCCGCTTCCTTGACCTGAGAAGGCCTGCAGCTGCAGAAAACTGATACGGCGAGAAGAGCCATTGCCACGAAAGAAATAGTCTTTTTCATCTGTATTTAATCATTTGACAGCAAAGTTAGTTAATTATTACTATCTTTACACAATAATTTTAAACCTATGAAAACACAATCAAAAAGACTTTTGTCCCTTGATGCATTAAGAGGCTTCGATATGCTTTTCATAATGGGATTTTCATCACTTGTTATGGATGTATGTGCTCTGTTCGAAGGCGGATCCGAGTGGTGGATATCACGGACGATGGAACACGTTGACTGGCACGGTCTTGCCCACCACGACACCATTTTCCCTCTCTTTCTCTTTATCGCAGGTGTTTCATTCCCGTTCTCCTACGCAAAGCAGCTTTCCAACGGAATGACCACCAGATCGATTTATCTGAAGATATTCAAGAGGATGCTGATACTTATAGGACTAGGAGTCGTTTACAACGGATTCTTCAAGCTTGACTTCGAGAACCTCAGAATCGCCAGTGTGCTAGGCCGCATAGGACTTGCCTGGGGCTTCGCCGCCATACTCTACATCAATTTCAAGCCGATGACTAGAGCCATCATTGCAGGCGTCACCCTCATAGGATATTGGCTGCTGATCTGCTATGTTCCGGCTCCCGATGTCCCTGGAGCAGACCCTCTTACAATGCAAGGTAATCTCATAGGCTATGTTGACAGGCTCCTGATGCCGGGGAGACTGATATATGACGGAGGGCGATTCGATCCGGAAGGACTTCTCAGTACAGTTCCAGCTATCGTAACCGCAATGCTCGGTATGTTCGCCGGCGAATTCATCAGAATACCGGAAGAGAAGATTTCCGGCAGCAGGAAATCACTCTATATGGCAGGGGCTGCCGCAGCAATGCTCGCGCTCGGTCTTCTGTGGAGTCTCGTATTCCCTATCAACAAGATGCTATGGAGCAGTTCTTTCGTACTCGTTGTAGGAGCATACAGCCTCGGGATGCTCGCATTGTTCTACTACATCATAGACGTCAGAGGGTGGCAGAAATGGACACTCTTCTTCAGAGTCATCGGTCTCAACTCCATCACTATCTATATGGCACAGAGAATAATAAGCTTCAGCAGCATAAACCGATTCTTCCTCGGAGGATTAGCCGGTCTCGTTCCTGAAGCTTGGGGTACATTGATCCTGTCCATAGGATATGTAGCGGTATGCTGGCTTTTCCTGTACTTCCTTTACAGAAAGAACATATTCCTTAAGATCTAGAATTTTTTCTTTTCACCTGACAGATGGCTCATTCCGCGATGCAGAGAAAGATCCTGCTCAAGGTCTGAGCCATATTTTCTTATATATGTGCGGAAACCTTCTTCACCCTCGGTGAATTCGAAGATTCGGGCTCCGCTCGGGCCGACATTGTTATATACTGTATCACAGCCGCTGAAGCGTCCGAAGATATAGAACATATCACCATATTTCATCACATAGTCATTGTCGTGATCGTGTCCGCAGACCACTGCCTCCACATCACCCATTTCCTTGAAATTGGCGACAAGGCCTGAATTGTAATTGGACGGGCAAGGATTTTCGCAGGAAGTTCCCACAATATCCCGACTATCCGACCTGATGCCGTCCGTAAATTCGCGCACGGCAATATGGAAGAATGCCATAGACGGAATCGGAGAGCCGCCGTTTGACTTTGTGAAGGCTTCACTATGCTCCCTATACCAGCCTATCTGGCTGTGGCGGATATAATCATAGCCTTTTTCTCCACGATAGTCTATATATGACCCTGAATCGAAGAGATAAAAGACTCTTTCAACACCTTTTGCTGAAGATAAGGTAATCACATCATTGGAGAAGCCATATAGTCCGTCACGGGCAGGAGTGTTGATATTTCCCGGAACGCTACGTATCACGTCATATATTTCAGCTCTGGAAAGTTCGAAATCACTGTCGTGGTTTCCAAGAGTCACCGCAAACGGGATTCCACGATCAGCTATAGGCTGGAGAATTTCACGTGCAGACTTTTCGGCAGGATTACCGAATATAATGTCACCGGTATGGATCACAAGGTCAGGCTTCTCAACGTCGAGCATCTGCAGCACATTGGCCATAGCCCTTTCCGACCTCCTGTCACCAGAGACATAATGGGTATCGGTAAACTGAAGTATCTTGAATTTTCCGTCCGGACGGAACTTGAAATCCGTCACCGGCTTATCCTCCATACCAGATTCCTGTCTGACACTGCCTCTTCTGCCAGCAACGGCATCGATGCCAGGTACAGCAATGGCTGCACCCGAAAGTGCAGCCACCTTAAGAAAATCTCTTCTTTCCATAGTGCTTAGAAATTGTATTTCACCATCATATTGACACGATGATTGCATACCCAATGAAGATTCTTGGTTGCAAGTCCATACTCATTAAGCTTGCCTCCGTCGTATTCTCCGTACTGGACATTGGTCAGCTGATACTCCAGACCCACATTGAGCTTGCCGATATTGTAGATGATCTGAGGATTGATCCTGTACATCTGATTGATGTTTGAGAATCCGTTGCCGCAGAAATATACATCAGCCTTTGCGAGTGGCGCAGAAGCAGCTTCAGCGAGACCGAGATTCTTCACATAACCAAGGAAGAGTACTCCCTGCCATTTCTTTCCATAGCTCATCGAGAGCCAGGAAGAAGAATTGCGAAGAGAAGCATAATTCCAGCTGCCGTCAGAATTCTCACCGATCATCTTTGCATATCCGCTCATAAGGTTCATATGCTCGCCACCCTGACCGAATACAGTCTTGGCCTTTACTGCGAATTTCTTGTATGAATACTGAGTGAAGACATAACCGAGGACAGATGTCTTGCGGTCTGAAACCTTCACGGTATTTCCGTCAAGCTGTCCGAGGACTCTCGGCTTGATGCTTACCATATCAACACCGGCTCTGAGGAGGAAGCCCTTTGACTTATATGCAAGGGCAGCATACATTTCAGGAGTCTTACCGTACTTCATATAAAGTGCTGAGCCGCCGATAGGGCCAGTTGACTGGTACTGCATCTGCCATATAGCCGCTGCAGAAAGGACCCAATGTTCACCGAGGTTCGCATCCATCTGTGCGAGAGGAGTTCTTGAGAACGGTCCGAATGGAGCTCCTACCTCAAGGCTGAAAAGATGCGGATGGTCTGCAGCCATAGGATGCCAGGCCTGACCGATCTTTAGACCTACGGAATTCTGCTGTTCCTTGCCGAGTTCCTTCCAGGTTATGGTTGCGAATGCCTGGCGAAGACGTGCTGTGGCAGTACCGGAGATCTTAGCGTTGCCTGGGAAATATACACCGGCATTGGTATTCGAGGAATTTGAAAGACCCGCATAGAAGTCGCCCTCAATCTTGGCTCCGAAGTGAACATTATTGATGCTGTATCCGCTGACATCCACACCAAGACGTGAAGTAAGTGCAAGGAAACGGAAAGAAGAAGTTGCATTGAGGTCTTCTGTTCCAGCCTCATTCATCTTCACATCCTTTGGAAGATAATAGAAGAGGTCTCCGGTTCCTGACACGCTCTCACGGCTGTCAAAAGCGAAATAGTTACGGATAAAGCCGTAAAGCTTGAAATTGTTCTTAGGTTCAGTCTTCTGCTCCTTCTCGGCAGCAGCTGCATTCAGTGCGCAGAAAGAAAGAAGAACCACTGAAAGAATCTGGTAAATACGTTTCATTGTATATCTTTATTATATGTTCATATATAGGTCCCTCGACACGCTCGGGATGACAATGTATATGGATAAGTAAACGGGTCGCCGTAAAGCGACCCGCAAATATAGACATTTTTTCAGTAACTCAGATACTGAATGAAATTATGCCGCAAATGGGAAAATCTTGGTGAGCCAGAAGAAGGCGAACACAAGACCGAAGATACCAATCACAGCACCTGCCTTGAGCATATCCTTGGTCTTGATAAGACCTGTAGAGAATGCGATAGCATTAGGTGGAGTAGAGATAGGCATCAGCATCGCAAGTGAAGCACAGGTAGCAACGAAACAAATCATAGCCTTTTCACCGCCAAAGCCTGCAAAAGCAGGATTTGCTGAAAGTCCTGACGATACTGCGCAAAGGATAGGGATGAGAAGGGCAGCAGTAGCAGAGTTGCTGATGAAATTTGAGAGCAGGTAGCATACGAGGCCCGCAACAACGAATACAAGGATGATGGACATCTCACCGAATGGAATTGCATTTACGAGAGTAGCGCCAAGTCCTGTTCCGCCTTTGGAGATATCGAGCATTGCATAACCGAGGGCAAAACCTCCGGCAACAAGCCAGAGCACGCTCCAGTCGATCTGCTTGATATCTTCCTTATCGAAGGTACCTGTGCAGACAAATACTGCAAGAGGAATGAGAGCCACGATATTTGAGCTGATACCTGTAAGACTTTCAGTAGCCCAAAGAAGGATAGTCACAGCAAATGTAGCCCACACAAGATATGTTCTCCAGGTAGTCGGCTTGTCATTCTTCGGAATATTTACCTCAAGTTTCTTGGTAGAGAATGGGAACATAACCTGAAGTACGACCCAAGCTACAAGAATCATAATGAGCACGAACGGAATCATATGGATAGCCCACTCACCGAATGATATGCTCATACCGAAATAAGTCTCAAGGTTGGAAACCGCAGTACCGTTAGGAGGAGTACCGATAGTGGTACCGATACCACCGATATTAGCAGATACCGGGATTGAAAGCGCAAGTGCGATCTTACCTTTGTCTCCCTCTGGGAATGTTGCAAGTATAGGAGCAAGGAACGCAAGCATCATAGCCGCTGTCGCAGTGTTGCTCATAAACATTGAGAAGAGCGCGATTACCACCAGGAAACCAAGGAGCACCATCTTAGGATTGGTACCGAACGGCTTCAAAAGGAATCTTGCGAGAGTGACATCCAGGCCATACTTCTGCGCCATAATTGCGAGTGAGAATCCACCAAGGAAGAGCATTACAACAGGATCCGCAAAAGCAGACATAATCTTGGTGTAATTCATAATACCCTCAAGTTTCTCTCCAGACGCATCTACCATCAGGAAGCCAAGTCCCTTGTTGGAAAGCATAAGGAGAGCCAGGACGATAACCATTACGGATGTTGTCCAGCTTGGAATGATCTCGAAGATCCACATAAGGGCAGCAAATACAAAAAGAGCGATTGTACGCTGCTGCAGAACTGTAAGTCCCTCAATACCAAAGAAAGATGTAGGGACAGCAAGTAGGAAAATTGTGATCAGCAACACCAAAGGAAGCAGTACACAATACTTAACTGAAAATTTCTTAGTACCCATTATAATTGTTAGTTAGAATATATTTCGCTCCAAAAAACGGCCGCAAAGATAACTCTATTTTATAAAATAAAAAACTAAAAGTGAGGCAAGTCGTTGACGAGCCTCACTTTTAGCGATATGTGTAAAATTAGATGATTCCCTGCTCGAGCATTGCCTGTGCCACCTTCATAAAGCCGGCGATGTTGGCACCCTTCACATAGTTGATGTAACCGTCTGGCTGAGTACCGTACTTCACACAAGCCTCGTGGATGTTTGCCATAATGCTATGGAGCTTCTCATCCACTTCTGCAGGACCCCAGCTGATATGCATAGCGTTCTGAGTCATCTCAAGACCTGAAGTTGCCACACCACCTGCATTTACAGCCTTGCCAGGAGCGAACATAATGCCAGCCTTCTGGAATGCTGCGATAGCCTCCGGAGTACATCCCATATTCGAAACCTCGGCAGCAAGCCAGGTACCGTTAGCGAGGAGTTCCTCAGCGTCTGCACCTGTCATCTCATTCTGGAACGCACAAGGCATAGCGATGTCACACTTGATGCTCCAAGCCTTCTTGCCAGGGTAGAATGTAGCTGAAGGGAACTTGTCTGCGAATGGAGCCACGACGTCATTGTTAGAAGCGCGGAGCTCGAGCATATAAGCGATCTTCTCTGCATTCATTCCCTCAGGATCGTAGATTGCTCCGTCAGGACCTGAGATAGCGATAACCTTTGCACCAAGCTCTGTAGCCTTTGTAGCGGCGCCCCAAGCTACGTTACCGAAGCCTGAAAGAGCGATTGTCTTGCCCTTGATATCCTTTCCGGCCATCTGAAGCATATGCTGTACGAAATAGACTGCACCGAAACCTGTAGCCTCAGGACGGAGGATAGAACCACCCCAGGTAAGGCCCTTGCCTGTGAGGACTCCTGTATTGTACTGCTGAGCGAGCTTCTTGTACATACCGTACATAAAGCCGATTTCACGTCCGCCTACTCCGATATCACCTGCAGGTACGTCCTGGTCAGGACCGATCACCTTCCAGAGTTCAAGCATAAATGCCTGGCAGAAACGCATAATCTCAGCATCTGACTTTCCTCTTGGGTTGAAGTCCGAACCACCCTTTCCACCGCCCATAGGGAGGGTTGTGAGGGCATTCTTGAATGTCTGCTCGAAACCGAGGAACTTAAGGATCGAAAGGTTTACTGAAGGATGGAAACGGAGACCGCCCTTGTAAGGTCCGATAGCTGAGTTGAACTGTACTCTGTAACCGGTATTTGTCTGAACCTCACCGTTATCATCGATCCAGGTAACCTTGAAGGTAAGGATACGCTCAGGCTCTACGATACGCTCTACGATCTTTGCGTCCTCGAATTCAGGATGCTGGTTGTAAACTTCCTCGATAGACTCCAATACTTCGTGTACCGCCTGGAGATACTCTTTCTCGTAAGGATACTTGGCCTGGAGTTTGGCCATCAGATCTGTTGTGTTCATTGTCTTGTGTTATTGATTATTGGTTGTTATTTCACTTCCCAGGTCGAGCCGCTGCGGAGCAGGTCGTCAACGCACTGGATCTTAGACTTCGCCTTGACCTCGGCCACCTGATCGCGTACGCCATCATCGTAAGTGACATCCTTCACATCGCGGATTACTCCGAGAGCTACAGGGAAATCAGGATACTTCATATCCGCAAGCATCATATGTATGCCGACGTTCTCCGAATGAGCATCGTGTACAAGGATATCGTCCTCAGTGATTCCGTTTTCTCCGATTGTAACGACTCTCAGGCCCATTCCGTCAAGCATAATACCCTTGTCACGGTTCTTTCCGAAAAGCATCTTCTCGCCGTGACGGAGAACGATGGTCCTGTCAGCACGCACTTCCCTGTCAGCAATAAGTTTGTGGGCTCCGTCATTGAATATCACACAATTGGTGAGCATTTCCATAACAGAGCAACCGTCGTGCTTGGCAGCTGAAAGCATAATCTCCGATGTAAGCTTGAGCTCGGAATCAAGGCTTCTCGCAAAGAAAGTTCCCTTTGCGCCGAGAACAAGGCTTCCCGGATTGAAAGGATGCTCCACGGTGCCGTAAGGTGAAGTCTTGGAAATGGCCCCGAACTTGGATGTCGGTGAATACTGTCCCTTGGTCAGACCGTAAATCTGATTGTTGAACAGGATTATATTTATATCCACATTTCTTCTGATCGCGTGGATGAAGTGGTTTCCTCCGATGGCAAGGGCATCACCGTCTCCGCAGGCCTGCCATACGGTAAGGTCCGGATTTGCAACCTTGATTCCTGTAGATATAGCGGTTGCACGGCCGTGGATGCTGTGGAAACCATACGTATTCATATAGTAAGGAAGACGGGATGAACAACCGATACCGGATACTACTACGTATCTTTCCTTACTGTAACCAAGGGCCTCGGTAACGTCAGGAAGAGACCTCTGCAATGCAGCAAGGACTCCGTGGTCGCCACAACCCGGACACCATCTAACTTCCTGATCACTCTTGAATTCTTTGAATGTATATCTTGGCATAATGTTTCTTGTTTTATAGATCCTTCACTTCGTTCAGGATGACATTAGAGGTTTTCCTTTATGGCAGCAACGATTTCCTGTACGAGGAAAGGCTGACCCTGAACCTTGTTATACTGAGTATATTTGAACTGAGGCATCACACCGCGGAGATAATTTACAAAATGTCCGCTGTTCAGTTCGCAGACAAGGATCTTGTCAAACTTCGAGAACACTTCTTCGGTATTCTTAGGAAGAGGCATTATGTAATCGAAGTGTGCGAAGCTGATATCAGTTCCCGCTGCACGAACTTCCTGAACTGCAGAAAGGAGATGTCCGAAAGTTCCACCCCAGCCGACAAGAAGTAGCTTGCCGCTCTCAGGGCCGTTGACCTCGAGTTCAGGAATATAATCGGCAACTCTCTGCACCTTCTCCATACGTTCCTTCACCATCAGGGCGTGGTTGGCCGGGTCAGAAGACAGCACACCGCTATGATTCTTTTCAAGACCTCCTACACGATGCTCGCACCCAGCCATTCCAGGAACGGCCCATTTGCGCACCAATGTCTCAGGATCACGTTCGAATGGCTTGTATTCCGTATTAGGATGAGCAAAAGGTGGTACGATCTTCGGATAATCCTTCATCGAAGGTATATGCCAAGGCTCCGAGCCATTTCCGAGGAATCCCTCTGTGAGAAGGAGGACAGGAGTCATATGCTCCAATGCGATCTTTGCAGCATTGAATGCAGCATCGAAACATCCTGCAGGAGAATGAGCCGCCATAACCACCATCGGACATTCACCGTTACGTCCGTAAAGCGCCTGGTTGAGGTCGGTCTGCTCGGTCTTGGTAGGGATACCGGTAGATGGGCCTGCACGCTGCACGTCGATGACAACAAGCGGAAGCTCGGTCATAACCGCAAGACCGAGAGCCTCAGACTTGAGGGAAAGGCCTGGACCGGATGTTGTGGTAACTGCAAGGTTTCCTGCAAAAGCGGCACCGATCGCAGTACAGATGCCTGCAATCTCATCTTCTGCCTGGAGTGTCTTTGCTCCGAGGCTCTTATGTACTGCGAGTTCCTCAAGGATACCAGTCGCAGGAGTAATAGGGTATGAGCCGCAGAATAGAGGCAGTTTAGCCTTCTCGGCAGCAGCAAGAAGTCCCCAGGCTGTGGCCTGATTACCGGTGATGTTCCTGTAAAGACCCTTTGGCTGATGAGCCGGTTCGATATTATATGTATTAGGTATCGCCTGGATGTTGGCAGCATAATTATAGCCGTCCTTGAGCACCTTCTTGTTAGGTTCGATAAGTTCCGGCTTCTTCTTTCCGAACTTGCGCTCAAGATACTGGAAGATGTACTCCATCGGACGGTTGTAGATATAGCAGGCCATACCGAGGGTGAACATATTCTTGCATTTAGCAATTGTCTTTCTGTCAAGACCACTGTCCTTGAGGCTCTCCTCCGTCAGGGTTGTGATCGGAGCTATGATTATGGTCCTGTCTTCAATATAAAGCTCAGCGATAGGATCGTTCTTGAGACCTGCTCTCTTGAGACCGTCTTCGTCAAAGGTATCCGAATCAATAAGAACCATAGCTGTTCTCTTAAGCCATTTTGCATTGGCTTTGAGTGCTGCAGGATTCATCGCCACGAGAAGATCGCAGAAGTCTCCTGGAGTAGTGATGTGCTCGCTTCCGATATGAACCTGGAAGCCTGACACGCCTGATACTGTACCGTGCGGTGCGCGGATTTCTGCCGGATAATCCGGGAAAGTAGAAAGCTCGTTACCGAAGATGGCTGACATATCTGCAAAAAGAGACCCGGTGAGCTGCATACCATCTCCCGAATCTCCAGCAAATCTAATGACAACATCTTTAGTATCAATAACCTTATGTTGCATAGCTTGTGTTATAAATTTAAATCAATTGGTTAGATTTTCATACAAATGTATGCTTTTTTTCTGAATAAGGAATATTAATTCGAAGTTTTTGCAAAAGAAAAAGCAGGAACTCCGTCAGAAGGAATTCCTGCCCTTGAAAATATGAGGTTATTATATACCTACATCTGTGCCTGAGCTGCCTGAGCCTTAGCCTGAAGTTCTGCCTGAAGAGTCTCGAGAGTCCTTCCCTCTGGAATACCGAGAGCAGTTCTTGCCTCCGGTGTAAGGTTAAGTCCCTGAGCTGGATCAAAATAAAGAAGTGTGCTGAGCTCAAATACTACAGACAGGCCCTTTGCCTTTGCAAGATCTGTAACAGTCTTCTGAGCCTTTTCATAGATAGGGGCCTGAAGCTGCTGCTGGAGCTGCTGAAGTTCCTGCTGGAGGCTCTGCTGTGTCTGCTCGAGTCTGGACTGGATCTCCATTATCTCCTTCTCCTTGCTCTCACGGATTGCAGGAGTCCAGGTCTCTGCCTTCTGCTGATACTGCTGTGCCTTGGTCTGGTACTCTTCATACATAGAGACGAGGATCTCTTCATTAGTCTTCTGGTTCTCCTCCATTGTAGCCCTTGCTGCATCCATTTCTGGCATAAGCATCACGAGTTCATTGAAATCAACGTATGCCCATTTGAAATCCTGAGCAGAAGCAGCCACTGACATAATTGCCATTGCGGCGATGATAATGATTCTTTTCATAATTTTATCTTACAGTTAATAATTATTCATATTCAGGTTCCCTCGTCAAACTCGGGATGACAGTGCTAGAACTGCTGTCCGATCACGAAGTGGAACTGGCTCTTTCCGTTGACAGGATCGTCGAATCCCCATCCCCAGTCAACTCCAAGAAGACCGATCATCGGGAGGAATACCCTCACACCCACACCGGCAGACCTCTTGATCTGGAACGGATTGAAATCCCTGATATCAGACCAGCAGTTACCTCCCTCAAGGAAGAGCAATGCGTAAATGGTTGACTGCGGCTGAAGTATGACAGGATAGCGGAGCTCAACTGTGAACTTGTCATATACGTTACCGGCGTAATAGTTTCCTGTCGAATTGTACGAAGACAATGCCTGTGGCGTAAGCGAGTAGTTCTCGTAACCACGAAGCGAAATTATCTCCGATCCGTAAGTATCATATCCTGACATACCGTCACCACCGACGCGGAAGCCCTCGAAAGGAGAATAGCCCCAGTTTCTGTTGTAATATCCGAGATATCCGAACTGTGCGCGGGCCATAAGGACAAGGTCAGCCACAAGCTTCGTATATACAGCTCCCTTGAATGACCATTTATGATACTCTATCCATTTGTAGCGGTCCTGAGAACTCTGGAAATCATAATTGATCTTCCTCCAGTCGTCAACCTTTGTAGGATTGCCGTCAACATCAAGTATTCCGTGATCCTTCTTTCTCAACAGAGAGTAAGGAGGTGTCAGCTGTAGCGAGAAGCTGAAATCCGATCCCACACGCGGATAAATCTGCTGGTCGGTAGAGTTTCTCGAAAGGCTCAGGGTATAGCTGAGGTTGTGCGAGATACCCGTATTGAAGAGGAACTGATATGCCCAGTTCTGGAGTCGGTAGGTCTGCCAGCTGAGCTGATTATAGAGGACGAAATAGTTGTCCGGCCACTTCAGGCGCTTTCCAAGACCCGCTGCGAATCCATACACCTCCATATATTCGTCATTGTTGAGAATATTATAATATATGTATGAATTGGTCTGACGGGTGTAGTACAGTGACATATTCAGCGATGTAGGCTTCTTTCCGAAGAGCCAAGGCTCCGAGAATGAAGCGGAAAGGCTGGTATAATATGTACCGTTGGTCTGGAAACGTACAGAAAGGTTCTGAGCATCTCCCAGAGGAACCGGACGCCAGGCAGTCTTGTCGAAGAGTCTGCGAGTCGAGAAGTTGTTGAAGCTTACTCCGACAGTAGCGACGAAGGTGTTGCCGCCCCATCCTCCTGAAAGTTCAAGCTGGCTTGATGGCTTTTCTGTAACATTATATATGACATCCACGGTATTGTCCATCGGATTAGGAATGAGGGACCATCCTTTTGCCGGGTCCATAATGGCCTCCGGATCGAACTGACCCATAGAAGCGATCTCGCGGATAGACCTTTCGAACTCTGAATGACTGTAAAGATATCCCGGACGCGTGAACACCTGACGGCGGATGACCCTCTCGTTGGTCAGGTCATTGCCATTGATTATCACGTCATTGATGGTCGCAGGCTTTCCCTCCACAATTCTCATCTCGACGTCAACCGAGTCACCTTCGATATTCATCTCCACAGGCTGCAGATTGAAGAAGAGATATCCGTTGTCGCGGTACAGCTTGGAAACATCATATTCGGTCTGCTTTCCACCTCCGAAAAGGCGCTTCTCCATTGTAACCACATCATATACATCACCTTTGCCGATCTTGAGAATCTCATTGAGAGCCTCGGAAGAAAATACCGAGTTACCGGTCCAGGTGATGTCCCTGAAGAAGTACTGTTTTCCTTCGTCGATGTCAAAATCTATCTGAAGACGGTTAGGCTCGACATAATACATCGTATCCTTTACGATTCTAGCATCCCTATAACCCGCCTCGTTGAATACCGAAAGAAGAGCCTTCTTGTCATTGTCATATTCCTTCTCCTGGAACTTCTTGGAACTGAAGAAGTTCTGGAGTCTCTTGTCCCTGGTCTTCTTCATAGCCCTGACGAGCTTGCTTTCCTTTACGTGGTCGGCACCGTTGAAAGTGATCTTTTCGATCTTCACCTTCTCGCCTCTATCAATCGCGAACTGGACGCGGATGGCACTCTTGATCACAGTATCGCGCTTCGTATTGACGTCCACCTTTACATTATAGAATCCCTTCTCCTTGAAATATCTCTTGATGATATCGCTCGATGTCTTGGCCACATACTCAGAGTATTCTCCACCACGACGGAGATTCAGACGTTCGCGGAGTTCCTTTTCCTCTCCGCTCTTGACACCGCTGAACACCCATCGCGACACGCGGGGACGCTCGATGATGGACACCTTGAAGAATGCGGTATCACGGGTCGGGGTCACAGAGTCGATCGCCACGGCAACATCTTCAAAATATCTCTGCAGCCAGAGACGGCTCACGATATTCGAAAGATCCTCACTAGGCACAGTGACCTCCATTCCTTTCTGAAGGGCAATTATCTGCAAGATCTGATCCGGAGAATGATACTGTGTTCCTTCTATCTTCACTCCCCCGACTATATATTTCTTTGGATTGTTGTAATCTACCACAACGCCATTACCGGCCGGCTGCTGAGCCCAGAGCGAGCCCGACACCGCCAGCAGGAGCGAAAGGAAGACTATTCTGCATACTCTCATTACGATAATCTTAATTTCAAAACTGCAAATATACGTAATTATTTGACTTTTCCATAACGTCTGTCACGTTTTGCATACGATTCCAATGCTTTACGGAACTCATCCTTCCTGAAATCAGGCCATAACGTATCGACGAAGAGGAACTCCGAATAGGCACTCTGCCAAAGCATATAATTGCTTATCCTGCTTTCACCCGAGGTCCTCACGATAAGATCCGGATCCGGAATCCCGGCCGTAACAAGGAAACGGTCGAATCCATCGACACCCATATTTTCCAGTTCTTCTCTTTTTTCAGGATGCCTGATCATCTCCAGAGCCATCTTTTTTGCAGCCTGAAGGATATCCCACTTGCCGCTGTAGCTGAGAAAGACTATAAGCGTAAGCGCCTCATTATCCGCAGTCATCTGCATACAGGCATCGATTTCAGTATTGATCTCATCCGAAAGCCTGTCCCTGTTGCCAAGCACCATAAAACGCACTCCGTTCTTGTTCAGAGCCTCCATCTCGGCCGCCATAGCCTTGACCATCAGTCCCATAAGAGTAACGACTTCCTCTTCCGGACGGTTCCAGTTCTCCTCAGAAAACGCAAACACGGAAAGATATTTCACACCGTATTCCAAAGACGCCTCCACACAAGCCCTTACGCTCTCCACTCCCTCGAAGTGTCCATAGACCCTTTCCTTTCCACGTTCTTTAGCCCAACGTCCGTTACCATCCATAATCATCGAGATATGGACAGGCACATTGGTCATAGTTTCAGTTGACATACTAAATCAATTATTGTTTCTGACATCTTCGCCCCAGAAGAGCTTCTCTGTAAGGGCGTCTATAAAATTAGATTTCTTAAGCCGGACACGTTTAAGCGAAAACTGTGCCACACGTATGGCGATCTCGACAGAAGCCGGTACAGCAGCAGTCCTGTTGTCCGCGGTAAATATCACATTCTCATCGCGCGAATGCATCCGCAAGGCTATTTCCGCGCTGTCCGGAACCACAAGAGGCCTCACATTAAGATTATGCGGAGCTATCGGAGTGATGATGAGCACCTTCGATTCCGGAAGAACTATCGGTCCTCCCGAACTCAAGGAGTAGGCAGTCGATCCCGAACTGGTAGAGATTATGAGGCCGTCAGCCCAGTAGGTCGGAAGCCTTACTCCATCCACACTAGCCTCGACTCCCAGCATCGCTGCTCCGCTGCGATGAACGGTAAATTCGTTCAAGGCGTATGGCCAGCCATCTATTTCAGGATTGCCTGTCACGACATCCGCCCTCAGCACAGCCCTGTCCTCAATGGTATAATCATTTGACAGCAAAGCTGTTGCAATGGAAGAAGGCCGGTTCTCCGACAAAAAGCCAAGACGTCCCAGATTAACCCCCATCACAGGGATATCCCTTCCCTGGACGAGCTTTGCGGCCGAAAGAAAGGTTCCGTCTCCACCGACGCTGAGAAGCATATCGGCATCCGATTCCAGCACATCTCCTTCATAGAGAAGCTTCAGACCGCATCCTCCCTTCCTCAGATCGGACAGCAAGGTCTTGACTCCATCATCTTCAGATGCTTCTCTTTTACCTATATATATAGCTATATTCATACACATTTATAGAAAACAGGCCTCAAAAATAGCACTTTAATATCAAAATTTGAAGTTTATTATGTATTTTTGTATTTTATAAGAATATAAGTTATGACCAGATTAAGTGTCAACATTAACAAGATCGCGACCATCAGGAACGCCAGAGGCGGAAAGATGCCGGACGTAGCAGCTGCAGCATCGGCGTGCGAAAGATTCGGGGCAGAAGGCATCACCGTTCATCCCAGGCCGGATGAAAGGCATATCAGATACTCCGACGTAAGGGAGATAAAGCCCCTGATAACCACCGAATTCAACATTGAAGGCAATCCGATCCCTTCATTCATAGATCTTGTCAACGAAGTACGTCCTCATCAGGTGACACTGGTTCCTGACGCAGAAGATGCGATAACTTCCAATGCCGGATGGGACACGATCCGCCATAAGGACTTCCTCATTGACGTCTGCAAGGAATTCAAGGCACACGGGATAAGGACATCCATATTCGTCGGAGCCGACGAGGCGATGGTGGAAGGAGCTGCACTGTGCGGCTGCGACAGGGTCGAGCTATATACCGAACCATACGCAGAACTGTTCCCTTCCGACAAGGAGGCTGCAGTAGCACCATTCATCAAAGCAGCAGAAAAGGCAAGGGAATGCGGCCTGGGACTTAACGCAGGACACGATCTGAACCTTGACAATCTGGAGTTCTTCATCAGAAGCATACCTTGGACCGATGAAGTTTCCATAGGTCACGCCATAATATGTGACGCATTATATATGGGTCTGGAAGAAACAATAAAGGCCTATCTCTCGAAAGTTAAGATTTTTTGATTACCTTTGCAGGATATACCGCAATTGCGGCCCAATGATTTGAAATACAAACAATAAATAATAACGAAATGAAGAACACATCACTCATCCTCAGCATCATTTCATTGATCGCTGTTGTAACATTCGGAATCATCACCCTTACCAAAGATGGAAAGAAGGCTGAGCAGCCTGCAGAAGGAAGCACAGCTGCTGCGGCAGAGGCAGGAGCAATCGTTTATGTTGACCTTGACAGAATCCTCACAGAGTACGATATGGCCAATGACCTCAGATCTGTAGTGGAGACAAAGGTTCAGAACATCCAGGCAGAGGTGACAAGAAGAGGCCAGAAGCTTGAGAAGGAAGTTGCATCATATCAGGAGAAGATCCAGAAGGGTCTTATGACACGCTCTGTAGCAGAGGTTCAGGGTCAGAAACTCCAGCAGCAGGAGATTGACTTCAACAACTATGCGGCTCAGAAGCAGCAGGAGATCAACGAGGAGCAGGTAGTAATGATGAACCAGCTCGGTGATGCAATCCAGACTTTCATCACAAAGTACAATGAGGAAAAGCAGTATGCGATGATCCTCACAAACTCAGGCGGAGCACCGGTAATCGCAGCTGATGCAGCTCTTGACATCACTGAAGATGTTCTTGCCGGACTCAACGAAGAGTACATCAAGACAAAGAACGAAAAAAGCGAGGAGTAATCATTGAAAATAGCTATACTGTCCTGTTTCTACCCCTATCGAGGAGGAATCTCTCAGTTTAATGCTTGTCTGTATGGCGAACTGAGCAAAACGCATATTGTCAGAGCATTCAATTTCAAAAGACAATATCCTGAATTCCTCTTTCCGGGAAAGACACAATTCGTGACAGCAGATGACGAGGCCGTACCGGTAGAGAGCACATCTCTGCTGGATACGGCCAATCCTTTTACATATCACAGCACATACAGGGCCATACGGGAATGGAACCCGGACGTGCTGATAGTAAGGTACTGGATGTCATATTTTGCTCCATCCCTGGGTTATATAACCCGCAGTATGAAGAAGCATTGCAAAGTCATATCCATCCTTGACAATGTGATTCCTCACGAACCACATTTCTTCGACACTCCGTTGACCAGATACTTCCTTAAAGGAAGCACAGGTTCCGTGACATTATGCGAAGCCGTATCGAAAGATCTGCTGAGAATAAGTCCGGACGCAAGATATACAGTCATCCAGCATCCTCTCTACTCACATTTCGGAGAGAAGAAAGACAGGGCTGAGGCTGAAAAGAAGCTCGGTCTTTCATCAGGCAAGAAGAATCTGCTTTTCTTCGGACTGATAAGGACATACAAAGGGCTGGACATACTCCTGGAAGCTTTCTGCAAGCTCCCTGACGACTACCAGCTCATAATAGCCGGAGAGCCATACGGATCCTTTGACAAATATCAGGAGATCATCGACAGGCTGCCTGGCAAAGACCGTATCTTCACGGATCTCAGATACATAAAGGATTCGGAAGTCACGGATTATTTTTCCGCGGCCGATCTGGCGGTACTTCCATACAGAAGCGCCACCCAGAGCGGTATAAGTTCAGTGTCATATCATTTTGAGGTGCCGATGATCGTGACTGATGTAGGCGGTCTGAAAGAGACGATCGGCGATCGAGGCACAGGACTTGTAGCTCCTGAGGGTACTCCGGATGCAATCTACAATGAAATATTGAAATATTTCGGCAATCCTTCCATCAAAGAGGGATGCCTCGACGCTATTCGCCGGGAAAAGGAAAGACTATCTTGGGAATCATTCGCATTGAAGCTCACTGACTTCATAAAGCATTTATAATAAGTACTATGCAAAAAGGCATAATTAGACCGATATTAAGTCTGATGGCGGCAATCGCCATAGGATCAGGCTTCGCTGCAGAGCTATATGCTCAGGAATATGAAAGTACACCTGTCACCATATCCAAGGAGAAACTCAGGATCGGAGACCAGGTATGCTATTCGCATATCGTCCTTGAGAGGCAGACCCTGTTTTCGATATGTCAGGCATACAATGTTACGCTCGAAGACATATATAAATACAACCCGTCGGTCAAGGAGAAGGGTCTTCAGAAGAACTCCATTCTCAGGATTCCTGTCAAAGAAGCTGCAGAAGAACTCAAGTCAGAGCCTGCCGCAGAAGCCGCATCAGCACCTCTGCAGGAGGTAATCACAGAAACGGAAAAGCCTCAGGAGCCAGGACCGGAAGCTGCAGAAACATCGCGCAGGATCCACACGGTCAAATGGTATGAGGATCTCGATGTCATAGCCGATAAATATGGAGTTACCGTTGAGGCCATTATGAAGGCTAACGGTCTGAAAGGTCGCAAACTGTCAAGACGACAGCAGCTCGTCATTCCGGCCCCGGGAGAGGTGATCGAGATCGAGACCGAAGAAATCACTGAACCTGTTGCGGACAACCAGGTCTCAATCCAGACCGACACCGTACAGATTGCAGATACAGTAGTCAAGGAAGAGAAGAAAGGCCTCGCGGATTTCCTTTTCCCAAAGAAAGAGACAAGTCTCAGCCTCCTGTTGCCGTTCAAAGCTACTGGCAGCACCAGCAGTACAGGAAATATGGACTTCTACAGCGGAGTGCTGATGGCCGTCTATGATATGGCTGAAGAAGGCTATGACACTCAGCTGAATGTCTATGATACAGCCGGAGGAAAGATGCCTGTTACAAAGGAAAGGCTCGAAGATAGCGACATCGTCATAGGCCCGGTATCTCCTACAGAAATATCGCAGGCATTCGAAACCGGTCCGGATGCAAAGGCTATAGTATCCCCTCTCGACCAGAGAGCCCTCAGCCTTGTAGAGTCATATAGGGCTATGATCCAGGCTCCTACACCGCATTACGTACTTTACAACGACCTCATCGCGTGGATCAAAGAAGATATGGACTTCAGCGACAGATTGCTTGTAATCAGCGAAAAAGGAGCTAAACAGACGGAGACCGTCGTGGAGATGAAGGCTGCCATTGATTCTTCAGGCCTCGAGTACAAGCCACTTTCCTACAGCATTCTCGAAGGAAGAAATGTCACCGGTTCGCTGGAATATCTAATGACCGAGAGCGGAACAAACAGGGTATATATAGCATCAGACAGCGAAGCGTTCGTGAATGATGTGGTAAGGAACCTCAACGTGATGATCCACAAGAAATACGAGGTAGTGCTATATGCGCCTTCACGAATCAGGAACTATGAGACGATCGAGGTGGAGAATTTCCACAATGCCTCATTGCATATAAGCGCTGGATATCACATCGACTATGACGATGCCCGCGTACAGGAGTTCCTTCTCAAATACAGGGCGCTGTTCAACACAGAGCCGACCCAGTTCGCATTCCAGGGATACGACCTCGCAAGCTATTTCATAGAGCTGAATGCCAGATATGGCAGCAGATGGTACGAGCGTCTTGATGAAGCAGACAAATCAATGCTCCAGAGTACATTCAGATTCAGAAGGGATGGAAACGGAGGATACGTCAACACAGGGGTAAGACGTATCATTTACGGCGAAGACTGGTCTGTGAAGAAGATAAGATAAGAGACTTCGCATTAGCGATGGCAGCATCAGTGAGCTCAGAACCGCTCAACATACGCGCCACTTCCATAACTCTCTGTTCATCAGAGAGTTTTTTTATTGTTGAGACTGCCTTTGATGATTCAGGATCAATACTTTTGGAAACCATATAATGAGCGGAACCTTTAGCAGCTACCTGAGGGAGATGGGTGATCGCAAACACCTGCATAAACTCTCCCATCGCACATATAACAGAACCCATCTTGTCCGCTACGCTGCCGGAGACACCGGTATCTATCTCATCGAAGATCATTGTCGGCATATTCGCATATCTCGCCATCATAGACTTGAGCGCGAGCATAATCCTGGACATTTCACCGCCTGAGGCACACTTGGCCACATCGACAGCATTCTTTCCAGTGGACGAGAATCGGAATTCGATGCTGTCACAACCGGTCGCAGATACCGGAACATCATTAAGAATGACTTCAAACACTGCGTACGGAAGCTCCATTTCGCGGATTGATTCCGCAATAGATGATGCGAAAGGCAGGGCCGCCGAAGCGCGTTTTTCGTGCAGACGGGATGCGATATCGTTCAACTGCACCTGAGTTTCTGCAATCTGAGCCTTAAGTTCCATTCTCTTCTCCTCCAGCAAGGTAGAATCCACCAATGTGTCGGAAAGACGGTCTCTGAAAGCGATGAGTTCTGCAAGATCAGCGCAGGAATGTTTCTGCAGAAGGCCATAAATCAAGGACATACGGTTCTCCACTTCCTCAAGTCTGGTCTCTGATAAAGCCGTACCGGAATTAACGGTCACAACCTCATCAAGAATATCCTCGAGTTCACGGCGGCAGGTCTCTACCCTTTCAGCCAGTTCTGAAGCGGCAGGGACATATCTTCCGACCTTGACAAGCTGTTTTCCAGCCTCTTTCAGCGAGGACGTTACAGAAGGCAGATCACCGCCTGAAGATGCCGAGGTAAAGAGTTCTTCCACAGCAGCAAGGCCCGCCTTGATCTCTTCCGCATTAGCAAGCTGCTTCTGTTCTTCTTCCAGTTCTTCCAGCTCACCCTCACGAAGGGACGCAGCCTCAAGCTGCTTCAGCTGAGCCTCGTTATAATCCCTTTCTCCTGCAAGTCTGGCCAGCTTTTCGTCAATTCCCTTGAGCTCATTTCTAAGTTCCGAAAGCATCTTCCAGAGGCGGGCGCATTCCTGCCTGAGGCCGGTCACACCGGCATAATGGTCGAGAATATCAAGCTGGAAAGCCTTGTCATTCAGAAGAAGGGTCTGATGCTGCGAATGAATGTCAACCAGCCGCGAAGCTATGTCCTGAAGCACTGTGACAGGTACAGGACAGTCATTGACAAAAGCCCTTGAACGACCGGATCTGTTCACTACCCTCCTTATGGTAAGATGACCATCCTCCCATTCCGCTTCATTTTCTTCAAGAACATCCCTGATGGACATATCAGAGGTCTCGAATTCCGCCTCGACAACGCAATTGTCAGCACCTTCCGATACCATCGAAGAATCCGCCTTGGATCCCATAACAAGGCCCAGGGCCCCCAGGAGGATTGATTTACCGGCTCCAGTCTGACCCGTAATAATGATCAGACCCTCCGGAAAATCGATTTCCAGAGAGTCTATCAATACGTAGTTCCTTACCTGAAGCGCGGTCAGCATAGACTATTCCTCGTCCTGTCTTGCCATTCTATATGAAACTTCGCCTTCCTGGAACTCTTCTATCGCCACAAGACTTGGCTTAGGCTGTCTTTCATAATATTTTGAGATTTCAATCTGCTCGCGGTTCTCAAAGATCTCCTCGATAGCGTTGCTGTCGTTCTTGAAATCCTCAAGCTTTCTTGTAAGTTCCTTCTTTTCCGCAATCGCTATCTGATTTGCCCTCTTTGAAAGGATCACTACTGTCTCATAGATGTTTCCTGTAGGAGCTGCAAGATCGCAAAGATCTCTTGTAAGCGTGTTTGTAGGTGTTTTTCTGTTTGCCATCTTATATTTACTTTTCGTTTTCTACTTAATTATACTCCCTTCTCAGGGACAGGGTTTCAATTATTTTTCGCCTTTTTCTCTTCTTTTATGACTTTTCTTCTTTCTTTGGCGAAATCCTTCTCCGTCATCTCCTCATTCTCGACCGCGATATCCTTTCCGAGAGCCTTCTGCACCTTGCGGTAAACATTGTCAAGTTCCTTGCGGTAATGTGACTCCGGTATTTCTCCGATGAAATTGAGATAATCATCCACGAATGTCAGATATCTTTCCTTCTGCTTTTCAGGAATACTCATATCCGCATACTTGAATGAAGACATAGCGATATAATACAATATATCCTCCCTGTATATATTCTCGGAATCATCCTTCAGGACATTCCTGAAAGCCACGCGGGAGGCCTTGTAATCCTCCATCTTGTAATACAGCTTCGCAGCCTCGTATGCCTTCTTGTCCAGACGCTCGTTGAGCTCGGTCAGCATATCGCGGCAGGCTGCCATATGCGGAGTCTGAGGGAATTCTATCATATATTCCGAAATCTCCGTAATCGCCTTATAGGTAGGGGTCTGGTCAAGCTCATATCTGAGTGTGGAGCGATACAGACAGTCCAGTCTGAGGTAACGCGCCTCCGAAGCGAAAGGGCTGCGCGGATAGCTCTCCAGGAAATTCGCGAAATTCGTTTCAGCTGTATAATAGTCCTTGAACTTGTAGTTGCTCAGTCCCCAGTAGAATCTGACAGTGTCATCACGCTCGGTTCCGTTGGTCAGGACAGAAAGAGACTCGAAGAGCGATCCTGCCTTGGAATACTTTCCTTCATTATAATAATCGAAGGCTGCCTCATATTTAAGGTCGGCATCATTACTGTTCAAGAGCATCTCATACTGAGACTTGCAAGAAGAAATAGCCACTACAGCAATAGCAGCGATGATAAGAGTTCTCAACTTCATCTTATACTCAACAATTAAAGCATTTTAAGGAATTTCTCTGCATCAAGTGCGGCACGGCAACCGGAAGCTGCCGCAGTAATCGCCTGTCTGTAAAGCGGATCCTGCACATCTCCGGCAGCAAAGACACCTGGCACATTGGTCTTTGAAGTCTTGCCGTCGGTCACGATATAGCCCTCTTTGTCAACTTCGATCCATTCCTTGAAGAGATCGGAATTCGGATGATGGCCGATAGCAAGGAAAAATCCGTCAACCGCTATATCAAAAACCTCGCCATCCTTGCGTACAAGCCTTGCTCCGGTCACACCATATTCATCTCCAAGCACCTCCTGGGTATTGCAGTTCCAGAGAACTTCAATGTTCTCTGTATTTCTCACACGCTCCTGCATAGCTTCCGAAGCCCTGAGTACATCCCTGCGGACGATCATATAGACCTTCTTGCAGATGCCAGCCAGATAGGTAGCTTCCTCGCAGGCAGTGTCACCTCCACCCACTACGGCAACAGTCTTCTTTCTATAGAAAAAGCCGTCACAAGTAGCGCAGGCAGACACACCAAGGCCTCTGTACTTGATTTCCGAAGGAAGTCCGAGATACTTTGCCGTTGCACCTGTGGCAATGATAAGAGTCTCAGCCTCTATCTCCTTGCCGCCATCTACCACGATCTTGAAAGGTCTTTCAGATAGATCGGCTGAAGTGATCGCACCGGTACGGACATCCGCACCAAGACGTACCGCCTGAGCCCTCATTGTATCCACAAGCTGCTGTCCCGAGATTCCGTTCTCGAAACCGGGATAATTCTCTATGTCTGTAGTTGTCGTCAGCTGTCCGCCTGGCTGTATTCCCTCATATACGACTGGAGCGATGTCAGCTCTTGAAGCATAAATAGCGGCAGTGTAGCCGGCTGGGCCACCTCCGACGATAAGGCATTTTATTCTTTCCATTGTAAGTTTATTGATATGTAACTTGCAAATATAATGCTTTTTTCAGACTTTCATAAGGTATGGCTTCGCCTTTCTGTAAATCCAGCCCAAAAGACAGTCCGGCAGGATGATGCATATAGGTTTGAAGATATGGTTAAGCAACCCAGGCATCACACCCCGGCGCCTCCTGAACGTCGCATTCAGGGCCCTGTCCACCGCCTTCTCAGGAGTTATCATCACGGCAAGGCCTCGTGCCAGTTTCCTCAAGCTGTCCTTCAAAGGTATCAGCGGAGTATCGACTGCTCCGAAATAAGCATTTGTCACGCTCACGCCGGTCTTCTGGCACTCTATGCGCAGCTCCCTTGAATAATCCTTCACGAATCTCTTGGTTGCACCATACATTCCGATTCCGGGCCAGCTCATACATTCCGCCAGGGAAGAGATGTTCAGAATATATCCGCAGCCCCTCTCCTTCATCGGCACCACATATTTGCGGCACAGCATCAAGGAAGTATAGCAATGCACCATCATAATGAGTTTCAGCATCCTCTCGCTGGTCTCCGCTATTCCCTGACAATACATTATGCCGGCATTGTTCACCAGCACCTCGACTTCGCATCCGGCTTCCTCTGTCTGCCGGAAGATCACATCTGCCGCATTCTGCGCAGAAAGATCCTGCACGATTGACAATGTCCTCAAGCCATCCTTATATGGGACGGGGATATCTCCTGAGGACGAGACTTCTGCCTTGACCAAAGCCTCCGTTTCTTCCAGTCCTGCCGCATTGATGTCCACCAGAACCAGATTATACCCTTTTGCAGCAAGTCTCCTGGCATAAACACGTCCCATACCTGAAGCCGCTCCGGTTACGAGAGCCCAGGCCCTGTATTCTCTGAAATCCATATTCTGTACAATTCCTTTCTAAAACGGGCGCAAAATTACCATTTTTTAACGTAATGCAAGAATTAAATCAAGGTTTTTCGCTTTCATAAATTGGAATATTTCAAATTTATTTTGTGTTTATCCCTAAATTACATATATTTGCGACCATATAGACATTTTATGAATACACACAAATGCCCAAACATCGAGGAATTCAAGACAATCCTCAGGAAACATTCGCTTAAGGCGACGCCACAAAGAATCGCCGTACACGAAGCAATGATGTCACTCGGACACGCCTGTGCCGATATGGTGACCGAATCCATCAAGGAGAAAGGATCGGCGAAGGTGACACTGGCCTCGGTATATAACATACTGACCCAGATGGCTATGCTTGGAGTATATAATTACAGGCTCAGCGCCAACAACAAGATGTACTTCGATGTAAACACCTTCAAGCACATCCACTTCTACGACAAGGACAACCACACATTCAGGGATGTGATAGACGACGAGCTTGTACAGCTCATAGAATCGCACCTGAGCAGAAAACGCGTCAGAGGCTACAGGATAGAGAGTTTCGACATCCAGCTGATCGGACGTCCGTCAAGAAAGAAGTACAGTGTCTGAGCACTGTACTTCTTCTTTATCTCGATGCCTTACGCGCCTTTATCATACAGAAAATCAGCAGGGCCAGACCGGATGCAGCTCCAGCGACATATCCTATGACCGGAGCCAGATGAAGTCCTCCGGCCTTATATGGAGCCATAATGAAGTAGCTGACGCAGACGAAGGTGAGGAATGAGGCAGGCAGGGAGCACATCCAATGAGGCTTTCCCTTTGATATCAGATATGCAGCAGAAGTCCACAGCACCAATGTAGCAAGCAGCTGGTTGCCGATGCCGACATAATTCCAGACCGTCGAGAAGTCCATCTTGCAGCAGAAGAAAGCCAGGGCAAATATCGGGATGCTGATCAGAAGACGCTTCGATATCGGCTTCTGGTCACTCTTGAACAGATCAGCCAGTGTAAGTCGAAGACTACGGAATGCAGTATCACCTGAGGTGATCGGACATATAACGACGCCGATCACAGCAATTACCGCTCCCACCTTGCCCAGCCAGCTCTTGCATATCATATCCACTGCTATGGCCGGAGTTATCTTGGTAAGGACACCATCAATCATAACACCTTCTGTCATAGCATCATTCAGCCCCTGAGGTCCACCGAAGAACGCCATTGCCGCAGTAGCCCAGACCATAGCCACTATTCCTTCGGCTATCATAGATCCGTAGAATACCGGACGCGCATACTTCTCGTTCTTCAGACATCTTGCCATCAGAGGAGACTGGGTGGAATGGAATCCGGATATGGCTCCACAGGACACCACGATAAAAAGCATAGGGACAAGAATATTGTCGGCAGGATCGAAATGCCAGTTCTTCAAAGTCTGCGGAGTCAGTTCCACCATCTCGTGCGCCCCGCTTATATCTCCGGCAATCAGCATAATTCCCACTCCCAGAGCCATAAAAAGCAAGGCGGCTCCCATATAAGGATATATGGTACCAATGATCTTGTCGATCGGCAGAAGGGTGGCAAGAAGATAATAAGCGAATATCACATACAGCCATATCTCCTTGCTCACTCCGGTCAGGGAAGCTATAAGGTCAGACGGTCCTGTGACAAACGACACACCCACCGCCAGCAGAAGAAAAGCTACAATGAAGTTCATAACCTTCTTCATCGTATTGCCGAGATATCTTCCTGTAATGTCCGGCATATTCGCACCGCCGTTGCGCAAAGACATCATTCCGGCAAAGAAATCGTGGACCGCACCCATAAGGATACATCCGACAACGATCCAGATATATGCGGCCGGGCCGTATGCAGCTCCCATTATGGCTCCGAAGATAGGGCCGAGACCTGCAATGTTGAGGAACTGTATCACAAACACCTTCCAGGTCGGCATCGGCATAAAATCGATACCGTCCTGACGTTCGTACGCCGGCGTCTTTCTTTCAGGATCCGCACCGACAAAACGTTCCACCATCTTTCCATACACGAAATATCCGGCACAAAGGAGCAGGATGGACACAAGAAAAGTTACCATTTCCAGAAGATTTAGTGTTATTCTGCCACAAAATTATCAACTTTCACCCGCAAATGCAACGAAAACCCTCATTCCTGCATCTTATAGTGTGCAAGTAAAGTAAAACAAGATTTAAATGAAGAGAATAACGAAAGCATTAATCGCAATCGCTGCCGGACTGACCGTCCTCGCAGCCGCATCCTGCTCGAAGGATGACACTATCCGCTACAACAACGCAACTATGGGAAATGTAGTGAACGGCAAGTTCACAAGCGACCAAGGCAACATATTCAATGTAGCAGAACAGAACTGTGCAGGCAAGCTCGACACAATGAAAAGAGCGTTCATCATCTGTGACGTCCTCAGCCAGTCAGAAGGCTCGGCTACCGAATACGACATCAGGCTCAACTATCTGGCTCCTGTAATGACAAAGAACGCAATCCTCGCGTCGGAAATCACAGAAGAGAACAAACCAGCAAACGACCCGATCCTTCTGCAGAGCTATTGGGTGTCAGGAGGATACATCAATATTTATCTCGCTGTGCCTGTCGTATCTGACAGCAAGATCAAACATACCATCGACTTCCTTTATGATGACACAGCACAGGCTGACGGCACCTACACATTCCAGCTCCGTCACAACTGCAACGGCGAGGTGTTCAACGAGAGCAACGAAAGCAAGATCACATTCGCATACGCATACGCCAGCGTTCCTGTCACATCCATCATCAAGGAGGACAATGCAAGGATCACCCTCAAATGGCTGAATTACAAGGTTGCAGGAAATGCAGTCGTATTGTCGGAAACCATCGAGTTAAAGGGCGAAATGCTCTATTCATCGGACACTTACCAGCAGGTTCCGGCTGAGGCTCTGGTGAGCCGCTCGGCACTCGCATTGGAATAAACTGCAAGTTCATATTCAAGACACCGGCGACAGATTTTCATCTGCCGCCGGTGCTTTTTATTGTCCGATTCTAGAAATTCTGGAAAGTAGTCCAGCTTGTATTCTTCTCAGCTGCCGTTTCCACTTCATCCGGCAGGTTGACAAAGAAATCAAAGCCTGTCCACTTCTCGATCTGATCGACCGATACAGCAAATTGAATTTACTTTAAGCATAATTATTTTGGTATTATATTGATTATCAGGTTAGGCGTATAACTTGTAAATATAGTGATTACTTTCGTAAGTCGTGGGCACGACCTGCCGTATATTCTTCGAAATTCCATAAAAAGGATCAGATTTTTGACTAGAATATAAAAAAGCAGGCACGGATGTGCCTGCTGTATGCTTATTTACAAGGGTTTACCAGATGGCAAGATTACTGCACCAGTGCGAGGACTTCACCTTTGACGGCCATATCTCCCTGACGGCAGCAGACTGCTACAATCCTTCCGTTGACAGCAGCCGGAACTGGCTCAATGCCATAATAGGTCTGCACATAGCACACCGGCTTTCCAGCCTCCACCTCAGTTCCGGCTATCGGTGCCGTCGATGCGTCATCCACGTCATACTGCCAAAGTATCTGTCCTTTCACAGGAGCCTGCACAGGTATTGCAGAAGGATATTTCTCCATCAGCTTGTCTATGTCATACTTAGGCATCTCCACGACAGGTCTGGAGACTATTATCGGAGCTCCGGCCTTAGCCTTGGCTGCCTCGAGATCTTTATTGAAGCGTTCTTTAGCTACTCCGCTCTTATAGTCTCTGTACTGCCTCTCGTGCATCGCAAGTTCAAAGAGTTCCTCGTCATCCCGGCCGCAATCCCAGCCTTCTTCCTTCATAATTGCCCTGAACTTTTCGAGCTCGTTCGGGAAGGCATCCTGAGGATTGCCTGTATAGAATTCCAACCCCTTATCTTTTGCCAGAGCTATGATCTCAGGAGCGAGTTCCCCCGGAAGCTTACCCATCTTGCCCAGAATCATATTCCAGGTATCCTTGTCGATGGTGGTCCAGCGAGGTTGTCCCTTGAGAAGGGCCATCAGATTCATAAGAGCTGTATTCTTGACATACTGGCTGAACGGAGTCACAAGCGGAGGATAACCCAATCGAGGCCATACATATTCCACCTCCTGGAAAAGCATCACCATAAGCTGATCCAGAGTCAGTTCGGACTTGCCCTGAGCCCTCAACGAAGCATTGATGGCACCGTGGAAACCTTTGAGATCAGCCATCATCGAACCCATCATTCCGCCAGGCAGGCCGCAACCCACAAGAAGGGAGCTCATCTGCGAATTATTAGGATCGATCCAATATCCGAGAAAATCATCGATGAACTTCTGGGTCAGAGCACGGACTTCCATATAAGCATTCATATTCAGGTCCTTCACCTTGAATCCGTCAGCCTTGAGCATCTCGCGGATGGTTATCACATCCGGATGCACCTTTCCCCACGACAGCGGTTCGACAGCGACATCCAGATAATCCGCACCAGCACGTGCTACCTCCAGCATCGAAGCAGGAGAGAAGCCGGGGCCGCAATGCCCGTGATACTGTACCTTTATATGAGGATACTTCTTCTTTATCTGCGAAGTCAGTTCCGCAAGGAAGGTAGGGCGGCCGATGCCAGCCATATCCTTGAGGCAGATCTCGTCACATCCATATTCGACGACCTTATCCACCACACCCATATAATACTCCACCGTATGGACCGGAGAATTCGTGATGGAAAGGGCCACCTGGGATACCATCCCCGCTTTCTTGGCATATTCCACACTAAGACGAAGGTTCCTGTGATCGTTAAGGCCGCAGAACGAGCGGGATATATCCGTTCCCTGAGCCTTCTTCACCTTATACATCAGTTCGCGGACATCGGCAGGTACCGGGTTCATCCTCAATGCATTAAGTCCTCGTTCCAGCATATGCGTCTGTATGCCGGCCTTGTGGAAGGGCGCTGTCCATTCACGTACCGCAACATTCGGATTCTCACCGAACAACAGATTCACCTGTTCGAATGCACCGCCGTTGGTCTCCACACGATCGAAACAGCCCATATCGATTATAGCCGGTGCGACTTCCTTCAACTGAGCGACAGTCGGCACATATTTGCCCGAAGACTGCCACATATCCCTATACACAAGGGAGAACTTGATTTCACGTCCCATATTCTCGAAATTTCTTATTTCAATGACAACAAATATATGAAAGTTTTCAATATCTGGTCCTGCTCCAATCTAAAAATGAGACAGAATCCCCGACATTGTGGCAGAATCCATTATTTGAAAACAAAAAAATCACCGCACATTATTGCAGGTTCAAAAATTTTACATATCTTTGCAGTCCTAATCCAATATGGTGCCCATAGTTCAGTTGGTTAGAGCGTCAGATTGTGGTTCTGAATGTCGTGGGTTCGAATCCCACTGGGCACCCAAAGAAGGAAGTCGAAAGGCTTCCTTTTTTTTGTTTATTCTGTCCCATTGAGCGGAAATCCCCTCGCGGTGGGAATACTCTGCTCCCACTGCGATAGGGAATGTGCCTTCTGGCCCGGTGCAAAAGGTTTCTACCACTGAAAAGCGTCGGGACAAGAAATGACCAATTTATATACCCACGGTATTGTAACCGGTTAAAAATGAACTGGTTTGACTAGCGTCGGTACAAGTTTTCGCAGATTCGTGTACCAACGCTCTCGCATTTTGCTGACGCTAAGGATGACAACGAGGCACGGGTGCGTGTGAAAGCGATACTTATCTATGTTTAGACACATACTTTTGCAGGTGAACCCGGAAATCCTGCATTGGAATGCCCTTAACCGCCCAATGGAATCACATAAAAAAAGTTCAAAACGTATAAGAAAAAGAAAAACTTGCGGAGTTTCGCCACATTTTTCTGCAGATGAGAGTCCGATGGAATAGATTTGCAGAAAAAAGCGTATGAAGATCAAGGACTTGAGCTCAGACGAGCGGCCGAGAGAGAAGATGATGGAAAGAGGTGCGGAAGCCCTGACCAATGCGGAACTCATTGCCATCCTGCTCAGAACCGGAACAGGAAGAATGAATGTGATAGATGTGGCAAGGGAACTTCTTAAAAGCGGAGACGGAAGGCTTAACGGATTAGCCGGATTGCCTGTCGAGAGACTCTGCCGGATAGATGGAATCGGGCCAGGCAAGGCCGTTACTGTCGCTGCGGCATTCGAGCTGGGACGAAGATGGGCAGCCGAGTCCATAACAGACTCACGCACAGCTGTTTCATCGCCAAAAACAATATTCCGGATGATGCTTCCGATACTAAGAGGGCTGGATCACGAAGAATGCTGGGTAATATTCCTCAATCGCGCGAATTACATCATAGGAAAGGAGCGGATCAGTATCGGAGGCATCGATTCGACCATTCTCGACAGTCGCACCATAGCAAGGAAAGCCATTGAGAAGCAGGCAAGCGGAGTGATACTGGTTCACAACCATCCGTCCGGAAGCGCACAGCCGGGAACGGCTGACATAAATGCCACCCGACAACTGGACAAAGCTCTGAAGACCTGCGAGATATCACTGATCGATCACGTCGTCATTGCAGAAGACAGCTATTACAGTTTTGCCGACGAGGAACTTGTCAGAGGCTGAAAACGAAAAATTTTGACTTCTTGACAAATAAGAATATATTTGTGTTTCGTAACCAATAACCAACCAAATGAAAGTCATTAACCTTGGAGAGAAGAACACCATTCTCAACAAATTCGTCGCCCAGATGCGCGATAAGGGTGTACAGAAGGACAGTATGCGTTTCCGCAGAAACCTTGAAAGACTCGGCGAGATCTTCGCATACGAGATAAGCCATTATCTTGACTACAGCGAAAAGGAAGTCGTGACTCCCCTGGGTATCGCAAATGTACCGACACCGGACAGCAAGATAGTAGTATCAACAATCCTGCGTGCGGGTCTGCCGCTTCATCAGGGTATTCTCAACTACTTTGACGATGCCCAGAACGCATTCGTCGCTGCATACAGGAAATACGACAAGGGTGAAGACTTCCACATCAACATCGAATATTGCAGCACTCCGGATCTCAACGGAAAGATATTGATCCTTGCCGATACGATGCTTGCCACAGGAGCTTCACTTGAGATAGCATACAACAGGCTCTGTGAAGAAGGACAGCCGGCACACACTCACCTGGTCTGCCCGGTTGCAAGCGCATACGCAGTGGAATATCTTCAGAAGCATCTTCCTGCAGAAAGTGTGACTCTCTGGGTTGCAACCATCGACGAAGAGCTTACCAGCCACTCATACATCGTTCCCGGTCTCGGTGATGCCGGTGACCTTGCCTACGGCATAAAGAAATAGCCTTGACGGAACCGATTTCATCAAAGCTATTGTAGCTTATTGTAATTCAGATAATTACGAGGATTTTCGCCAACCGCTTTTGGCAATTATATAAAAACAGTCAGTGTGATGGAGATGACGTGCCACCCCCGGCTAGGGGGTGCCCGAGCCTGCGAGGGCGGGGGTCATCGGAATCACACTGACTGTTTTTAAATATAGGCTAAAGTTCTTTTCTGAGTCTCGCCTTAGGAATACCCAGCTGGTCACGATACTTCGCGATAGTACGACGAGCCACCTTATATCCCTTTTCCGTCATCTTCTCAACAAGCTCATCATCTGTCAAAGGCTTGCGCTTGTTCTCATTATCGACACATTCCTGAAGCGCCTTCTTGAGCTCACGGGTAGAGACCTCCTCGCCCTCCTGATTCTCAAGACCTTCAGAAAAGAAATATTTCAGAGAATATATACCGAAATGGGTCTCGATATACTTGCTGTTGACCACTCTCGATATCGTTGAAATATCAAAGCCCGTCTTCTCAGCGATATCCTTGAGGACCATCGGCTTGAGATTGGCCTCATCGCCATCGATGAAATAATCCCTCTGATAATCCACTATAGCCTGCATAGTGCTGGACAATGTGTTGTGGCGCTGCTTTATGGCCTCCACAAACCATTTCGCAGAATCGAGCTTCTTCTTCACAAAGGCCGCAGCCTCCTTCTTGTCCCTTTCGGAAGTGTTGGCTGCTTCCATCAGGATATCAGCATACTTTCTGTTCACCCTGAGTTCCGGAACGGAAAAACGAGGCATTGAAAGCTGCAGTTCGCCATCCTTATATTCAAGAACGAAGTCCGGCACGATCTGCTGAGCCTGGTCGGTATATGAATCATCGATCTGACCTCCCGGTGAGGGATTGAGCTTAAGGATCTTGGCAATGGCCGCCTTCAGTTCCTCTTCGGTCAGATTCATACGGGTCATAATCTTCTGGAAGTGCTTGCTGGTGAACTCATTGAAATAATTTGTAAGAATCTTCACCGCATTCTCCACCACCGGAGTCTTCTTGCACAATCTGATCTGCAGAAGAAGACATTCACGAAGATCACGCGCTCCTACTCCGGCTGGTTCGAATTCCTGGATCACCTTGAGCATCTCCATAACTTCCTCCTCAGTAGTCTCCACATTCGCCCTGAACGAGAGGTCGTCAACAATGCTGTCGATGCTTCTGCGAAGATATCCGTCATCGTCCAGACTGCCGATAAGAAAAGAAGCTACAGTATATTGATGCTCGGTCAGACTGCGATATCCAAGCTGCTCCTGAAGGCTCTGAGTAAAGCTTTCCTTGACTGAAAAAGTATTGTATTGGGGCCGCTCATCCTTTGAATAATTGTCGGATCTGAGACGGTAGCTCGGTATCGAATCATCCTCCTTATATTCCGAAAGGGACACCTCTCTTGGAGCCTCGTCCTCCTCCTTGTCACTGGAGATGTCTTCATCAAGAACCGGATTCTCTTCCAGTTCCTTACGAATCCTCTGCTCCAGCTCCTGGACAGGCAATTCGATCAGCTTGATCGTCTGGATCTGTAAAGGAGAAAGCTTCTGCTGCTGCTTTAACTCCAACCCTTGTTTCAACATAACACTACCACTAAAACTTATTTACCTACCTTCCTCATCACCTTCACGGTGTCGGCAATGACGGCATTATCGCTGTCAACCACCGGGTATTCTATGCTTTCCTTGACTACGAAAGCACTCGGGAATGCACCCTTGATACGTGTCAGCAGAGCCATCGCTTCAGACTTCGTGCGGAAGTCGCCTACCGTAACCTTGAAATAAGGATTGGCATATATACGGTATGCTGCAACTCCCGGAAAAAGTTCTTTGAATCTTTTCAGAGTCTTTTCCGATTCGGTACGCGCAGTCTGCTTGTTATCAAAGAATATCCTGACCCTGTAGCCTGATGACGTTCTTTTCGAATTCGATGCTATGTGCTGTCGCATAGAGCTCATAATCTCCTGAGACTGACGGATCTGCACATCCGCATCATCACCGGCTCTCTTTGACGGCAGGATATGGAAGATATCCTTTCCGGCAAGGGTCGAATCCACTGCGGCTACAGGTCTGTAAACTACGGAATCCACCATCTCATATCCATCAGGAACCGTCTGTGCAAAAGCAGCCGGTGCATATATGCCGGCAATCAAAAATATAATCAGATTGAATAGGATTTCTGTTCTTTTCATCTTACAGCGTCTATAAGTTTCTTCAAAGGTATGTCATTCAATTCAATTCTCTTGGCAGGACTTTTCTTGATCCTTACCTTTGCAGATACATCCACAAGAGCGTTCTCAAGAGTTTTCTTGTCAAGCAGTCTGCCCAGATCAAGGATCGTGGCATTCTCTCCAAGTGTCAGATCTGCCTCCAGACGATATGTATCTGTTGTTTTTCCTTGCAAAGTGAACGGATCAACGGCCACTCTACCAAGAACCTTGCCAGAATGTTCAAGCAGGGCGGATATTTCAGAAAGGGAGAGCTCGGCGCCAGGATTGTCCACCTCGACAGACAGGACAAGTCCCACTCCTCTCAAGCCGTTCGGGATGACGTTCTCCACCTTCACTGAAACGACCTCAAGGTCTTCAAGTTTCTTGATATCAGCACATCCGACAGCCAGAAGCAGCGTCAAAAGTGCCGAAATGAATAATTTTATCTTCATATCAAGCAATATTACATCTTCGCAAAGATAACTATATTCAACGAAAAATCCTATCTTTGTATCCTACAGTAAAAGACATAGACGATATGCGAAACATAAGACCGATCATCGACCCTTCCAAGCCGAAGGTATATATAGAAACATACGGATGTCAGATGAATGTAAACGACAGCGAAGTGATATTATCCATACTTCAGGATGCCGGTTATGTTCTTACGGAAGACATCGAGGAAGCAAATATAATCCTTGCCAACACCTGCTCCATCAGAGATAACGCCGAGCAGAGGATATGGGGAAGGATCGACCAGTTCAAGCTGCAGAAAAGGAAGAGGGACAATGTCATAATCGGCATAGTCGGCTGTATGGCAGAGAGGCTCAAGGACAAGCTTCTCGAAGCTGTCGATCTCGTAGCCGGCCCGGATTCATACAGGACGCTTCCGGAACTTCTTGAAGCCATCAGGCCGGACAAGCCGCAGATAAACGTACTTCTTTCCCACGAAGAGACATACGCCGAAATATCGCCGGTAAGGCTCGACAAGAACGGAGTTTCCGCCTTCATATCCATTATGAGGGGCTGCAACAACGTATGTTCATATTGCGTGGTGCCATATACCCGTGGCGCAGAACGCAGCCGCGACCCACACACAATCGTACGGGAAGCACAGGAGCTTTACGACAATGGTTATAAGGAAGTTACGCTTCTCGGCCAGAATGTTGACTCATATTATTGGAAAGACAAGGAGAATGCAGACAGGAACGTGAATTTCGCCCAGCTTCTCGAGATGGTCGCACAGATAAGCCCCGACCTCAGGGTAAGATTCTCGACATCGCATCCTAAGGATATCAGCGATGAAGTGATATACACAATGGCGATGTACGAGAACATCTGCAAGCACATACATCTTCCGGTGCAGTCCGGAAGCAGCATAATGCTGGAGAAGATGAGAAGGAAATACGACCGGGAGTGGTACCTCGAGCGAGTCCGCAAGATCCGCAGCGTGATTCCTGACTGCGGCATTACGACTGATGTCATCGCGGGATTCTGCGGAGAGACGGAACAGGACCACAAAGACACTCTCACCCTTATGGAAGAGGTAGTGTTCGACTCTGCCTTTATGTTTGCATATTCCGAGCGTCCGGGCACACTGGCGTCAAGGAAATATCCCGACGATATCCCATACGAACTTAAGACACAGAGACTTAACGAGATCATCGCCCTGCAGGGAAGAATGAGTCTGAAGAGCAATGAAAAGGAAGTGGGCAGGATCTTGAAAGTACTTGTGGAAGGACCTTCGAAGAAGAATCAGGAAGAATTGTGCGGAAGGGCAAGCAACAACAAGATGTGCGTATTCCCTTCAAGAGGAGAGAAAGCCGGAGACTACTGCGAAGTCGAGGTGGTGTCCGTGACATCCGCCACCCTTCTCTGCAAAAGACTTGACTAATTCACAGAAACAGACCAACAACCACATAATTATGGAGAAGTACATTCTCGCTCTTGACCAGGGAACAAGCAGTTCAAGAGCAATAGTATTTGACGCATACGGCCAGACAAAGGCCGTTTCACAAAAGGAATTCACCCAGATATTCCCGAAACCGGGCTGGGTGGAGCACAATCCTATGGAGATATGGTCGTCGCAGGCATCTGTCATTGCGGAAGCCATCACATCCATAGACATCAACGGTCTCAACATCGCTGCAATCGGTATCACGAACCAGCGCGAGACCACGATCGTATGGGATGCCGAGACAGGTGAGCCGGTATATAACGCCATCGTCTGGCAGGACCGCAGGACATCCGAGTTCTGCGACTGTCTGAAACGCGACGGACGTACCGACCTGATCAGGAGCAAGACCGGCCTCATCATCGACGCATACTTCAGCGCCACAAAAATCCTATGGATACTTGAAAACGTGCCTGGAGCACGCCAGAAGGCCGATGAAGGAAAGCTGAGATTCGGAACTGTCGATACCTGGCTGATATGGATGCTCACCCGTGGAGAGGTTCACGTGACAGATGTGACCAATGCATCAAGGACAATGCTTTTCAACATCCACACCCTCGAATGGGACAAAGAGCTGCTCCAGCTGTTCGGAATTCCAGAATCGATGATGCCTGAGGTCAAGTCGTCAAGCGAAGTATATGGATATACCAAGACAACGCTTTTCGCGCACGAAGTTCCTATCGCAGGTATTGCAGGAGACCAGCAGGCAGCACTTTTCGGACAGATGTGTACCGAACCGGGATCTGTCAAGAACACATACGGAACAGGCTGCTTTATGCTTATGAACAGCGGCGAAAGACCTATAATGTCTTCAAACAATCTCCTCACCACAATCGCCTGGAAGATCGGAGACACAGTGAATTACGCTCTCGAAGGCAGTATCTTCGTAGCAGGTTCAGTGGTACAGTGGCTCAGAGACGGACTCGGAATCATACGTTCTTCTTCTGAGGTAGAGGCACTTGCAGCCAGCGTTCCTGATAACGGAGGAGTATATTTCGTCCCTGCACTCACCGGTCTCGGAGCTCCGCATTGGGACCAGTATGCCAAGGGAAGCATTTACGGTCTGAGCCGTGGCACAACAGCAGCACATATTGCACGTGCCGCCCTTGAAGGCATAGCATTCCAGACTATGGACATAGTGAACGCTATGCAGAAGGATGCCGGATGCACGCTGAAGGAGCTGAAGGTCGATGGAGGAGCTTCACGCAACAATCTTCTGATGCAGTTCCAGGCCGATATCCTGGGCACTTCAGTGATCAGACCGATCGTCACCGAGACCACAGCCCTGGGAGCGGCTTATCTTGCCGGACTTGCTGTCGGCTATTGGGAAAGCATAGACCATATCAAGAGCCAGTGGGGCGTTGAGATGGAATTCAAGCCGGAGGCATCACAAGCACAGGTCGAAGACCTCAAGGAAGGCTGGGCCGAGGCAATCAGAAGAACACTGACAAATAAACAATAACACTACTGCAAAATGTTTGAGAAATACCTTTTTGAGTTTATCGGCACAATGGTGCTGATACTTCTCGGCGACGGAGTGTGCGCCGCAACAAGTCTGGACAAGAGCAAGGCCAAGGGAGCCGGCTGGATCGTGATAGCAATGGGCTGGGGCTTCGCCGTTATGGTGGGAGTCTTCATTGCCGGATCCGTTTCAGGAGCTCACCTCAACCCTGCAGTCAGCGTAGGATGCGCCCTTGCCGGAACAATGGAATGGAGTGCCGTACCGGGATATGTCATCGCTCAGATGCTTGGAGGTTTTGTTGGAGCAGCCCTCGTATGGCTATTCTACAAAGACCATTATGACGCAACTGAAGACCCTGCGACAAAGCTGGGCACATTCTGCACAATGCCTGCCATCGAGGGACACAAGGTGCGTAACTTCTTCTGCGAGACAATCGCGACCTGGCTTCTCGTACTCGTGATCCTCGTCTTCGGACTGGATTCGAATGTCCCTACCCTTGATGCTGAGGGATATCACCTTCATATCGGTATGGGAGAACTCGGAGCGATTCCGGTAACCTGCCTTATTATGGCGATCGGTATGTCCCTGGGAGGAACTACCGGATATGCAATCAATCCTGCAAGAGACCTCGCACCACGACTCGCACACGCTATCCTGCCGATCAAAGGCAAGGGTGAAAGCGGCTGGGCATACAGCTGGGTACCGGTAGCCGGTCCTATGGCTGGCGCAGTTCTTGCTGCACTCACCTATATGGTGTTATTCTGATAATGGGCGATTTCTTATCCATAACGGTATCCGTCATCGGCATATTCCTTATTCTGGGAGCCGTGATGGTGATTTTGAATGACAATCAGGATTCGGGCAGAAAGGTTGCCTGGATCCTGATTATCGGAATTCTGCCCGTTATAGGATTGCTGCTCTACATTGTTTTCGGAATGAATTTCCGCAAACCGGGATTCTTCCAATACAGGAACAGACAGTTTCTTGACCTTTTCGAAGAAAGGACCAGCCAGGAGACAAAGGATCTTCTGTTCGATACTGTCGAAGAGGAAAACATACGCCCTGAATACCGCAGCTTAAGCAGACTTCTTAAAAAAGACAGCGGTCTTACAGTCACCGACAACAACGAAGTCGAGATAATCACATCAGGAGGAAGGAAGCTGGAAGCTCTTGTCAATGATCTTCTTGCGGCAAAGCATCACATCCATTTCGAATATTTCTATTTTCTCAAGGATGACGGCAGCAAGAGGATCAAGAATCTTCTTATGCAGAAGGCGAGAGAGGGGGTGAAGGTCCGTTTCATCCACGAAAATATAGCCAACATCACCATCTGGCCCGGCTATTATAATGAAATGAAGGAAGCCGGAGTTGAGGTGGTGAAATTTACCAATCCTAACAGCTTTCTGCTGTCCAAGTTTAATTACCGTGACCACCGCAAGATTGTCGTGATCGACGGCAAGGTCGGCTATACGGGTGGGATGAACATCGGGGACGACTATTTCTTCCGCTGGCGAGACACGCACACAAGGATAACCGGCAATGCCGTGGCTGCCTTGCAATACTGTTTCTTGAATTCCTGGATAACGTCCGGAGGAAAGATTGACGGCAATTTCGACGTATTCTTCCCTCAAGACAGGATAGCTCACGACGACAAGCTGGTGCAGATCATCCCCGACGAGCCGGACAGGGAATTCCCGATCCTGCATCTTGGAGCCTTGTGGACAGCCCACCACGCAGAGAGGTATCTATATATCCAGACTCCGTATTTCGTTCCTCCGGAGCCTCTTATGATGGCTCTCAAGTCAGCCGCATTCAAGGGATGCGACGTCAGACTGATGGTGCCGAAGAAGGCAGATCTGTTCTTTATGGGCCCGGCAAACAAATCGTTTTATAAGGACTGCCTTGAGGCAGGAATCAGGGTCTTCGAAAAGGGAGGCAAATTCATTCATTCCAAGACAATGGTCTCGGATGATTATCTTTCCATCATAGGTTCGGCAAATATGGACTGCAGAAGTATGGAATTGAGCTATGAAATAAACGCCTACATCTACAACGAGGAAATAGCCAAGGAGAATTACAGGATATTTATGTCCGACCTGAAGGAATGCAGCGAAGTGACCCTGAAGGAATGGGGGAAACGTCCTTGGTATCATAAGATAACCCAATCCATAATGCGTCTTTTCGCACCATTGCTATAAATATGAAAGAATATATAGGAATAAGAGAAGACATTCAGAAGTTTGTCTTCGATGAAATCGTACCGAAATATGCCGGCTTTGATCCGGCTCACAAGGAAGACCACGCACTTACAGTGATCGAACAGGCTATGCTGCTGATGGACAGGATGTCTGCCTGGCGTGCAGCCCAGAATGAAGAGACTGCGTCAAATTGGCAGGAGGTTCCTGAACGGGAAATGCTTTTCATTGCAGCCGCCTGCCACGACCTGGGGCTTGTGAACGGAAGGGAAAGGCATCATCTGGATTCCGGCATCATCATACGCAATGATCCGCGTCTCAGACAATGGTTTACAGAAGAGGATATCGAAACCATAGCACAGGCTGCAGAAGATCACCGTGCTTCAGGGAAATCCGCACCTCGCAGCATATATGGAAAGATTGTGGCTGAAGCGGACAGAGTCATTGACGGAGAGACAATCATACGACGGACAATACAGTTCGGATTCACCCACTACCCTTCACTCGACCGTGAGGCTCACATCAAAAGAGCGGTAGAGCATCTGCGTGAAAAATACGGACGCGGAGGCTATCTCAAGCTATGGATTCCTTGGAGCGACAACGCGACACGCCTCAACGCCCTCCAGGAAATGATAGCGGACGACTCCGCCGTATATCGCGAAATCGTCCGCATATATGATCTGCTGCAAGGTGAAGCATAATCACCTTGCTGATTATCAGTTATTCACCGGTCTGAGAATGAAGTTGAACTGATATGGCTGAGCCTTTACGCGATGCTGTTCAAGCGGCCAGGCTCCCCAGGAATTGATACATCCGAGTCCCTGCTGAACAAGATCGAAATTGACCCAGGTCCTGCCGCACGAACGGTCGTTCTCGTGAGCGCTCGACTTAAGCTCCAGAGAATGAGCCTGATTGTTGCCGAGCATCCTCACATCCATTTCCTGCCAACTGAAAGGTAGAACAGATGCTGAGAACTTCACATCGGATGTGATCTCGAAGCCCGCTCCATTATCGTCAATAACCTTCATCCACTTGATCCCGGTCTTTGTGCCCGACTCCTGAGGACGGACATAGCCGTAATGATACTGGTCATCGACATTCTGGACATAATGTCCGACAAGTGCCGAAGAACTGCGGTCGATATAGTTCTCGTGAGGTCCGAGACCGAAGAATTCGAAGGTGTCGAATGATCCCGGCATAGCCATCTGCATACCGAATCGAGGAAGCATAAATGCCTCTGAAAGCTTGCCGGCATCCGCAAGTTCCTCTTTGGCTGCGACTGTTCCATCCGCATAGATGTCATACACCATCTTCACTACGGCGACATCACCGAGAGGAGCATATTCCACATTAACCTTATAGCAGAAATCTGTCTTTTCCACATTGAACGAAGCCACCTTGAACTCAGCGGTACGCCACAATTGCTGTCTCCTGTCAAATCCGGCTCCAAGATCATTCTCCGTAGCGGCTCTTGCAAAGCAAGGCATCAGCGGAGACTCCACGAGCTGCTTCCCGGCCAGCACATAGCTTACGAGTGCTCCTGTTCCGGAATCAAATACAGCCTTCCAAGGAGATATCCGGCGGTTTGCCGAACCTTCAAATGACATATCGCCACAGAATGTGTGCAGACTGCCGTCTGCGGCATATTCAGGCAGGCCGGATCCGTTCTCGAATACCGGGATTTCAGCCTCATTGACAATGATCTGGTCGTAAGCGACCTGAGATCCTGCAGGCATAAGTCCGTCAGCCTTCTTCAAGGTATATCGCACATTAAGATAAACATCGTGATTGCGGATATCTGCCACTCCGGAGGCATCACAGATATCCTCAGCGTCGTATCCGAGATCGACAGCCGAAGTCTGCTGACTGCCTGCAGTCAATGATGTAACACATCCTGAAAGAACTGCATTTCCATCCACACAGATCTCCCAATCGAGCATATAGCGCGAAAGGTCGATGAAGAAATTCTCATTATAGACCTTCACACATCCGTCAAGAGCCTCCTGAGGCTGGGCTGAAGTGTGGATGGACTGGTACTGGTAGGCCACCTCATACGCGTGAGGATGAAGTGTGCGGTCTGCAGCTATGATACCGTTGCAGCAGAAAGAATTGTCGGAAGGATCATAGTCATTGAAATCCCCTCCATACACGAAAATATGATCTGTGCCATACTTTCCTGCATCTGCCGGCCACCACAATGCCTGATCGACGAAATCCCAGATGAATCCACCCTGATATGAAGGATATTTCCTTACAAGGTCCCAATATTCCTTCAGACCACCCATCGAATTACCCATCGCGTGGGCATATTCACACTGGATAAGCGGCCTATCAGGATTGGAAGATACATATTTCTCGCACCAGCTATGATCCCAGTACATAGGGCAGAGGATATCGGTATTCGATTCGAATTCAGCCCTTTCATACTGTACGGGACGGCTTGGATCCATAGACTTGACGAGCTCATAACCCTTCTGGAAATTAGGGCCGTTGCCGGCTTCGTTTCCAAGACTCCATATAATTACCGAAGGATGGTTGCGGTCTCTCCGGACAGCCCTTCTGATACGCTCCAGATGCGCCGTCTCGTATGCCTCCACCTTTGCAAGGGTATGCTCTCCATAGCCCATTCCGTGTGATTCAATATTGGCCTCAGCCACTACATAAAGTCCGTACCGGTCACAAAGCGAATACCAGAGAGGATCGTCAGGATAATGGCAGGTACGCACGGAATTTATATTCAACTGCTTCATTATCAATATATCCTGAATCATATCGGCCTCAGACACGACATATCCCTTGTACGGGTTCATTTCGTGCCTGTTGGCTCCCTTGATGAGAACAGGCTTGCCGTTTACCAGAAGCTGACCTCCCTCTATCCGTACATCACGGAATCCGATCTCTATTGAAGCCTCTTCTGTCTGTCCCTTCTTGTCGAACGAAGCAACATTCAAGGTATAGAGCCAAGGTGTCTCTGCACTCCACTGCAGTACATCCTGCACCGTAAGGACCGTTTCAGCAACATTCTTCACCACCGGTACCTTGGCAGAAGCCACACTCTCTCCCTTCGGATCAAGGATTTCGAAAGTCACTTCGGTCACTCCCTTTGACACTTCCGCACGGAGAGAAGCCTCACCGGAAGCAGAAGCCTGTACATTGATGTCTTCTATTCTCTTCTTCTCACGAGAATATACATATACATCGCGAGATATGCCTGACAATCTCCAGAAGTCCTGATCTTCTAGATAGGTTCCGTCGCACCAGCGGAAGATTTCCAGGGCGATAAGATTCTCGCCGGTCTTGACATATTTCGTAATGTTGAAGCGGGCCTCCAGCTTGCTGTCTTCACTGTATCCGACCTCCTTTCCATTTATCCACACACGTACATTGGAGGTAGCGGAGCCTATATGAAGAAAGACATCCTTCCCATCCCAGTCTTCGTCAAGAACGAAATTCCTCCTGTACTGGCCCACATAATTATGCCAGTCTGCAGGATAAGGGGGATTGTTTGCATAATGTCCTTTCCACGCATAGCCGATATTTAAATACACCGGATCGCCGTATCCGTTGAGTTCCCACATTCCAGGAACCGGAATGGTATCCCAGGCACTGTCATCATACTGAAGCGAATAGAAATCAGTCGGACGGGCATTCATATCCTCATTCCAGTTGAAATTCCAGATGCCGTTAAGCATAAGTTTCAGCCCGTCAGTGTCAAAACGCGCGGACATCGGAATACGGTTCTGCTGAACCACCTGAGGATTCTGCCAGTCTGGCATAGTCTGCTTCTTTGTTGCTCCGTAAGCAACGGCAGCCGCTCCCAGTGCAAAGACACAGAGAACAACTGTCATCAATCTTTTCATAATATAGCGTTTTAGTGTTAAATGACTTCTATATCACCGGACTGTATCCAGCCCTGGCGTCCATCCGCGAGTTCGATATTGTTCCACGAGCCTACTGCATCGATTATCTTCACCTTGGTTCCCTCGTGAAGGATGAAAAGATCCGTAGATGCCTCAGATGAAGGAGAACTCTTTACAGAGGTCACCGGACGCATCACGACTGCATCATCTGCCCTCATAGAGTCCTGTTTCTGCCATATCGAGAAGGTCAGCGAAAGAACTGCAAGTATCAGAAGAGCGATTCCGGTAAAGAATCCCGTACGTCTTCCTGCTGCAGAAGGTGCAAGTACAAAGAGCAGCAGCATAGCCAGCATCAGGGCGAAAAGCACAAGGAATACAGCCGCCCAGGCATTCGAGTCCATAATATAGCAAAGGTCGCGGGCCCAGGCCTTCAGCACGAACTCAGGCACAGGATCGATCCTGTCCTGAATACCGCTGTTGAGAAGTTCCAGGTTGAATCTTGCATCGGAGTATGAAGGATCAAGCTTCAATGCACGCTCATAATAGAGGATGGCCTTGGCTATATTTCCGTCCTTGAAATATGCGTCTCCCGTATTGCAATACAGAGCGGCAGACTCCAGACCCATTCCTGAAATAAGTTCATAACCATCCACAGCATCTGCCCAGCGGCCTTCGGTATAAGCCTGGTTCGCGGCATCCCAGAGTGAATCCGCATATTCCTTTTCCTGAGCTCCTGCAGCAAAAGACACAGACATAAGCACAATTATGCTGAGGACCGCTCCCTTTGAAACTTGTTTTCTTGCCTTCATATCAGAGTCTATTGAAGATATAACATCAAGAGCGGCAGCATAATGTGCAGCCATAGCCTCGTGACCAGCATCCGGAGCATATCTTGCGAATTCGCAGGCATCAAGGATGGAAATGAATGTTTCTATATATCTGTCATCAACATTTCCTGCCTTGAGAGTCTCTGTGATGCGTTCACGCGAAAGTTCTGAAGACGGTATGTTGAGCTTGTCGGATATGAATCCGAGAAGAGCCTTGTGAAGTTCCTCATAGAATGCAGTATAGAGATTCTGCTTGAGGAAGGTGTTTGCAAGATTCAGCCTCTTGAGAGCCATCTTGGTGGCCTTTCTGTTCTTTGTTCCCACGACATCTGCCCTTCTGGCGGCAAGACGGCGGAGTGAGAGCCAGCAGGCAGCCGCGGCACCGACAAGCATTGCCAGGATTATCCAGAACAAGACAGATCCTACAAAATAGTCACCCTTAGGCGACAATCCTGAAGCCTTGGTATTGATGAAACGTATGTCGCTTCCCAGATTTCTGACATCCTTCGGCTGAGATCCACCGACAGCGACAATCGCTCCCTCAGACTCATTGCCACGCTCCACCATCACCGGCAGAGGAGGAGTCTCGAGAGTCACATACTGTTTCTTTTCGACATCGTAATATGAATACTTGACAGGCTCTATTATGAAATCGCCATAGCTTCGAGGAATGAACGGGAATTCATATATCTTGCTCCCGGAAAGTCCTCCTCTCTCGATCTTGTCAGACACCTTAGTGTCATAAACCTCCATATCAGGCGGGAAATTGACCTTGGGAGTCTCAAGCAGCGAGACATTTCCACGTCCGCTGACAGTGAGAATGAGAGATGCGGCCTCATGAGTCTTGAGGGTATCCTTGCTCAATCGGGCCGAAATGTCGAATTGACCTACACCACCTCCGAATGATGCCGGAGCTCCGGCTGGAAGTGGAGAGACATTCACTGTCAGAGGACGCGAAACGACCTTTTTCCTGACAGTCCTGTAGTCATCAAAGAATCCGTCAAATATGCTTGCTCCGCCCGAAGACACCCTTACATTGACAAGACATACAAGCTCGGCAGGATCGATCTTCACCGGTCCCTGCTGTTGCGGGATGAGGAGGAATTTCCTCAACAATGCAGAATTATATATCTGTCCGTTATAGGTTTCACGGGTAAATTCAATATTGGTCGGAGCCTCGAGTTCCTGGCTCCAGAAGCCGTTGAATGTAGGAAAGGTAGCGCTTTCAAATCCGGCGACATTTACTCTCTGATAGAGTTTGATGGTAGCCGTAACAGGCTCACCTACAACGACATTGCTACGGTTAAGGCTGACCGTGAGGAATATGTCATCATCCTGGACAACTGCACCGGAAGACTGCCTCTGCGAACTGCTCTGCTGCTGAGAAGACGAGCCTTGCGACTGGCGTGAAGAAGAAGTTCCTGCCGGAACGACCTCGATGCTCACAGGATCGGAATATATTTCCTTGCCCTTGACCTTGGCAACAGCCCTGGAAATGCTGAACTTTCCAGCCTTCACCGGTCTGAGAACGTATGAATAGGTAGTCTGAACCGACTTGGTGGTCTTGCCATTGATCATCTGGACACTGGTGGAGCGTCCCTGCTGAGGGCCCCACAGAAGCTGGAAATCATCACCTGGAGACCAGGTGAAATCAGAGGATTTTGCCTCACCTTCTATTATGAACGTCACATTGAACTGCTCATCCTCGGCCACCACATTATGTACCTGCACCTGTATCTCTGTCTGTGCGTATGAGAGAACTGCGGCCCAAACCGCCGCAAGCGTAGCAAATAATCTTTTCATATTACCAATTCTTTTCCTTCTGTCTTGACTTCAGAGCCTCGGCCTTCTGCTTGTTGACCTTGTCCTGAGTCTCTTTTTCCTTTGCCTGAATAGCCTGAAGCATCTGCTGAGCCGCCTGTGGAGTTATCTTAGGCTGCTGCCCCTGAGACTGCTGCTGTCTGTCGTTCTGGTCCTGGCCGTCCTGCTGATCCTGATTCCCATCATCATTCTGGTCTTTATTCTGGTCGTCGTTCTGATCCTGATCATTCTTGCCATCATCATTCTGATTGTTATTCTGATCGTTGTTCTGATCATTATCCTGATTCTGGTCATCATTCTGATCGTTGTTCTGATCATTATCCTGATTCTGGTCATTGTTCTGATCGTTGTTCTGGTTCTGCTGCTGGTTCTGCAGCATCTTCTTGGCATAGATGAAATTTTCCTTTGCCTCCAGATCATCAGGCCTCCTTATCAGGGACTGTGCAAATGCATCCACAGCCTGCTGCCAGTCCTTCTGCTGAATCGCTGCATCTCCAAGATTGAAGAAATAATCGGCTGAAGATGCAGACATCGGAGCGACTTCCTTCACATTCTGATATGTCTGCAGAGCCTGGGCATAATCCTCCTCCCTGTAGAGAGTATTGGCGAGATTGTAATTAGCCGCCACAGAAAGGGAATCCTTGACAGCGGCCTTCCTGTAATCGATCTCGGCCTCCCTCCAGTTTTCCTTCTTGAAATCCCTGTTTCCTCTGCGCACATCACTCTTATCGACCTGTGCCATAGCATCTGCAGCAACCAGAAACGAAAGAACCGATAGAACTATATATAACAAGCGTCTCATAAATCAAAATAAGCATCATCTGTTGAACAAATGTCTCTTAGGCTTCCTGTCACCTATAAGCATTTCTATGGCAAACAGGGCAAAGGCCAGAGCAAGAAAGTACATAAACTGTTCATCATATTCCTCAAATACGATGGAACTGTATTTCTCATCCTCCATCTTCCTTATGTCGTCAATGACCGGATTAAGACCGAATTCGCTGTTTCCTGCACGGACATATACTCCGTTTCCTGCTCGTGCAACATCCTGAAGCACAGTTTCATCCAGTCTCGTCACCACGATATCTCCATTCTTGTCGGTCAGGAGTTCGCCATCCATAGGAATCGGTTTTCCTTCCGGAGAGCCGACACCGATGGTAAACACTCGCACTCCCATTTCCGCCGCCTGGGCTGCAGCCGCAACCGGATCATCCTCGTGGTTTTCTCCATCTGTGATGACTATGATCGCACGGCTTTTTTCACTCTGGGCGCTGAAACTCCTCATAGCGGTGTTGATGGCATCTCCGATCGCCGTACCCTGTACCGGCACAGACTCTGTGGAAATGGAATTAAGGAACATCTTTGCCGAGACATAATCCGTCGTGATCGGAAGCTGCACAAACGAATTTCCGGCAAAGACAATCAGTCCTATACGGTCATCACGCAGCTTATCGACAAGTCTGGAAATCGCAAGCTTGGCACGCTCCAGCCTGTTTGGCGAATAATCCTCTGCAAGCATAGAATTCGAGACATCGAGTACGATCATTATCTCTGCACCCTTGGTCTCGTGTTCCTTCAGTTTGGCTCCGATCTGCGGTCTTGAAAGACCTATCACGAAAAAGAAGAAACCGATTGAAAACAGAACAAGACGCAGCCAGACCTTGCCTCTGGAATAAGAAGGCATAAGCCTGCCCACAAGAACCTCGTCTCCGAACTTCCTGATACGCCTCTTCCTTATCTTGAGCACGACGGCCTGTATTATAAAGAACACAGGTATCAGGAACAGAAGGAGAAGATATTGTGCCTGAGCAAAATTTATCATACGAACCTCCTTATTATAAACCAGTTAAACACAAGTTCCAGAAGAATCGCCAGCAAAGCCGCCAATGCATATCTTCCGAAAAGTTCTTTATATACAGGGAAACTGTCAACGGTGGTGCGTGCCTTCTCCATCTTGTTTATCTCGCTGTAGATCTCCGCAAGCTTCGTATTGTCCGTAGCCCTGAAATAGCGTCCTCCGGTCGATTCGGCAATCTCGGAAAGCAGGGCCTCGTCAATTTCCACCTTCACATTCTGGATCTCTACTCCCCAAGGGGTCATCACCGGATATGGAGCCATTCCTTCCTTTCCCACACCTATCGTATATACACGTACTCCGTATGTCTTTGCTATCTCTGCCGCCATCTGAGGAGAGATCTCGCCTCTGTTGTTCACGCCATCGGTCAGCAGTATGACCACGCGGCTTTTGGCATCGGAATCCTTCATCCTGGCTACTGCAGTGGCCAGTCCGTTGCCGATTGCAGTTCCATCCTCTATCAGATCGGTCTGGACTTCCTTCATAAGGTTGATGAGGGTAGCACGGTCCGTGGTAAGAGGGCATTGGGTAAAGCTTTCTCCTGCAAAGACGACGATTCCCATTCTGTCGGTAGGACGCTGGGATATGAATTCGATTGCGATATCTTTGGAAGCATTGATACGGTCCGGAGTAAGGTCGCGGGCAAGCATCGAAGTCGAGACATCCATCGCAAGAATGATATCGATACCCTCTGTATCAATCCTTTCCATTTCTTCTGAAGATCTCGGACGGGCTATCGCGATCACAATCAGCACCATCGCGAAAGTCCTCAGTACAAACGGGATATGACGTATGACAGACATAATGGATCTGCCTCCCGCCATCCAAGGCACTGAGGTCGATACTCTCAGATGCGGATGCCTGTCGGCCAGTTCAAGATAGATGTAGTGCAACACCAGCAGAGCCGGAACCACTAACAGCCACAATAGTTTAGGATATTCAAAAAACATCACTCTGTCCCTCCATCCTTATCAGTTTCCGTTTCTATCTCTGCCTGATATGTCTCAGTCACGAACCTTACGGCGACCGGAAGGGCGGCAGCATTGTCATCATCAGATGCGACATACTTGGCGAACTTGACGAAATCTGCTCTTACAAAAAGATCGTTCACCTCAGCAAGAAGTTCCTTCGGTGCATCCGTGGCCTTCATTTCATCAAATATCTCTGCTGTAGTCATCTCCATCGCGCCGATGCCATATCTTTCAGCCATATATTCCCTCAATGTGTCGGTCACACCGGAATAGAATGCCTTCTGTTTTTCAGGAGCCCATAATCTGTTTCCACGATACTGGTCAAGCTTCCTTAGTGCCACGATGTGAGCCGGATCCTTATGCACAAAAGCCGGATCATTCCTTCTGCGGCGCATAATAACAAGACATACCACAAGTATGACAAGCATAGAAACTATCCAGAACAGGCCTACCCAAGGAAGCACCTCACCTAAAGTCAGAGGATAGCGGATCTGGCCTTTGATGTCGTGAGGAACAAAAGTCGCGGTATCAACAGGCATCGTCTTAACCTCGAGACGGACAGGGTCGAAAACCAGAGTATCTGTCCTGCCATCTGCCGTCATCCTTCCGACTGCGATCTGGGGAAGATCATAGATTCCCTCCTCGAATGAAGTGATCAATACGCTTCCCTTTATGTCAAACTGCCTCGGATTTCCTTTCTTTGCCTTAGATATATTCAATGTATCCAGAACCCAAGGGGAAAGATACATAAGCCTGTAGTCCTGCTTTTCCGGAAGTCCAGGAAGGACAAGACGTGTTCCTTCCGTAACCCCCTTGAGTTCAAAGCCATACAGGAGCTGATCGGCAACCAGTACAGAGTCCCTCTCCTGCAATGGAGTAAGAAAGGCACCGCGAAGAGGTATCACCTTTCCCGCCGGAACATCTGTCGTGTCAGCTACCGCTACGGCAGATGTATCGGCCTCCTGGGCGAAGACCGCCAGGCTGCTGAAAAGAAAGCTCAAACATATCAATAATGCATTACGCATACATTCTATCTGTTTTTAAACAATGTCATCAGTCCCTTGACATAATCCTCATCAAGAGCCACGCTGACCTTGTCAACATTATATTTCATAAAAAGACGCGAAGAGGTCTGCTCCACATTGCTGAACCAGTTCTCGTATGCAAGCCTGACCTTCCTGCTGGAAGTATTGATCCAGGCCGACTTACCTGTCTCAGAATCCTTGATATGGACGAATCCCATATCCGGAATATTCCTCTCACGAGGATCATACACCTCTATGACAGACAGATCGTGCCTGTTGACCGCCACCTTAAGGGCTTCCTCGTAACGAGGGCTGCCGTCCTCATTCACATCAAGCATATCGGACAGGAGGAAGGCCGTGCATTTCTTCTTGATGGCATTGGTCAGATAGCGCAATGCCTCCGATATGTCCGTTCCGTCCGTAGATGGCTCGAATTCAATGATTTCACGGATGATATGCAGAAGATGGCTGCGTCCTTTCTTCGGAGGGATAAACTTCTCGACCTTGTCGCTGAAGAAAAGCGCTCCCACCTTGTCATTGTTTATAATGGCCGAAAATGACAATACAGCCGCAATCTCTGCCAGCATATCCTTCCTGCTGCCGCCGGCCGTACCGAACAGCCTCGAGCGGCTGACATCCACCAGAAGCATAACGGTCAGTTCCCTCTCCTCTTCAAAGACCTTGACGTATGGAGAACGGAGACGCGCTGTGACATTCCAGTCCATATTGCGCACATCGTCTCCATATTGGTACTCACGGACCTCGCTGAATGCCATTCCACGCCCCTTGAAGGCCGAATGGTATTCACCGGCGAAGATCTGATGTGACAGAGCCCTTGTCTTGATCTCTATCTTCCTGACCTTCTTCAAAAGGTCGTTTGCACTCATTCCCTCCATTATGGAACTTCTACAGCATTTATTATTTCAGAAATGATCTGGTCTGTCGTCATATTCTCAGCCTCAGCCTCGTAGGTCAGGCCGATACGGTGACGAAGCACTTCATAACATACCGCCCTCACATCCTCAGGAATCACATAGCCCCTTCTCTTGATGAAAGCGTAAGCCTTCGAAGCCATTGCAAGAGAGATACTTGCACGCGGAGATGCACCGTATGAGATGAAGCCTGCCATCTTGCCAAGACCGTAATCCTGAGGTGTACGTGTCGCATACACGATGTCAACGATATACCTCTCTATCTTCTCGTCCATATACACATCCTTCACCACTTCGCGGGCTCTTACGATATCCTCCGGCTTGAGCACAGGCTGAGCCTTAGGGAAGGTGCCGGAATTGTTCATACGGATGATCTGACGCTCCTCCTCCTTCTTAGGATAAGTCACTACGACCTTAAGCATAAAACGGTCGAGCTGAGCCTCCGGAAGCGGATATGTTCCTTCCTGCTCTATAGGGTTCTGCGTAGCCATCACCAGGAACGGCTCCGGAAGCTTGAAAGTCTCCTCACCGATAGTCACCTGCCTTTCCTGCATCGCCTCGAGAAGAGCCGACTGCACCTTTGCAGGCGAACGGTTGATCTCATCCGCAAGCACGAAATTGGCGAATACCGGACCTTTCTTGATCTGGAACTGTTCGGTCTTCTGCGAATAGATCAGAGTTCCGAGAACATCTGCAGGAAGCAGGTCCGGAGTGAACTGGATACGGCTGAACTTAGAGTCCACAGCCTGAGACAAAGTATTTATAGCCAAGGTCTTGGCCAGTCCCGGAACACCTTCCAGAAGTATATGGCCGTTGGCAAGGAGACCGATCAGAAGATTCTCGACAAGATGTTTCTGTCCTACGATGACCTTGTTCATCTCCATCGTCAGGATATCGACAAACGAGCTCTCCCTCTGGATGCGGTCGTTCAATTCTTTTATGTTTATGCTCTCCATAAATATGATTTTTGATATTTTTGCATTCTAAAAACTTACAAAGTTACTCAAATATTTACAATATGCGATATAAAATCAGGTTATCATACGACGGCAACGCCTTCTGCGGATGGCAGATACAAAACAACGCCCGCACAGTGCAGGGTGAACTCGAAAATGCCCTGCAGACACTTTCGGGGAATTGCATACAGGTCACCGGAGCCGGCAGGACCGATACCGGGGTCAGCGCCATCAATTATATCGCTCACTTCGAATTCCCTGACGAAGTCAGGATGGAAGCGGCGCAACTCTGCTACAAATTAAATGCCATCCTGCCTCGCGAAATAACGGTACACGAAGTTTCGCAATCGGAAAGCGACTTTCACGCAAGATTCGACGCACGGTCCAGGGAATACCATTATTTCATCCATTTCAGAAAAGACCCGTTCTGCGAAAAATATTCATACAGGATGCGGCACCCGCTGGACATCGGAAAGATGAATGAGGCTGCGGCATACCTTTTGGGGGAACACGACTTCAGATGTTTCGAGAAGACCGGCGGAAACAACCTGACTTCCGTATGTACGGTCACCGAGGCCGTCTGGAGCACATATCGTCCCACCCATATAGAGATGATGGGGATGGATTGCGGGGAAGGTGACTATATCGTATTCAGAATCAAGGCAAACCGTTTTCTGAGAAATATGGTCAGGGCGATCGTGGGATCGCTGATCGAAGTAGGACGGGGCAAGCGCTCTCCCGAATGGATCGCAGAGCTTGTAGCGGAGGGCACCCGCTCTGACGCGGGCAGTTCGGTGCCCGGCAATGCGCTTTTCTTCAGCGGGGCAGCATACAAATAAATTTGAGTATTCCCGTTTTTTTGACTAAATTTGCACGATTTCGCGCGTATGCGAAACGAGACCAGAAATTGATAATTAAAAAGACCGTAAATAACTATGCTTTTCAACATTCTTCAAGCCGTTGACACAACGGCACTCACTTCTGCAGCACCTGCTTCGCAGGAGATGAATTTCTCCCTCATCGATATGGCGATAAAGGGTGGCTGGCTTATGATCGTCCTACTCATTCTTTCGATTATGGCGATCTATATCTTCGGAAACAAATGGTGGATGATCCGCAAGGCGGGCAAGATCGACAAGAACTTTATGAAGGACATACACGATATGATCCACGAAGGAAAGATCAAGTCAGCTATCGCACTCTGCCAGAAGTATGACTCCCCTATCGCAAGACTTGTAGAGAAAGGCATAGAAAGGATCGGAAGACCGCTTCCTGACATTCAGGCGGCTGTGGAGAATATGGGTAATGTCGAGGTTGCCAGACTGGAGAAAGGTCTCCCTATGCTTGCAACCATCTCGGGAGGTGCACCTATGATCGGATTCCTCGGTACTGTATCAGGTATGATCGAGGCATTCTTCAGAATGTCAACAGCTGGAAACAACATTGACATAACACTCCTCTCCGGAGGTATATATGAAGCAATGGTCACTACCGTAGGCGGTCTCTTCGTAGGTATCATCGCATACTTCGGCTACAACTACCTCACTTCACAGATCTCCAACCTCGTATTCAAGATGGAGAACACTACAATCGAATTCATCGATATGCTTCACGAGCCTGCCGGCAGATAAAGGACAAGAAAATGGCAATAAAAAGGACAACAAAGGTTGATTCATCCTTCTCGATGTCGTCAATGACCGACATCGTGTTCCTGCTGCTCATCTTCTTCCTGGTGACTTCAACGCTGATCAATCCGAATGCATTGAAGCTCCTCCTTCCGAAGAGCACAGGACAGGTTTCCGCCAAGGCGACAGTGAGTGTATCGATCAAGCATTGGCAGGATACAGACAGATTCTCATATCACATCAACGGTGACGAGACTCCTATCAGATTCGATCTGATCGAGGACGAACTCATAGAACTTCTTCAGACAGAGGAAGATCCTACTTTCTCCATCTACGCAGACGAGACAGTTCCCATCAAGGAGGTCGTAGCCGTGATGAACATTGCGAAAAGGAATCATTACAAAGTGATTATGGCGACTTCGCCGGAATAGACTAAGGTATGGAACAGTATCTCAGAGAGCGTGAAAGACAGGAAAAGAAATCGAGGGTGACCGGTGTCACCCTTACGGTGTCTATGCACATAGCCCTGCTGATTTGCTGCTTCATAACCGGATTCACCTATCTGGATCCACCTCCTCCGGAGCAGGAGCGGATACTGATAGAGTTTGACGAGCCTGAAATCCAGAAACCCAAGCAGACCTGGGACGGCACAAGGCCGAGGGCTGCGGAGCCGGATCCGGACAAGGACATAAATCTCGTACAGAGGTCAGAGGCACAGAACGAAGGCACGAAGAGCAATCAGGCTCCAGAGGCCACAGTCGATGAATTCGGCGACGTAGATGTACCGGAGCCTCCTAGAAAGAAGGAGATAGACCGCAGGGCCCTTTTCTCGGCGGCGGACAACAAGACCCAGAAAGACACGCTTGCGGCTCAGACCGCGCGTGAAGACAGTGATGCTTTAAAGGCTGGTCACGCCCAAGGCAATACCAAGACAGGAGAGACTTCCGGTGAGCCAAATGCAAAGCTGGCGGGAAGAACCGTAAACGGCACACTTCCGCGTCCGAGCTACGGTGTACAGGAATCTGGAAAGGTTGTGGTGAACATCTGGGTGGATAATTACGGAAATGTCCAGAAGGCCGTAGCCGGTGCAGAAGGCACCACGGTTACAGACAAGACGCTTTGGCAGGCTGCGAGAAAGGCGGCATTGGGAGCGCACTTCAATATGAGCGCAGAAGCTCCGGCCCTGCAGGAAGGAACGATTACATATATTTTCAAATTGAATTGATTTTATCAGATATGAAATTGGCGTGAGCCAAGACATTATTATTTAACATTTAAATTGCCCGACGGGCGTAAGACAATGGAAGACAACAGAAGAGGCGGCAATGGCCGCAGAGATGGCCGTAGAGAGTACGGTGAAAGAAGAAGCCATTCCAACAATGGCGAAAGAAGAAGCTTCAGCAACAATGGCGAAAGACGCAGCTACGGCAGCGACAGGCCTCGCAGGACATTCTCGGAAAACGGAGAAAGAAGAAGCTTCAGCAGCAACGGTGAGAGAAGGAGCTATGGAAGCGACAGACCTCGCAGGACATTCTCAGAAAACGGTGAGAGAAGATCATTCACCGGAAATGGAGAAAGAAGATCATACGGAGAGAATCAGGAAAGAAGGAACTTCAGCGGCGAAAGAAGAAGCTTCGGCAGCAATGGCGAAAGAAGGAGCTTCGGCAGCGACAGACCTCGCAGATCATTCTCGGAAGGTGGTGAGAGAAGATCATCATTCGGAGGAGACAGAAGAGGATTCTCAGGAGAGAGAAGGTCGTTCGGAGACAGGAAGCCAGGCGGATTCAGAAATTCAGGCAGGAAGAGCTTCAACAGAAACGATTTCAACTACTTCCGCGACGAGAGCGAGAGCGGAATCAACAAGATGATCAGCAGAAGGCCTCAGATCGAGAACGAGGCATTCTCAGACAACGATATGGTCAAGGCTCCTATCAAGGAGGAGGTAAGACTCAACAAGTTCATCGCCAACTCTGGAGTATGCTCTAGAAGAGAGGCTGACAATTTCATCCTTGCAGGTGTAGTGACAGTGAACGGAGAGGTCGTTACAGAACTCGGAACCAAGGTAAACATCAACACTGACGACATCCGCTTCAACGGAGAAAGGCTCAAGGGCGAAGACAAGATCTACATCGTTATGAACAAGCCTAAGGGCTATGTGACAACAGCAAGCGACCCTCACGCAGACAAGACCGTTATGGATCTTCTCAAGGGCTGTCCTTCAAGAGTCTTCCCTGTAGGCCGACTCGACAAGAACACCACTGGCGTGCTTATGTTCACGAATGACGGTGAGATCGCTGAGAAGCTTACACACCCTTCATACGACAAGAAGAAGATATATCAGGTATCCCTTGACAGCAAGCTCAAGCAGGAGGATTATGAGAAGATCCTCAGCGGAGTGGAGCTTTCAGACGGCGTGATCGCAGCTGACGAGCTCGAATACATCGAGGAGGACGACCACAGAAAGCTCGGAATCGAAATTCACTCGGGAAAGAACCGTATCGTAAGAAGGATATTCGAGTCTCTCGGATATGAAGTGAAGGCTCTTGACAGAGTATATTTCGCTGGTCTTACAAAGAGAGGCCTCAAGAGAGGTGAATGGAGATACCTTTCAGAGGGTGAGACCAACCTTCTCAAGATGGGTGCATATCTTTAATCAATATGAGTGAACAGACCAAAAGACACCGCGCGGGATTTGTCAACATCATCGGTAATCCGAATGTTGGCAAATCTACGCTTATGAACGCCCTCGTAGGCGAAAAGCTCTCTATCGTCACTGCCAAGGCACAGACCACAAGGCACAGGATTATGGGAATCGTCAACGGAGATGATTACCAGATCGTGTATTCCGACACTCCGGGCATCCTGAAGCCTAACTACAGGCTGCAGCAGAGTATGATGAACTTCGTTGACACGGCTATCGGAGATGCAGACATCATACTGTATGTGACCGACACGGTAGAAAAGGGAGACAAGAACGATGAATATATCTCCAAGCTCAAGAAGATACAGTGCCCTGTAATACTGGTAATCAACAAGATAGATATCAGCAGTCAGGAGCAGGTACTGGAGCTTATGAGTTGGTGGAAGGAGCAGATTCCGAATGCGATCATATTCCCGGCTTCCGCACAGGAGAAGTTCAACCTCGAAAACATCTTCGATGCAATCGTGGAGAACCTTCCGACAGCTCCGGCCTGGTATGACAAGGATGTATTCACCGACAAGAATCTCAGGTTCTTCGCATCAGAGATCGTAAGAGAGAAGATATTCCTCAACTATAAGGAAGAGATTCCATACAGCTGCGAGGTGGTGGTCGAGGAGTTCAAGGAGGGAGCGGAAAGATATGACATCAGCGCGGTCATATATGTGATGCGCGATACCCAGAAGGGCATCATAATCGGCAAGGGCGGACAGTCACTCAAGAAAGTCGGCACTCAGGCCAGGATCGAAATGGAGGACTTTTTCCAAAAGAAAGTCTTTCTCAGGCTTTTCGTGAAGGTCGATCCGGACTGGAGGGAAAGCAAGAAGGAGCTGAGGAAATTCGGCTACGAATACTGATAATCAATAGAAGAAGTGAGGTAATTTATGAGTTTTGATGATATCGATCTCCCTGAGGAGGATCTTAATATCGGACAGGAAGGAGAGGATGAAGCACCGGCCGACAGCGCGCCGGGAAAATTCGACAAGCTTTTCGGAGAGAACAGCAGGAAGTACAAGCTTTCCAGGATGTTCAAGGACTGGTATATAGACTATGCTTCCTATACTGTCCTCTACAGAGCGGTTCCGCATCTTATCGACGGACTGAAGCCAGTTCAGAGACGCGTACTCCACGCGATGTGGCGTATCGACGACGGAAGCTACACAAAGGTGGCCAACATCGTCGGTCAGGCTATGCAGTTCCATCCGCACGGTGACCAGTCAATCCTTGGTGCCCTCGTATGGATAGGTCAGCGAAACTATCTCGTCGATTGTCAGGGAAACTGGGGTAACATCCTGACAGGTGATGCCAATGCGGCTCCACGTTACATCGAGGCACGCCTGAGCAAGTTTGCCAAGGAGGTGATGTTCAATCCTAAGACCACCAACTGGATGACCTCGTACGACGGCCGTAACCAGGAGCCTGTGGAGCTTCCGGTGAAGTTCCCAATCCTGCTGGCACAGGGTACGGAGGGTATCGGTACCGGTTTCGCCTCGAAGATTCTGCCTCACAATTTCAATGAACTCATCGACGCATCGGTAGCCGTCCTCGAAGGCAAGGACTTCGAGATCTTCCCTGATTTCCTCACTGGAGGATCAGCTGACTGCTCGAAATACAGCAGCAAGAAGAAAGGCGGCAAGATCAAGGTACGTGCAAAAATCGAAAAGATCGACAAGAACACTTTGTCGATCACCGAGATACCGTTCAGCAAGACTACAGATGCTGTAAAGGAATCGATAATGGAGGCTAAGGAAAGCGGCAAGATCAAGATCAAGAAGATCGACGACCTCACCAGCGCCACTGCAAACATTCTCATCCATCTACCTAACGACGTATCTCCGGACAAGACCATAGACGCATTATATGCCTTTACTGCGTGCGAGGTAGCGGTGACCCCTAACACCTGCGTCATCCACGAGAACAAGCCTCAGGTGTTGAGTGTCAACGAGATACTGACCCACAGCACATTCCACACACGTGATCTGCTGGGCCAGGAGCTTTCGATAAGACTCAGCGAGCTGGAGAACGACTGGCATTATAATTCACTTGAGAAGATATTCTTCGAGAACAAGGTATATAAGGTCCTCGAAAAAGATGCAGAGACTTGGGAAGCACAGCTTCAGGAGGTATTTGACAAGATGATGAAATACCAGAAGTTCCTCAAGAGACCGATTCTGATGGAAGACATCAACAGACTGGTCGAGAAGCCGGTGCGCAAGATCTCCAAATTCGATACTAAAGCCGTTGATGAAAAGCTCAGAGGCATAGAGGCGGAAATGGAGGAGGTACAGAATCATCTTGATCATCTTACCGAATTCACCATCAACTACTTCAAGAACCTGAAGAAGAAGTACGGCAAGGCATATCCGAGACTTACTGAAATCGTTGAGTTCGAATCAATCGAGTCAACGAAGGTTGTCAGCAACAATGCAAAGCTATATGCGAACAAAGCCGAAGGATTCGTCGGAACAAATCTGAAGAAAGAAGACAATGCGGAATATATCTGCGACTGTTCGGACCTTTCTGAAATCATTGTAATCCACAGTGACGGAAAATATGTGGTGACGAAGGTCAGCGAAAAGGCATTCTTCGGAAAAGACATCCTTTACGTCGGCATCTTCAACAGAAACGACAGCAGAACCATCTATAATGTGATATACCGCGAAGGCAAGACATCAGTAAGCTACGCCAAGCGATTTGCTGTCACAGGCATCACACGTGACAAGGAATACGACATCACACAGGGTACTCCGGGATCGAAGATCCTCTGGTTCACAGTCAACCATAACGGAGAAGCAGAGACAGTCAAGATATACCTCCGCCCGCGTCCTAAGCTGAAGAAGCTTATTGACGAATATGATTTTTCAGAACTCGGAATCAAGGGAAGAGCGTCCCGCGGTAACCTTGTATCAAAGAATCCGATACAGAAGATAAGCCTGAAGTCGAAAGGTATTTCAACTATCGGAGGCAAGGATATATGGTTTGATGAGGATATCCAGCGCCTCAACGAAGACGGACGCGGAACACATCTGGGACAGTTCAACACCGGAGACCATATCCTGGCCATCTTCAAGGACGGTACATACTACACGACCTCATTCGACCTGAGCAACAGATATCAGGGCGACCTGCTCAAGATCGAAAAGCTCGACAGCAACAAGGTCTATACAGCCCTGTATTATGACAAGGCGGTAGCTGCATTCTACGTCAAGAGATTCTCATTCGACGTCAGCGACAATACCCCTGTCAGCTTCATATCCGACGCGAAAGGTTCATACCTTGTAGCCATCAGCGACGACAAGCATCCTCAGATCGAAGTGATTTTCGGAGGAAAGAATGAGCACAGAGAACCGGAGCTCATTGATGCAGAAGAATTTATCGCAAAGAAAGGACTTCAGGCGAAAGGAAAGAAGACAAGCCAGTATGATGTAAAGAAAGTTCAGTTCATCGAACCGCTTCACAAACCGGAAGACGATATACTTCCGATATCTTCAGAAGCCGAGAACCAGGCCGGAGAAATCGAGAATTATGAACCGACTGACAGCGAACCGTTCGATCTGACCATCGACGATGACCCTCAGCTGACATTATTCTAAGCGATATGATAATATCATTGACAGGATTTATGGGATGTGGCAAGAGCAGCATCGGGAGGAGACTCTCGGAACTGCTCTGCTGCTCTTTTATAGACCTTGACGATGTAATAGAAGCAAAGGCCGGGGTGGGAATTCCGGTCATTTTCGAAAACGACGGAGAAGCCGCCTTCAGGGAGATGGAACTTGAGGAACTGCGCAATATCACCGGAAATATAAAGGATACAGCTGTCCTTTCTCTTGGAGGAGGAACCGTCACAACAGACGGATGTGCAGAAATCATAAGGAAGGAAACATTCTGCATCTACCTCAGAGCCTCGATCAGCACCTTGGTACAAAATCTGAAAGGTGAGGCCGAGGGCCGTCCTATGCTCAAGCCCGTATCTAACTGTACATCCGGAGATGATGAAGAAAAAAGACTGGAGTCACGGATCAGGGAACTGATGACAGCTCGAGAACCAATATATGAAAAAACCGCCCATATCATCATTGATACGGACGGTAAGACTATTGACGAGTGCGCCAGGGCTATTTCTCTATATATGAAGGATAATAGTCGCTGATCTTCATCATCTGCCCGTCTTTTGTGAGGATAATATACTCAAGGCCGCTTACAACATCCTTATCCTCGGCATTCTTTCCCCACGAAACCGCCAGGGCGACGTGATCCTCGTCCGGAACCGACGTAGCCGTCACGCTGTCGTATGAAGTCTCCAGACCGTATGCCGTGACGAAGCTGTCCCAATGGTTATAGAATTCGTATGCACGCATATCTCCGGTGCCAAGACGGGCAAGAAACATATTGTCATCACAATTCAAGGTATATTTGAACTTGCTGCAGTCCTTGACCATACTGAAGGTAACCGTCCAGATGCCTGTCGAAGCATTCCATACAGGATCGATCCTTACTTCCGGGTCCGGGCCTGGCTTGTCCTCTTTCATGACAGCCTCCGCCACCTTGACTTCACTAAGGATTCCGTCCATATCCTCCGCCATATACGCATACGCGATTTCCGAGCCTGGTTCCAGGCCGACAAGCGTATATGTATCAGATCCTGAAGCGGACTTAGGCCATACATTCATAAAGAGCGAATTTGCCATGTCATCAAAGAAGTTGTGCAGTGCCTTCTGAGACGCATCTGCAGAAGGAATATCTATCTCGCCTCCATATGCCTGATGAAGATCCATACCGGTATTCTTGATGCAGATGAACTTGAGTACCGCAGTATTCTCCGGATCATAGCTGAAATTGAACTTCAGTGAAGTACGGGAGATCTCTGAGAACTCAAGACTGATGTCTGATTTATTTGCTTCGTAGTCATCATTCAAAGGCTTGGTCCAGAATGGTTCTGAGAAAAAGACCTCGGAAAGGTTACCGTCTGAATCGGTGCAGCAATATGCTATGATATACTCTGTATCGGGTTCAAGGGCATATTCCACCCAAGTCGTGTCACATACGGCACCCGGGGCTGAAGGAGTGAGGGAGAAACCGAAAGAGCTGAGATACTGCGCAAGCGCCCTTCTCTCCTCCTGATCACCTTCGTAATAGGTTCTCGCGCCTTCAAGCTTTTTGTCAGCATTCGGAGCATCCATCTTCATCGTATAGTGAAAGGCTGTCTGGCACTTTTCACCGAATGTAATGTCTATTTCCGCATAAGTTGCCGAACAGTGATTCTTGTCAAGGCTGTATATCACATCCTGATCCGCAGGAATCACACTGAAGGTGGCTGCAGGCATCTTCAGCAGAGAAGAACGCAGGACTGTATTGGTCTTTGACGTATTGAGCATCATTTCACGTCCCAGGACATCACGGACAATCACATTGAATCCCTTGGTAAACACGACAGGAGGCAGGGAAATGATGAAATCAGTCACTTCCGACTTCTTCAGACGTACCCCTGAACTGCCGCAGTCAAGAACCGTCTTCTTAGATGCACCGGACTGGAAGGTCATCACAGGGTCCTCGCCATCCGGAGATGCGGTGATATAGACATTGCCGGACAGAAGTTCACCATTGTTACCCTGAACTTCAATTTCACGGACTGAACAATCGCCATAAAGCTGGAGTTTCAATCCTCCGCAGACATTTCTGAACGAATAAGGTTCATCGGAGTCCTTATCCCTTACGGCAGTCATAAGAAAGGACTCGTCTGCAAACGATTCCTCCTGATACAACTGTCGCGACGGCAAACTCAATCCGGCGATCTTATAGTCTCCGGAACTTGTCTCCTGACATCCGGCACTCTCATTCATCGGATACACAGCCACGCAGTCATCTATGGCATGACTGCCATAGCCCGGCAGATCACCCTCATATGTGAATTGCGCATAGGTGCTGCCGGCCGACTGAGGTGAGACCTTATAGATGGAGCCCGAAGATGTCCCAGCGAAAATGACGATACGGTCACCGTCAGACCAGTTTACCTGCATATCATCAAGATATGTCTTTGTTCCCACCATCTGTTCTATAGAAGCCTTGACCGGAGATTTTTCAGATACCGGATGCACGGCCGAAGGCTCTCTCAAGCACGAATACGCACAGATAGCAACAGTTGTAAGAGTAAATAAGATCCTTCTCATATCCATCCTCCTTAATCAAGCAGTTCTATTGTATCCCAATCTGTTCCCATATTCTCTCCAACACCTTCACTGCTGCCTCCGCTACCGCATAGAACTCCCTCATTATGAATGATATATACAATCATTTCAGGTGAATGATAAATAGATTCGATATTCATAGCTTTAAGTATTATTTTAACAAATATAGCAATTATACCGGAATAAAAGATCAGTCGCTCTCCATTCCTGCAATAACCAGGACTAAATCCTGATATGTGACATCTTCCGGACATGCCCCCTTGATGGCAGCAAGGCCCTTAGGACCGCCGAGAGACGCCATAGCTTCACGGACCGCATCGATTTTGGACTGTGAGACGAATTCATCGACAGACAGCATACCCTTCGCAACATAATGAGCAAGGTGGCGGACAATAGTCTGCTGATTCAGGTCGCGTTCCTTCGCAATCTCCTTTATGCTGTGTCCCTGCTTGTAAAGCTTGAAAGTAGTGACTTTGGTATCCTCCTTCTTTTCCTTGACAGGCTTCTTCTCCGATGTCCTGCCGGTCTTCTTAGGCGTCTTGAGTTGCTTTGGGACAAAATCCGATGCTTCATAGACAGCTCTCTGCCGTTCTCTCAGATAATCATCTGTCGTGAAGTCCTGTACGGACATTGCCTTCAGAAGGTTCCTGATGACTTTAAGTTCGAAATCAAGGTCATTCCAGATATTTCCATACCTCTTGAGAAGTTCCTTGTTCTCTGCCTTGATATCCGCGGTCTTTTCCAGAAAATCACCGTAAGCCGTATGAAGCTGTTCCAGAAAATAACTGCATCCGTTCCTTATCCTCAGTCTGAACTCCGAAGACACGATCTCTTCAAAAGGCTTCTGCGCTATGATCTTCTGCCACTTTATCCCCACGGGAACAACCATCTCGCCAAGATCATTCAGAATGTCGTTATGCTTCTGCGCCAGGCCCACAACGGAACCTGAAGGAAAATCCTTGCATACTCCCAGCATACGCTTCTGCAGAGAGGCAAGTTCATTGAAATCAAAGAGTTCCCCAAGAAGTTCCTTATAGTATTCTTCCTTTATGGAGTCAAGCCGCGAAAGGCTTCTGACAGCCGCTGCCTCCTGCCCTTCAATATAATCCTCGACGCGGAGGTCTGTAATGACGGCATCCTGACGCAACGGAGTGGCCAGAACCATTCCCTCCAAAGTACGGCAACGGCTCAAAGCCACATATACCTGTCCTGAAGCAAATGCCGACGCCGCATCGATGATAGCCTTGTCGAATGTAAGTCCCTGGCTCTTGTGTATGGTGATGGCCCAGGCAAGACGCAAGGGATATTGCCTGAATATTCCTATGACCTCGGACTCCATCTCCTGGGTCTGCTCATTTATCACATAACGGCTGTTTTCCCACTCGAGCGGTTCTACCGCGATCTTCTCATCCTCTCCCGGGCATTGGACCATAATATATTCCTCATAGAAATCCGTCACTATGCCGATCTTGCCGTTATAGTATCTTTTATCGCTCGACGGATCGTTCTTCACAAACATCACCTGAGCCCCCGCCTTCAGTTCCAGACGGAAGTCAACAGGATATGAAGACTCGGGGAAATTGCCGCTTACCTCCGCCTCAAAACTATGCGCCTGATCGTCTATCAGACTGAGCTGCCGGGAGTTATATTCATCCGCAATATGGTTATGAGTGGTAAGGCGTATATAACCCTCGTCCGGAGGAGGGACAAAACCCGGGCAATATCGGGAATTCAATGCCCTGATGACCTCTATGGAAGGACGGCCGCCACGAACCGCATTCAACATTGAAATGAAAACGGCATCCTGCTGTCTGTAAACCTCTTTAAGCTCGATGGTCACATAATCGGTCCGAGCAAGAGCGTGACTTCCGAAGAAATAAGGAGAAGGATAATACTGAGAGAGGAACTGCACATCCTCATCAGTCACAACCGGGGAAAGCTGCTGAAGATCGCCTATCATAAGAAGCTGTACGCCTCCGAATGGCTTGTGACGGTTACGGAAACGCCTAAGGACCGAATCGATGGCATCAAGAAGGTCGCTGCGCACCATACTTATCTCATCGATTATGAGGATGTCTATTGTCTTGATTATGCTTCTTTTCTCTTTGCTGAACGCAAACTTGGACTCGATCTTCATCCCGGGAATGAAAGGATGGAGCGGAAGCTGGAAAAAGGAATGGATCGTCACACCTCCTGCATTTATGGCTGCAATACCGGTAGGAGCTACCACAACGACCCTCTTCTTCGACTCCTCCACCACCCTCTTCAGGAAAGTAGTCTTTCCGGTGCCTGCCTTACCGGTCAGAAAAACGCTTTTACCCGTCTTCTCCACAAACTCCCACGCCGTATTCAGTTCTATATTTCCCTCCATAGCACAAGCCTCCTATATTTTTTGCTAATATAGGCATTTTTATGAATCTTCGACAGAGGAATCAGATCATTTCGTCACGCTCGTGCATATCCTTTACACGAAGCTGGGTGTTGGCGGTGCCGCGATAGTAATTCTCAACTATAGAATAACATACATCTATAGGATTGCCGGCCTTGATATGATCGAAGAAATCAGCCATATTGAAAGCAATGGCGGATATATGATGATATGGATGGGATTCCTGGATAAGCTCAAGCTTGAGATGTCCGCCTTCTGCTCCCACCTTTCTTCCCATTCCGTTGTCATAGACATTCTCTGTCAGGAATACCGGAGCCGAATTGCCCGGGCCGAAAGGATGGAACTGCTTGAGGATACGGAGGAATTTCGGAGTGATCTGGGAGAAGTTCAGCCTTGCGTCCACATCCACCACAGGTGTCTGCATCTCAGGGATGATGGTGCCGGATATGGCCTTCTCTATCCTTGCGCAGAAAGCCGGAAGATTCTCTTCCTTAAGGGTAAGACCTGCTGCATAAAGATGGCCTCCGAAGTTTTCGAGAAGGTCGGAACAGCTCTCTATGGCATCGTAAAGGTCGAAGCCGTGGACACTTCTGGCAGATCCCGTGACAAGCCCGCCCTGCGACTGTGTAAACACGATTGTAGGCTTATAGAATGCCTCCACAAGACGTGAAGCCACGATTCCCACCACTCCTTTGTGCCATAACGGATTATATACGATGGTAGCGTTACCGCTAGAGAGACAGTTGCCGGAATGCACCATCTCAAGCGCTTCCTGTGTGATGCGGCGGTCAATGTTCTTTCTCTCGTTATTATGCTCGTTGATCTCTGTACCGATACGTATGGCCTCCTCGACATCGGATGCAGTGAGAAGCTCCACAGCTATTCGTCCGGATTCCATACGGCCTGCGGCATTGATACGAGGACCTATCTTGAACACTATGTCATCGATGGTTATGTGAGTCGGCTCCAGACCGGAAAGCTGGATCATAGCAAGAAGTCCTTCGCGAGGATTGCCGTTCAGCTGCTTCAGACCGAAGTGTGCAAGCACACGGTTCTCGTCAGTTACGGACACCAGGTCGGAAGCGATGCTCACCACCAGAAGGTCAAGCAGAGGAATGAGGCTTTCGAAAGGTATGTCATATCTCTGGGAATATGCCTGGACAAGCTTGAATCCCACTCCGCAGCCGGAAAGGTCATCGAACGGATAGTGGCAGTCCTCCCTCTTCGGATCAAGTACAGCCACAGCCCTAGGAAGCTCATTTTCAGGAAGATGATGATCGCAGATGATCATATCTATGCCTTTATCTCGTGCATACTCGACCTTTTCATTTGCCTTGATGCCGCAGTCGAGGGTTATGATGAGGCCGAATCCGTTCTCCTGCGCCCAGTCAATTCCCTTGTAAGACACGCCATATCCTTCGTCATATCTCTCCGGAATATAGAAGTCAACAGCTCTCGTAAGCCTTCTGAGGAATGAATATACCAAGGATACAGCAGTGGTGCCATCGACATCATAGTCACCATATACAAGAATCTTTTCTCCAGATATGACAGCATCGTGCACTCTCTCGACCGCCTTTTCCATATCGGTCATCAGGAAAGGATCGTGGAGGTCGTCAAGACTCGGACGGAAAAACGAGCGTGCCTGATGGAAGGTACGCACTCCCCTCTGGACCAGGAGTTCCGCAAGAACGGGATCCACTCCAAGTTCAGAAGAAAGCTGCCTGACAGTCTCAGGTTCAGTACTTTCGCGTAATATCCACTTCTTTTCCACTGGCATAGCATACAAAGATATGGATTTTGTTTCAATTTCAGAATTATTTATGCTATTTTTGTGCTTTAATTTGCCGTAACGTGTCCCAAGCGGTACGAGAACAGACTGAAAGATAACAAATAAAGATAAAAGACTATGAGCATTATGGACCTCAACGAGCAGGAGCTTTTCAGAAGAGAATCGCTCGCTAAGCTCAGAGAACTCGGAATCGAGCCTTATCCGGCACCACTCTACCCTATCAACACATCTGCAGCGCAGGTGAAGGCTGAGTATGACGCAGAGAAAGGCAATTTCCAGGACGTGGTCATCGCCGGCCGTATTATGTCAAGGCGTATTATGGGAGCCGCATCGTTCGGAGAACTTCAGGACGAGACCGGCCGTATCCAGATCTATGTAAACCGTGACGAGATCTGCCCAGGCGAAGACAAGACAATGTACAACACCGTGTGGAAGAAGCTTCTTGACATCGGTGACATCATCGGAATCAAGGGATTCGCCTTCATCACCAAGACAGGCCAGCTTTCCATCCACGCAAAGGAGCTTACCCTTCTGAGCAAGTCTCTCCGCGTCCTCCCTATCGTGAAGGAGAAGGATGGCGAGGTGTTCGATGCATTCTCGGATCCTGAGCTCAAGTACAGACAGAGATATGTCGATCTTATCGTAAACCCACAGGTACGCGACACATTCATCAAGAGAAGCCAGATCGTGGCTACAATGCGTGAGTACTTCAATGAAGCCGGCTGCCTTGAGGTGGAGACTCCTATCCTCCAGAGCATCCCAGGCGGTGCGACAGCCCGTCCGTTCATCACTCATCACAATGCTCTCGACATTCCTCTCTACCTCCGTATCGCCAACGAGCTCTACCTCAAGAGACTCATCGTCGGTGGATACCACGGAGTATATGAGTTCGCAAAGGACTTCCGCAACGAGGGTATGGACAAGACCCACAACCCTGAGTTCACCTGTATGGAGATCTATGTGGCTTACAAGGATTACATCTGGATGATGGAGTTCGTGGAGAAGCTCCTCGAGAAGATCGCTCTCAAGCTCCACGGCAAGACGGAGGTCACTATCGGAGAGAATCAGGTGGACTTCAAGCCGCCTTTCCGCCGCCTCCCTATCCTCGAGGCGATCAAGGAATATGCAGGAGTTGACGTCGCAGGAATGAGCGAAGACGAACTCCGCGAGACCTGCAAGAAGCTTCACGTGGAGACAGACCCTTCATTCGGAAAGGGCAAGCTCATAGACGCGATCTTCGGAGAATACTGCGAGAAGCACCTCGTGCAGCCTACATTCATCACAGACTATCCTGTGGAGATGTCGCCGCTCACAAAGCGTCACCGCACAAATCCTGAGCTCACAGAGCGTTTCGAGCTCTTCGTATGCGGCAAGGAGCTTGCGAACGCATACAGCGAGCTGAACGACCCTATCGACCAGTACGAGCGTTTCCAGGATCAGCTCAAGCTGAAGGACAAGGGAGATGACGAGGCTATGTTCATCGATATGGACTTCGTACGCGCACTCGAGTACGGTATGCCTCCTACATCAGGACTCGGTATGGGAATCGACCGTCTGACTATGTTTATGACAAATTCTCCTACCATCCAGGATGTCCTCTTCTTCCCTCAGATGAGACCGAAGAGTCTGTAAGTCAAGAGAGCAGGCTCATTACAAGCAGCAGACAGCTCTTTCAAAAACTAAATCCCTTCCACTCCTGCGGAGCGGGCCCCTCCCGTTCACAAGGCCACGGGCGGCTATGGTTTTTGAAAGAGCTGTCTGCTGTTTGTAATCTGACATTTGTTCTAGTGGCTCGAATCAGGCAACAGATTCTTTCTGAAGGTTTTCGAAACGGGGATCTCAGTGTTGTCGCTGAGGATGACATATTCCGCCCCGATGGTCACGATCCTGTCACGGCGGACAAGGTAAGAGCGATGCACACGGACAAAATCCTCTCCCAGCAGATTCTCCCACTGGGTTATGCCTGTCCTGTTGCGGAAGGTGCGGTCTTCGGTCGCATATATCCAGACTTCAGTATCCCGGGATTCTATATATCTGATCTCTGTCGAAGCCAGAGCGATCTTCCTGTATTCGGAATTGAAAGTGATCATATCAGGTTCCGACCCAGAGTCCTTTCTGAAGAATCTTGAGACGAGCCGGTCTCCAAAAGCAAGAACCAGCATCACGGCAGCGATGAACAAAGGGTTCACCAATATCGGATTGATGTATTCACTCTGAAAGATTCCGTCCATATTCAGTTGCAGTTGCGAAATCATCAGCATAAGCATCACCGTCAGGACGACTGCACAAAGGATGTAAAACACATTCAGAATCCCTTCTCGGAAATTCCGGAAAGAGATCTTCGGCAAGATGAACTTCAACGCCATACATCCGGGGATGAAGAGAAGTGCCATCAGCACGGGCTCCCATAAGGGAAGGCCTGCCCGCCAAAGCACAAATGCTATTGCCGATACCGCAAAAACCCAATATAATATGGTTATAACTATTTTCTTCATCCTGACATTTATCTTTATTGCATTGCGAAATTATCAATTAAATTTGTATTGCACATTAAAAAATGATGTCAAATCCCCGTTTTATGGGATTTGAAAGCCATCTTATGGGATTTGAATTGGCATTTCTTGTTCATTACGCATAGATTTGCCGAAACATAATCACATTATTATGAAAACGAACATCATCACTCTGCTTATTGCAGCTATATGCTTCTTGACACTCGAAGCAAAGGCACAGGTCATTTTTGAAAAGGTTGACTCCCATATACCTTTCGCGGAAATGATTTCAGAAATCGAGCTTGTTCCTCTGGATACCGACACGGTAAATATGCTTCGGACCGAAATATGGTGCAAGCACGGTTTCTGCCCGGTTCCCGAAGTTCCGATACATTCCATCGGCCCTGAGATAATCGTAACGGAAGATGCCTTCATATTGCCCGATCACGGTCAGGACAGGATTTACAGATATTCTCTGGACGGAAAATTCATCAACTCCATCGGTTCTACTGAAAACGAAGATCAGATGACGTTGAACACACAGTTATATGATGGTAATGTCCATATATTTTATACGCAGCCGGATGTAGCTGCCTGCTATAGGCCTGACGGTACTCTGATCTGTTCTGAGAAGATTGAAGATGCCGGATTTGAAGGATGGATGACGAAGGAAGGCAGACTGGCTTGGTACGGATACGGAAGCGGAAGGCCCGGAAGATTGGGATTATGGAAGGGCAAGGACTCTACGACATTCCTGCCGACCGACGCAAAAGTTCTTCACCTTGATCTTGATGTCCCTATATTCACCCGGTATGGAAAAGGTGTGCTTTTCATTGACGGAACCAGAAGCACGGTGATGCAATACCGTAAAGGCAAGGTCAGGGAGCACACCGACATCGATCTGGGAGAGTTTGAAATCAATGACAGCTATTATACTTATGACAATTCGATGGAAGCGGCAATGGAAATGATGTCGAAACCGTTCGGTCTGGTCGAAAGATATGTGCTTGACGGGAAATATGGATTTGTGGAAGTAACCGTTCAGGACCAGACGGTAAACGAATATTACGGAATATGCCGAAAAGGGAAATGGATATGGTTCTCTCCTGGCATTCCTAACATCCATCCGTTTGTAAGCTCATTCAAGACAATCAAAGGAAAGACTATTTACTCAATAATCAATCCGGACATTCTCGACAATATGCAGGAAGAGCTTAAAGCGAAGATAACCACGGTCCTGAAGGAGAAACCGGACGACTTCATAATAGCAAAGATTCATCTTAAATAAATATGGACACAACTACAATCATTCAGGCCGTCGATACTTTGGCTCATTCTGCCGCAGAGGAGGCCGTTCAGATCGAAATCCCGGCACGGCATTCCATAATGCACTTCTTCATCAACGGAGGTGCCGGATATATGAGCATCCTGACCCTGTTCCTGATAGGTATATTCATCGCAGCGTGGAAGGCCCCCGCTTGGGTCAGGGACATCGGATTCGGGGCTTTCATAGCATCCGTCGTGGCAGCACTCATAGCCTCCCATCAGTTTTTCGGACTGATTCTGTATGATGCAGACAATATAATATCGTTCAGAATATCTTGCGGCGGCATTCAATGCATACTCATCCCGTTGATCTACGGCCTGATGATCTATCTGATATCCATCCTCATCAGCACGTTCCAGAAGCCGAGAATCTAACATCATTATGCTCCAAGGCCATTTTCCATACCTTGAAGCATAATCAGAGATTGAAACGGAGGCCGAAACGGGCGGTAAGCATTATTTCGGCATCATCACGGTAGGTCCTTATCTGCGGATAGCCGAGATTACCGGTGATTTCAGGCTCGAAGTACAGGCTGATCCGGTCCGTGATGTTATATTGCATTCCGAGGACGCCGTTAAGAGACCAGAGGAAGCTGTTGTCGTAAAGTCTTTCGTTGCCGACCTTCGCATAGACGCATCGGTCCAACTGGGTTCCCACTCCCAGATACATTCCGAAATGCCTCCTGTTCACCACCATCCAGTCGAGACGGAGAGGTATGCCGAGGTAATGTGCATTCTGTTTTTCTGTCTCTGTAGAGCCGTCGGTGTAAGTGCTTATACGTTTCGATCTGTAAAGCGTATAGTTGACACCCGTATTCAGAGAAAGGCGTTCCGTAAGAGGGAATCTCGCAGAAACTCCGTATGATACAGGCATATAGTGCTCCATATCCTGAGATTTAAGCTGCTTTCCGTTACGGGAGATTCTTCTCATAGAATGAGCCTGTCCCCGTGTTCCGCCGCCAGGATTGAACGAAGAAGTATCTGAAGGAGGATCCGCCTCAGAGCCGCCTTCATCACCAAAAGGTGGTTGCGGGTCCTCAACCGGAGGTTGGGGATCACCAAAAGAAGGAAACGGACCTTCCAAGTCCGGTGCCATATCCATAGCAGGCATAGGAAGATGACCTCCAGAGAACACGCCTCCACCTGACAAAGCCACCGAAATCTTCCGCCTCCGTGATGCATTTCTTTCCGGGACATCGTCACCAACCCATTCTCCCTGAGTCCATTCATCCTCTTTCTGAATCGGTTCACTGTCCGCCACAAGCACCTCATTCTGCACAACAGAAGTATCTCTCACGACATTGACTGCCCCTTCTACATCAGATTCCGCGACAAGAATCTCTTCCTGAGGTTTTTCCGGCAATATATATTCCTCAACATCCGCTGCCGCAGTGCTGTCATCTTTTCGATATTGCACCGGTTCCACAACAGATTCCGGCACTTCCCCAGATTCTGCCTGCAGCTGCACCGAGTCAGGCACAGCAATAGTATCCGGCAATTTACTGTCAGCCGTCAAGGACATATCGGCAGGAGAATCAGTTCCACCGGTAAAAAGAACTGCAAAGACAGCAAGAGCAGCAGCCACAGCGGATGCGCCACTTATCCAGGCTGCAATCCTATTTCTGCGGCGATGAGCTGCATACTTCTCCCTGACGACATCCCAGTCATCTGCAGGGAGGGGCATCTCAACATCCTTGAGTTCCTCTGAAAATATGTCAGTCCAATCTTCCATCAACAGTTTCTCCTTATATATTCCTTGACTTCATCCGCAAGCTGCATCCTGGCCTTGAACAGCAGAGATGAAGACGTCTTTTCCTTTATTCCCAGCATTGTCGCTATATCCTTATGCGAAAATCCCTCCACACAGAAGAGATTGAATATCACCCTCTTGGTCTCCGGAAGCCTCGTCACCATCTTCATCAGTTCCTCCTTCGGAACGAGCCTCATCTCCTCTTTTTCCGGCTCCGGCAGCCTTTCCTGCTTCTCTTCCAGACTCACAGTCTGGAACTTCTGCGACTTACGGATATGGTCTATGACAAGATTGACCGTGACCCTTGAGACCCAGGATTTCAGGGAGCCGGTCGGCTTATATCTCCCTATCGTATCAAAGACCTTGATAATCCCGTCGTGCATCAGGTCCCGGGCCAGTTCCCGGTCTCCAACATATCTCAGGCATAGAGCATAGAGGGAACCTGCATAACGCATATACAGTTCCTTCCTGGCCTTATCGTCCCCACGGGCGCACTGCTTTGCCAGTTCAATATCCTCTATGTTTATGATTTCCGCCAAAATGTTTTCCGATGTTATAACGCAACGATGGTGTCAATACTTCCGCAAAAGTATGAAAAAAATGCGGTTCTATGCTCTGGGAAAAGTTCAGAAACAGTATCCTATGCCGAAAGTGCCCGACAATGTCCGGAAACCTACAGACGAGACACCGGCCGAAAAGGCAAGACCATTCCATCTGAATATGGCTCCGGACTCCACCGTCAGTCCTTTTGCCGACCAGTCAGAGACCTTTGCCCATTGTTCGTCAATGTCCTGCCAGAACAGTTGCCGGCTCCCGTAACCGGCACCGGCATAGAGCGACAGCCAGGAAGCAGTATTTAAGAGGAGACCGGCCGTCACCGCCAGATTCTCCTTCCTTTCCTCTCCACCAGCCCACATCGTGCTGCCATTGGGCAGTCGTCCGTCTGAAGTACATTCATAAGCAGCCTCTGCACCGACGAAATTGCTTCTGAAAGAGACATATCCACCTATTCTACGTCCCATTATCCCGGCCCTGATGCCATAGGCAAGGTCAGGTGCCGACATCTCGGCAAGAACGATATATCTATAGGAAGGATCCGTCGGGGCATCTTGGCCCGGTACGACCGGCTCCGGCAGCCTTGAATCCGGAACAGCAAGCCTGACATCTGACGAATAAACCGGAGGCACCGGCATTGTCTTGCATACGACTGACGGCAAGGCCGATGGCCTGAAAGGACGTATCCCGGTAGTGAACCACTCGCCCACATCCTTGAAGCGCTGACGCTGAAGGGCCGTCATTTCCGATTCACGGGATTTCAGTCTCCTGTTCATAGCCAGGAAAAGATCTATCGTAGCCTCAGCCTCATCACGGGACACATTATCGCCTGCCTGGATTCTGGTACGCAGTCCCATACATCTGCTACACATATCCGCATAATTCTCCAGTTCCTCATCCAAAGACGGCTGAGCCTGTGCAGAGGCAAAGAGAAAGAGCGCGGACAATACGGCAATGATATATTTGACAGACATTTTCACAATATGCAAAATTAACAAAAAAGCATTATCTTTGATTGATTTAAGCAGACATTATGCTCGGACCTTCAGGATTCTTTATGCCGGACACTTCAGGCAGCATTGACAGCAATTCTCCGGAACTGGAACTCATCCACACATCAGCGGACGGGTTCAACGAACTGTACCGCGGCTGCAAGAACGGCAGATTCTTTGTCTATAAGGCGCTTAAGAAGGAGTTCCGGGGCAATCCTCTTTACGAAGAGCTCCTGCGGAAAGACTTCAACATAGGATTCTCGCTGAGTCATTCAGGTATATGCCAATATTTCGGTATGATCGATTTTCCGACCATCGGGAACTGCATCATTATGGAGTGGATTGACGGAAGTACGCTTGAGAACCTCATCAGAAGCGGACAGATAGACAAGCCTCTTGCAAGAAAGATCATATGCGACATCTGCGACGCATTGGAATATATCCACAGAAAGCAGATAATACACAGAGACCTCAAGCCAGAGAACATAATGGTCACCAATAACGGACGCAACGTCAAGATCATCGACTTCGGGCTTTCCGATGCCGATTCATACAATATCCTGAAAGCGCCGGCCGGCACCAAGTTCTACGCTTCGCCCGAACTGATTGCTGGAGAGCAGATAGATTCACGCAGCGACCTATGGTCACTTGGACTGATAATCAAGGAATTAAGCAGGAGTTACGGTCATATTGCATCGAGATGTCTTCAGCGCGACAAGGATAAGAGATTCGCATCGGCAGACGAGATAAGGAAGGCTGTAGAGAATACCTCTGCAAGAAGGATACGTAACCTCGTCCTCATATTCTCACTGATCACAGTTGCTGTATGCGCGGTTTGGGCAGTCACAAACGGCAGAAATACGGATCAGGAGATACCAGCACCTGTCGCCGCTGTTCCAGAAGATTCGACGACAGCCGCCAAGAGAGCGGAACCGGCAAAGGATACCGTCACTATGGTCAATGTTCCTGAAACCGAAGTCAAAGAAAAGACGCCAAAGGCTTCACCACACAATTCAGGTGCAAACCTTGACGCCTCTGATCTCGACGATCTCTTCAACGATGCCGCTGAACTTATCCTTTAGCAGCCTCTACCTTAAGAAGATTTATGCCGTCAATATGTCCTGCCACATAAGGTGGCGTATATGCTCCGTCACGAAAGATTCTTGATATATAAAGCGGGTAACCGACTATGATCTCTGACAGTTCAAAACGATCGTCCTGCTGAAGCTGGGAATTGTCTGATTCAAGGACTACGAACTGATAATCACCCATATACCTCAATTTCACAAGACGATTGGGAGCCCAGCCGATATGAACGATCGTCTCCGGCTTCAGTTCCGCCACCGTCTGGCATCTTGCTGTAAAGAAATTGGAAGCATATATCTGGGATTCTTTCAGATGATTGCAGAAAGCCTTGAAATCCCTGTGACCGATAAATCTCGAAAGCACATCCAGGGTCGCCACACGAGGAGTCGGATTCAGGCTTACATAGCCCCATAGTCTTTTCAGAGTCGAAGATGAAATCAGTTCACCGATCTGATGTTCGATAACAACAGAAAGCGACTCGAAATCAGTCGTAGTCGCTATCCTTCGTCCATATTTCTTCTCCACCTCCGTCAGGAGGTATGCAAGCTCCGGCATATTTCTATCGATCTGTCCCACAAATGTATAAACTTTTCTTCAACAATCAATTTACACAAAGGTACGAAGCTGCAAAGGTGTGAATCAAGTTCATATTAGTTCATTTGCTATCTATATGAAGATAGTCAAGAAATCTATAATAGGAGATTCACAAGAACAATATTTGCATTGTAAATATATTGTATTTATATTTGCAATACATAATCAGACAAATTATGGCACAGACAACAATGACATTCAGAGTCGATGAGTCTTTAAAGAAGGACTTCGACAAACTTTGCGATGAGTTCGGTCTCAGCAACACTGCTGCTCTCACCATCTTTATGAAGACAATGGTAAGAGAGCGGAGGATTCCGTTTGAAATCAGGTCTTTATCCGAAGCCGAGGTAAGAAAGAGAGCAATGGAGGCATTCGAAAGAATGAGAGAAGATGCTGCCAGAAGCGGATTACAAGGTATGTCACTGGACGAAATCAACTCTATAATCCGTGAAGTACGAAATGGACGCTAAGATTTATGCTGTCATAGACACCAACGTACTGGTTTCTGCCCTATTCTCTATCTCTGGCAATTCAAATCCGTCAATCATCATCAGAAAAATAATTGATGGAGTCATTACTCCACTTTACAACGAAGACATTCTGACCGAATATGAAGAGGTGTTAAACAGAGATAAGTTCCCATTTCGGAAAGCTGATATCGACTGGTTGATAAGCGCTTTCTTGGATTACGGGATCTCATTAGGTCGTACTGCCATCTCCGATGAGATTTTCATAGACAAGGATGATATTGTATTCTATGAAGTCGCATTAAGCAAGGAGGACTCATTCCTGGTAACAGGCAACATCAGACATTTCCCGAAGAAACCGTTCATCGTCACACCTGCGGAAATGCTGACCATCATTGACGAAATGGAGGCAGGCCCTGGGAGAATCCTGAACGAGCCTGTTGTCCTATACGGTAAATACTAATGAATATAAAACCAAAGTGAAACCGATCGTTTAATTGATGGTATACACAGTTCTATAATACTCTGTCACAGGTATGACAGCAACCGCTTCCACCCATAGATAGTTAGTATACCTGACTCTTACATTCTCGAAACCAAGATACAGCCTTGATGCTCCATTGACTGGAATCCGGCCATTGCAGGACTGAGTGCCCACTGTCGAATAGTCTACATCATATTTAAGAGATGACGCTGAATCAGTCCTATCCTGAAACTTTTTAGCCTCTGACTGACTTCGGAAAAGATACATATTGCAGTATGCATCCTCCTCCCGAAGAGGTCTGTTGTCATCAAGAAGCATCTTAAGCAGACCGGAACCCTGATTGTGCTCATATAGAGGAAGTCCCAGAAACTTGATCTGATTATACCTGACACTCATTCCATTATGAAAATATCCGTCGGAAGAATTATCCTGCTCACTTGTGGCAATACGCATCGAATATAGAACATCAGTTGCGCCGGATGGAACCGTTATCGGAACAAGAGCGATGGAAGATCCGGATACAGCTGACTTAAGCTGACTTCTAAGCGTAAATTTACGTGGTTCCTCGAATAGATTCTGCAGCTTTACGCCCTTGATCGGATATGCTCTGAAATCCCCTTTGGAGCAGCTTATCATTTCTGTCCTGACATACTTCGGATTATAAAGTCTATCCATATCATCAGTCTTATATGCAATATCTACAGTAACATACTGGGAGGCCTGCGGTTTTATTTCCAACAGATAAACGCCGGAATATGGAACCGTCAGTGAGTCTTTTATATACGTCTTATTGTAACTCTTTACTGCACTTCGAGAATCCATATTATATAACCTGACCGGAACAGAATTCTGAAGCTGAACCTCATAGTAGAACACATCTCCTTTCTCAAGATAGACCGGATATTCGGTCATCTTCTCTATCAGGAAGTCTTTGCCCTGAAAAACCGACATTTCCGATTGCAGAATGAAACTTTCAGCCTTTGCGACAGCATCCTCCTGAATCTTTATGATCTTAACCTGCAATGCCTTGCACTTCTCTATGGCTGCACGGTTCATCCCGGTAGAATCAAAATGATATTCAAGATTTCTTGCGTCAGTCAAAAGCCTGACTACCTGCTGCAAATCTGTTCCTTTATTTAATTGACAGATACGAGTCTCCACATAAGAAACCTTCTCCTCGGCCTTTTCATATAGAATCTTTGCCTTTTCAGACATTATGGGTTCGCTGTTCTGACTGCTGCCATCACCTCCGCATGAGCATAAGATCAGTATAGACAATAAGACTGTCAATCGCTTCATAATCAATATCAATAAGTGTTAATTATTCTTTGAAGTTTTCCTCTGGCCACATCACAAAGGAATTGAGGTTTTTCTGTTGAGTAGTAGGAATCATTATCTATTTTAACATCAAACCAGTAAACATAATGATTGAGAAATCTGTTTGCTTCCGCTTTATTCCCAATAGAGCACAGATACAGAATCACATCATTCATATACTGATAGTAAGCCTCTGCATTATATCCGTTATCATGGCTTGAATCCCACATAGAGTACTGCCAGACCTTATCGTACTCTCCTGTCTCCATAAAGACCTTACGGAACTTAGCAGTTACGTTAAGTTCATAATCATCACCGGCACCATGACAGTACAAGGAAGGATAGTCAAGCTGATCGTTACTGCAATGCTCTGGAGTACACTTTTCATATACATTTACAGCCTTTTCATATTCTTCAAGGTCAATATACTCATCTATAAGCATTTCGGCACAATCATACTTTTCTATTCCTTTCATTTTCTTGAGGATCTTCTCAGCATCATTATATCTCCCCTCTTCTATCATCTTCTCAAAGTTTGCACTGCATGAGGCCAGAACAAACGGCACTAAGATGAGAAGGCACATTTTGCTCTTGCCTTTCACTGCCTTCATCAGGCTTCCTCCTATCTTTCTTTCAAGCCCCTGCCTGGTTGAAGGAATTCCTGTCGCTTTGCTGACCTTCTGTTTGATTGCACTGATTCCCACTGCTCTTTTAAGTGAGAAGGACAATCCTGGGATTTTCATTATAAATTATATTTACTTTATTTCACTCAAATCCATTATTCTTTGTTGTCTAATCCGCTCAATTAACTCTTTAGAAGCAGCATTCATACTCTGTCGGTCGATATTACTAGTTAGCAATGTACGAATCTCTTCTTTATCTTGCAGAGTTAAAAACCTTATACTTCCTTGAGGTGCATTATCGGACAACATATCTTCAAGTTTCAAAATCGCCTTGTCTGCACGACTATGGAGGATCTTAAAGACTCTGTATGAGCCATCAACATTATTCGTCAAACTGATATTGATATTATTACAGATTATGGATGGCTGATGTTCCGTACTATAAAATGTATCGTATTCGGTATACCCATCATAGGTATACTCCCATCCGCCAGTATGTAAATTCTGCTTGGAGTATCTTTTGTCAAGCCGACCATCTTTAGTATAATGCCGGGTATCTTCAAAATATCCGTTATTAGTTAAATTACTATGTCTTGAATAAGTGTAGAAGTAATCTTTCTCAAGTGTTCTCTCAAGAAATCTTATCGGATCGCTATAGTCAAATGAGGTATGCGTTGTCTTATGATAGGACTTTTTTATTAATGAATCGCTGAATGCTGAGAAATAATAATCATCCAGAAATTTCACCAAAACGCCTTCCTCATACAGAGAAAGATCTATACTTCCAAATTTCTTATCTCTACATAGAATAGTGACAATGTCATTACAACGTTCTTTCCTTTCTATCACCAAGCCTCTATCTAAAATAGTGACACCCTTTATGAGAGTCCTGTCACATTGCAATGGAGTAAGACCTTGTCTAAAGTCCGCCCCCTCACATTCAGTACCTAATTGTGAGACAAATCTAATCCTTTCTTTCTCATATTGTTGCTTCTTTGCAAGTTCTTTTAGGGCCCTTTCTTCAGCCTTCTTTTTAGCCTCTTCTGCTGCTGCAGCAGATGCAATTAGCTTCCGCTCCTTTTTTTTTCGCCAATACTTATACAGCAAAAAAGCACATAGCAAGATTAATATATATTTCATCGAATTAAGTTTTTTATCTGGAATAGTAATATTTATACAATTTACTACTCGTCATTCTCTTATAATTTACCCACATATATACCTTGCACTCTGTATAGGAATATGGAATGAAGCCTACGCTTCGAGAGAAACGAATAGCAGACGAATTATCACGATTACAATATGTGCGTACTTTATAACCACGCTCCATCAATGTCCTGAGCATAAGTATATACCCTCTGTAATACAGGAGAGGCTTGGACCAACCGCCTCCGTGAATGGAGACAATCATCTCATTATCATATTCTTTTAAAAGATATATGAAGGCCAAAGGCTCTCCGTCATCACATTTCTTAAGAATATAGCAAGACACAAAACCAGGGTGGGCCTCGACAAAATCAGCCCACTCCTGATCAGAATGGATGTCTTCAACAATATTGTACCAATCCAATTGAGAAAAATAGTTTTTGACCACATCTCCGGACTGGAATTTATCCCATTTAACAATATTATCAGATATCACCAGCTTATCTCTTCATACGCTCTTTCCAATCTTCAATACATTTCTTTTCCCAAGCAATTTGTTTCTGACGCTCTTCAATGCGCAATTTATAACTATCTTTCAAGTGTTTATTGCTTGGATTCTTAAGCGTTTCCCTCATTCTTGCAATGTCTTCTTTATAAGACTCGATAGTTCTCTTGTGGTGTTCAATATTTGACTTGCAGATTTCTTTGTTACTTGGTCCTGATCCCATAATTTTAGTGATTAATTATTGTCTATGTCTACTCTCTCCAAGGTTTTCGACTTTCCCTTTTCTGTTTTATACTTGTTCTACAATTATCCCTTTTGCAGCCAGTCTGCGAAGAAGTTTTTTGAATTCTCCCTCTTTGCCGTTAACAGTCAATGGCCAGTTGTTCGATATGACAAAAGCTGTATCATCTTCCAGTGAAACACGGAATATATCTTCTCTGTTTCCGAAGAAACCCACCCATTTTCCAGAATCTCTGTTTCGCAGATTATCCAGATATTCATCATAATCCATAAACACGTTATCCATCGACGACTGAAAATAAAAATAGTCTTTCACGTCTTTAAGAGTCAACCCTGTCCCCTTGCAAGACTCCACATAATCAGACACAACAGTTCTGACAAGGTCTGTCTTTTTAGAATAGACCTTGCCTTTATACTTGTATTTAGAGTGGTCTCTGTCTCTCCTGCCATTTACCGTAGCAATGACTTTAGAAGCCTCTTTTATACTTGGATCATCAGTAGCATCAGCGAACGCCGCTATAGCTGCCATTATAAGAGAGTTATGCGATTCCCAGAATGAACTTAAAAGTTCTTTTTCTTCCTGGCTCAAAGCTAATTGGCCATCATCTGATGTTGCACTCAAGCAATTAATATATTCCTCCATAATAAACCTGGTTCTAGGGCTTATATTTGAATAATTGGTCAAAGGAGTGAGGATAGAGTCAAGGATATCCTGATATGTTATACAAACAAAGTAGCCACATTCAGGATTCGTCGGGTGCGACGATGGATAAAGATATATATATAGTGCAAATTCACCCGATTTTCGGCATTTGCTATAATACTCATAGTATATTTCGGTCTGATTGTCGTGTTCAGTCGAATACACCTTATTTTCTACAACGATACGGAGTTTGTTCACACTATTCTCTTTTCCGATACGCATATCGCAAGATATGACAATATCCGCCCGACCTTTTTTTTTAGCGATTTCCACATATTCTTCTGTCACCACGGATGAACTGAGCAGGTCAATTTGTCTGGTGAGTATCGGATTCAGAAGTTTCTGTGCAGCGTCGGAACCAATTCTCTGTTGTTCCAATGCATTTTTGACATAAAGTTCCAGCAATTGCATTACTGGTTGTATTCCAAACATATGACTCTCCGCCGATGAGAACAACCAGGCCAAAAAAGCGGAATGGCTTAATTCTCTACGGCTGACTCCCAATATTTCTGGGAAACTCTTTGAACTATAGAACTCCCTTAATTTCCGGACATTGGGATCATTGTTGAACTCAATGATTGCATCTACGTAATTCATTCAATATTCTGGAACTGATTTCATCATTATAAACACAAAAATAAAGTGAACCTGACACTCAGTCAAGTTCACATTGGTTCATTTGTATTTTCGAAAGATTCACCAACAATCACCTATAGCAATACGACCGGCCTATGACGGCCCATATTGACATATAGACAACACCTCACGCTGACCATTGCTGAGATTCCTGAAAACGGCGGCCCATCTGAATTCTGAATAGATATTGTTCTCGGGGAAAGTGAATATACACTTGCGGCCATCGCGACGACAAGCCTGTGGGCCGGAGCTTAATGTCACTATCTCCACTTCAAATTCCGCATCACCTCCTACTTCTATAGTAAATTCCGTTTCCCAGGAATCGAGGGAAATATAATGAAATGGCAAAATCATACTGTCTGCCCCGTCGTCTTCACGTTCAATAGCGATAATCTTGTCCGCCATCAATGGCCACTCAGCCTGATACTTCGCGAGAGACTCCGGACGGACATAAATCTTCAGGCCCGGACTCGTTCCAGCAAACACATCCTCACCCAGGACAGGAGGGTCAAAGCCTTCCATAAAGACAGATTCCAAAGATGAACAATCATAAAACGCCCTGTCATCAATAGTCTTCACCACATCAGGAATAGAGATTTCCGGGAGACTCCTGCAGCCTCTGAATGCTTCATATCCGATACGGGATTCCGTCATTAATTTTATACAGAATTCAAAGGACTTCAAAGAAGTACAATTGAGAAATGCCTGATCGGCAACACCAGCAAACTGTTGTTCAACAGTCTCAAGCGCAGTACAACCTTCGAAGGAATTTGCTCCTGACACTTCAGCCCTTATATTCTTAAGTCCGGTACATCCCCTGAACGTATGATTCCCTACACTTATGCAGTTCAGTTCGATCTCTTCCAATTCAGTACAGTATTCAAACAAGCCATCTCCCAGACCTGACAACTTATATGGGAAACTGATACGCTCGATATCAGAACCAGCAAAAGAAGGAGACTGAAGGAACCAGAATTCCTGGAAGAATCTCAATTCTTCAAAAGCTCTTATATCCAATCCTGAGAAATCTATTTTTTCAGCATCCACAATGGATAACGGTGCTGCTTCAGCATACGACAGTTTACCGTCACCATCAAGATCGAAGGCATCCACCAGAACAATTTCCACATACGGATCTTCGAATTCTATTACCGCATCGCACGCTTTCTGCGTAACAGTGATCACACTGTCATAGCCGTCATACGAAACAATGAAACGTGCCGACCGGTCTTCGTAAGCCGTATTCTCCTCTGCCCTGAAGAAGACTTCAGAGTATCCATAGGGAATGTTAGTCACAGAACCACAGCTAAGCCAGTCTGTCTCAGCCGAAGTGCCATCCAGCGGAGTGACACTTATATCCGGATCCATAACAAGAGTCATCCAGGTATGTACCTCAACAGGTGGAAGAACGACATCATTATATGGAAGATTAGTTTCAGATGCATCCGCAGCCTGCTGGCATACCGTCAATGTATCACACAGATTATCAGACAGATTCTTAAAGACAATTCCACAATCCCGAGTATCCTCTGTATCATTGGTTTCAACAAAGACAATACATTTACGTCCATCAGTTCCGCACCTGAGCCAATCTACTTCGTCAGGGACGGTAACAGAAAAATCAGCATTACCCCCGACTTCAAAAGTAAACCTGGACGACAATCTCCCAACCTCCTTGATATGGAAAGGAAGGATCATTGTCCTCTCCAATACCTTCGTACGGAAATGTCCGACATCAGAACAGATCTCATTATATCCATTGCAGATATACGCCTTATAGAGGTATTCGGTATCATATTCCAAGGAGGTCAAGGAAGCAGTAAATAAAGCTGAGGATTCCCATTGGGCAGAAACCTTGATCATTTCTTCCTCACTCGATCCATAATAGAAACCGGCATCATATTCTCCCTCCAGCCCCTCTTTTAAGGAAGCCTCTAATATGCACCCGTTCATCTCCACTTCAGCCGACAGTTCTATCTCCGGAATCTGATCCATCTGAGGCTGCGGCGCACAAGAGACCAGCCATAGAACAGAAAAGGTTATGGCAAGTATCTTTTGTATGGAAGTCGTTATCATATAGCAGATGCAAACTTACGAATTTATTGTCACACCACGACTGATTTATAAAATGAATAATTAACTTTGGGGTATAAACAACCATTCCAATGGCAATAATAAAGGAACTCAAGGGCGACACGCCCGTCATCGGAGAGCGTGCGTTTCTGGCAGAGACGGCGACGATCATAGGGACAGTGGAAATCGGAGACGACTGCAGCGTATGGTACGGGGCGGTTCTGCGTGGAGATGTCGGGGCAATAAGGATCGGCGACCGCGTGAACATCCAGGACAATGCAGTGCTGCACGCCACATACCAGCAGTCGGAGTGCATAATCGGAAATGATGTCTCAATCGGCCACGGGGCTAATGTGCACGGATGCATCATCGGGAATGATGTGATCGTGGGAATGGGAGCGATCGTGATGGACAATACCATCGTGCCTGACGGGACCATAATAGCTGCCGGAGCCGTTGTTCCAGCCAACCAGAAGCTGGAACCGGGAATATGGGCAGGCATACCGGCAAGGAAGATCAAGGACGGATCCGAGGCTGTTCTGGCCAAAGCCCACGCAAATGCAGAGCATTATCTCCATTACAAAAAATGGTATGAATAAGGCATCAGGACTATTTTTATTATGAATATAATAATTATATTTGCAATAAAAATGATGCTATGATCCTTAGAGACGAGATATTCAACCCTTTCTTCATTGGAAGATACGTTGACAAACATTATTTCTGCGACCGCGAAAAAGACACAGAGACGCTAATAAAGCACATCGTGAACGGCAGGAATGTCGCCTTGATCTCGCCACGCCGTCTCGGGAAAAGCGGCCTTATCCATCATACATTCGCGCAGGAAGCCATCAAGGAAAAATATACGCCCATATATGTGGACATATACCCGACCAAAGATCTGCACGAATTCGTAAAGGCGCTGTCAGAGGCCATTGTAAAGGCTGTCAGGCCACAGAAGAAATGGCACGAGAAGTTCTTTTCATTCATCAGGTCGCTGACCGTAGGATTCACCATCGATGCCGTTTCCGGAGAGCCTTCCTTCAACATCAGCGTTGGAGACATCAAGCATCCTGACAAGACGATCAGGGAATTGTTCGAGTACATAGAAGCTTCCGAAAAGCCCTGCATCCTGGCTATAGACGAATTCCAGCAGATAAGGGAATATCCCCAGAGCACTACCGAGGCTTTCATACGTTCCCTTGTCCAGCAATGTTCGAGGACTTCATTCATTTTCTGCGGCAGCAAGAGGCATATAATGACCGATATGTTCTACTCACCTGCCAAACCTTTTTTCCAGAGCGTGATAAGCCAGAGTCTGAAGCCGATTCCTATGGACACATATACGGAATTTGCCGGACGGATGTTTGCTGAAAGAGGTAAATTTCTGGACAAGACTGTTGCAGAACTGATATACAGAATGTTTGACGGATGTACGTGGTATATGCAGATGATGATGAATGAGCTGTTCGCACTCACACGCGAGGGTATGATCTGCACGCCTGAGTACATCGATTTTGCTTGGGAAAACATCATTATGGCACAGGAGGACAGGTTCCAGGCAATCCTGTTCGGTCTGGCTCCAAAACAGAAACAGCTTCTCTACGCGATAGCCAGAGACAAGAGAGTGGAAGGAATCACCTCGTCAGAATTCGTAAAACGGCATCGTCTGGTTTCAGCAAGTTCAGTACAGGCGGCGTTGAAGCCTCTGATGAAAAACGACATCGTGACCTGTGAGGAAGGAGTATATAGAATCTATGACTATTTCTTTGCGGATTATCTTGCAGAATTATGTTAAATTTGTCCGTATATGCAGAATAATATGAGAATAGAAAGCATAACATCTGCGCAGAATCCGAAGATCAAGGATCTGCTTGCGCTTCAGGAGAAGTCAAAGGAGAGAAGGAAGAAGGGGCTGTTCGTGGTCGAGGGAAGACGCGAGCTGCTTCATTGCATCGAGGCAGGATATGAACCACATACTGTTTTCATCTGCCCGGAGATACTGCAGAAGACCGATTTCGAGGAGATCGCTTCCAAGTGCAACTGCCCGTATATGGAGATTCCGCAGCATCTTTACGACAAGGTGGCATACCGTGGGGGCACCGAGGGAGTGATAGCCGAGCTGCACTGCAAGGAGATGAGTCTGGAGAATCTGCAGCTGAAGCAGAATCCTCTGGTGGTGGTGCTGGAGGCTGTGGAGAAGCCGGGCAATCTGGGTGCGGTTCTTCGCAGCGCGGATGCATCGGGAGTGGATGCAGTGATCGTATGTGATCCTCTTACAGATATGTACAATCCCAATCTGATACGTTCGAGCATCGGAGCGATATTCACGGTTCCAGTAGCTACAGCTTCATCAGAAGATACGATCAAGTGGCTGAAATCCAATGGAATAAAGATCTATACCGCACAGCTTCAAGACTCGGAGTGGTATTATGACACGGATATGAAGGGAGGCACTGCAATCGTTATGGGCACAGAGGCAACAGGCCTGACGGATGCCTGGAGGAAGGCGGCCGATGCACATATCAAGATTCCGATGCTGGGCAAGCTCGATTCGCTTAATGTGTCTGTATCTGCCGCGATCCTTATGTTTGAAGCTGTACGTCAACGCAATAATTGACCGAGTGCAAAAAACGCCGAAAATGCACTCGGTCTAAAAAGATAGAATATGAAATTCGGACTTATAGGACATCCTATAGCTCATTCCCTCTCCCCTGCTCTTTTCAAGGCGGGGTATGATAGCAGGTACCCATATCAGCTGATTGAAGGAGCTGATTTCGAAGATTCTTACCGCAGGTTTCTGGAAGGATATGACGGGATCAATGTGACGGCTCCGTTCAAGGAACCGGCATTTGCCAAGGCAGATATATTATCACCTGAATGTGAGGCCATCGGAGCGACTAATCTTCTGGTAAAGACTCCGGATGGCATCAAGGCTTATAATTCCGACTATCTCGGAGTACGGATGTGGCTGTCTGATGTAGCTGAGGGCTTGAAAAGCGTGCTACCCCCCTGGCCGCAGGGGGAGGGGCCCACGACAAAGGAGTGGGAGGGGTTCTTTTCAAGCCCTCAGCCACATCCGACAGCCGTCAAGGCCCTTATTGTCGGGCTTGGAGGGGCTGGCAAAGCGGCGGCAGCGGCGGCGGAGTCCTTGGGTATGGAAGTGATACGGATGAACAGGACTATCAAAGATGAGAGAACCAGACCTTTAAGCGATTTCAGAGAGTATTTCAGAGAGGCAGACATCATCATCTACAACATCCCTACAGCCATTCCTGAGTTATACGAACTGACTGATGAAGACTTCGGTGTCGGAAGGCCTAAATACATCTTGGAAGCCAATTACAGGAAGCCTTCATTTGACGAAATGCTGCTGCAGAAGATGAGAACTGCTAATCCGATGGCGGAATACACATCAGGGAAGATATGGCTGCTGTATCAGGCTGTGACCGGATATGAAATTTTTACCGGAGAAAAGCCTGATTTAAGGAAGATGTCCGATGTTTTGTAAGAAAATATCACTATCTTGCGAAGTTTTTGGGCCCAGCCCGTTTTGAAAACAACTAATACAATAAAATATGTCATTGAATAAAGCTATGCTGATCGGTAACGTTGGACGCGACCCTGAAGTACGTTACCTTGATGGACAATCCGGAAATGCAAAAGTGGCGACATTCACATTGGCCACAACCGAGAGGTACAGGGATCGCAACGGTGAAACACGTGAAAACACTGAATGGCACAACATCGTAGCCTGGAGAAATACGGCAGACGTTGTGGAAAGATTTGTAAAGAAGGGCACACAGCTCTATATCGAGGGACGTATCCGCACAAGATCGTGGGATGATCAGAACGGCAACAAGAGATATACGACAGAAATCATCGCCGACACCCTGCAGCTCCTCGGCAAGAAGTCAGATAACCCAGGTGCACAGCCAGGAGGATACCAGCAGCCGGCACAGGGCTATCAGCAGCCTGGTTATGCCGCTCCGGCACAGCCAGCACCGGCTTACAGCCAGCCACAGCAGCCTGCATACGCGCCAGCTCCTCAGCAGCGTCCTGCAGCCGCTCCTCAGAATATAGTGGAGGATATGCCGGAAGATGACCTTCCATTCTAACCAACTGATAATTAACTGAAAACCAAAATACAAAATGAAACTTGACGTTGTACTCGGCCTCCAGTGGGGCGACGAAGGCAAAGGTAAGATTGTTGACGTGCTTGCAGGCAGATATCCAGTCGTGGCACGTTTCCAGGGTGGTCCGAACGCCGGACACTCACTCCATTTCGAAGGCAAGAGTTTCGTACTCAGATCTGTTCCTTCTGGAATCTTCAGAAAGGATGCGAAGAATATCGTCGGTAACGGCGTGGTTCTCGACCCTATCACTTTCAAGGGAGAATGTGACAATATCGCAAAGACAGGCATTCCTGTAAACGAGCGTATCGTCATTGCCAAGAAAGCGCATCTAATCCTCCCTACCCACAGGCTTCTTGATGCTGCAAATGAAGCTGCGATGGGCAAGAGCAAGATCGGATCGACCCTCAAGGGTATCGGCCCGACCTACACCGACAAGATCAGCCGTCACGGTCTGCGCGTAGGAGACATCCTCGCTCCAGATTTTGCTGAAAGATATGCAAAGCTCCAGAACAGACACATCACACTCCTCAAGCAGATGGGATTCGAGTGTGACCCTCACGCTGAGGATGCAGAGTTTATGGAAGCTGTGGAGTTCCTCAAGACTTTCGAACTCGTTGACTGCGAATATTATATCAACGATCTCCTCAAGACTCAGGACATTCTCGCAGAAGGTGCCCAGGGATCGATGCTTGATGTTGATTATGGCTCATATCCATTTGTTACATCCTCTACGACTTCCTGCTCGGGAGCCTGCGTAGGACTCGGAGTGAATCCTCATCTCATCGGACACGTTTACGGAATCTTCAAGGCATACTGCACAAGAGTGGGCAGCGGTCCGTTCCCTACCGAGCTCTTCGACGAGACAGGCGAGAAGATCCGTGCCATCGGACACGAATTCGGAGCTGTTACAGGACGTCCTCGCCGCTGTGGCTGGCTCGACCTTGTAGCCCTCAAATATGCTGTGATGATCAGCGGTGTGACCGACCTTATTATGATGAAGTCAGACTGCCTCGACACCTTCGAGACAATCAAGGTCTGCACATCATATATCGTTGACGGAAAACCATCTGACCAGTGGCCATTTGACACATACGCCGACATCCAGCCTGTTTATACAGAGTTCAAGGGATGGAATACAGACCTCACACACTGCCGTGCAGAAGAGGATCTGCCTCAGGAGTTCCGCGACTATATTGCTTTTATGGAGCAGTATCTCGGAGTACCTATCAAGATCATCTCAGTAGGTCCTGACCGCGAGGCAACCATTATGCGATAGGTTTCCAGATATAAAAATAGGTATAATTGCCAAAAATGGTTGGTGAAACCTTTGTAATTATTTAAAAAACAATTAGATACAATAACTTTGATGAAAACGTTTTCATCAAAGTTATTTTTTATGGCTAAAACTCGTCGTGAAAGGT
>SUYP01000053.1 GCA_015060395.1 Bacteroidales bacterium
TAAGAAAAAAGCGTGGACCACCCTTATCCACCCTGAGGTCCTGAGAAAACCCGGTTAGCCGACAAGTTCAGCCCACGCTAATGCGTAGGCATTTACTGAACTTATCCGGAGGCTAACGATTTGAAATTTCTCAGGTTTCAGGTTGCCCGAATAGATAGCAAATGCTTATTTTTTACGAATGATATATCTTACCTGTGACTGCAAAGGTAAAAATAATTTTGAAATCAGTTACATTTCATCTCTCCTGGCACATCATCCAGCATTGAATCGACATAACTCATCTGAAGATGAAAGTCTTCCGGAACTGATATCCCGATATCCGAAAGAAAGTCATAAACCTTAGTCCACTCCTCATATCCACAAGAAATGGAACCGACTTGTGTAATGATATAAAACAGCTCCCGTACACATTCCTGTCTGGCACTCTCTGTGGAAGAGACTTCAAAGGCAATTTCATTTAACAGTCCTATGGCAGTATCGAGCACAAGACATACCGCCCGACCTTTGGTCAGGATTAAATAATCTTTATTTTTCATAAAGCGTAAGATTTTTAAAGGTTAATCAATCCCACCGGTGGTACTAAAATCAGTATATACTATAGTTTATAAAATATCGCCTGCAAATTATTCAATCCACAGGCGATGAATTCATCCAAATCTATTATAGTCATACTCTGCAAGCAAGGAGTTTCAAACCGGCAGAAGGCACAAATGTAACATTATCCACAGACGCAGGCACAAGAACCGTCTCACCCTGCTTCAATGACACGCCATTCCCTTCCAAGTCGATCAGTTTTCCTTTTCCCTCAAGGCAGATGACAATCAAAAACGAATCTTTCGACTTGACATCAACGGATACCGGCACAGTAAGATCAAAGAGATGAGTCTTGAAATATTCGCATTCAACAAGAGGAGTATCTTCATTTGGAATAGAATCATATTCCGTGCGGTAATTTTCCGACACGGCATAGTCTATGGCATCCTTGGCCAGTTCAGTGTGCAGTTCCCGTGGCTTGCCGTCAAGACCGAGTCTTCCGAAGTCATAAATTCTATATGTAAGATCCGATGTTTGCTGTATTTCGGCAATCAAGCAACCCTTACCTATGCTGTGGATGCGACCTGCAGGGAGAAAAAACACATCGCCTAGAGACACCATATAGTCACATAGGACATCAGTGATGGTGTTATCACCAACCCTTGAGACATATTCCTCCGGAGTAATCCTTGTCGAGAGACCGGACATAAGATGAGCATCCTTCCCGGCATCAACGACATACCACATCTCTGTCTTGCCGAAAGGCTCCTTATGAACTTTTAAGGCCATGGCATCATCCGGGTGAACTTGAACAGACAGATCGTCATCAGCATCTATGAATTTAACAAGTAATGGAAACGAATCCCCGTATTTATCATAGACTCTTTTCCCAAGCAATGCGTCTTTAAACTCGCAAACCAGCTCTGTTATATTTCTACCGGCCAAGTCTCCATTAGAGACAACTGATTCATCGCCTGGGACAGCCGATAATTCCCAACTCTCTCCGATCTTTTCAAGTAGCGTATGAACACCCTTATATGCAGGTATTCTGCTTCCTCCCCATACCTTAGTCTTCAGTATTGGTTCAAATTTTAAAGGATACATTTACTCTATAGTTATCTTGTTACCGCAAAAGTCCTCTTCTCAGGTCCCACACCTGTTATGGTCAGACCTGTCCATCCTGACGGAAGGATCGGTTTCTCCTGGACTATACCTTGATCTGTAATGGAAAGCCCTCCGAAGCCGAAAAGGACTGCCTGCAGAAGACCTCCGGCACCTGTCATGAAATATGGATTATTTGAAGTAGGTGTCTCTGCAAAGACTCCAAATGGAGGACGGATATTCGGTTCGTATGCACGGCGGAACATCTCATCAGCCTTCTGCCTGTCGCCCAGTCTTGCATATTGAATAGAGAATATACTGAAGGTCATCGCAGGACCGTTGACCATATCGATCTTGTCTTCATAATAAGAAAGATCACGTCTGATCTGATCTGGTTCCGTAATTACTCCCAGAGGATAAGCGAGCAGATTTACGTCAGCCTGCTTGATCTGTTCTCCGGAATATCCATCATACTCCATCGTCACACCACCAGAGGTCCTATGAAGACGCAGTCCTTCTGCAACAGTGTTCCATATCTGCGGTGCATCATAGCCACATATCTCAGCCGCCTTAACCGCATTGCGCAGTGCCACGCTTGCCGAGGCATTGGTAAAGGCATTGTCATTTACATTCTTGGCATATTCGTCGGCACCTACTACTCCGTTTATTGAATAACTGCCGTCGTCATTCCTTTCAGCACGGCTCACCCAGAACTCAGCGATACCCTTAAGAAGTACCCAGCCTTCGTCTCTTAGCCAGTGCATATCCTTCGTCACCAGATAGTAGTTCCAAGCAGCAATTCCGACATCGGCAGTCACATGATGCTCCATAGGTCCGGTAAGAGCCCATACAGGAGTGGCCTCCTGACCGTCCGAATCAGACTCCCATGGAAACATCAGTCCCTGATATCCATAGTCGGAAGCCCTGCGTCTTGCCGGGACAAGGCGGTCAGTCCTATAATCGATCATGGACCTGGCGATACCTTGATTCAGGAGCAGCATAGGAGGATACATCCATAATTCAGTATCCCAGAATATATGACCGTTATAGCCCTGCGACGACAGTCCCATCGGCGGAATGCTGCACCTCGTACCTTCTCTGCATGATGAATACAGGTTGTACAACGCAAAGCGGACGATCTTCTGAGCCTGGACATCACCGTCAATGATTATGTCTGACTCCCACATCCTTTCCCAAAGTCTTCTATGTCCCTCAATCACAGTATCCACCCCAATCCTGTCCACATAGACAAGTTCCCTCTGGGCCTCGCTGTAAGGGTCGGAGTACTCGGCCGTAGTGCAGATGGATCCGACTACACAAAATTCTACACTTTCTCCAGAAGTCATGTCAAATGAGAGTACCGCCTTGCCATCCTTTGCCGCATAATGGCCTACTGCTTCATCGTAGATAAACATCGAAGCAGCAGAAACGTCATATCTGCCGTGAGCCGTCAAGGCATCTGTCTGCTGAAGACGTATGCGTCTCCCGTCTGCGAAAAATTCCTTGTGTGAGTATCGTGGCTGCTGATAACCATATGGAACTGAAACAGACTTCTCAAATGCCACTGAAGCATCATCCAGAGCCTTCACATTCACCTTAAACAGGGCTGTATGAGGGAGATTCCGCAATGCTACAAGCGAGTAACTGATTTCCAATTTATCTGCCACCCTGAACGACGTGTTGTGCTGAGCTTTCTTCATGTCGATACTCTGGTTCCAATGGGAATACCCTTCAGGAGCCACTCCATCTACGGTCAATGCCAGTTCAAAAGGGTTAATCCCAAGTACAGCACAATTCACAGCCGTCCGGTCATTCAGTTCAAACACATTGTTCAGCACTAT
>SUYP01000038.1 GCA_015060395.1 Bacteroidales bacterium
GATCTGAAGTTTAGTAAGATACTGACGGTGACCGTTACACTTCTGGTAACCCTTACGACGTTTCTTCTTGAAAACAAGAACCTTCTTGCCCTTGCAAGTGTCGTCAAGTACAGTTGCTGTAACCTTGGCACCCTCAACGTATGGTGCACCGACCTTTACTGCGCCGTCTGCGTCGATAAGGAGTACCTTGTCGAACTCGACTGCAGCACCCTTCTCAGCCGCGAGGCGGTTGACGAAGATTTCCATACCAGCCTCTACTTTGAACTGCTGGCCTGCAATGTCCACGATTGCGTACATAAAAACTTAAAATATTAAAAGTTTTAGACAGCAAGCGGCAGCTGTATGCTGCTCTTTAACAATAGCTTGACAATCTTTAAATAATCTTCTATGTAAATAATAAAATTACTGCTCGTCCTGGAGCTGAAGCTGCTGAACATAGATAGCCTTCTGCATCTGTATTCTCTTCTTCACTGACGGCTTTACGAAGTTCTTTCTTGCGCGAAGCTCACGGATTGCACCTGTCTTCTCGAACTTTCTCTTGAACTTCTTCAGAGCCTTCTCGATGCTCTCACCATCCTTTACTGGAACTATAATCATATCTTTATCACCTCCTTTTCATTATAGGGCTGCAAAGATAGGCATAAAATTTTAATTTACAAGCCTAACTTTTTGAATTTATGAGTTTTTTGAATGTTTCCATTCCTTTGGTAGCCACGTCCTTGATATGGGTAAGCCTGCTGTCCCGGACAGCGAGATCCTTTGGATCGATTATATATATAGGAGTATCCGCTCCGGCATACCTGTAAAGCCCTGCAGCCGGATAGACCTGAAGCGAAGTTCCGACAATAAGCAGGATGTCTGCGGCTTCCACCGCATCGATGGCAGCCTCTATCTTCGGCACAGCCTCTCCGAACCAAACGATATGCGGACGCAGCTGCGCTCCATTGGGAGCCATATCTCCGATATGAATCTCATCTGCACCGATATCGAAAACAGTAGCCTCCGAAAAACCGTCCCTGTCATTGCAGCAGTTTTCCGGACGAACCTTCGTAAGCTCCCCGTGGAGGTGGATTATCCTGGTACTTCCGGCTCTTTCGTGGAGATTGTCAACATTCTGAGTGACCACAGTAACATCATAATCCTGTTCCAGCTCCGCTATGGCGATATGGGCGGCATTCGGGCGGACATCTGCCAGCTGCCTGCGACGGGCATTATAGAAATCGAGCACCAGAGACGGATTCCTGTACCATCCTTCTATTGATGCCACATCCTGCACATTATGATTCTCCCAGAGGCCGTCACTGTCCCTGAAAGTACTGATTCCGCTCTCGGCGCTCACCCCGGCACCTGTAAGCACTGCTATCTTCTTCCTTTTCATTCGGGTATTTCAAAATAAAATTTCTTCAGCCAGTATTCGAACAAAGGATCCAGGACCACCGGTTCATCCTTTTCATTGAAGGTTATCACCTCTTTTTTCTTCAAGGCATCCTTCACTCTCCTGACGTTAGCCGACGAATTGAGATGATACTTCTCGATCACATCAGAAGCGCTGAACTTCACGACTCCGTCAAGTGCTGCCCTCATAAGGCTGAGCTGATGGTCTGTCAGATCATTGACCACGGACACAAAGCGAGGTTCGTGGACTGCAATCATAGAACTCAGGGCCTCCGTCATCATAGCCTCGGTCACGAATCCTTTTGACAACGCATCACAGATGGCCGCAAGATGATTCATATACCACAGATTGGCCTTGAACAGTTCGCAGGCTCCCATCGCCAGATTCCTGTCGAAAGACTTTCCCATACCGTTAAGGAAGCCTTTGACAATGTGTTCGATGATTTCCTTCTGATCGACCTGAGACAGTTCCACGTGATTGACCTGACGATAGAAATATCTCTTTTCTTCAAAGATCAGCTTCATCGCATTGACCATCGCTCCTGACATTATGAACACAGCCGGATGCGGATTCTGACGGTCCCTTTCCTTCATCTGCGTCTCCATAATCTTGAAGACATCCTCATATTCATCGGCATTCATAAGGTTCTGGAACTCTTTGAATACCACAATATATCTTATGCCTTTTGACGCGGCGAGACGCTGAGGCAGTTCGAGCAGTCTGGCTATATCATTCCTGTCCGGAGTCCAGTTGAGCGAGAGGACCTCTCCCCTTGTCATAAACTGCATCCTGTCGAAAACGAAATGCGTCCCTTCAAGGCAGGATGAGACTATCGAATCATACTCGTCAGGCGTGGACGCCGCCGACTTCATAACAGACGTGCCGAACTTCATAAGGAAATCCTCCAAAGTCCTGACATTCATCATATCCACGAAAGCAAGCATAAACTGTACGCCGCTGTCCCTCATATCATAGAGGGTCTGGCGTATCAGCGACATCTTTCCTGTCTTCGGAGGCTCGTAAATGGAAACGTGTTCACCGGCCTTCAGCAGATTGGCGAGTATCATTCTCTCCGTACGGCGGCCGATGAAATTCTTTCCAGTCACATATTTATCATATATAAAAGGTGTATCCATCAATATATTACGTATGCTTTTCAAATGTTTCGAACGCAAAATTAATATATGGCATAGTTCTATGCAACAAAAATGTTACATAAATATTAACAGGTGATTGTGGATAAAGAAAAGATATTTTTCCCTATATTTGTAAGTTACGGATAATGCGAGAAATATGAGCGAAGAATTAAAGAATACAGATATCGGGGAGACATCCTCAGGCAAGGCTTCAAAGAATACCCTGAAAAAGGTTCTGAAGGTACTGGCCTGGATTGCCGGCGTATGGCTTGCCATCCTGGTAATACTTCAGGTCGCGCTTTCTCCGTCCGTATTGACCAAGGTCGTCAATCGTTTTGCAGCGGAATATGTTGACGGAGACCTCTCATTCGGAAAGGTCAGGCTGGCTATGTTCCGTCACTTCCCCAACATAGGCATATCAATGGACGATTGCTCCCTTACCTATCCTGCGGAAAGATTCGACAGTCTTGAGACGGCAGGTGCACAGGGGCTTCTTCTTTACAAAGGGTGCGGAGAAATATCCGACACACTGGCCTCATTCGAGCATTTTTCAGCAGGGATCAACGTCGGCGCCCTGATCACCGGCAAGCTCAGCATACCGCATATAATATTGGTCAAGCCTCGCATCTTCGCTCATTCATACGACGCTGAAAGCGCCAACTGGAACATAATAAGGACAGGATCCGAGGAAGACACGACATCGGCATCACTCCCTCCGATATCCATCGGAAAGATAAGGCTAACGAAACATCCGCATATCGTATATACCGACAGTCAGGATACCCTTTTCGCGATGATCGACGTCAGAAAGATGGCATTCGACGGACGCCTTGACACAAAAAAAGCATCCAGGAACAAGATAGGATTCAGCATCGACAGCCTCATTCTGGCCGGTCGTCTGGCAGAAGACACCGTCGGATTCAGACTCAGCCAACTGCATATTCACGAGCATCACAAGCATCTTGACATCCACGCAAAGGCTGACGCCGCCATAGCGACACGTTCCTTCGGGAGGATGAACATCCCTGTCAGCATACAAGGTTCCGCATCATTCCCTGAGGATACTGTTCCGGCTCTGGAAATAAGCGGCTGCCGGATAGAGATAGCGGATATACCTGTCGAGCTGGACGGCAAGCTGCGAAGGACAGGAGGCCATACCGGCATCGACGGAAATTTCCGGATAGACAATTGCAAGGTCCAGGACGCCATAGATGGTTTTCTGGAGAACATAGTCCCCGAAGCGGGAAAGGTCAGGACAGATGCTGTCATATCTTTGACAGGAAGCTGCAAGGGAGAGCTCGGAAACGGCCATATTCCTTCATTAAGCATTGAGCTTGACGTACCGGATTCGGAAATATCGCATAAAGACATTGCGGAAAGCATCAGGATAGCTCTGACAGGAGAGGCCAGGACTGATGAAGAGGACAAGATCAATATCGACATAAAGAATCTTAAACTGGCTGCCGAGGGTCTGGAAGTCAGTACGAAGGGCAGGCTGACCGATCTTCTCGGGGAAGATCCTTCTATAGGCATCGACGGCAGGCTGGAGGCCGAACTTGGTTCTTTGGTCTCGCTTCTGCCTGACACCGAAAAGGTCAAGGCAGGAGGAAGGATATCGGCAGACCTTGACGGAAGCATAAAGCTTTCACAACTGAGCATATACAACTTTGCCCAGGCAGATCTGGAGGGTTATATTGTATGCGACAGCCTTCTTCTGGATTCTCCTGAAGACACCATCAACCTCAGGATCAGCGGGATGGATTTCAGAATAGGTCCAGAGTCCAAGACTTCCCGGATGGATACCACCAGGACTTTCAAGCTCCTGGCCGTAACAGGACGCATAAAGGAAGCAGATGCGACATATAAGGACGTCGTTTCCTTCAAGGGAAAAGCCATAGACCTGGCGGCAAAGAATGCTGCAGAAGCCTTTTCGGACGGGGACACCACAAAGGTCCATCCTCTCGGAGGTCACCTGAACGCCACATCACTGTCTCTGACGGATGCTGACGGCTTGTCATTGTCTATGGACAATACAGCCAACCGTTTCCAGATGGTACCGAAAAAAGGACACCCCGACATACCGGTACTCAGCATTTCGAGCACTAACAAAAGGATCTTTGTACGAGACCTGACTAACCGTTTCATCCTTACAGATGCGTCTTTGCAGGGAAAGGCGGCGATGAATACCGTAGAGCGCAGACAGAGAAGGAAGGCTCTGATGGATTCGCTGGCGCTCGTCTATCCGGACGTGCCGAGAGACTCGCTTTTCAGGCATTACATATCCACCAGAAGAGACAGCATCCGGATTCCGGAGTGGATGAAGGAAGAGGATTTCAAGAAGCAGGACATCAATATCAGTCTCGACGAAAGTCTCGCCAGATATTTCAGAGAATGGGATCTGGACGGAGACATCAAGGTACGTACAGGCATTCTTATGACCCCGCACTTCCCTCTCAGAAACATCCTCAGAGGAATGGATATCAGCTTCAACAACAACGAGTTCAAGATCGACAGCCTGAAGTTCCTTTCCGGAGAGTCGGAGATAGCGGCCAAAGGCTCTTTGACCGGGCTCAGACGAGCTCTTCTTGGCAGAGGGACATATAAGCTTGATATGGCCATAACTTCCGGCAAGATGAACGCCGACGAGCTGCTTGCCGCATTCAATGCAGGAGCAGCCTTCAATCCGGACACCGTCGATATGTCGGATGCCAGTGATTCAGAATTCCTGAAGATGGTGGTAGCGGATTCATTATCTGCTGAACAGCCGCAGAAACTTCTGGTAGTGCCGGCCAATCTGAATGCAGACATATCCCTCAATGCAAAGAACATAGCGTTTTCAGGCCTTGAGATCAACAGTCTCGAAGCAAAGGCCGTTATGAAGGAAAGGTGTATGCAGATACTGAATACATCAGTCACCACCAATGTCGGAAACGGTTCATTCGAAGGATTTTACGCAACACGTACCAAGCAGGATATCCGTACAGGCTTCAATCTCGGCCTGACTGACATCACCACAGAGAAGGTCATATCTATGATGCCTGCCATAGACACCATAATGCCTCTTCTGAAATCATTCAAGGGACTTGTTGACTGCGAACTGGCCGCAACAGCACGTCTTGATACCACTATGAACGTGATTATGCCCAGCATAAACGGAGTGATCAGAATCGGTGGAGAGAATCTTTCCCTGAGCGGAGAAAAAGTATTCACTGACCTTGCCAAGAAACTCAAGTTCAAGGACAAGAATGAAGGAAAGATCGACAAGATGACCGTAGAAGGCATCATCAAGGACAACACCTTGGAAGTATTTCCTTTCATCCTCGATATAGACAGATATACATTGGCCCTCAGCGGAAAGCACAATCTGGATCAGTCATTCAGGTACCACGTATCTATGATCCGTTCTCCTATGGTATTCAAGGTCGGCATAGACCTTTACGGCCCTGATTTCGGAAATATGAAATTCAAGATAGGAAAGCCGAAATACAAGAACACAAAGGTTCCGGTTTTCACTGAGGTGATAGACCGCACAAGGATCAATCTCGCAGAGTCGATAAGAGGCATTTTCGAGAAAGGTGTGGATGCAGCAGTGAAGGAGAACGAAAGACAGGAGGCCATCGAAGAGCACAAGAAGAGCATAGGCTATGTAAATGCAGTTGACCAGCAGCTCGAGGAGCTTTCGGATGATGAAAAGAAACAGATAGAAGAGGCGGAAAACGCTGATTCCCAGGATATTGAAAACACAATCAAAGAAACCCCAGACACATTAAATGAACAGTCAGGAATACATTGAGGTGGCTATACGCATCACCCCGTTCAGCGAAGATAATGCTGAAATCATAACAGCGGAAGTGAGTGAGCTTCCATTTGAATCCTTCACTATGGAGGATCCGTACCTTAAATGCTACATTCAGAAGGAACTATATGACGCACAGGATCTGAAGGTCGTGTTGAGCGGACTGGAAGGTATGGGCTTCGACATCGAGTACAGCGCCAACCTTATGCCGGCTGTGAACTGGAACGCCGTATGGGAGAGCGAATTCACCCCGATAGTCGTTGACGGAAAATGCACGATCAAGGCCTCATTCCACAAAGATCTCAAGAAGACCCGCTTCAATATCACCATCGACCCTAAGATGGCCTTCGGCACCGGACATCACCAGACCACTTATATGATGTGCCGCGCTCTTCTCGAAAATGAAGATGCAGTCAAAGGAAAAGTGGTAATGGATATGGGATGCGGCACTGCAATCCTCGCCATTCTGGCAGCAAAGATGAAGGCATCGAAGGTATATGGCATTGATATAGACGCAGTTGCAGCAATATCAGCATACGACAATGCCCGCCTCAACCGTGTCGGAACAAGGATCGAGACATATTGCGGTGACGCCTCGCTTCTCCAAAGAAACAGCTACGATATCCTTCTGGCCAACATCAACCGCAACATACTCATCCAGGATATGCAGACATACGCGCACTCCATCCGCAAAGGAGGTATGCTGTTTGTCAGCGGATTCTATGTGGAAGATATGCCTATGCTCATCGGAACCGCTGCAGCTGCAGGCCTCGAATATATAAGTCACGACAGCATCGACAACTGGTGCTGCATTAGATTCAGAAAATAATGAAGAAGATACTGTTTATCATAGCTTTAGGACTCCTGGCAGCCTGCAAGCCCGAGGCATACGTCGGTCCTCTTGACTCTCCTGAAGGCAACTGGGAAGGAATAGGATGCGACTATTATTTCAACGGCGAACTTGTCGGGGACGCCGACTCCTCATTCTATTCAGCAATGACATTCTACAAGGAAGGGCTATGCTGCATAGAAGGAGTCAAAGGAGCATTTCCATACGAATATGACCCTCAGACCCATATCCTTCAGGTCGATTCCACATATTGGGCGGTTCAGAATATGCACAGCGAGGATCTCACCCTGAAACTCCTCGGACGCATATACCCGACCCCGCCATCTGCAGGAGAAGAAGTCAGATCCGATGATGAAACCGGAAGCGATGTCACTGACGGTGAAGAAGGCGGGGAGCAAGAAGGTGAGAACCAGGGACCTGTTGCAGACAAGAACGGCATCATCCTCCCGGCCGAATACAAAGGATTCACCATATCCGCAGACGACAACGACTACTTCTACACCGACACACAAGGCAACAAGATCTACTGTACCCCGGTCGGAGCCAAGGATCCGGAAGGCCTGATGGTCATCGCCTTATGGTACGACACCCGCACAGACTATTACGTACCCCTTGTAAGAAAAGTAGAAAAGAAATAGCTCAGCCGGTTGCTGAACTACTTCTATGTTTTCTTGATTCCCGACAGATCGGAATTACGAAGGGCTTTGCCATAAAGAGTTTTCAAGATACCGCCTCTTCTGAAGAGGATAGACTATCTATCTGGCTATAGACAATTACAGGCACGTTGATGTGACCATTAAGGACGACGGCACAAGCTACAATGGCCGTGTGGAGTTCAGTTCTCGGATCGACCAATCATATCTTCCAGAACTGATTGAACAGCAGAAAAGCTTCATCTGGATTTATCGCTGAATTTCTATTACTCGAGTATCTGATGATGATCCTCGGGACAGTCTAGTAAGTTTCCTGCCGCACTTGTGACCCGTGCTATCTAAATCACTGATTTCTAATACATTAAACAGATCAGGGTCGGCAATTTAACCGACCCTGAAAGTGCTAAATTGCTATATTTCAATACCTTGCGCTTCACGGGATATATAGCAAAGCTTTCAGCAGAAGCACGTGTCCGGAGCACAGTCCGAAGACGGAAGCGTTCAGACATCTCAGGAAGGGCAAGAACTCGATCCAAGAGATAGCGAAGCTCACAGCTGTGTCGGTTTCGACGATCCAGAGAGTCAAGAAAACTTTAACCTGACATAAAGAATGAAAGATTTTTTGGTACAATACTAAGCACTCACATTAGAATATAGTTCTTCTTGGAATAAAGGCAAAAAATAGTCGCCAAAATAAAAGAAAAGGAGTTGCTAACTCTATGACTTACATATTGTTAGCAACTCCTTTGAGTGCGGGCGAAGGGAATCGAACCCATACGCCTCTCGGCACCAGATCCTAAGTCTGGCTTGTCTACCAATTTCAACACGCCCGCGACGTTTGTTTAAATGAGAAAAGCAGATTTTCATCTGCTTTCTCTTGGTAGCGGGAGGAGGACTCGAACCTCCGGCCTCCGGGTTATGAGCCCGACGAGCTACCAACTGCTCTATCCCGCGATATTGGACTGCAAATATACGGAGATTTTTTGAAAGTGCAAATTTTATTTAACTTTTTTCATAAAAAGGTCCTTCATCTTCCCTTATTATGACATCAAGACATCATCGAGAGGCCTTTGTCTAACGGAGACTAAGAAAGGAATGCCAGAATTGCATCTATATCATCCTTGGCAAAAGACTTCTGCTCGCCGGTCGAAAGATTCTTAATATTCACGACACCTTCTGCGACTTCGTTTCCACCCACGATCGAGAGGAACGGAATGGATTTCTTGTCAGCATAGTCGAACTGCTTCTTGAGTTTGGTCTGCTCCGGATAGATCTCGCAGGCAATCCCGGCCTCTCGGAGAGATTTAACGACAGGGATCATATATTTAAGCTCTTCCCTACCCATATTTGCGACAAGGAGTCTTGTCGTTGATGTAACTTCAGACGGGAACTTGTCGAGACCCTTGAGAACATCATAGATTCGGTCTGCACCGAATGATATTCCGACTCCTGACATATTCGGAAGGCCGAAGATACCGGTAAGATTGTCGTAGCGTCCGCCGCCGCAGATGCTTCCGATGGCAAAATCCTTTGCCTTCACCTCGAAGATGGCCCCTGTATAATAGTTGAGGCCGCGGGCAAGTGAGAGATCTATCTCCACTTCGTGACGGATGCCGGCAGCTTCAATGAAGCCAAAGAGTTCCTCGAGCTCGTCAAGTCCTTTCAGACCTGTCTCAGAAACAAGACCTGATGCTGATTTTCCGTTCATAAGATCACGCATAACAGCTATCTTCTCTGCTGTGGTGCCGGAAAGCTGAAGCACAGGACGGATGACCTCGACAGCCTCCGGAGTCAGTCCCTTTTCAAGCATCTCTGCCTCGACAGCCTCCAGGCCGATCTTGTCGATCTTGTCTATTGCAACGGTGATATCCACGACCTTGTCCGGGAATCCGCAGATCTCAGCCATACCGGTGAGAACCTTGCGATTGTTGATCTTGATACATACATTCACATCAAACAGAGTGAATACCCTGTCAACGATCTGCACAAGCTCGAGTTCGTTGAGCTGTGATGTAGAGCCGATCACGTCCACGTCACACTGATAGAATTCTCTGTAACGTCCCTTCTGAGGGCGGTCAGCACGCCATACAGGCTGGATCTGGAACCTCTTGAAAGGGAAGGTGATGTCGTTCTGGTGCTGAACGACAAAACGCGCGAACGGCACTGTAAGGTCATAACGGAGACCTTTCTCACACACCTTGAGCGACAGAGCCTTGCTGTTATAGCCATCCTCCGTACCCTCGACACGGTAGTCTTCATAGTTGATCTTCGAGAATGCATCTCCGGAATTAAGTATCCTGAAAAGGAGCTTGTCACCCTCTTCACCGTACTTTCCAAGCAAAGTGCTGAGGTTTTCCATTGAAGGAGTCTCGATAGGAGCATATCCATATGTCTTGAAAACCGAACGGATTGTGTCGAATATATAGTTGCGGCCAGCCATTTCAGCAGGTCCGAAGTCTCTTGTGCCCTTTGGGATTGATGGTTTCTGTGCCATTTATGTATAATTAACTGTTACAATCTGCAAATATAGTAAAACTGCGCGAAAGATTTATCGACAGGTTATTCTTCCGGTGCGAACATAGGATCCCAGGCCGGAAGCTGGACAGGGGTCTGGTTCAGCATTTCAAGCACATCCGCAGGAACATATTTCTTCTCTACCACGAGACGGAACATATATTCATCAAACCACTCGTCTGTCATTATCAGGCATCCCTTATATCCTGAAGCCGGACCCCAGCTGTTCTCCACCATCCATTTCACAGGCTTGCCGGTCTCAGGACATACATCCACTGCTATGAGAGTCATAGCGTGAGAAGAACCGCTCGCGTGGGTCTGCACTCTTTCCTTCTTGTCCATACCGAAGGTCACGCCCATAAGCGATTCATAATCAAAGTTATCCAGATCCAGGACACCTTTCTTGCGGTCATAGAACTTGCCCACGTCACAAGAAAAATACATAGCAGTATTATCCTTGATCGAAGCTATAGCCATCTCCTTGATACGCTCCACCGGGAGATTGATATAGAGCCAGTTATGTCCGTCATAGACGTGCCTGTCATAATCGATCTCATAAACCTTTCCGTACTCACGGCAAGGATCGTTCATTATCATCACATAATTGTTCTCAAGGTCTTCTCCGATGAACTCCTCATAGAATGACTTCGGTGTATAAGTCTTGCGGCTTACCACCTTGTTATCCTTGTCGCATCTTGTCCATTCGAATTCGCTGACAGGCTCTCCAAGACAAAGGGCAAGCATACGATATATTTCCGAAAGCTGCTGCACCTTCATATCCTGAAGCTTGGCATCCAGAGCCTCCATCCTTCTCTCTACCTCTTTCTTCGGTCTTCTGCCTATCTCCCTGAAGCCTTCTTCATACGCAGCGCGAAGGGCAAGTCCGTCCTCACGGAGCTTGAGCTTCAGCAAGGTAGCCATCTGAGAGGTATTGTTGGCCTGGTATGTCTCCGGCATAGCCTCAGAAGGTACGAGACCATATTTCGTAATGAGATTGGACACTCCCGTGAACTGTCCGCCGTCGCTCAAAGGATTGGAGAACAACCAGTCCACCTTCCTGTCATCAAAAGGGAGTTCGCGAGTGTCTATGACTCCCTGCAGAAACAGGTTGGCCTTCTCAAGCTGGTCATAGAAGAAAAGATAATTCTGGGAGAACTCCATACCAGGAAGGTCATATTTATCTATCATCTGAGCCCTGAGCACATTAAGTCCGGTAAAGAGCCAGCATCTTCCTGAAGACTGCTGGTCGGTGATTCCCTTGGTCTTTACTCTGTCGGAGAAATGCGTATCAATCATTGCTGCATTATCGGCATTCATTGCCAAAGTGCCGATCGGAGTGCCTGCAAGAGCATTCCTGATGGCTCTGTCATCGGCATCTCCTTCATATCCCTTGCTTATCTTAGCCAGCATTTCTGCTGAAATACCTCCTTCCGGTGCACCTGCAGGAGTCTGGGCGAATGAAACGCCTCCCGCACAAAAAGCGGCCAAAGCCGCTGTAATGATGATTTTCTTCATATCTGTGTTTATTTGTCACAAATATAAGAAACTGTTTTCATTTTTCTCAGAAAAACAAAAAACAGTTTCCAGCTGTATTCTGGAAACTGTCTGTTTTCTCACCTGAAGCAATTCTAGAAATATCCGTACTGCGCCGGAGTCACCTCACCGTTCAGAGTCACATCCACTTCGATCTCACGTCCTCCGGCAATCAGATCGAATCTGTAAAATGCCCCGCCTGACTGGGTCTCGAAATACTCGGCATCATAATCCTCGAACTGAGCGGTACCGTATTCTGACTCCTGAAGGTAATTCTTTATTTCCTGAGGAACAGAGGACAGGAGCACGTCTGTGACCGTCTGGATCCAATTGCCTCCTTTGTCATACCAGGCCTTATGCTCGGTTCCGTCCGGACGGCTGCCGGTCTCAAAGGTAACCTCCCAATATTCACCCATCCTTTCCCACTCCACATCCCAAGCCTTAGGATACATTCTCTCAAATTCACTTCTGACATCCTTGGATGGTCTTCCATCTTCATATTTCTCGCAGGATGCTGCCATCAGCACAGCAGCTGCCACTGCCAACATTACAATAAACCTTTTCATAGCTTAGTCATCTATCTCTATTACATTGAAACTTCTGTTGAACTTGATCTCGAGGCGGTTCGAGAGCTTCACCTCGTAAGATTTCCTGCCGATCTCATACTCTACAAAGAAAGCATCTGGATAGTGCATCTTCACATAATCCTTTATCTGCACAGGGACGAGTCCTTCCGGAATTCCGTTTCTGGATTCGATCTTCTCCAATGCTCCGCTGTTCTCGAACTGTACCTTGACTCCGTTTGCAAGCATCACATTATAGTCCGGGCGGATGAAGTCGTCATCCACAGTAGCGTATGAGATCTTTTCTCCCGGGTAATTGGTATTGATGAATGCCTGAGCTTCAGCAGGAAGCTGGTTGAAGGTAACAGGCTTGTCATCAGCCTTTATGATCTGGAGGGAAGCCAATGCGATGGCTGCGATTGCAAAAATCTTTTTCATAACTGTATCTTTTATAATTTTACTTTTCATTATATCCTGGTCGGATGTTTTTACAATGCAAAAGTCAGACACAATTCTGAAAAGAAACTGAAATAGATTTTATTTTTTCAAAATTACCGAAAAAATGTGCTTTTTTTCCTTGAATTCGTACTCAAGAGCCAGACCGTTACGCTCACAAACGGAATATGCCAAGGCCAGGCCTAGGCCTGTGGAGCCCTCACGGCGTCCCTTAGGCTGATAGAAACGATGGAAAAGCCTGCTGCGGTCAAGCGGTTCCTCTCCTGGATTTGATATAGAAAATCCGCGATCCCATACATTTACAGCAACTTCTGAATTACGCGGCGAATGAATATAGGCATTCTTCGCCAGATTACCCACCAGGACAGAAGCCATCTGGTCATTGATCCTGCAGATGAACTGTCCTCCTTCATTCAGGGATGAAGAGACTCCTCTTCCAGAATATACTTCATCATTCAAAGCCAGCACATCTTTCAGATAATCCGTAAGATTCTGTTCCGAAGCATCATCATACTGTCCGTTCTCGACCTTGCTCAAAAGAAGAAGAGTCTTGTTCAGTCGGATCAGATGCCCTAGACTCCTATGGAGCTTCACCAGTTCCTCTGCGATCTCTTCATTCAGATCAGGCCTTTCGAGAAGCATCTCGATCCTGTTGCTGCACACAGCGAGAGGGGTCTGAAGCTCGTGTGAGGCATTCCCGATGAAGATCTTCCTTTCTTCATATTCGTGTTCAAAACGATCCACGGCCTCCTGCACGGTATTAGCCAGTTTCTTGAATTCCAGCACATTGGTGTCAGATGGCACCGGTGCCGCCACCTGTCCGGGAACATAATCATCCATCCATTTCATCAAAGCCCTGAAAGGCTTCATATTATAGTCGATGACAAGGACTCCGATCACCAGCAAGGCCACCAGAAGCACGACGAAAAGGATGCCCGTCCACCATAGGACGTGTTCAATGAGAGTTTCCTGCTCGAAAGTAGGCAGAGACACAGTGATTTCATAATAGCGTCCTTCCCTGTCGGAAAAGACCTGGCGACGGATCCTGGAACTGGCAAAATCCTCCTGACTTTTGAGATATGCTTCAGCATCTCCGTAATAGACGGAAGGGTTTTCCAGAGCATAATCCTCGGTAACTTCCTTTATATAATAGGTATTATATGCTCCGTTGAAACGGTCGGGAAGTTCCTGACCGGAAAGCTTGCGGGCAATTATATTGTCGGAATAATCCTTCAATATCATATCGGTGTCCTTGTGTATTCTTGAAGACATCGTACGATATGAAAGCCATCCCCATAGGCCAAGAGTTATGACCAACGGGGCTATGAAAGTCAGGGTTATCTTATAGACCAGCCTCATAATCAAGGTTTTACAAGCTTATAACCGAATCCGTAAATAGACTTTATCTCTATATCAGCCCCAGCCTGTGCAAGCTTGCGGCGCAGATTCTTCATCTGTGCATAGACAAACTGGAAGTCATCAGCCTGATCGATATGGTCCCCCCACACCGCCTCAGCAAGCACAGCCTTGTCAACCGTATGTCCGGGACGCATAAGGAAATATTTAAGGATGTCGAATTCCTTTTTCAGAAGTTCCACCTCCTTGCCGTCAACCAGAAGTTTTTGAGATGCATCTTCAAGCACTACATTGCCAGCCTTATACGCCAGAGCCCCGTCATTGCGGCTTCTGCGAGCCACACTACGAATTCGCGCAGACAGTTCCGCCAGATGGAAAGGCTTGGCCAGATAATCATCAGCTCCAAGCTCCAGTCCCCTCACCTTGTCATCAATGGAATCTCTTGCCGAGATTATGATGACATTGAGCTGGTTGCAGGACTTCTTTATATGTTCGAGAATATCCAGACCGCTCCCTCCGGGAAGATTTATATCCAGAAGAACGCAGTCATAACTGTAGCCGCCAAGCTTGTCCATAGCCTCGGCATAATCCATCGCATTCTCGACTATATATCCTTCCTTCTTCAGAGTCAGGGTCATCAGTTCCTGAAGGGAAGCCTCATCTTCGATGATAAGAAGTTTCATAGCACATAGTTTTGAAACTCAAATATAAGAAACTGTTTTGATAAAACGAAACTTTTTATACCTTTGGGGTTCAATTCTGCAGATATGGACAAAAGACTTTTTCTGATTGACGGACACGCATTGATATTCAAGATGTACTACGCATTCCTGCGGCATCCTATGATCAATTCCAAAGGTGCGGATATGTCCGTCCTCTTCGGATTCACCAAATATATCCTCGAACTCATCGAAAAAGAAAAGCCTACTCACCTCGCCGTTGCATTCGACCCTCCCGGAGGAACATTCAGGAACGAGATATATCCTGAGTACAAGGCGACACGTCAGGCCACTCCACAGCTGGTGATAGACGCCCTGGAGCCTCTTTGCGAATTGTGCGAGGCAATGCGTTTCCCGGTACTGATGGTCAAGGGATTCGAGGCGGACGACGTCATAGGATCTATGGCGAAACGTGCTGAGAAAGAAGGATTTGAGGTCTATATGGTAACTCCTGACAAAGACTATGGACAGCTGATTTCAGACAGGATCATACAGTTCAAGCCCGGCAAGTCCGGAGGTGACAATGAGCTGATCGACGTCAGCAAAGTCTGCGAGAAATATAAGATATCGAGGCCGGAGCAGGTAATAGAGATACTGACCCTCTGCGGAGACGCATCAGACAACATCCCGGGAGTGAAGGGAGTGGGAGAAGTGGGAGCCAGCAAGCTGATCGGAAAATATGACAATGTAGAGAATATCTACAGGCACCTTGACGAGCTGACCCCGAAGCAGAGAGAAGCATTTGCCGAAGCCCAGGGACATATAGCGCTCAGCCACGAACTGGTTACCATCAAGACGGATATAGAGCTTGATGTGAAGAGCGAAGATATGGCCGTTGACTATGCGTATGACAGCAAGGTTGCCGACCTGTTCGAGAAATATGAATTCGGCTCATTGAGAAAATACATAGGCGATGTAAAGCCATCGGAGCCGGTCGAAAAGCCAAAGCTCATCTTCAGCGAAAGCGATGCCGCAGCCGTCTGCAGAGCCGCATCAGAGACAGGAGGATGCGCCATCATCATTGAAGGCGAGCAGCCGGGAATCTTTCCTGAGATAAAGAAAGTTACAGTTGCAGCGCATCGAGGCGAGGATTTCATCACTGCCTACGGCACCGCATCCGACTTCAAGGAGATTCTATCCGACCCGGATATCGTCAAATACGGATACGACCTGAAGCTTCAGCGCAACATACTGTCTCACAACGGCTTCAAGCTTGAAGGCAGGCTGATGGACATAGAACTGATGCACTATCTTGTCAATCCTGAAAAGGGCCATAAGCTGGAACTGCTGGCAAGAACCTATCTCGGAATAAACCTGGAGGAATGTCTTCCTGAACAAAAAGAAGAGGGAGGTCTGTCGCTTTTTGATGACGTGACAGAAGCAGAGGAGGCAGAATCCGCACGTTTTCCGGAAGCCGTTGCAAGCCTGATGCTAGGAGAGAAAATAGGGAAAGAACTTGAAGAACTGGAGCTGAAAGTGCTGTATGACACTATGGAAGAGCCTCTGCTGCCGGTCCTGTCCAAGATGGAAATGGAAGGAGTGAAGATCGATCTGGCACAGCTGCGCAGATATTCCTCTTCGCTGGCGGCAGAAATGCAGGAGATACAGGACAGAGTAAGGGAAATGGCCCAAGAGCCGGATCTCAACATATTGTCCCCAAAGCAGATCGGAGTCCTTCTTTTCGAGAAAATGAAGCTCGACCCGAAGGTTAAGCCAAAGACCGGAGTCAGATACAGCTACCCTACTGACGAAGACACTTTGAACGCTCTGTCGGACAAGCATCCGATCATCAATGAGATACTTGAATACAGAGGAGTCAAGAAGCTTCTGTCCACCTACATAGAGCCGCTCCCGTCATATATCTCACCGATAACCGGCAAGATACATACTACTTTCAATCAGGCACTTACGGCCACAGGAAGGCTCAGTTCTTCAAAGCCGAACCTTCAGAACATCCCTATCCGCACAGAAAGGGGCAAGGAGATCCGCAAGGCATTTGTGCCAAGCCGTCCGGACGGAGTGATAGTCTCTGCAGACTATTCGCAGATAGAGCTGAGGATTATGGCACACCTGAGCTGCGACCAGCATCTCATAGCTGCATTCCGAAACGGACAGGACGTACATTCTATGACTGCGGCCAAGATATTCGGCATCAGCATAGAGGAGGTGACGGCAGACCAGAGAAGGATAGCCAAGACAGCCAATTTCGGCATTATGTACGGCATATCGGCATTCGGACTGTCACAAAGGCTTCACATAGGCAGAGCAGAGGCAAAGAAGATAATCGAAGACTATTTTGCCAACTTCCCTGCAATATCTTCATATATCGAGGATACTTTGACAGCCGCAAGAGAAACAGGATATGTGGAGACGATCTTCGGACGCAGGAGATACCTCCCGGATATCAACTCGAGAAACGGAACCGTCAGGTCGCTTGCCGAACGCACAGCCATCAACGCCCCTATCCAGGGCACATCGGCTGATATAATCAAGCTGGCGATGATCAATGTTGACAGAAGGATAGCTGCCGAGGGTCTGCAGAGCCGTATGATTCTCCAGATACACGACGAACTGCTTTTCGACTCGATACCTTCCGAAGTGGAAGTCCTCAAAAAGATCGTCACCGAAGAGATGGAAAACGTTACAAGACTTTCAATACCTTTAACCGTTGAATGCAACTATGGAAACAACTGGCTCGAAGCTCACTAATCTTTCGGACACCGACCTGGTCAAGCTCGCGATAGAGCAGAATCAGGCAGCATTCATTGTGCTTTATACGAGGTACAATGCGGGAGTGAAAAGCCACATTTCCAGATATGTGGCACAGAAGGAAGACATAGAAGACATCTGCCTTGAAAGCTTCCAGAAAGCTTTCAGTCAGATAGCTACATACAATCCGGAATACAAATTCTCCACCTGGCTGTACCGCATTGCCCGTAATACAGCATTCGACCATCTCAGCCGTCACGACCGGGAGAAGACCAATATGCCGACCACTTCAATCAACGATGATATAGCTGAACTAAAGGAACTTCCGGCAACGATGCATAACCCTGAAGAGGATATAATCAACCAGCAGGAATATGACAAATGGCTGACAAACATCGAAAAGCTGAAGGAAGAATACAGGATCGTAGCAAAGATGAACCTCATCGACAACTTCGGCTATAAGGAGATTGCCGACGCACTGGAGATGCCTATCAACACCGTCAAGACGAAGATACGCCGTGCCAAGGCACAGCTCCTGAAAATGATGGACTACTCAGATGAACTGTTATAGCCGCATAACGTTTTACATTGTCATCCCGAGCTTGTCGAGGGATCTAAAACACCCACAAATATGACATTTGAAGAATTCAAAAACATAATTGAAGAGAAATTTCCTGAAGTTTCACCTGAACAGATGGAGCAGTTCCAGAAGATGGAAGCTCTATACCGCGAGTGGAACTCCAAGATCAACGTCGTATCAAGAAAAGATATCGATGAGCTATACAGACACCACGTACTGCACTCTCTCGGAATCGCGGCATATCTCCGTACACAGATGCCTGACGTCTATGACAGGATGCGCGGCGAAGGGCCATACGCCATTGCCGAACCGCTCAAGATTCTTGATTTGGGCACAGGCGGAGGATTCCCGGGAATCCCTCTGGCCGTAATATTCCCGCACACAAGATTCACTCTATGCGACTCAATCGGAAAAAAGATCATAGTTGCAACTGAAGTAAGCAAAGGACTGGGACTCAGCAATGTAACGACTGTAAATGCCCGTGCGGAATCACTTCCGGAGACATTTGACTACATAGTATCAAGGGCAGTCACCTCGTTGGAAAACTTTATGCCTTGGGTCAAGGGAAAGTATAACGAAGGGATATTGTATCTGAAGGGAGGAGACCTGGCTGAAGAGATATCCAATGCTATGGCGCGATACAGGATGAGAAAGGGTTCGGTACATATATGGCCTATTTCCAGCTGGACATCCGACCCGTTTTTTGAGACAAAACAAGTTATTTTCATTGAAAAATGATCCTGTCATTATTTATAAAATGAATAATCTTCAAAAATATTTTGTAATTCAATTGAAAAAGACTACCTTTGCACTCCCAATTTTATAAGGAAAAATATAAAAATATCTAGATATGAAAAGAACATTCCAACCATCACAGCGCAAGCGTCGCAACAAGCACGGCTTCCGCGAGCGTATGTCCACTCCAAACGGACGTCGCGTATTGGCAGCTCGCCGTCGTCGCGGCCGCAAGAAACTGACTGTATCATCTGAGGACAGGTGGTAAGAAAACGAACCCGACCGCAAGGCCGGGTTTTTTGTTGATACGTTTTATGGAACAGGACGAAAGATATATGAGAGAGGCCCTCAGGGAGGCCGGGTACGCCGCATCGGAGGAAGAGGTTCCGATCGGGGCTGTGATTGTCTGCAAAGGCCGGATAATCGGCAAGGGACATAATATGACCGAAAGGCTGAATGATCCTACAGCTCACGCCGAGATGATAGCCATTACGGCAGCGACCGAGGCAATGGGAGGCAAATACCTGAACGACTGCACGTTATATGTGACCGTAGAGCCTTGTCCTATGTGTGCCGGAGCTCTGGCCTGGGCGCAGATCGGACGAGTAGTATATGGTGCATCCGACCCTAAGCGAGGCTTTTCGCTTTTCTCCCCTTCCCTGATGCATCCCAAGACTGAAATAGTTTCCGGTGTTATGGCGGAAGAATGCAGCAGCCTTGTTACTGAATTCTTCAGAAACAAAAGAAAATAGATATGGAATGGCTTGAAGGACTGGGGCTTTTAGGCCTTTTCATCGGCACTTTCCTTGCCGCGACCATCTTCCCTTTCAGTTCCGATGCCTTGTATCTCGCGATCCTGGCCGCGACATCCAACCCGGTCGGCTGCCTGCTCATAGGCACGCTGGGGAACTGGCTCGGCAGTGTCCTGACATACTGGATAGGATGGATCGGCAAGTGGGAGTGGATTGAAAGATGGTTCAAGGTCAAGCCTGAGACACTGCAGAAGCAGAAAGAGAAGATCGACAGATACGGAGTCTGGCTGGCCCTCACCGCCTGGATCCCGTTCATAGGAGACGTAATCGCCATAGCTCTCGGCTTCTACAAGACCCGTCCGGGATGGACCATCGTACTGCTGCTGATCGGAAAGTTTGCCAGATTCCTTGTCTGGAACCTTATTTACGGGTTGTTCTAAACTATTTGCAGAAAAGTAAAAATAGTAATATCTTTGCAGCCGGAATTGAGGTATGGTGTAATGGTAGCACTAGGGATTTTGGTTCCCTCTGTCCAGGTTCGAATCCTGGTATCTCAACCAAAGCAATAAGCCAGCCCTCGGGCTGGCTTTC
>SUYP01000039.1 GCA_015060395.1 Bacteroidales bacterium
AACAAGATTGACAGGATTTCTGTTGCTGTAACAGAAAAATAATAGAAATTTATTTACCTGATATATAACAACTTATAGATTTGGTTGAAAATATTATGTAGGTTGTGCTTGGATTTCAACTGGGAATCCCGATTTATCGGTGTAATTCTGACAAATATAATAAAACTCCTTGACATTAACAATAGCTATTCCTTTTGATTATCAAAAGAACAACTATATTTTATGCCATATATTCAAGAGGGAGGATGGTAGAGATTGCGGAGGCGTGTCCACCCGCGGACACGGGCAGCGGGAGGGGCCCGACGGAGACAAGTGGTCGAAGACCACGCAGGAAACGTTGGGAGGGTCCGGAGTGAGCGGAGCGAACGGAGTCCTCCGCAATCTCTATCATCCTCCCGGTGAAATATATAAATGAAAAGAGGGTGACTAATCAGTCATAAGACTTTTTAGTCACCCTCTTTATTGTATCCGATAAGGAGAGACTAGTTCTGATGAGCCGGTCTGAGCAGGTCGAGAACCACCTTGACAGGATTGAAGGTCGCGAGAGGAACTTCAACGAAAAGAGTGTTCCAGTTGCTCATAGCACCATTCCAGAGGCCAGGAAGCTCGAGGGCCTTGAGTTCGCGTCCCTGATAGCTCTTCGAGCTGATGAATCCTGCATCCTCGTCAACATACCTCAGAAGATCGAAGCTCTGTCCCTTGTAATCGTGGAGACAGCATACGATGTCAACCGGGTTGAAGTGAGTAGCAGAAGCAAGGGCATTGCGTGCGTAATCGTCAGACATATTGATCTGTACACTCTCAAGGACCTGAAGCGATGTAGAACCGTCTTTCTCAGCAATGATGAATGGACCGCCGCCAGGCTCGCCCTGATTCTTCACCATACCGGCAACACGGATAGGGCGGTTGAGCTTTGCGCGAAGAGCAGCCACGCGTGCCTCAAAGTCGGCTGAAGCAGGAAGAGTCACGCAAAGAGTATTGTCAAGGAATGCCTCGATCTCATCGCAAAGAGCAGGAGTAGCCTCAGCATCAAGAGCATTGAGATATCCGTAGATCTTGTCACGAAGCTCGAGAGCCTTGCCGAGAAGCACCTTCTTCCAGGTCGCAGTCTCCGGAAGGAGTCTCTCATTTGCCACGTTGTCGATATTCTTGATTGAAACCACCTCTTCCTCTATCTTGTTGAGATTATAGATCAGAGCTCCGTGTCCTGCAGGACGGAAGAGGAGCGAATCAGTCTCTGTGCGGAAAGGCTTGTTCTCAACGTCAACAGCGATTGTATCGGTAGCCTTGTCCTGGAAAGTGAATGTAATATTATACTTCACGCCGTACTTAGCCTCGTATGCTTCCTTGACCTCAGCGTATGCCTCTTCAAAAAGATGCTGATGCTCAGGAGAGATGGTAACAACGAGATTGGCAGTGCCGTCTTCATTTCTCATATAGTTCTGAGCCTCCACAAGATGCTCTGCAAATGCAGTACGGATCTCACCGTCAGTATATTTGTGGAACTTGAGAACTCCCTTAGGCTTGGCACCATAACCAAGGCCTTCATCGGTAAGAGTCTTTGAAAGCACATCCTTCCTATATTCAGGACATCTGCAGGTCTGTTCTCCGAAAAGTTCTGGAGTGTAGAATGCGAATGACTGGATCTGATCCACGAACTTTGCTGCAGGGGCATCATCCGCGAGTTCCTTGCCATCCTTAAGGGCGTCAAGACCGCTGAAAAGGTCCTTGAACATACGTGAAGCCGCTCCAGAAGCCGGAACAAACTTGCACTTTCCGTTGATGGTCGCACCGTCATAATACTTTGCAGCAGCCTCTACTGCTGCTTCGTCAAGCACCTGAATACCCCGTTCAGGAGTAGCAGGAGCGACAATCTTCATCCAAGGGAAACCCTGCTTGAATCGTTCAATCTGCTGTTCCGCAGTCTGTACTGACGATCCTCTCTGCTCTATCTGAGCAATATCTTCTTTTGTAAACATATTGGTTATATTATTAGTGTAGATTATTTCTCTTCTGTATTGGTACTCCGATCTGAACCTTTCGAATTTCCCGGGTTCCATTCTGAATCGGAAATCATCCGTGAATATAGGATAGTTATATTGAAAGACCGCAGCTATCTCGCCCTGATTCTTGCCCTGCAGGTCCAGAAGAACCGGCTCGTGGTCTGGCATATCGGAAACAGGGAAGAAATCATAAAGCGCCTCCAGGCCGAAATGCCTTGCCACAGCCCTTACAGCCAGAGCCGTTCCGTTCTGCTTTCCCTGAAAAGTGTATCCGGCAATATGCGGCGTAGCTATGTCAACAGCATCGATAAGGTCTTCATTTACTTCAGGTTCGTTATTCCAGGTATCTATGACCACTGCCCCCAGCTTCGGCATCGCTTCAAGAAGAGCCTTTTCGTCAACGACTTCTCCGCGGGAAGCATTTATGAATATGGAGCCTGGCTTCATAAGGGTAAAGAAGGCCGGATTTGCCATCTTACGTGTGTTCCTGTCGAGAGGCACGTGAAGCGTAACTATGTCAGACTCAGCCAGAAGATACTCCAAAGAGCAGAATCCCTCAGGTCCTTCTGCGATGGCTCTCGGGGGATCGCATCTCAAGACTTTGAATCCGAGATGTTCCGCCATTGCCTCCACCTTTCCACCGACGTGGCCTACACCGATTATGCCTATCGTACTTCCTTCGATCTTTATTCCCTTGCGTGCCGCAACACCATAAAGGGCCGAAAAGACATATTGCATCACTCCCCCAGCATTGCAGCCAGCGGCATTGGCGACCTCGATACCGGCATTCCGGCAATAATCCAGATCGATATGATCCGTACCGATAGTAGCAGTCGCAATCATCTTCACCGACGTTCCTTCAAGCAGAGATGCGTCGCAGCGGGTCCTGGTACGCACGATCAGAGCATCCGCATCGATCACATCTTCACGGCTTATCTCCAGTCCTTTTCTATATATGACACTTCCGTATGGTTCAAAGACTCCGGAAAGGAAAGGCACATCAATGTCAGCGACTATCTTCATATCTGTTCTATCTCAATATCAGGTTTGTAACGGTAAGGGCACCGGCTTCACCGGAAAGCACATCCGAAGCCAGATGTTCGTTCAATCGTGCTATAAGACCCTCCCTCTGGAAATAAAGCTGGTTGCGGATCACGGAAGAGCTTATCACACAGGTCATAACCCCTTTATGGTATGTCACATCGAGAGTGTATCTGCCTGCTCCGGACACTGTTCCCCAGGCATCATATAGCCTCTGCCTGTCAAGTCCCGCCGTAAGCTTCATATCCCGGATGAACTGTCTGACCAGTTCTTCCATACCGACCGCCTCCTGCCTGCGCAGGCCGTTCTTTCTGCTTTCGTACGCCATAACTCTACAATCTCGTGAACTTGCCTGCGCTGGTATCATAATAAGCTCTGTCACGGGTCAGCCCGTCAACTATCCCGGACATCCTCACCTTATTGCTGTCCGTGATGAATATCTGTCCGAAATCATTGCTTGCCACCATCTGGAGCAGATTGGAGATCCTTCCCATATCCAGTTTGTCGAACACATCGTCAAGGAGAAGCATCGGAGCGAATCCGTACCTGTTCTTCATTATCTCATATTGCGCGAACTTCAGCGACACAAGAAAAGACTTCTGCTGGCCCTGTGATCCGTAACGGCGGATCGGATGACCGTTCATCCGGAAAATGAAATCATCCCTCTGCAAGCCTGATGTAGTATATCTGAAAAGCCTGTCCTTATCGTATGTTGCAGCAAAAAGCTGGTCAAGCCCAGCCTTGGAAAGTTCCGATTCATATTCTATGGTGACCTGTTCCGAATCACCGGAAAGAGCCTTGTAATATTCCGCAACGATCGGATTCAGGGCATCCACGAAATTCTTCCTCGCCTGATATACAGGCTCGGCAAGAGCAGCCATACGCATATCGATGACTTCGAGAAGGGAGCGGTCCGGCTCGAGTTCCTTGAGCATCCTGTTGCGCTGGAGAAGAAGACGGTTATACTGCTGGAGGGCAGACATATATTCCCTGTCAGTCTGTGAAAGAACCGCATTGACGAAACGTCTCCTCTCTTCACCCGATTCACTCACCATCGAGATGTCGGACGGAGAAACCATCACTATAGGCAGAATGCCTATATGTTCCGAAACCTTGCCGTATTGTTTTTCATCACGGCGCACCTTCTTCTCGCCCTTCGAAGACATCTTCACGGCGAATCTGCTTGAAAGCCCGTTTTCCATCCTGTATGTTCCGGAAATCGAGAATTCATCGGTGCCGTGACGGAAATTGAATCTGTCGGAAGAAGCGAAAGCGCTCTTCGTCATCGAGAGGTAGTATATGGCATCGAGAAGATTCGTCTTGCCCTCGCCGTTATTTCCACATATACAGTTGACATTCGGCGAGAACTCCAGTTCCTGAAGCTGAATATTTCGGAAGTCCGATATGACGATTTTTTCGAGTACTGGCATATTCCTTATGATATCTTGGCAAATATAATAAACAGTTTTGATTTTTCAGTGCATTCCATCATTGATTTGAAGTGATTGGAGGAGGTTTCTTGAAAATGAAAAGTATTCTTTGGGAGTTTTGACATTTTTTGCTAAATTTGCCGCCTGTTTGGGCTGACTGTACCCGGACGGGTCTGAATGACAAATATAAAAATCAAAAAAGATATGGCTAAAGAAATCAAAAACGAGAATGCCGAGGCAGTTGTCGAGGCGGTTTCAAAGACAGAGCAGTTCTTCGAGAAGAACGGAAAGCTCCTTTCTATCATCTGCGTTGCAGTTGTTGTAGCTTGTGCAGGAGTATTCTGCTGGTACAAGTTCGTTCACCAGCCAAAGGTTGCAGAGGCTCAGGGTCAGATGGCTCTTGCTGAGGAGAACTTCCGCAACGGTGACTATGAGCTCGCTCTCAACGGCGACGGCAATGTGCTCGGTTTCGTACAGGTTCTTGACGAGTACGGCACAAAGGCAGGCAAGTCTGTGAACTTCTATGCAGGTGTATGCGAGCTTCAGCTCGGCAACTGGGAGTCTGCGATCAATTATCTCGAGGCTTACAAGGGCAAGGATGAGATCCTCAGCGCACGCGCAAAGGCTTGCATCGGTGATGCATACGTAGGTCTTGAGGATTATAACAAGGCTCTCGGTTATTTCGAGCAGGCAGCAAATACAATTGACAATATGTATGCTGCGACTTACCTTCTCAAGGCCGGTATCGTTGCTGAGAAGCTCGGCGAGAACGAGAAGGCACTTTCTTTCTACGAGACTATCAAGGATCAGTATCCTCAGTCTATGGAAGCATACGACATCGAGAAGTATATCGGAAGAGTTGCCAACAAGTAGAAATCATTTTTAATATGGGAAGAGCGTTTGAGTTCCGCAAGGAACGTAAATTCAAAAGATGGGGTCATATGGCCCGCGTCTTCACCAAGATCGGAAAGGAAATCACCATCGCTGTAAAGCAGGGCGGTCCGGATGTGACAGGAAACCCGCGTCTTCGCGCGCTTATCCAGACTGCACGAAGCGAGAATATGCCTAAGGACAACATCGAGCGCGCCATCAAGAGAGCGACCGACAAGGATCAGGCAGACTACAAGGAAGTAGTATTCGAGGGTTATGGTCCTCACGGAATCGCAGTACTCGTTGAGGCTGCTACCGACAATAACAACCGTACTGTCGCTAACGTACGTTCATACTTCACAAAGAGCGGCGGTTCACTCGGAACTTCAGGAAGTGTTGACTATATGTTCGACCGCAAGTGTATGTTCCGTATGAAGTCGGCAAACCCATACGATCTCGAAGAGCTCGAGCTTGAACTCATCGACTACGGAGTTGAGGAGATATTCGAGGAAGAGAACGAGAACGAAGAGATGGAAATCGTGCTTTATGGTGAGTTCACTGCATTCAACGGCATCCAGAAGTGGATCGAGGACAACGGCTACGAGCTTATCGCAGCTGAGTTCACCCGTCTCCCTAACGTTGACCTCAAGGTTCTTGAAGGTGACGCAAAGGCTGACATCGAGAAGCTCATCGAGCGTATCGAGGAGGATGATGACGTTCAGAATGTCTATACTACTATGCAGCCGTAATCACATTACGAGACATATCCGAAAGACCGATGGCCTACTGCCGTCGGTCTTTTTTTATTCATTTTCCCCAAATGCCGGGGATTCACATACTCAATGTGAATTTCACCACACGGAAGGAGAAAAAAGCATAATGTCTGATGATGTGGCGAGATTTTATTTGTACGGTAAGAAAAAATGCTATCTTTGCTGTGATGATATTAAAACCTAACACCATCATCACAACATACTTATGAGTATTCAACAGGAAAAGATCAAAGAACTGGTAGAGCGCAGGGCGACTGCGCGAATGGGTGGCGGTCAGAAACGTATCGATGCCCAGCACCAGAAAGGAAAGCTGACAGCCAGAGAAAGACTGTCAATTCTTCTAGACGAAGGCAGCTTTGAGGAATTCGATATGTTCGTCCGTCATCGCTGCACCAACTTCGGAATGGAAAAGACCAGATTTGACGGAGACGGAGTTGTGACCGGTATGGGAACGATTGACGGACGTCTCGTATATGTATCTGCACAGGACTTCACTGTGTCAGGAGGATCGATGTCCGAAACAATGGCCCAGAAGATCTGCAAGGTTATGGATATGGCCGTGCGCAACGGAGCTCCCTTCATAGGTCTCAACGACTCTGGCGGTGCACGCATACAGGAAGGAATCTGCTCTCTCGCAGGATATGGAGAAATCTTTGAAAGGAATATTCTCGCATCAGGAGTGATTCCTCAGATTTCCGGAATCTTCGGTCCGTGTGCAGGAGGAGCAGTATATTCCCCTGCCCTGACGGACTTCACCATTATGATAAAGGATACATCCTATATGTTCCTGACCGGACCTGGCGTGGTAAAGACAGTGACCGGTGAAGAAGTGACCCAGGAGGAGCTTGGAGGAGCAAGCATACACGCGACCAAGAGCGGTGTGGCACATTTCGCTGCCGATTCCGAGGAAGAGGGGCTGCAGACAATCAAGGATATTTTCAGTTTCCTTCCTTCAAACAATAAGGAAGAAGCTCCGTTTGCTGAGACTTCCGACCCTGCAGGACGTGCAGATGACAGCTTGAACGACATAATTCCAGATAATCCGAACAAGGCATACGATATGTACAAGGTCATAGGAAGCATCATCGATGACGGAAAGTTCCTCGAAGTGCATAGCAGCTGGGCCAAGAACATCATCATAGGATTCGCCCGTATGAACGGCCGTTCTGTGGGAATAGTCGCGAATCAGCCGAATTTCCTTGCAGGAGTGCTTGACATAAATGCGTCACGCAAGGCTGCCCGTTTCGTACGCTTCTGCGATGCATTCAACATTCCGCTGGTGACACTGGTCGATGTCCCTGGCTTCCTCTGCGGCACCCAGCAGGAATACGGCGGCATCATCACCAATGGCGCAAAACTTCTGTATGCATACGGTGAGGCAACTGTACCTAAGGTTACGGTAACACTGAGAAAATCATACGGAGGAGCGCATATCACTATGAGCTGCAAACAGTTACGTGGAGATATCAACTATGCCTGGCCATCAGCCAACATTGCAGTTATGGGAGCGGAAGGAGCTGTCGAGATACTATACTCTAAGGAAATCAAGGCAATTGAGAATCCTGTCGCCCAGGCTCAGGCTGCTGAGGACAGGAAGAAGGAATACAACGACCTGTTCTGCAACCCTTACAATGCCGCAAGCTACGGATATATCGATGATGTCATCGAGCCTCGTAACACACGTTTCCGCGTAATCCGGGCGCTCGAGCAGCTCGCCGGAAAGAAGCAGGAAAACCCTTGGAAGAAACACGACAATCTCCCACTCTAAATATATAATTTATGAATCCATTTATGATATTGCAGGTATCGGAGAGCGTCATAATCAAGAGCGCGGAGATGGCCGAAAAGGATCCTCACGGAGCCATAATCACTCTGGTGTCGGTCTCTGTGGTATTCGTTGCATTGATTGTCCTTTACTTCGCCTACACCCTTATCGGCAAGCTCGCATCCGGAGAGATAAAGTTCAAGATGCCTGAGAAAAAGAAGGTGAAAGAGACAAAAGGAGCGCCTGATGGCGAAATAGCCGCTGCGATCGCTCTGGCACTGGATCAGGAGATGAATGGAGAAGTCTATGCAGCCATATCGATGGCGCTCCATCAATACCTGAACGATACGGTACACGATAATGAAAGTTATATAATCACAATCAAAAGAAAACGTCAGATATGAAAACATATAGATTCAAGATCAACGGCAACGAGTACAATGTTGCAATCAATTCAGTAGATGGCACAAATGCTTCAATTACAGTAAATGGCACCGACTATCAGGTCGAGCTTGAGAATGCTCCTGCAGCACCGGTTCAGACAGCACCGGCAGCGGCTCCTGCTGCAGCACCGGTTCAGACTGCTCCAGCTGCATCTGCCGCACCAAAACCGGCGGCTTCAGGTGCCGGAAAGGCTGTGACAAGTCCGCTCCCGGGAGTGATCATCGCGGTCAAGGTAAATGTAGGAGACAGCGTCAAGGCCGGCCAGGAGGTTGCAGTTCTCGAGGCTATGAAGATGGAGAATTCCATAGAGGCCACACAGGACGGTACCGTGACAGCAATCCACGTAGCAAAGGGAGACTCGGTTCTTGAAGGAGCAGCTATTGTAACCATCGGATAATGAACTACATCCCCGTGGAAGTCGGGGATATATAACCATAGACAATCAATGAACACCATATTTGAAAGTCTTCAGCAATTCTTCCAGTACACAGGCTTCGCCAGTATGACGTACAAACACGCCATTATGATCTTCATCGGCATCGTGTTCATATATCTGGCGATCAAGAAAGACTGGGAGCCTCTGCTGCTTATCCCGATCGGTTTCGGAATGATAATAGGAAACATACCTTTCGTTCCTGGCCTCAATATCGGTATATATGAAGAAGGATCGGTTATGAACATCCTGTACCAGGGTGTCCAGACGGGTTGGTACCCACCGCTCATATTCCTGGGAATCGGTGCGATGACAGACTTCTCCGCCCTGATTTCCCAACCAAGGCTTATGCTCATCGGAGCCGCAGCCCAGATAGGTATCTTCGGAGCATATATAATAGCACTCCAAATGGGATTCACACCGGCAGAAGCCGGTGCCATCGGCATCATCGGAGGTGCGGACGGCCCTACTGCGATCTTCCTTTCATCAAAGCTCGCCCCTCACCAGATGGGCGCAATTGCAGTTTCCGCATACTCTTATATGGCTCTTGTACCTGTCATCCAGCGTCCTATAATGCTTATGCTGACTACCAAGAAGGAACGTCTCATCAGAATGGCGACTCCAAGACAGGTTAGCCAGAAGGAGAAGATCATATTCCCTATCGTCGGCTTCATCCTGACTGCTATGATCGTTCCTTCCGGAATGCCGCTGCTCGGTATGCTGTTCTTCGGAAACCTGCTGAAGGAGAGCGGAGTGACAAAGCGTCTTGCAGAAACTGCACGCGGTCCGCTCATTGATGTCGTGACCATTCTGATCGGCATTACCGTAGGATGTTCTACCCAGGCTGATGAATTCCTCACAGGTGATTCTGTAAAGATCTTCCTCCTTGGACTTCTTTCATTCGTCATTGCGACAATGTGCGGTGTACTTTTCGTCAAGTTTATGAACCTCTTCTGTAAGGAAGGACGCAAGATCAATCCTCTGATCGGCAATGCCGGCGTATCGGCGGTTCCTGACGCGGCCCGTGTATCCCAGAATGTCGGCCGCGAATTCGACAAGAACAACCACCTCCTGATGCACGCGATGGCTCCTAACGTAGCCGGTGTCATCGGCTCAGCCGTAGCAGCAGGTATCCTGCTCAGTTTCCTCGGCTAGTCTGACACATAACAGACTGAGCATCAACACATTAAGCGAGATGCCTGCTGTCATAGTGCAGCAGGCATTATATGTAAGATACTATGAATCAAGCACTTGTACTTCAGCATAAATTCATATTCACTATTTGACGGAAATAGCGTATCTTTGTATGTTAATTATCAGGAAAAAGTATGATCGACATACACAATGACAGGATATTGATTCTGGATGGAGCTATGGGCACGATGATCCAGAGATACGGACTCACGGAAGAAGACTACCGCAAGGGACCGTTTTCTGGCTGCACAAAGGAACTTAAGGGCAACAACGAGTGTCTGAACCTGACCCATCCGGAAATCATAAAAGCCATACATCAGGAATATATTGCGGCAGGAGCCGACATAATAGAGACCAACACTTTCAGCGCAAACGCCATATCGCAGTCGGAGTACGGTTGCGAGGACTTCGCGTCCCGGATGGCGTTCGAGGGAGCAAGGATAGCGCGTGAGGCAGCCGACGAGGCTCAGGAGATTGCGGCCAAGGTAGGGCTGCAGAGGAAGGTATGGGTAGCAGGAAGCATCGGTCCGACTTCAAAATCTCTGTCATTATCACCCGATGTAGCCGATCCTGCATTCAGGCCATATAGTTTCGAGCAGATGAAGGAGGCATATCGTCTCCAGGCGGAGGCTCTGCTGAAAGGAGGTGCTGACCTTCTGCTTATCGAGACCTGCTTCGATGCCCTCAATGTCAAGGCAGCGTTAGCCGGCATCCAGGAGATTGTTAGGGAGAGGCTGTTGACTACTCTGGCCCCCTCCCAGCTGAGCTGGGCCTCTCCCCAAAGCAGGGGGTGGCAAAATGCCAGTTCCGTCATACAGCCTCTCCCTGACATACCGCCAGTGATGATATCGGTATCTGTGGGAGACAGGAGCGGGAGGACGCTGACCGGACAGACCCTGGAGGCTTTCTACACCTCGGTATGTCACTACCCGATCCTGACTTTCGGACTGAACTGCTCTCTCGGAGCTGCGGAACTGATGCCTCTTGTCGAGGAAATCGACAAATGGTGCAGATGCGGAGTAAGCTGCTATCCGAACGCCGGACTGCCTAACGAGATGGGAGGCTATGACCAGAGTCCGGAAGATATGGCTGCACAGATCAAGGTTATGGCATCCAAAGGACTCGTCAATATAGTCGGAGGATGCTGCGGCACGACTCCAGCTCATATAAGGGCGATTGCCGATGCCGTAAAGGGGCTTGATGCCAGAAAGTTGTCCGTGGCAACGGACAATATTGCAGAGAGGACATTGAAGGTCAGCGGACTGGAAGCAGTAGAAGTCGATCTCAGACACAATAACTTCACAAATGTCGGAGAAAGGACAAATGTAGCCGGTTCACGCAAATTTGCAAGGCTCATAGCATCAGGCGATTACGAATCCGGACTTCAGGTTGCGGCAAAGCAGATAGAGGACGGTGCGTCGATCATAGATATCAATATGGATGACGCTATGCTTGACAGCACAAGAGAGATGGAACGGTTCGTGAGGTATATTTCCAATGAGCCGGCTGTAGCAAAGGCGGCTCTTATGATAGACTCGTCGCATTGGGAAACAATTCTGGCCGGTCTTAAGAATGCACAGGGCAAGTGCATCGTCAATTCCATAAGCCTTAAGGAAGGCGAGGAAGCATTCATTGAGAAAGCAAGGATCATAAAGTCGTTCGGAGCGGCTATGGTGGTGATGGCATTCGATGAAGAAGGTCAGGCTACCACCTACGGCCGCAAGATTGAAATATGCGCCAGAGCCTACAGACTTCTGACAGAGAAGGCCGGAGTATCACCTGAAGACATAATATTCGATGTCAACATATTATCCATCGGTACCGGCATCGAAGAACACGCCAGATATGGAATTGACTTCATCGAGGCTGTGAGATGGATCAAGGCGAATCTGCCGGGCGCACTGACATCCGGAGGAGTTTCCAACCTTTCATTCGCGTTCAGAGGAAACAACGCCGTGCGCGAAGCGATGCATTCCGCTTTCCTGTACCACGCCATCAAGGCCGGCCTGGATATGGCCATAGTAAATCCTTCTATGCTCCAGGTATATGATGAGATAGAGCCGGAACTGCTGAAATGCGTGGAGGATGTGATATTCGACACCGATCCCCAGGCCACTGAAAGACTGATTGCGAAAGCTTCGAGGATGCTCGAGGAAAAGGATTTGCCGATAATCTCAGAGAATGCATCTGTCAAGGCACCGTTGGAAGAAAGACTGAAAGACGCTCTTGTCAAAGGCCGGTCAGAGAATCTCGAAACCGATCTCAGAGAAGCCATAGAGGAATACGGCAGCGCGTTGAACATCATAGAAGGCCCACTTATGGCAGGAATGGAGACAGTGGGGGCATTATTCGGAGACGGAAAGATGTTTCTGCCGCAGGTGGTCAAGTCAGCCAAGGTTATGAGAGATGCCGTTACGATTCTGGAACCGTTTATGAACATAGACTCCAAGGGAAGCACCAGACCGAAAGTAGTGATTGCGACAGTCAAGGGAGATGTTCACGACATCGGAAAGAACATAACCGCTATCGTGCTGTCCTGCAACGGCTTCGAAGTCCGAGACCTGGGAGTGATGGTGGACAAGGAAACCATTCTGGAAGAAGCAGAAAGGGCGGATGCTGATATAATTGCGGTGAGCGGTCTCATAACACCGTCTCTCTATCAGATGGAAGAAATCTGCAGAGAAATGAAAGCCAGAGGGATGATCAAGCCTCTTTTCATCGGAGGAGCAACGACATCAGCCCTTCATACAGCCGTAAAGCTTGCACCTCTATATGACCACGTATTCTATGGCGCAGATGCATCCGCCGCAGCCGTTATGGCAAAGAAATATATCCTGGACCCGGAAGAATTTGAAAAGGAACAGCATTCAGAACAGGAAAAGATCCGAAGAATGTACGGTTCACGCCAAGAGAAGCCAGCTGCAGACGGATGGACGATACTGAAGTCAGGATATGCAGCGGAGACTTACGCAGAAGCCCTTCCGGAAAGTATTCCATTCCTCGAGCTTCCGATAGACGAGGCTATGCCATACTTTGACTGGAAGATGCTCCACGCCATCTGGGGAGTGAAATACGGTAGCCGTGTCCCTGAAGTTGCGGAGCTGATGCAGCTGAGAAGAGATGCGGAAGACGAGATAGAGATGGGTAATTTCAAGATAATGGTCTCCACACAGTTCTATCACGCAAATTCCGACAAGGATGACATAGTGATCAGGACCGCAGACGGAGAAAGGCGCATCCAGATGATGAGGCAGGAGGACGGCAAGATGCAGTCACTCTGTGACTTTGTAGTGCCTTCCGACAGCGGGAGGTCATCTGCATTCGGAGTATTTGCCATCAGCGTAAAAGCCAATGATGCACACGAAGAAGGCTGCTGCTGTCCGGCCTGCAGCAACAGATACGAGGATATGGTTGGCCGCACTGTGAGAATGACAATGGCCGAAGCCGCATCAACCTGGCTTGACAGAAAACTCGCAGCATCACAGAAGGAAGATATGAAGATAATCAAGCCGGCTGCTGGGTATTCAAGCTGTCCGGACCATACGCTGAAGCAGGATCTCCTGGCTTTGCTTCCGCAAGGTGACAGGCTCGGAATAAAGCTTACGGAAAGTTTCGCAATGACACCGGAATCCAGCATCTGCGGAATGATATTCATACATCCTGAAGCAGCATATCAGGATATCCGCCGCATCTCGCAGAAGCAATATGACGACTATGCTTCCCGCAGAGGTATGGACGAGCAGACCGCACGCCGTTTCCTCAGCCACCTGCTGAAATAGCGGAGGAGGGCAACCAATTGAAGCTCAACACATTACCCCTTCCACGTGCCGCACAAAGGGGAGCACGCAGAAGATGCAACACACTCAAAATCAAGAACTTAATTATTGCACTATGAAAATATCAGATATATTGGCAGGCAGCAAGAAGGCATATCCTTCATTGGAAATTGTACCGCCGCTCAGAGGAATGACCAAGAATGAACTTTTGGAGAGCATCGCTCCTTTTATGGAGTTCAGCCCAAAATACATCAACGTCACCAGCCACAGGGACGAATTCGAGTTCCGCCCCGAGCCTGACGGAAGCTTCAGCAGGCATCTTGTGCGCAACCGAATCAGCGAAACGACCGTTTGTGCCGCCATTATGTCAAGATACGACATCGAAACGGTACCGCATATAATCTGCGCCGGAACAACGGCAGAAGAGATCGAAAGCAAGCTTGACAACCTGGAATTCCTGGGCATCAACAACATCGTCGCGCTCAGAGGTGACAGTATGACGGGAGAGAAGAGATTCTCCCCTACTCCTGGTGGATACAGATACGCCAGCGAACTTGTGGAAGGGATCAGAAAATATCAGGGAAGCGCATCTTACCAGCGAAGGCTCAAGGGCGAGAAGGAAGCCTCCGGAGCATTTGACAGCAGATATTTCTGCATCGGCGTGGGTGGATATCCTGAGAAGCATTTCGAAGCTGCGAACATCGAGACCGATATTGAGAATCTCAAGAAGAAAGTCGATGCCGGAGCCGACTATGTCATCACACAGATGTTCTTTGACAACAAGGTATATTATGATTTCGTGGAGAGATGCAGGAAGGCAGGGATAAGCGTCCCGATCATCCCGGGCCTCAAGCCGCTTTCTACTGCAAGACAGGTCAATATGCTCCCGGAATCTTTCTCACTCGACATACCGCTCGAACTTACAAGCGAGATAGCGAAAGCAGAAGACAAGGATGCTGAATATCAGATTGGAACGGAATGGTGCATCACCCAGTGCAAGGATCTGATTGCACACGGCGTACCTGCCATTCATTTCTACACGATGGGCAGATCCAAGAACATCATAACTATCCTCAAGGAATGTTTCTGATGGCATAAGGAGCTAAAATACAGCACATTGACAAATATATCGGCAAGGAAGGCAACTATTTTAAAAAATTAGAGGAAATAGGTTGTTTCCTTGCCGATTTATTAGTAATTTTGCCGAGATAACGAATAAAATATAACCAAAACAAAATATCCGGATATGCAGAACAAATTGCAGGAACTGACAGACAAGCTCTATAACGAGGGTCTGTCGAAAGGCAAGCAGGAAGGCGAAGAACTTCTTGCTAAAGCAAAGGCACAGGTTGATGATATGCTGGCAAAGGCTCAGGCTGAGGCTGCACAGATCATCGCTGCCGCTCAGAAGCAGGCAGAGGAGATCAGGACAAAGACTGCCTCTGACATCAAGATGGCTTCATCACAGAGCATCGCCGCTACCAAGAAGGACATCGAGACTCTCATCGTAGGAAAGATGACCGGCGAGGCTGTGAAGAAGACTCTTTCTTCACCTGATTTCATCAAGGACCTCATCAAGACTGTTGCTGAGAAATTCACTACCGACGGTCCGGTCGATCTCAACCTCATCCTCCCAGAGTCACTCAAGAACGACCTCGAGCCTTTTGCGACAAAGGAGCTTGGAAAGATTCTCGGCGCAGGCGTACAGGCATCTTTCTCAAAGAAGATTGCCGGAGGTTTCCAGATCGGTCCTAAGGATGAAGGATGGTTCGTAAGCTTCACAGAGGAGACATTCAATCAGCTCATTTCAGAGTATCTCAGACCAGCAACCAAGAAGCTTCTCTTCGGATAATGAACAATTACGTTTACATAATAGCAGGTCTTCCCGACTTCACTCCGGACTGGAGACAGGGCGAGAAGAGTCTTGACGAATACCTTGAGCAGGTGAGGGAGCTGCTGTCCGCAAAAGACAATGAAGTTCTTGATTTCATCGTGAAGGGATTCGACAAGGATCAGATCGGCCCAGAACTCTATAAGGAGGCGCTTTCACACAAGATCGGATTCATCAGGGAGTTCTTCCGTTTCGACCTTGACGTGCGCAACCAGAAAGTCAGGTATCTGAACCAGGCATTGGGCAGAGATCCCGAAAAGGACGTGCTCTCGCTCAGGGATCCTGAAGCAGAAGAGACCGGCCTTGAACCGGAGGAACCGGAATTCAAGGAGTCTGCAAAACTGCAGAGCATCCTCGAAGGCCACGATATCCTCTCCAGGGAAAGAGGCATAGACGACCTCTACTGGGAGAAGATCGACGAACTCACCCTCTTCGATTATCTCAATTTTGATAAGATCCTCGGAATGATGGTGAAGATGATGATCATCCGCAGATGGCTCATTCTCGACGAAGAGACCGGACGTGAGATGTTCAAGAAACTCGTTGATGAGGTGCGCGGCACATTCAAAGGAGTAGAATATAACGAGAAATAACAAAAACAACAATTGATATGAAAACAACTGGTAAAGTTACGGGTATCGTTTCAAACCTTGTGACTGTCGAGGCTGACGGACCGGTGTCGCAGAATGAAATCTGCTACATCACCGTAGGTGACACGAAGCTTATGGCCGAGGTCATCAAGGTGAACGGTAAGAATGCTGCAGTACAGGTATTCGAAAGCACCCGTGGACTAAAGAACGGTGACACAGTCGAGTTCGAGGACAGAATGCTCGAGGCTACTCTCGGTCCAGGCCTGCTCTCAAGCAGTTACGACGGTCTTCAGAACGACCTCACCACAATGACAGGCGTATTCCTCCAGAAGGGAGAGTACACCAATCCTCTCAACCACGAGAAGATCTGGGATTTCACACCGATTGCAAAGCCGGGCGACAAGGTTGTCGCAGCAGACTGGCTCGGAGAAGTGAAGGAAGGATGGCTTCCTCACAAGATTATGGTTCCGTTCAGCTTCAAGGGCGAATTTACTGTAAAGACAGTTGCTCCTGCAGGACAGTACAACATCGACAAGGTGATCGCAGTCCTTACAAACGCTGAAGGAGAGGATGTTGAAGTGACTATGTGGCAGAAATGGCCTGTGAAGGTAGCCATCAAGGGTTACAAGGACAAGCCTAGACCATCAAAGATAATGGAGACAGGTGTACGCGCCATCGACACCCTCAACCCTATCGCCGAGGGAGGTACAGGCTTCATCCCTGGTCCTTTCGGATGCGGAAAGACAGTGCTCCAGCACGCTATCGCAAAGCAGGGTGATGCAGACGTGATCGTGATGGCAGCCTGCGGAGAGCGTGCCAACGAGGTGGTGGAGATCTTCGCAGAGTTCCCTGAACTCATCGACCCGCATACAGGTCGTCACCTTATGGAGCGTACAACCATCATCTGCAACACTTCAAATATGCCTGTAGCAGCGCGTGAGGCATCTGTATATACAGCGATGACGATCTGCGAGTACTACCGTGCGATGGGTATGAAGGTCCTTCTCCTTGCCGACTCCACTTCACGTTGGGCACAGGCTCTCCGTGAGATGTCGAACCGTATGGAGGAGCTCCCAGGAGCCGACGCGTTCCCTGTCGATCTTTCTGCCATCATCTCGAACTTCTACGCTCGTGCAGGTATGGTCATCCTCAACAACGGCCAGACAGGTGCGGTTACATTCATCGGTACCGTATCTCCAGCCGGAGGTAACCTCAAGGAGCCTGTGACAGAGTCAACCAAGAAGGCAGCACGCTGCTTCTACGCTCTCGAGCAGAACCGCGCAGACCAGAAGCGCTACCCTGCCGTCAACCCTATCGACTCATATTCAAAATACCTTGAGTATCCTGAGATCCGCCAGTACCTCAACGAGACCATTATGCCAGGTTGGGTAGAGATGGTGGAAAAAGCAAAGAACATCGTACGCAAGGGTAAGGAGGCAAATGACCAGATCAACATCCTCGGTGATGACGGTGTGCCTATGAGCTACCACGAGATCTTCTGGAAGTCTGAGCTTCTCGACTTCGTGATCCTCCAGCAGGACGCATTCGACGATATCGATGCACTCTGCCCTATCGAGCGTCAGAAATATATGCTTGAACTTGTTATGGGCATCTGCGAGCGTGACTATACATTCGAGGACTTCGAAGAGTGCCGCAACTACTTCAAGGAACTCATAAATGCTCTCAGACAGATGAACTACTCTGAATTCAAGAGCGAAAGATTCTACGAAAATCAGGAAAAACTCAATAATCTTCTAAGCAATGGCAAATAAGGCATTTCAGAAAACATATACACAGCTGGAGGCCATAACAAAGGCAACAGTATCGCTTAAGGCGACAGGTGTATCCAATGACGAGCTTGCTCTCGTTGACGGCCGCCTTGCTCAGGTGGTTAAGACAAAGGGAGACCTCGTGACACTTCAGATCTTCTCCGGTACCGAGGGTATTCCTACAAATGCGGAGGTTGTATTCCTCGGCGGAGCGCCTACCCTCAACGTAAGCGACGAGCTTGCAGGACGTTTCTTCAATGCATACGGCGAGCCTATCGACGGCGGCCCTGCAGTTGAAGGAAAGACAGTCGAGATCGGAGGTCCTTCAGTGAACCCTTACAAGAGAAAGCAGCCGTCACAGCTGATTCCTACCGGTATCGCCGGCATCGACCTCAACAACACCCTCGTGTCAGGTCAGAAGATTCCTTTCTTCGCAGACCCTGACCAGCCATATAATAATGTAATGGCTCAGGTGGCTCTCCGTGCTGACGTGGACAAGATCATCCTCGGAGGTATGGGTCTTTCAAACGACGACTACCTCTACTTCAAGCACGAATTCGAGGCAGCGGGCGCATTGGACAAGATCATCTCATTCGTGAATACGACAGAGCAGCCTCCTGTAGAGCGACTCCTTATTCCGGATATGGCGCTTACTGCAGCAGAGTATTTCGCAGTGGAGAAGAACGAGAAGGTGCTCGTGCTCCTTACAGATATGACCCTCTACGCCGATGCCCTCTCGATCGTGTCCAACCGTATGGACCAGATTCCTTCAAAGGACTCAATGCCTGGTTCACTCTATTCAGATCTCGCGAAGATCTACGAGAAGGCCGTACAGCTTCCTGACGGAGGTTCGATCACCATCATCGCGGTGACCACCCTCAACGACGGAGACATCACCCACGCGATTCCGGATAACACCGGTTACATCACAGAGGGACAGCTCTTCCTCCGTACAGACCCGGATTCAGGTAAGGTCATCATCGACCCGTTCCGTTCACTCTCACGTCTGAAGCAGCTCGTACAGGGTAAGAAGACCCGTAAGGACCACGGTCAGGTGATGAATGCATCCGTACGTCTCTACGCCGATGCGCAGAACGCAAAGACAAAGCTCGAGAACGGTTTCGACCTCAGCGACTACGACCTCAGATGTCTTGACTATGCGAAGGCATACGCTACAAGACTTCTTGCGATCGACGTTAACCTCAAGATCGACGAGATGCTTGACACAGCCTGGGAGCTTTTCGGAACATACTTCACAAAGGCAGAGACCGGTATCAAGCAGGAATTCATCGATCAGTATTGGAAAAACAATTAACAATTTTTAGATTATTTTTGTCGATGACAAGGAAGACGACCGAGGACAGAGGGAGTTACCTTTCGGTAATGACCGACAGACGACGGGAAGTCTGACGCAGTAAGCGGCAAAAAGAAGCAAAAATTATGGCAATAAAGTTTCAATATAATAAGACATCTCTGAACAACTTGAACAAGCAGCTCAAGATGAGAAAGAATGCCCTCCCTACTCTTAAGAACAAGGAGTCGGCGCTTCGTCTTGAGGTGAAGAAGGCCAAGGACTATTCGGAGAAGCTTATTGAAGATCTTGATGCCGCCCTGAAGAAATACGACTATCTCGCAGCGCTCTGGAACGAGTTCCAGCCGAACCTGATCTCTATCACCGATGTAGATCTCTACACTGTGAAGGTTGCCGGAGTGAAGACCCCGGCTCTTGGAGAGATCAAGTACGAGATCCACGAGTTCAACGCATTCAACTGCCCGGCCTGGTATGCGGACGGAGTCGCGATACTCAAGGAACTCTCAAGGCTCGGAATCGAGTCGGAGGTATATCTCGAGAAAG
>SUYP01000054.1 GCA_015060395.1 Bacteroidales bacterium
GGTGTGGGGTTTCATCGCACCAGTCCTGATCGGCTCCATAGCGGCGGCTCCGCTGGCATACGCATATGTCGGTCATTGGCTGGAATCATATCCCGTCCGCATCGGGAACTCCCCTGCCATCTACGCCGCAGCCCTCGCCATCGTCCTGCTGGTGACCCTCGCCACCGTCACCCTCCAGGCCCTCCGCCTGATGCGCACCAACCCGGCCGAAGCGCTAAAGAAGGAGTAGAGCGACGCCGTGGTGGCACGCAAGCCACTATCCCACAGCAGCTTACGCCAGATGCCTGCTACACAGATACAGCAGGCATATAACATAAAAAACTAACACCCAGGCACTTACGCGCCACCCATAAAAATCAATATGAAAAGCTACTTAAGATTCCTATCCAGAAACAAGCTCTACACCGCGATCGAGGTCGTGGGATTGAGCGTGTCACTTGCCTTTGTCATACTGATGAGCGCATATGTGATCGGGAACATTTCATATGACAGGGAGATCAAGGATAAGGACGAAATATACCTGTGCCACAATATCGGCTTTGCAACCTCGTACAGCTTTCTGGAAGATGAGTTCACTATGTATCCGGAAATACGTGAGTTCTGTCAATTCGGTAGGGCGCCTATAGGAATCTTTGTGGAAGGAGAGCTGACGCAGGACAGCAATCCGCTATGGGTGACAGACAATTTTTTCAGTTTCCTGCAATTCAAACTTGTTGCTGGCGACGTTGACGAAGTACTTAAGAAGGACTTTTCTGCCGTGGTATCCGAGTCTTTTGCCGAAAGATATTTCTCCGGCGAACACCCTATAGGCAGTTCGATAGAAGTTGATTATAACGGTACCAAGAGATTCCTTACCATAACCGGGGTGTTCAAGGATGTGAAAAAGAGCAATATCCTCAACTGCGACGTCCTTGTCAATCAAAGACTGCTACCTCCGATTATAGGCGGAGGATGGTACCGGTGCGTAAACCTGGTACGTTTCAGCGGAAATCCGGACAGAAGTCAGCTGGCGCACGACATCTACTACAATTCCAAAGATGAGTTCTTTGCATCCAGACTGGTACCGGAACTGCGGTTCACAAGATACGATGAGCTGGATATCAACATCGGAGCAACAGATCCTTTCCAGAACATAGGAGATCTCAAGCAGCAGAAAAGGTTCACATCAGCGTGCGTTATACTGCTGATATTTTCACTCTTGAACTATATCTTCCTAACATTGGCATTCTCGAGATTCAGGATCAAGGAGATGGCCACAAGAATGCTTCTGGGCACATCCAGGCCAAGCATAATAAGGCGACTCATCACGGAGTCATTATTTCTGACCACCTTCTCGTTTGCCATCGGAGCATTGATGGCTGTCGCATTGGAGAAACAAGTCTCATTGCTGTTAAGAAGCGAAATCGAGGTATTCAGCAACGGTGCGGAAATGATATGGGGAGCGGCCATCATCATCCTCTGCTCCGTGATTGCCGGAAGTGTACCTGCACTCAAAATGGCAACAGTGAAGCCGATTGAAGTCCTCAAAGGTGAAAGCCGCAAGAAAGACAAGATGGTCCTCGGCAGAATATTCATTGCCATCCAGACAGGAATATGCATCCTGATCATCTCGATTGCATCAGCAATGTACCTGCAGACCCGAAAGATGATCAATGAACCTTTAGGTTACAGGACGGAAGGTCTTATAGAAGTCGAAGATATGTATGACGATATCGATATGTACAACATCTTGAAGGCTTTGCCGTGTGTCAAAAGAGTAGCACGATACAGTTCGTGTCCGATAACATACTCCCATGCAAGATGGTCATTGGGGCTGCATAATCACAATATGAAGATTTATGGTTACGTCCTGGAATGCGATATGGAGGCATTGTCAATGCTGGGCATAGACATCATCGAGAAATATGACAACGATATGGAAACGTATTTCACCCGGAGCAGCTATGAGATGATAGCAACAATGTTTGAAAGCAACGGTGTTGAGAAAGACTATATGAAACACCTCTATGCCGGCATCGTGTCAGACTTCAGATTCGGAAACGCTGCAACTGTGATAGATGGTGCCATATGCATAAACATCAATGAAGGGCAAAGGATCGGATGGCTTCTTATAGAGGCCGAGGGAGATGCCGTAGAGGCAAAGGAGATGATTGCCAAAGCCTTCAACGAAGCAATGGGAGATCGATTCTGTTCACCCGAACCTGTAAGGATGATCAGAGAGATTGTCGAGGAAAGCTTTACCAGTGAAAGGCACTCGTGTCTGATCATCGGTGCATTTTCCCTGCTCTGCATACTCCTGACAATAATGGCCTTGACAGCCTTGAGCAGCTACTACGCACATATGCGCACGCAAGACACAGCCGTGCGGAAAGTATTCGGCATCTCGCGCGGTGATGTATTCTGGAAGACGGTATGGGGATTCATCGCACCTGTCCTGATCGGCTCCATAGCGGCGGCTCCGCTGGCATACGCATATGTCGGTCATTGGCTGGAATCATATCCCGTCCGCATCGGGAACTCCCCTGCCATCTACCTCGCCGCCCTCGCCATCGTCCTGCTGGTGACCCTCGCCACCGTCACCCTCCAGGCCCTCCGCCTAATGCGCACCAACCCGGCCGAAGCACTGAAGAAGGAGTAAACAGCAGAAGCAAACCCATTGGTACTCAAAGCATTACACATCCCACGTGCTGCACTACGGGGAGCACGCAGCACCAGGAAAGAACTGATAATCAAAGATATACGCTCCTCCTATAAATAAAGAATATGAAAAGCTACTTAAGATTCCTATCACGAAACAAGCTCTACACTGCGATCGAGGTCGTGGGATTGAGCATCGCATTGGCATTTGTGATCATCTTCACCTGCTATGTTAGGCAGCAGACTGCCGTGAATACGCATTACCCGGACTCCGACAGGATTTATCTGGCAGGAATAGGTCAGAATACATTTTCATATTATTCTATGGCTGATGAGCTTGAGGCAGGAATTCCCGAAATTGAAGAGGCGGTACTTGTACAGAACTATTATAATTCCTTTAAGTATGAAGGTGAGACTCTCTCAGAAAAGGGTTTGCTT
>SUYP01000009.1 GCA_015060395.1 Bacteroidales bacterium
GTGCTCTACCAACTGAGCTAGGGAAGCAGTAATTTAAGAACTTTGTGATTCGTTTGGGGCTCGAACCCAAGACCCCAACATTAAAAGTGTTGTGCTCTACCTACTGAGCTAACGAATCAATCCGTGGCCGTTTCGTGGGTCTCAAGTGAGTTCCTTTCGAATTGGGATTGCAAAGGTACACTTTTTTTCCAAGGATGCAAAACTTTTTTCACTTTTTTAGTAAAAGTTACTAAGCATCATATTACATTTTCCAGTTCCCGTGCAATCACATCCGATGCAGAAGCGGCCCAACTACGGAACGAGTCGTCTGCTTTGAATGTCTCGGCAAAATCAAGAAGACGGCTCAGATCAAAACGGTCGCAAGAGACTCCGGCTCCGGAACGCACAGCATCAAATGCGTTGATTTCCTGCTCGATATGGGACGGGACCATCAGGATCGGCTTACCCAGATACATTGCTTCACAGACAGACTCGAATCCTGCAGTACTGGCGTATGCCCGGCATCCGGCCATCTGATGAAGAAATTCCTTATCATCAATAAGATAGAAACTCAATGTATCATCCACTTTATGAATCTTGCCGGCCTCCCAGTTATCCCAGAAGAAGCGCAACGGGACCTGGGGATGGATTGAATGCCACTCACGGACATCTTTCGAGAAACCTGAATTGAGCATATAACCGTGTATATAGTCACCTTCCGAAGGTGCCAGATCCAGGACTTCCCGGCGCAGGAGAGGCGGTACGACAATTATATTATGCTCATAATCAGGGGGCATTTCTCTGAAGGACAAGGCGAGATGCTTGACAGAGCCCACTGAAGTGAGCTTCGAGAAGAAATCAAGAGCCATACTGCCAGGATATTTGTGACGCGGCAGCCCGAAATCCCGATGAAGAAACAGATACTGATGCCCGATGCTGACCATAGGCGTATCCATCTCATAAAAGAAATATGTCATTCCCGCAAGGAGCTCATAGAAATTCACCACCACATCAGCACCGCTTGAACGTATTTCATCCCTGATCATCTGCATAGAAGGATAATATTTATGCATATTGAAGGAATTGAAGAGTACGGTACTGACCATATTAGGCTTGCGGTTATCAGCCGAAGGCATAAAGTTCATACTCTCGAACTGCTGCACATCAGCCTTCACACCCTGCAGAAAAAAAGTCGGCAGCTTTCGGCTCGGGCTCTTCCCGACCAGAATCTTCACGACCTCGTGTCCCCTTTCACGGAGAAGCCCCTCAAGAGTCATAGCCTGGGTAAGATGCCCTCTTCCTTCTCCCTGAACTACAAAAATATACCTCATAACTCCTTGTACATCAATATCTTCCACTCCCCTGACCAATCTTCTGCCAGAGCCGACATAGTCTCAACCCAATCTCCGGAATTAAGATAACGGATTCCGTCAATCATCCTGTCTTCAGGACGATGAATATGACCGCAGATAACTCCCTGACAGCCCTTGGTCCGTGCCATATCTGTCAGCATCTTGTCAAAATCCGAAGCATTGGATACAGCTTTCTTGACTTTGTTCTTGATGGCCTGCGAGAAAGAATAATAAGGCTTGCCCCTCCAGGACTGAAGACGGTTGTACATAACATTGATCTTCAGAAGAAGATTATACATCACATCTCCCAGCTTGGCCATCCATTTCATATTGGAAGTGATGCTGTCAAAGACATCTCCGTGTGTGACAAAATACCTCAGTCCCCCGCTTTCCAGAATCATATCCTTCAAGATGCTGAGCTTGCCCATCGCCATTGGGATTATCTTATCCAGAAAATCATCGTGATTGCCACGAAGGAAGTAAACTTCGGTCCCGTGCTTTTCGACCATCTTCATTATGATACGGAAAAAACGCGAATGTTCGGCTCCCCAGAATGCATTGTCATCTTTCTGCAGCTGCCATCCGTCTATCGTATCACCATTGAAAATAAGTTTTTCACAATCTATCCGGGACAGGAAATCAGAAACTTCCGCCACTTTGGAAAACTCCGAACCCAGATGGATATCGGAAAGGACCACTGTCCTGTATCTTGTTCTTCCGTTCATATACAAATAAAAACCTTTACATCCTGTCGTATTCCTGCGACTGCCTTCAGGAATACGAATCCGATAGGGCGCGGAACAGGATGTAAAGGTAGAAATTATTTACGTCAGAAAGCAATTCCTAGCTTGAAACCGACATTATTCAGCCCTTTTATATCATAATTCTTGTTTCGGTTCGTCGAGTAACTGTAGTAGGCTGCGACCTGAAATCCGAAATCAGTCTTAGGGAACGGGAAGAATGTGAGGCCCACCTCCGGCGACATATAAAAGCCCCAATTATCGTCTCTGCTGACAAATGTTGACATATATGTGCTCTGAACAGAATATTCCGTACCGACCTTTGCCTCGATATATGGCTGTATCTCACTTCTCATAAGCCTGAAGCGCATCGTCATACCGAAAGGTACCTGGTAAAGCGAACGGTCAAGATCGGTGGTGAGGGCTGACTTATCAGCGAATGTATAGGTCTGTCTCGGAATGTATCTGTTGTTCGTATTGAAACTTGCGAATCCTCCTACAGCGAACATTGGAGTAAGATAGTATCCTCCCTCGATGTAGGCGCCATAGCCGTTGCCTGCCTTCACGAAGTCGTTGGCTACCGAACCGTTATACTGCCATCCTCCGTTGATGTATTCCCTTTTACCCATCTGGGCGCTGGCTTCTCCCGCCGTAAAGACAAGAGCGGCTGCAGCCAGCATTATGCATATCATTTTTTTCATATCATATTCATCATTAAATGTTATCATTTGCTCTGAGTGCGGGTCAGATATGCCGACTGTACAAAAGCCTGGTCTATAGCCGCTTCCATTCTCTTGATATCGCCCTGAAGACTGGCTCCCGCAGGTCCTCCGATATAAGAAGTCCAAAGGATTTCCAGAGGCTTGCCTGCTTCTTCCTCACCTGTAAGATTGACGATATCGGTCAGGAGAGCATTTGTCGTGTAGGTATATGTCACAGGACGTGGATAGTAGAATCCGGTCCAGTTTCCCCAATAACCTGAAGGCCAGTATCCCGGATAGTCAAGCCACCAGTAAGGATCATCGTAGTACTGTACATATCTTTCGGTCTTGATGACGTATGTCAGCTGTATTCCGAGATCAGCATCCGGATCGGATGGAGTATAGATGAATCCTCTCTTTTCCATATTGGTCCTGAAAGCCTGGATCAGCGCAAGGGCGTTGTTTGACTGGGAATACATCGGCTTGTCGCTCTGACCGATGACAAGCAGGCTGTCCGCAATGTCAAAGGTCTGGAACTGGGTGAAATTAACATCCTTGCCAGGTGATGTATATACAAGGTACTGATTATCGCCATCCTGTGGGTAAGGCTCCTTGTGGCAGGCAGCCAGAAGCATAACGGCTGCAGATATAAGTAGAATCTTCTTCATAATCTTTCTGTTTTATTGTTCTATAGTGAGTCTCCTTCAAATACATTTGAATTGTCGTATGGGACAATGTCACCTGAAAGCCACACGGTATTTGAATTGAAATTCGGATATACTGTGGCAGATGCACGGTTCGAGTCCGGATACATATAGATCTCGACCTGAGCGTTTACGCCTATTCCCATTACATTCATAGAGAAGGTGGTACGTCCTTTATTGTCGGTTCTGACCTCCTGATCGGAAATCATACCTTCTACAGTTACACCTCCTACTCCGTTAGGACCTGAGGCGAAATTGCTCGGGGAAATCTGAATCACCGCCCTGTTGCCCTTGACAGAGATGAAGTTGGTTGATGAGTTGACAAATACAGTCTGCCCGTTCTTGAACTGTACATTATCAGCCTCGAGCACGAAGTCCTGATTGCGAAGAGCGGCCCGTGCCTGTACCGAAGCCAGCGAGTCAGCCAGTTCCTGGAGCTGACGATCTGCTGCAGAACGTGCTCTGAACTCGGCCATATCCCTATGCCAGTCGTTCACTGCCTTCTGCCTTTTCGTGGCACCGGTATTGCGATTGTCTGTCTGTGCAGACGCGTCGGGGGCAATCGCTGAAAGCCCTGCGACAGCGACCATTAAGGTCAGCAAGATTCGTTTCATATACATATATAATTTTTAATTTTTCAAAACCACCTAAAGCAAAGTGCAGGCCAAAAGGAAGGAAGGCCCATAAGACATTTGCAATATCGTTAAGTTTTGCTATATTTGTTGATTGTACCATAAGCCAATAATTATTAACACCAAGATATGAAGAAGACAATCATCTTTTCCGCAGCTGCTCTTGTTCTGGCGGCCTGCGCAACACAGCCTAAGTTTGATGGTCCTGCCTATCTCAACCCGAATGCTCCTGTAGAGGAAAGGGTGGAGGATGCCCTCTCAAGAATGACTCTTGAAGAGAAGGTGGGTATGACCACTGCACAGTCCAAATTCAGTTCACGAGGCGTTCCACGCCTTGGAATCCCTGAAGTATGGCACACAGACGGTCCTCACGGAATCCGTCCCGAAGTACTTTGGGATGAGTGGGATCAGGCAGGATGGACAAATGACTCCTGCACAGCTTTCCCTGCCCTTATCAACCTTGCAGCGACCTGGGACAAGGAAATGTCTATGTTATACGGTACCAGCATCGGAGAAGAGGCGCGTTACCGCAAGAAGGACATCCTCCTCGGACCTGGAGTGAACATCTGCCGTACCCCATACAATGGACGTAACTTCGAGTATATGGGTGAGGATCCGTTCCTTGCCGGCCAGATGGTGGTGCCATACGTACAGGGCGTTCAGAAGAACGGTGTAGCAGCCTGCGTGAAGCATTATGCTGTCAACAACCAGGAGTTCCAGCGTACACAGTCCAACTCTGTAGTTGATGACAGAACTCTCCACGAAATTTATCTGCCTGCTTTCAAGGCAGCTGTTCAGGAAGGTGATGCCTGGGCTATTATGGGCTCATACAACCTCTACAACGGCCAGTACAACTGTCACAATAAGAAACTCCTCTGCGACATCCTCAAGGGCGACTGGGGATTTGACGGCGTTGTAGTCAGCGACTGGGGCGGATGCCGTGACAGCGAAGAGGCTATTCTGAACGGACTCGACATCGAGATGGGTACCTGGACAAACGGTCTCACCGGAGCTGCCAGCGACAGCTACAGGAACTATCATATGGCAGATCCTTATCTCGAAGGTCTCAGAAGCGGCAAATATACTACCAAGGAACTTGATGACAAGGTACGCCGCATCCTCCGTACAATATTCCGTACAAGTATGCGTCCTGAACCTAATTACGGACGTTTCGTATGCCCTGAGCACTATCAGGCAGCAAGAGACATTTCAGCAGCTGGTGTCGTTCTCCTCAAGAATGACAACAACACCCTTCCTCTCAACGTACCGGAAGGTGGCAAGATTCTCCTTGTCGGTGAGAATGCCGTAAAGAAAATGGTTGTGGGCGGCGGAAGCTCGAACCTCAAGACCGCATACGAGGTGAATCCGCTCGAAGGTATCCAGAATGCGTATGGCGACAAGGCTGAAATCGTATGGGTACGCGGATATGTCGGAGATATAACCAGGTCATACAACAGAGTTGACACAGGTCAGGATCTTTCTGACGACCGAACTCCTGAAGTTCTCATCGCAGAGGCAGTAGAGGCTGCGAAGGATGCTGATTACGTCATTTTCGTGGGAGGTCTTAACAAGAGCCATCATCAGGATTGCGAGGGTGCTGACCGCATCCAGCTCGACCTTCCATACGCACAGGAGGATGTTATCAGAGCACTTGCAGAAGTTACTGACAACCTTGTGGTGGTAAACATTTCCGGCTCACCTGTATCAATGCCTTGGGCTGACGATGCAAATGCCATCGTTCAGGGCTGGTATGGTGGAACCGAGACTGGAAATGCTCTTGCTGATGTCCTTACAGGAAAGGTAAATCCATCAGGAAGGCTTCCGTTCACAATCCCGTACAAGTACGAGGATGGTCCTATCAAGACAGAGCGTCAGTATCCTGGAATAAAGGAAGAAGGAAGCCCATATTGGCAGACTCACTATGACGAGGGAATATATGTAGGATACAGATGGTATGACACAAAGGAAATCCCTGTGCAGTTCCCATTCGGACACGGACTCAGCTACACCACATTCGAATATGGCGATGCTAAGGCTGCAAAGGCGTCTATGACAGCTGACGGCAAGATGACCGTAACTGTAAATGTGAAGAACACAGGTGAGCGCGAAGGTGCTGAAATCGTACAGCTCTACATCGCTGACCCGGTTGCCGGCATCGACCGTCCGGCAAAGGAACTCAAGGGATTTGAGAAGATTTGCCTCAAGCCAGGTGAAAGCAAGACCGTTTCATTCGAAATCGACTCTGCTGACCTCAGCTACTACAGCATAGAGGAGAACGGATGGAAGGCAGAAGCCGGTGAATTCCAGGCTCTTATCGGTCCTTCATCAGAGGATATCAGAGCAACTGCAAGTTTCGAACTCAAATAAGAAAATACCGGATTCACTTAGATGACGACCGGCTGGAGTAATTTCGGCCGGTACTTTATATAAATTATGGAAAACAACTATACACACCCACTAATTAAGATAATAGAAATCATCCCTGAAGGAATGATATGTTCCAGCAATGAAACATTGGAAGAAAACGAAGGAGAATGGTAATATAAAGAATTATGAAGAAAGCAACAATTATATTATCTGTATATATCCTATCTTTAATCGGATGCCAGGAAGAGTCTTTTGACAGAAATCAAAGAATGGGCAACTATTATGTTTCGGTAGAGACTTTTGAAAAACAGACAAGAACTGCTCTTAGCGATGACCGATCGATAGTATGGTCTGCAGAAGATCATATTGCCATATTTGAAGGCAACAAGAAAGGACAGGCATATAAAATACTTGATTCATACATCGGGAAAAATTACGGAGAATTTACACCAGTACAAGATGTGACTATTGATGGGCCAGAAAGCCATATCGATGGAGTAATTGCGGTATATCCTCTAAGTTCCGACCTAAGCATATCATCTTCTGATTCGGGTTATGAAATAAGCGGAATATCATTCCCATCCAATCAGAAATACACAGTCAACAGTTTCACTGATCATACATTCCCAATGGCAGCACTTGATATTGACGAAACTGATAATCTCTCATTCAAGAACATCGGTGGACTCCTCAAACTAAGACTAAAGGGAAACAACTCTGTAAGTAGGATTACTCTAACCGGCAACTCCAACGAACTACTCTCCGGTCAAGCAATAATTTCTTTAGACGTTAATGGCATTCCTTATGTAAAGATGTCTGCCAATGCAGATCAAGCAGTAACGATAGAATGTGATCCAGCAGTACAACTCAACAACGAAGAGGCGACAAACTTTTATATATCAATTCCACCTACCGACTTTAAAGCAGGATTCACTGTCACAATAACTGATATAAAAGGAGTAAACACAATAAAAACGACAAGTAAGCGCAATAAGACAGAACGTTCAAAGATTCTTTCTATGCCGGAAGTGACAATAGGAGACTCCGTTGAGAATCCGGACAATCCTGGAAATCCAGGAATGCCGGTAAATCCTGACGAGGTGGATTATATTGACGAATATGGTATCAATCACGGCCCTGGGATAAGATTAGGGGCAACAGTATGGGCTCCGGTAAATTGCGGTTATCACAATAATGATTTCAAATTCGGGAAACTATACCAATGGGGCAGGAAGTATGGTCAGGGGTATTCTGGCTCGCTATATGATAGTCAAGGGTCTTTAGTTGGGACATATTCGGATGCATCATTGCCTGAATTAGGAGAATGTGGTGTTCCTGCTTCCATCGCAAATAATGAAGAGAATGCCAATATATTCTACATAGGTGCAAATGATTCATTCAGTGACTGGATATCCTCCAGAGATGATCGTTTATGGAATTCCAATACCGAAACTAATCCGTGCAAAACAGCGAATGACCCTTGCCCACCGAATTGGAGAATCCCGACTTTATCAGAATTTGAATCACTTACAAGCAACGTCTCGCAATGGACAGAACAGTCAGGCCAGATGGGACTTTTGTTCAGCAGTTCCAACACCCAATCTGACCTCGTATCACATTTATTCCTGCCCGCTGCCGGGGGACGTGGTTATGATGGTGAAAATTGCTATGGACGTTTATACAGCGGATCTTATTGGAACTCACACGCAGAACTTAATTATCTGTTTTTCAATAAATGGGGAGAGAATATTATGAGTGCGAGAAGAGCATATGGAAATTCAGTCCGCTGCGTTCTGGATGGAAGAGGGTTGATGTCGGGGGTCTCTATAAACCTTGATAAGACTAATCTTCATCTGGAAGTTGGAAGCACATATCCCCTTTCGGTTACAATTCTACCAAGTGGCGTTGCTAATTATTCTGCAGAATGGTGGTCAGACGACCCTTCAATAGCCACAGTCGACGAGAATGGCCAGGTAACTGCCGTCTCTGAAGGAAAAACCACAATTACAGTAATGGTTGGAGCACTGAGTGCGACTTGCAGTATAATTGTGAAGAACCTTAAGGACTATTTTGACGAATATGGCGTAAATCACGGTACAGGTACAGAGATTGATGGGATAGTTTGGGCTCCTGTAAATTGCGGATACCATAAGGACGACTTCTTGTACGGTAAGTTATACCAGTGGGGGAGAAAGTATGGACAAGGTTATTCTGGGATCTTCATAAATCTAGATTATTCTAATGGCACTTACAGTGACGCATCTGTTCCTTTCATCATAAGAGGTCCCGTCTCATTGGATACCGGACAATCAAAAAGTAATGAAAACCGCTTCTACAAAGATTCCTCCAACCCATCAGACTGGGTATCGCCTCATAAAGGGGATTTATGGAATTCCGGCAATTACGACGACCCTGTCAAGGGAGAATATGACCCTTGCCCATATGGTTGGCGTGTACCTACGAATGATGAATTAAAGGGTGTCAGCATCAATTACTCATCAAAATCGATTAATAATGGAGTGATAGGATATTGGCTCAGCGGATCACAACCATATTCTATATATGCTACTCAAGTATTTTTCCCTGCTGGTGGTGGGCGGCACAACGATGGCAGTACTTACCAAAGAGGCGAATTGGGGGAATATTGGTCATCCAATTGTAATGATAACTCCCATTACTCCTATAGTTTAACTTTACATAGCGATAGCAATGTTGTTAATGGTAGTCCACGTGCATACGGATTCTCTGTCCGTTGTGTCCAAGAATAACAAGTATATAAAGTTTCGAACTCAAATAAGAAAATATCGGATATGAATAATGGCCGCTTCATTTCGAGGCGGCCATTATTCATTGTATATGCATTGTCTATAATGTCTCGAGGATCTGCCAGATCTGATAAAGACCTCTCGGAACGTGGAAGCATCCCTTCCATTTTCCGCCCTTGAGGGTAAGGAGGACTTCTCCGCGACGGTTGAGGTAGCCGTACCATTCAGGATATTCCTGATCCTTGAAATGTGTCCACATATAATTGTGGATCTTCTCGAACCACTCCAGACACTGCTGGTTTCCGGTCAACTGGTATGCCTTGATGAAGCAGATTGCAGACTCAAGGTGTACCCACCAGAGTTTCTGGTCCCATTCGAGCTTCTGCATAGGAGCTCCCTTGAGATCCTGGAAGTAGAAGATTCCGCCGTACTCCTTGTCCCATCCGAACTCGACAACGCTGAGAGCGATCTCCACGCACTTGTCGATGAGAGCCTTATCGTTTCTGCGGATACCGAGATTCATCATAAACCATAATGCCTCAAGGTCGTGGCCTGGGTTGATTTCACGGCCTTCGAAGCAGTCGATAGGAGTTCCGTCAGGAGCCACATTCTCAAGCATCACACCAAGTTCAGGATAGTAGAATACATTGAGAATCTCGCTGAGGCATTCATCTATGGTCTGGTCAAGCAATGACTTGTCCGGGAGGATGTTCTCCACCTCAAGAGCCATATTGCAGATGATCATCGGGAGTGCGAAACCCTTCATAGGACGTGTTCCGGGATATGACTTCTCCCAACGTCCCTTAGGATCGTTACGACGGTCAAGAATCCTCTGGAAAGTCTTCAGAGCGATCTCCTTGTACTCTTCGCTGCCGGTCGCCTCTGCAAGCTGAGCAAATGCCATACAGGCGAATGTATTCGAGAAGATGTTGTATGGCTGGATGATTGGCTTTCCCTCACGGGTCACCGAGAAATAGAAGTCATAATTGCCGTCGTGAGCATATTTCTTAAGGAATTCAGCTCCCTGGATAGCGCAATCAAGCCACTCCTGCTTCTTCTCTACCTTGTTATACAACATCGCGAACATCCACACTTCCCTTCCCTGAAGCCAGATGAACTTATCTGTATCAAAGACACTACCGTCACGGTCCAGACAGCTGAAATATCCGCCATACTCGAGGTCCTGAGACTTCTCAAGCCAGAATGGAAGCACACTGTCCAGAAGTTCACTCTTATATTGTTCTGCAAGTTTCTTGAAATCCATAATATCTATTGGTTTTAGAATATCTATGCGAATTTAAAAATTTAAATTTTAAATAATGACGTTTATTTAAATATTATAATGAACTGGCAGTAATAGGCATTAATTGAAATAGACTGCACTTGCTACAGCCCTTTGAGCCCCATCACTTACCTTTATGGTTTCTTTGCCATTCACAAGCATACAGGTGGATCCGCCTCCATCTAGATTGATTGCCTCGACACAGCCCAGATCTTTCAGAATTTCAGCGACTTCCGCCGTTGTCATTCCTTTGACGCCCTCGGTCATATTTCGTCCTTCACAGACAAACATAATCATCTTCTTGTCAGATGTAACTCCGACAGCTGTCCTTGGCTGTGAAGAAGCAGGCTCCACGCCTCCGACCTCGAAAAGTTCCTCCTTCCAGGTATCAACGATCTTTCCTTTGTTGATCAGGACAGGACCTCCACCGATAGCAGTCTGAGCTTCGAATTCGGATGCTTTCTCCGGAAATGTTGCAGAAGGCACATCAAGAGGCGATTTGCTGTATGAATTGTCAGCAGGTGTCTGATATGCATAATGCTGTCCGCTTGAAGTCGCGTATGTCCAGCAGGCATCAAACTTCCCGTCCTTCTTCTGCACAAAGGCCGCTCTGGTCGGATAATATACCGAAATCCAATCTTCTGACGCATAATTGATATTATATGCCAGCACTTCGCCATTGCTGACGGCCAGACTGGAAGTATAATTGCCATCAGACCAGAAGAAATAACCTCCGTTAATCACTACGGGACAGTTCTGTTCCTGATACACCTCGGCAGGGGTCTTATAAGAATCATTCGTCTTGTAAGTCAGATCCGATTTCACACTCCACACATCCCACTTTGCAGATTTCATATCAGCAACAGCAATGTAAGCGACAGCAGCCTTTCCATCAAAGTCAGATGGTGATCTGTAAACATCGATATGTTCAGGCAATTTACCGTATGCATCACCTACATTCGTCCATCCTAGGTCCAGAATCGCAGGATTAGGATCCTCAGGTCCGGGATCTGGAGCAGGCTGCTCCGGTTCCGCTGGATCTTCCCAAGGCCAATCCTCCACAACATTTCCGGCACTACCGTCTGTACAGGACAGAAGGAATGCGAATATGACAGCACAACTGAAAACCTTTGTGATCGTCTTTCTCATATTGATCTGTTTAAAAGGCGGACGCCCAGAGGGAACGTCCGCCTGAACAAAATCTTATGAATCAAGCCCTATGAATGGGCACGGATTTCAAACGTATTAAAGCTTAGGGAACTTCACACAGGTAACTATGTTGTAGTTACCGTCCACTGCGTAAAGATACATTGCATCATCCTTTACAAGGAGTCGGCAGTCACCGCCACCATCATACGCTGTATAGGCTTCGATTGCAGAAATCTCCCAGATGTTAAGCTGATGTACAAGCTTCGCATTATCAAGATCTGTAATGTCAACGAGATAGCATCCTACGTCTGCACCCTCAGTGAATGTGGTACTCTGGATGGCAGCATACTTCCTTCCATTGAACTCTGCTACATCAACACCGCTACCGCCTTCAGCCCAGGTAGAGAATGTCTTGTAAACCTGCTTCCAGGTATTGCTTGCAGGATCTGTGCAGACCTGAAGAGCATAAACACCATCGTACGCGCAGTATGCAAGACCATCAGAAAGCTTCGGACCCATAGGGATTACAACACCATAGCCAGGATACCAGATTGTTCCGATACCTGCATTTGGAGCGATCTGTCCGCACTTGTAAGGAGCAACGACTCCGTCTGTGATCTCCCAAGCAGCCCAGTACTGTGAAACAGAAGCCAATGCTGTCACGATACCGTTCTTGGTAACGTCACCGGCAGCCCTGTAGTTTGAGAGACGGCTCCAGATGCCACCGTCGTATGAAGCAAGATGATTCACCTGAACATCTGTACCATTGATTGTAGCATAGTAGATTTCAGATGCGCCATAATCTCCGAAAGTACCGAGAATAACGTGTCCTGCGTCATCAGTACAGAGCGAGTGATATGATACTCCGTCTATTGTAGTGATGATGCTTCCATCCTCAGGGCTCATAAGAGTGATCACAGATGAGTTACCGAGAACAAGATACTCATCATTGAGGATAGAGAGATTGACCATATTGTTGGTATGTGCTGCAGGAGTGTTGAGGATGCTCTTTTCCCAAAGAAGCTCAGCGTGTCCTGTCTGATAGATGACAACGTATGAATCTGCACCAGGAACATCACCGATGAGATTTACGTATGCAACACGTGTGTCATACTCAGTAGAAGCCTTCATTTCAAAATGATAAGTTCCGTTTGACTCTGTCATTGTAACCCAGTCCACAGCTGGAGCTATAACCTCGAATTCCTGGTTTGCCTCGAATGTGAATTCGCAGTTTCCTCCATCCTTACCGATCCAAGCCTCAGTAGCAGAATAGCTCCACTCAGGAACGAACTTGGTCTGGTCAACTGTAATGACTTCCTCGAAGTTTCCGCTCTTGATCTTCACTGTTGCCTGACGGTCATCAGTGATGTTCTTGTTCATAGCAACATTGAAGATCACCTTGGTTGACTCAAGACCCTTTGTTGCAACTGGAGTGATCCAGTCTGTCGCATTCTCGGAGATCTCATACTCATAATCGATGTTAGCGATCACCTCGATCTCGAACTGTCCGCCGAAAGCATCAAACTCGAATTTATTGTCAGTAACAGTAAGAGCATCCTTCTGCTTCTGGGAAACCTTTATTTCCTTAGAGTCTGCACCGGTCTTGATAAGGAATGAGAAATCACGATGATCGTTTGTCTCATTCTTAAGAACGGTCACATATACAGTATTCTCACCTGGACCTCCGCTGGTAGGAGTGATTGACGCCCAAGAATAGTGATTGGTATTATACTGCTGCACATTCCAGTCACTTGTTGCAGTGAACTTAACTTCAGCGACACCACCTTCAGTGACAAACTGCTGAGTCAAGGCAGCCTCCTCGATGGTGATCTTGCCATTGTCCTGAGACAGTTCCTTACAAGCCATTACCATAGATGCGAGGCATACAAATAAAGCTGTTCTTTTCATATCTGATATTAATAATCAATTTATCATTTAATTCATTTTAAACTTTCAGAGGAAGACTAGTCTTCAAAGGCCTCCAGATAACGGTCAAAACCTCTTTTGAAGGCATCCCAGTAGTCATACATCTTTATATGACACAGGTCAAAGACGAAGAACCCGTCACTTGCATTGATGCAGGCATCCACGATCTCAGGGATGATTGCAGCCTGACCGCCGTTTTCGAATCCTGTAGGATTTCCGACATCAGGGCCTCCTGCGAAAGGTACATCACCCTTGAACTTTCCGGCAGCCTTGCTGCAGAATCCCTGCATTGTCCATTCATTGGTTCCCCATATAGATGTAGCAGAGGCGTATGCACCTATGAACATAAAGTCACAGTGATCGGCATAGCCATAGTCCTTATAATCCTTTGATGCCCAGGCATATCCTGCTGCAGAAGGATCGTATTTAGGACTGGCCCAATTCACTCCGGATGTGTAATATGAAGAATACCATCCGCCTACGTATGCACCGAAACGCACATCAGGGTTTACAGAATGTACCTTTGCGGCAGCCTTTTCGATAAAATCGTGAATCGTCTTTGCGCGGAAAGCAAGCCACTGTTTCTGAAGTGTTGTCGGATTGTTTCCGATGTCTTCAGTTCCAGGAGCAAAGATCACAGCCGGGTAATTTGTGAGGGTATAGCCGATGAATGCTTCGAACTTCTCGCGTGATTCATCAGAGAAGTCACTCATAAGTCCGTAATCATCATATCGGCATCTGTCGAGCACAATACCGTCCAGATCATATTCCGCCAGGTCAGCAAGCATCTGGAGAAGGAACTTCTGGACATCGCTGTTGGCTGGATTAAGGAATCTTGTTCCCCAGTCAGTCGAGCTGTTGGTAAGGTCCATTGTATTTACCAGACCCGAGCTCGCATTGATGACCGTAGCCCAATCCTTCTTTGACGGATCATTGAACAACATTCCGTCTGTTCCAAGGCCATACGGACACAGGCAACCTCCGACAAAAGTATTTATCGATGCGTTGACCTTGAGTCCCACCTTATGTCCTTCCTCTATGAAAGCCTGAAGATAATCGAAATCAGCAGTTCTTTCCAGCCATACATAGCTGCCCTTGAGCCAGGCATCAACCCTTACAAGAGGGTCAGCTACAGTTGACTTGAAGAGCACATCACCGTTGGTCGGACGTACATCGACGATAACATCAGTAAAACCGACTTCCTTGATACGTGCCAGATCCTTTGCGATCTTATCGCGATCATTTGCATAATCGTTGAAATTGGCCGCACAGTCTATCCAGACATATCTCGGCTTCGGTTCCTTTACCTCAGGTTCCTCTGTGGTTCCGTCAGAAGGAGTATTCCAGTTCGGATCCCAAGGAGTATCGGGCTCCTGGCAAGCCGTAAAGGCTGCCAGGAACATCGACACTGCCAAATATCTGAAAATCTTCATAATCTATTATCGATTATCTCTTGATGCAATCTGCCGTATAACCTCCGATTACCTGAGAATGATGGTCATAGTAATAGAGTTGGAATGTAAATCCGTCTGCAGTAGGAGCAATCACAACATCGCCTACCGCACAATTATTTGACGCATCATATGAACCCTGCTGATACCATGTGATAGTTCTGTTTGAAAGTACAGTACCAGGAACCTGAGTGACATCGCCACCAGTAACCTGAGCCTTGTCAGTCACATCGTACAGATAGAGTTCAGGACCCATTCCCCAAGCTGGGAAGAAACTTACAACAAACAGAGCAAGATAGTCAACATTGTTGAACGACTTAGCGTCAAGACAGTTAGGATTAAGACCCCAACCTGACATATCTGAAGAGATTGCAACAACCTGAGTTCCGTCAGACTTAATATAGCGCAAATAACTCTCCGAATACTGTGATGTGAACCAGCCGTCATTTATGTTATCGGATGCAGAAACGACACCGCCCATACGGCCCTGTACGCCCCACATAGTACTTCCTGAAATATCTATTACATGTTCGCCAACAACAGCACCGTTCTTGACCTCGACAACTGTCGCATTTCCAGATGATGTTACACCTGCAACACCAGCATTTGGAATGACAATCAGCGCATCTCCATCAAGACTTCCGTTCACCTTCATCTTCCATCCCATAGGGAGAGAAGTAGGATTAGTGAATGAATGGAAGAGTTCAGGAGCGGTATCAACGCTTGTTGACTTCCAAATATTGAATGTTTCTCCGCCATTTGCGTGGTTGCAGTAAAGGATATAGTTGCCTTCATCATTTGTTATAGCGGTTGCTGAAGCAGATCCGAGAGTAACAATTCCTTCTTTCACACCCGTCTTGGCATTCAAATAAATCGGTGCAGAACCATCTCCGATACAAACGACAAGTTTTCCATCTATGTATGCAAGCGAAGGATAAATCTCTGTTGACCATGCAGGCATTCCGAGCATAGCGACAGGATCGAAGTTGAAGAGCTGCTCAACAGTATTTGCATTGAAGCCCTTCTCGATCTTTTCAGGGAGACCCTTTGCAACAACATACTCAGTCTTGTTCACACCGTTATGAGCAGTGACTGTGAAGGTAACAGGCTCATCATAGCTGCGTACCTCAGCAGGATCAGGTGAAATTGTCGCGTGAGCAGAAATCTGTGCTTTAGCTGTACAAGCGGCAAGTTCATCGACAGTAATGAGTGTGACAGTCTTTGCAGCCTTGTCGATGACACCTGACAAAGCAGGATCTGTAAGAGAGAATGCAATGAGTTCACACTTGTCTGACTTCACTCTCTCACCAGTGATGCAGATAGGTCTGCTCTCACCCTGTGCATTGGTATATGTGAACCAGTTCTCCTGAGTAAGGTCAAGAAGATGGTCACCGAGGCTAGGCTCGATGAGGCAGTTAGGCTGAAGCTCAGCCTGTACCCTTACCTTTGTCATATATGGAGTAGTCTCATCGAAAGATGCCTCCGGATAATAGTAAGGAATAGGAATGACGAATCTTTCAGCATCAGGATCTCCGATCTGATACCTCACGATCTCCATATCCATATATGGACCGAATGTGAAGATCGCAGACAGACTGGTGATACCCTGACGTTCAGCGGTAGGCTCAACGAACTGTGGCTTCTGGCAGGAAGCGAGCAGCATCAGGGCGCCAGCCAACATTATAAATATCTTTTTCATATTCTTCAGTCTTTGTTTAATTATCTCCATTCAGGATACTGTTCGACAGCGGCATTGTTGTTAAGCTCGCTTGTCGGCATTGGGAAACGGTAAAGTTTTGATGAGAAGTTTCTGTCCTGATCGTCAACAGATACGTATGTGTACTTGAAGCCGTCAGCATATCTCTCGATCTTGAGACCGTGCTGCTGATATCCTGTAAGTCCCTCAGGATACTGATTTGCAGCAACTTCCCAACGACGGAGATCCCAGTACCAGAGGCCCTCGAATGCAAATTCCACCTTGCGCTCCTGACGGATTGCAGCCCAGAGGTTGTCACCGGCCTTGTCAGTGTAAGGAAGACCTACACGGGCACGGATAGCCTTAACTGCAGCGTTTGCACCTGCTGCATCATTTGTATGGTAGCAAGCCTCTGCCTTGTTGAGGAGTACCTCAGCATAACGAAGGATAGTTACAGGCATATCGCTACCTACGAGGCTTGTATTGGTTTCGTCTGCAAGCTTCTTGAGATAGTAACCGGTAGTGGTCTTACCCTTTGGCTCGCGCTCGATTCTCCAAGAAGCCCATCCGTCGATACCGTTGATGTATGGCTCGATTGTACGTCCCTTCCACTCAGCACCGTTGTAAAGCACTGTAGCGTGGAAACGAGGCTCGAGGTCAGCGTATGGAGGAGTAGCTGTAGTACCCTCGGCAGAATGCCACTCTGACCAGTCAGGGAATCCACCTGTTGCAAGCTCGTAAGACTCGACCATTTCCTGAGTAGGAGTACCATAACCACCGCCTGTCTGGTCGATAAGGTTATAGTCACCGGCTGGAGTATAGTAGAAGTCAAGGCTGTGTGTCACACCGTCAGCATAGCTGAAAGTATATTGGAGGATAGCCTCATCGTTACCGGCATTGATCGGCTGCTTTACAGCATCCTCGTAGTCTGCCTCAAGAACATATCCGAGTTTCTCAACTTCGTTTGCGGCAGCGATCACAGCGTCATAACGCTCAGCATAAAGCATTGCACGGGTCATAAACGCGTATGCCATACCCTTGTCGAGGCGTCCGTTTGCTGCAGCCTTGACCGGAAGGTTCTCGGCAGCGAACTGAAGATCTGACTGTACGAAGTCCCAGCCCTCTTTCTCTGTGCTGACTGCCTTGTCCTTGGTATATGCTGCCATATCCTCATCATAGAGGATGACATCCTTATAACGCTTGATAAGGTCGAAATACATATTCGCACGGAGGAAACGGAGCTCAGCCTCAAGACGGGTCTTGTCCTCGTCGTTCATCTGACCGTACTCCTTCAAGCTGTAGATTGCCTGGTTGGTCTTGCGGACAGCGGTGTACATAGTGCCCCAGAATCCCATATATACATCAACGTATCCTGCAGTGATTACAGTTCCGCCGTATGCCATCTCACTTGGGATGTAGCACATAGAGTTGTAGTTGTATGAACCGTACTTGAGCATATCGGTAAGAGACTCAGTGAGTCCGAGAGAGCTCTGGCCGTTCACGATATCGATAAGATAGCTGTAGAGATAGTTTACATTATACTCAGCAGCCTCTGTAGTCTCCCAGATAGTCTTATCTGAGACTCTGTCTGTCGGAGTCATATCCAGGAACTCTGTACAAGCAGAGAAGCTGAAGAGAGCTCCGGTCACGAACAATCCTGCTAATATCTTTTTCATATAGTATTATCGTTTAGAATGTTAATGAAACACCACCCATCACGAGACGCTGCTGAGGATAGTAACCGTTGTTCACGCCTGGAGACTCAGGGTCGATACCTGCAGGAAGTCCGTCAATGGTAAAGAGGTTCTGTCCCTCTACGAAGAAGCGGAGAGACTCGATATTGATCTTCTTCATCCACTTTGCAGGGAATGTATATCCGATCTGAGCTGACTTCAGACGTACATACTTACCGTCTCTCCACCAGAATGTAGAAGCGAGACCGTTGTCACCACCGTGACCTGTACCTCCGAGAGTAAGACGTGGGAATGTTCCGTTCGGATTGTCGATGGTCCAGGCATTCTCGACAAGGAAGATAGGAGAGTTACCACCTTCCTTGAAGGTCTGTGTCCAGATTGTGTTATCGTCGTATCCGTTATAGTAAGTACCAGTGAGAGATACATCGAAGAGAGCACCACCGGTGAACTGAGCATTGAAGTCGATGCCGTTCCACTCGAAGTTGAGGTTGAGACCGAATGTGAGCTCAGGACGGTTTGAACGTCCGAAGTATCCACGGTCATCCCAAGAGATCTTACCGTCACCGTTTACATCGACATATCTGATGTCACCGACATTAGGACGTGTTCCGTACCAAGGTGAGTTGTCGATCTCCTCCTCAGACTTGTAAAGACCGTCAGCGATCCATCCTGTGAGAGAACCGTATGTTGTTCCTACAACCTTTCTCCAAGCTACTGTATTAGGGTCGTCCTGATACTTGAGCCAACGTGTCTTAGAATATGTGAGTGTACCGCTTACGCCATAGTAGAATGGCTTTCCGCCTGCCATAAAGCTGTTGCGGTGCGAGAGCATAATGTCAATACCCTTTGAATCAATCTCGTTGAAGTTGATATATGCAGGATAGTATCCACCCATTGATGATGGGTAACCGCCACCGTTACCGGTAAGCATATCGTATGTCCAGTTATAGAAGGCATCCACCTCGAGACCGAGCTTTGAGTCCCACATATCGAGGTCGAGACCTACGTTGTATGAGAGAGTCTTTTCCCAGGTAAGGTCAGGATTTGCGACTCCTGAATCAGCATAACCTACATTGACTGTATTGCCGTTAGGTGAAGGATAGATGACCTTTCCATCCCACTGGCCATAGTTGTTGAGGTACATAAATGATGACACAGAGTCATTACCGAGGAGACCTACAGACGCACGAAGCTTGAGGTCGTTGACTGCAGTCGCATTGTCCATAAAGTCCTCATTTGAGAGACGCCAAGCTACCGAACCTGATGGGAAGAATCCCCAACGGGTTGTACGCATACCTGCGAACTTGTAAGAACCGTCATAACGTCCTGTGAACTCTGCGAGATATCTCTCATCATAGTCATAACGTGCGCGGAACACATAACCGGCAGAACGTGAAGCGCTGTACCATCCTCCGATAGGATCTGTCGTAGGGATAGCAAAGTCGAGCTCTGGAAGGCTTGAGAATGCAAGGTTCTTACCGTATGAAGAAAGACCGTTGCTCTTGTTGTCACGAACCTCGAGGAGTGCAAGGAGATCTACATTATGCTTTCCGAACTTGTTTGCATAACCGATGCTTGCCTGACCTACGAGCTGATGATAGTTTGTCTGGCCCTCGCCGATCTTGATTCCGTCTTCAGCTGTAGAAGGGTCTGTACCCATATTCCAGCCCCAAACTCCTGTGTCAGCACTGCGCTGGCTCCAGATCACCTTATATGGAGTATCAAGATTCTTGTTATAGCCTGTGCCATAGTCGTATGAACCACTTGCCTTGAGGAAGAGACCCTTCACCCAAGGAACGTTCCAGGTAAGTGAGAAGTTGGCAGTTGCATCAAAGCCCTGTGACTTCTTGTATCCTGAATCGTAAAGAGCTGCAAGCGGGCTGTAAGGATATGTCTGGTTGTTAGCCTGTACACCTGTATAATATCCGTTATACTTCTCAGGAAGGTATGGATGCATACCGATTACCTGACGGGCGATAGAGAACCAGCCGACCTCACCAAGCTCAGAGTTGCTGTCTGTACCACCAGAAGCGAAACGAGGAGTCTGTCTGCGTGAAACGACTCCTGAGAGACCTGCAGTGAAGACGATGTTGTCAGTGATGTCAGCCTCGATGTTAGCACGTACGTTATAACGCTTGTAATGGTAGTTGTCGATATTACCGTTCTGACCGAGGAAACCGGCTGAAACAAAGTAACGTGTCTTCTCGTTACCACCCTGTACTGTGATGTTGTGCTTCTGGGTGAAACCTGTTCCGAACACTCTGTCAACATAGTCAACATTGTCCCATCCGTCTGTAGGATCACCGTTCTGCATAGCAGCGATGTTCTCCTGAGTGAAGTAAGGGACATACTGGCTGCGGTCAGAGATGGTACCGTTTGCGAGCTGGTCCATCATCTGGGCCATATTGTACCAGTATGCGAACTGAGGACCGTTCATAAAGTCAGGGAAGTTGGCGTTCATCGAAGCACCGAGAGAAGCGTTATAAGAGATTCTTGGCTTACCCTTCTCACCCTTCTTGGTTGTAACGATGATCACACCACCGGCACTCTGAAGACCATATACAGCTGCTGATGCACCGTCCTTGAGGACTGAGATGCTCTCGATGTCGGCAGGGTCGATGTCGTTGATGTTGTCAACTGGGAAACCGTCAACTACGTATGCTACTCCATAAACAGAACCACGGATCTTAAGCGATGCCTGGTCGAGACCTGGCTCACCTGACTCCTGTACTGAAGATACACCGGTAAGCTTTCCGGCGAGGAGCTGTGATACGTTTGTCGAAGGAGCCTTGAGGAGCTCGTCACCCTTGATTGCAGAAACGGCACTTGTCATAGAAGACTTCTTCTGTGTACCGTAACCTACGACGATTGTTTCCTCGAGGAAAGTGGTATCCTCTTCGAGGGTTACATTGAGCGATGTGAGTGAACCGTCGCACGCAAAGGTCTGGGTAGCCATACCGAGGCATACGAATTCAAGTACATCACCTGTCTTTACAGAAATGTTGTAATTTCCGTTCTCATCTGTCATTGTACCATTTGTGGTTCCGCTGACGATGACTGTGACTCCGATGAGCGGCTGGCCGTTGGCATCGGTCACCTTTCCTTTGACCGCTGGCTGTGCAAACAGTGCTGCCCCCCCCATCAGGAAAATCGCAGCAACCGACACAGCAGCCTTTGAGGCAAAGGAACTGATCAGATTCTTGAAAATCGCTTTCATTAGAATTATTGGTTAGTTGATAATATAGTATGTTTTATTCATTGCTTTCTTCTGCAGCCTTCATAGCAGCCTCAAGCTCGTCCCAGAGCTTATGCTTGTTGAGGTGCACGATATCGAAGATCATCACGCCGTCAGTGCTCTTAAGCGCCTGAGTGACAGCAGGTCCGAACGGTGTAAAGTCTCCAAGGTACTGCTCCACATAGATCGAACCGATAACAGGAACCACTCCCTTTGTGATCTGCTTTGCGATCTCGGCACCGCCCTCGACGCTGTAGCAATATGTAAGACTGTTGTCCATACCGGCCTCGCTGCGCTGTCCTACGACACCAGTAGCCTTGTCCACGTCATCCTTGGTGATGAAGCTGTAGTAAAGGCCTGTCATATACACGTCAAGCATCTCTGCATAACCTGACTTATGATAGTCTTCAGTAGCCCAGGCCTGATACTCCGGCACCTGATAAGGATCATAGTCCTTGCTTGCCCAGTTCACTCCGAGCTGCCAGTATGTAGGGTACCACGCACCGGTATAGTCGCCGATGATGAGGTCAGGATTGATCTCCTTGAGAGCCTCGTGAGCTTTCTCTACGAAATCGTGGATGACCATTGCACGCCACTCGACCCACTTCTTGCCATACTTGCCGGGCACCCAGGTATCGCGGAGATTGCCATCCTCGTCATACCAGCTGAGGATATCCTCAGGGAAGTTCTCCACAGTCACGCCTGCATACTCCTCGAACTGCTTCTTTGAGAGCTCGCTGAAGTCTGCAGTAATGCCATCGTAACGCACACGGTCGAAGATGAGTCCGTCAACCTCAGGATATTTGCGAGCAAACTCCTTGAGTATCTCTATCTGATACTCCTGGACCTCAGGATTAGAAGGATTCATCATACAGTTATAATTCGACTTGATCTCAGAGATCGGGGTCAGCTTGCCGTTGTGGTAGCAGATGGACTGCCAGGCAGCCTTGTCCATATATACTATGCCACGGTCGAAATAATTATGACCACCGGCAAATACGTTGAGGGAACCGAATACCTTGAGCCCCATTTCGTGTCCATACTCGATGAAATATCCGAGCATATCATAATCGCGGGATCTCTCGACACCTTCCCAATCACCCATATAAGGAGCGATCTCACTGTCATAGAGTACCTCACCCATAATGGACTTCACATCGACAACGACATTACCGAAACCGAGATCCTTACATTTCTCCAGATAAAACCTGATGGAATCAGGCTCTGAGAGTGTCTTGTAATTGGCTTCACAGTCAAACCACATATAATTGTGGTTCTCCAAAGCCTCATTTCCTCTTGATTCACAAGAGATTACAGCCAAAGCTGCGATTAGTGTAGTCAGTATGAAACGCATTTTGATATTATTATGGTTATAACAATTCGCAAAAATATGAAGTATTTTTACAATCTGCAACGATTTTCAGCCTAATAATTAAATTTTTTTAAAAATTCAAAGCTTATTTTTAAAAATACCACACCACACCAGAGCACAGGTCAGCGGATTATAAGCAAGTTATCGGCAAAGTTTATATAACAATTGTAGAAAATTAAGTATATTTGCCAGATATATTCTTAAAAATAATTAATAACACATATTATGGCTGACCGTAGAGAATTTCTAAAAACAATGGCAATCGGAGGAGCATCCGCATTGATAGCCCCTTCCGTCCTATCATCCTGCACCAACCCAGAGAACGCTGAATCAACAGGTTACGAAACCACAGAAGGAGGACTTATCGTCCCTAAGGACAACGGACTCCGTATCACCGGAACATTCCTTGACGAGATTTCTCACGACATCCCTCACCAGAACTGGGGCGAGAAGGAATGGGATCAGGACTTCGCTTATATGAAGGCAATCGGCATCGACACTGTGATCGACATCCGTTGCGGATACCGCAAGTTCATCACATATCCGTCTCCTTACCTTCTCAAGAAAGGATGTTATATGCCTTCTGTTGACCTTATAGATATGTTCTGCCGCCTTGCCCAGAAGCACGGAATGAAGTTCTACCTCGGCCTCTACGACTCTGGCGTATATTGGGATACAAAGGATATGAGTCACGAGATAGAGGATAATAAATTCGTCATCGACGAAGTCTGGAAGATGTACGGAGAGAAGTACGACAGCTTCGGAGGATGGTATCTCAGCACCGAGATCAGCCGCGACACGATCGGTGCAGTGGATGCATTCCACGCAATGGGTGCGCAGTGCAAGGAGGTTTCAGGCGGAATGCCTGTATTCATATCACCTTGGATCGACGGCAAGAAGGCTGTAAGTGCAGCAGGAGCGGCTCTCACAAAAGAGGACGCCGTATCTATCGAAGCCCACGAAAGAGAATGGAGCCAGATATTCCAGGGCATCCACGATGTAGTCGATGCAGTCGCATTCCAGGACGGACATATCGACTATGACGAACTCGACGCATTCTTCAGTGTGAACAAGAAAATGGCTGACAAGTACGGAATGCAGTGCTGGACCAATGCAGAGACATTCGACCGAGATATGCCAATCAAGTTCCTGCCTATCAAGTTCGACAAGCTCCGCCTCAAGCTGGAAGCGGCGAAGAGATGCGGATACGACAAGGCCATAACCTTCGAGTTCCCTCACTTCCTGAGTCCTCAGTCTGTATATGGCGCTGCAGGCAATCTATATAATAGGTATAAGGAATATTTCAATATCAAATAAAGATGAAACAGAAAAACACACTTGGATATGTGATCTTTATGGCTGTAGTTGCGGCCATAGGAGGAATCCTCTTCGGATATGACACAGCAGTCATCTCCGGCACTACAGCAATCGTAAAGAACCAGTTCGCCCTCACCGATATGATGGAAGGCTGGTATGTAGGCTGCGCCCTGATAGGTTCCATTGCCGGAGTACTTGTAGCTGGCTCACTCAGCGACTATCTCGGCCGCAAGCTTACAATGCTGATATCTGCCGCTCTCTTCAGTATCTCGGCAATCGGCTGTGCAGTATGCGGAAGCTTTGACGGTCTCGTGGCATTCCGAATCATCGGCGGAGTCGGCATCGGCATCGTATCCATCGTTTCACCTATATATATATCAGAGGTATCTCCGGCAAAGATCCGCGGAACCCTCGTATCGCTTTATCAGCTCGCCGTGACTGTCGGATTCCTTCTGGCATATCTGATGAACTGGGTGATAGACGCAAACATAGATCCTTCGATCAGCGGCGACATTACACTCTGGCAGAAGATAATGCACACCGAGGCCTGGAGAGGAATGCTCGGAAGCGAGACTATCCCTGCCCTGCTGTTCTTCTTCATCATATTCTTCATCCCTGAGAGTCCTAAGTGGCTGATAGTGAACGGCAAGCTCGACAAGGCTTCCCTTGTACTGAGCAAGATCTACGCTACAGACGAGGAAGTAAAGGAAGAGATCAATGTCACTAACGCTTCCCTCAAGGGTGAGACCAAGGGCAAATGGTCAGACCTTCTCAAGCCGGGCATCCTGCTAGCTGTCATCACTGGTAGCGCCATTGCCATCCTCGGACAGTTTATGGGCGTGAACGCAGTGCTATATTATGGTCCGAAGATCTTTGCTGACGCAGGTTTCGACAACCCGATGTTCTCGACAGTACTTGTGGGCGTAGTAAACTGCGTGACAACAATACTTGCAGTGTTCATCATCGACCGCGTAGGCCGCAAGCAGCTCATTTACTGGGGAGTAAGCGGAATGATCATCTGCCTCGTAGCCATCGGAATCTATTTCGCCTGGGGAGCACAGATCGGACTCGGCAACGGATTTATGCTCACATTCTTCCTGGCATACGTATTCTGCTGCGCAATCTCAATTTCAGCGATCGTCTTCGTTCTCCTCTCAGAGATGTATCCGAACAGCGTACGTGGACGCGCGATGTCAATAGCCGGCTTCGCCCTCTGGATCGGAACATACCTTATCGGTCAGCTCACACCTGTACTTCTGGGATGGAGCCAGGCCGGCACATTCTTCATATTCGCATTTATGTGCGTCCCTTATATGCTTATTATGTGGAAGGTTGTTCCTGAAACCACAGGAAAGACCCTTGAAGAGATCGAGGCATATTGGACAAACCGCAAGAAATAGCATTCTCACTTAAACTATGAACAGGTCATTTCTAAGCAACATAGACGGCAAGAATGCAATCCTGAAGAAAAGGATAATCGCCAGATGCATAAATGAAGACGGCTACAGCATTGCCGACCTCAGCAAGGAACTCAACACCAGCATCCCGACCATCACAAAACTGGTCGGGGAGCTGATGGATGAGCGATTCCTTGTGGATATGGGCAAGCAGGGTACGAACGGAGGCCGAAGACCAAGCATATACGGCCTCAACCCTTCAGCCGGCTATTTTGTCGGTACAGATGTAAAGAAAAAAAGCATAAGCATTGCCGTCACAAATTTCAAGGGACAGATCGTGGATTACTTCGAGGACCTGCCATTTACAGTGGAGAACTCGGAGTCATCATTCAGAACGCTCTGCACTACAATAAAAAAGCACATTTCAGACAGCGGGATAGAGAGTTCCAAAGTACTTGCATACGGAGTCAACCTCACCGGCAGGGTGAACAATGAAACGGGGTACTGCTTCACCTATTTCATCGGTGAGGACAGACCGATCGGAGAATTCCTTGAAGATGAGCTTCGGGCCCCTGTATTCGTGGAGAACGATTCCCGCGCAATGACATACGGAGAATACATCTGCGGAGTCGGCAACAATGAGAAGAATATGCTTTTCATCAATGTTACCTGGGGACTCGGAATGGGAATGATCATAGATGGAAAGCTCTCATACGGAAAATCAGGTTTTTCCGGAGAAATCGGACACTTTCCTCTTCTGGACAACGACCAGATCTGCCACTGCGGCAAGACGGGATGCCTCGAAACAGGCGCATCAGGATCTGCCATTCACAGGATCTTTACCGAGAAACTGCGCGAAGGAAGGGCATCTCTTCTGTCAGAAAAGTTCAGCAGAGGAGAGGAAGTCAGCCTTGTTGACATCCTGAATGCCGTCAATGAAGAGGATGTGCTGGCGATTGAAGTTGTTGAAGAGATCGGAACCGTGCTCGGAAGGGCGCTTGCAGGCCTCATCAACATATTCAATCCTGAGCTTGTGGTGATTGGAGGAGATGTCGCTACCGTACAGGAATACCTCCTGCTTCCGGTCAAGAGCGCGATCCAGAAGCATTCGCTCAATATGGTGAACAAGGACACAAGCATCAAGTTCTCGAAACTTGGCGAAAAAGCCGGTCCTATCGGAGCCTGTATGCTTTCCCGAAGCAAATTGCTCGGCTTGATGTAAGGACAATTACCAAAATCTGACGTCAGATTTTGATATAAAACTCCTTGCTAAGGAAAAAGGAGACACATATCACGGCCCATTGCCTTGGCCGCAATTGATTCAGGAACGAACTTCCACTCACCTATCACACTGCGGTCACCGATCTTTGCCGGATCGATTTCCCCGTTCCTGACAAGATAGTCATATAAGATATCCCTTATTTCAGGATAGTATTCCACTACCCTGTCAGCAATTCTGTCAGTATCTATACCGGCTCCCTCGCGGAGGATATCACCGCCACCGCTTGCCCTATATGACGTCATAGCCACATTATATTCCGCAGACTCCTCAAATGGACTTCCGTCAGCAAGGGATCGGATGATCACGCGTTTACCAGACGGTTTAGTGACATCGACATCATAAACAAGGCCCCCGGCCGAATCAAAATTGTACGAACGGTTTACAAAAGACCAGCGTTTCTGTCCGGTACGAGGGTCAGGTGCATCGGTAATCTTGAGCAGATGTTCGTCTGGAGAAGATATCGTATTGATCCACCGGTCGTACGAATACTCCAGACAATCCTTTATTTCCTTGCCGGCCATCTTCACCACAAAAAGCTGATTTTCAAATGGATATATAGTAAAGAGGTCATTATACACCAGAGTGCCGGCCTCGATGAAGCCATTGAATGTCAATGGAGCGGCAAATGAAATCTGAGCCGGAGTACATCCGAGGGAAAGAGTATGTATAAGGTTCACATAGTCTGACATTCCGCTATATGCATCACGTGTGCGGAGGTCAGTCTTCAATTCTCCCACTTCCTTGAGCGTAAAGGCCTTCACAGCTTCAAAATCAGGATGGAACAGTTCCTGCATCCTGCTATCGACATTCTTCTTGTCCACTGGCAGAAGATCCGCATCCAGAGTCTTGGAGACGATCTCTCCATCCTCGACCTTAAGAGTCACCGTTCCGAAACCGAGGTTACGGCAATGGCTTCCTGCATTGATCAGGCAGATACTGTCCGTCTTATGCACAACAGGCCTGTGATCGTGTGCACACACAACGAAATCCACTCCTCTGAGGCTCTTGAACAGATCCAGCCCCTGACTCTCGATGCTCGAACCGTCTCCATCTCCTGTTCCTGCGTGTATGGCCACAATCACTACATCTGATTTTTCTTCTGCCTTCACCCTGTCAACCACATCCTGAGCCATAGGCACAAGCGACTCAAATGTCATCCCCTCCCAGAGAAGAGGTGAAAGCCATCCCTTTATATTCGGATTGGTGAAGCCGATGACCGTTATATTGATACCGTGCCTCTTCAATGTCACATATTCCTGGAAATAAGGACGCCCGTCATCTGTGCGCAAAGCATTTGCAGCGAGAAACGGAACATCCATCGTCCTGACCATACGGTCATACACCTTATGACCTGTTTCAATGTCGTGATTGCCGACGACGACTGCGTCATAGCCGATATATTCCACCATACGGGCGAAAATATGTCTGGATGTCGTGTCTATATAGTTGAAGTAATATGCGGCATTATCTCCTTGCAGGCAGTCCCCGGCATCGAGAAGAATCACATTCTCAGCTCCGTCAGCCCTGCGGATGCTGTCGGCATACCAGGATATGTTGGTCAAGGCATTGTTTGTCCCGTCCGTTACATAAAGTGAATCGAAATAATGTCCGTGGACATCGTTTGTAGTAAGGATCCTGAAGGTATATTCTCCGTCCTCAGGTCCGCAGCAGGCACAGACCGCCACAGCTGCAATCACAGCATATAGATATCTTTTCATTTTCTTTTCACTATTTCATTTATATTGAACTTCACTCCTACCACCTGCTGGCATCCGGAGTAACGGAAATTATGGAAATGGAACCGCGCAGAGATTATGAACGACAGATATCTTCCGATATGGGGCTCATAGCTTAAATCAAGCCTGTCGTACATTCCCGGACCTTCAGTCCCGTCATCGTTCATTCTGTAGAATGGGTCACCCATATAAAGCCGGTTGCCGTACTTGTCTCCGCCAGCATCAAGGCTGTTATAATAAGGCATCATATCAGCGCCATAGAAAAGATGATTATGAAGTGTCACGTTCCACTTCTTCAGGGCGATATCAAATTCACCTCCGCAAGGCATCACGTAATGTCCCACAAAGACCCTGTCGTGCTGCATTCCCTGAAGCCATCCCAGGCGCATAGAAAACTCCTGGAAACCAATCCTGCTGCCGAAATCGAACTTGACGAAAGGATTCAGGAGTATATTGTCCACCACTCCCCTGGCCTTCTCAGAACCGGCAAAATGATACATATAGGCGGAATATCCGAGCTCAAAGAATGAAGCGATCTGACTTCGGCCGGATGAAAATATCATAAACTTTTCCTTTCTGGCCTGCCCATACTGGCCCATCCAGTCACAACCCACCTCCCAATAGGCCTTCGGACGGCGGATTTTTACCAGAAGGCCCTCAAGATTATTGTCATAGAACTTCAATGAATCTGAATAGAAGATCTCCGAATACGAGCCTTCCGAAACACGACGCGGAAAAATTCCTGCATACAGTTCAAGTCCGGTCTTATCTGTCGCCTTGTTCAATTTATAATAAAGGGTCAGTTCCCTGAACAAAGCGGAATTATTGAGCCCCGGCGATGTCTCGTCAGTTTCTGCCCCTCCGGTAAGCAGTCGGGAAACTGGTGAGGCTCCGAAATCCTTCATAACATCTAGTCCGACCATCAGCTGATGATTCATTTTCTTCTCATATTGAGGAACATATATTCCAAAAGAAGGAGTAAGACGTGCACCGAAAATCGTCATCGAATTTGAAAATGCACTACGGTAGAACTCACGGTTGTCAAACCTCATCTCGAAATCTACATCGTAAGCAAATCTCACCTTTGCGGACTCGTCTTGCCGTGCATACGAAGGCATAGCGATCAGAAGTAAAGCTAAAAAGATAAGTCTCTGTATATCATTCTTCATATCAATCAGGTATAAAATCTGTCAAAGATAGCAAAGAGACTTCAGTTGGAAGCACAAAACAATGCATTTTTGTGCTTTTTGAAGCAAATTTTGACAGTCCCAAACACGAAAACGGGCATTTTTGTGCTTTTAAAGCTATCTTTGCAATCAAACAGGAACCCACTATGCTGAAATTACAGACACCGGTAGCCGACGGACCTTGCAGGGTCGGCATCTCATACAACGACAAGATTATGATGCTCGGAAGCTGCTTTTCCGAAAACATCGGCAGACAGCTGGATAATTTCGGATTTGATGTATGTATAAATCCTTTCGGAACGCTATATAACCCGATGTCCATACTTCACAGCATCGAAAGGCTTATTGAGGGGCGGCCATTCACAGAAGCAGACTGCATTCAGATCGGAGCTGGAGACACAAGATGGTGTTCATTCAGCCACCACACCTCATTTGCTGCCGATTCCATTGAAGCCTTCCTCGTCAAGGCCAATACAGCACTTGAAAGCGCCAGAAGCAGGTTCCTTGAATGCAATAAGGTCATCATAACTCTCGGAACAAGCTGGTGCTTCAGGCACAGAACAAGCGGTCGGATCGTATCCAACTGCCTCAAACAGCCTGCATCAGACTTTCTCCGCCTGCGTCTCTCCTGCGACGAGGTCATCACCGCACTTCACCGGATCATTGACCTGTGCAACAGCACCGAAGGATGTGAAAGAAAACAATTCATATTTACCGTAAGCCCTATACGCCATTTCAAGGACGGGGCACACGAAAACCAGATCAGCAAATCAACACTTCTCCTGGGTATCGAGGAACTGATGGCAGGGCTTCCTGCCGACCTCAGTATGAGACCGTTCTATATCGCCGACTATTTCCCTGCTTACGAAATAGTGATGGACGAGCTGAGGGACTATCGCTTCTATGCTGAAGATATGTGCCACCCTTCCGAACAGACGGTCAATTATATCCGCGAAAGATTCCTTGACTGGGCGCTTCCGGCATCAGAACACAAGAGGCTTCAGGAAAAAATGAAGGATTTCCGGCACAGCAGACACCTCCAGCACTAAAGACAGCAGAGGATAACATTCTGCACCACAGACACTTACGCCTTCCACGTGCCGCACTCCGGGGAGCACGTAGAAGACGTAAACCACTGATAATCACGAAGATAAAGAATGACAAAAATTATTTTTGCAAAAGTATTGCAGAAATGAAAATTATACCTACCTTTGCAGTGTACTACTTCACTAATACACTATAAAGAATATCCCGAAAGGGAACTTAACAATAGACATTAAAACATAGTATTATGATCACAATCAATGATCTTGGTTTCACTTACGGTGAGACCGGCGGACTGGGAAGCATCAGTCTGGACAGAAAGAAAGGACATATTCAGCCGACAGACAGATATGTCCTCAGAAACATCACGATGACTCTCGAAGAAGGCTGCATCTATGGACTTCTTGGAGAAAACGGAGTCGGCAAGACCACATTCCTGACACTCCTCAGCGGACTGAAGAAGCCGCAGCTGGGAGAGATCGACATTGACGGTCACAAGCCATACGACAGGGAACCTTCGTTCCTTGCAGACCAGTACTACCTCAGTGACGAAGTTGCAGCCGTGAATATGAAGGCAATTGATTACGCCCGGAACTATGGAAAATTCTGGGAGAATTTCGACATCGGAAAATTCAAGGAAGTGATGGAGGTGCTGGAGAATGACACCGAGCAGAAGATGACCAGGATGTCTTTCGGCCAGTTGAAAAAGACTTACATCGCTTTCGCCCTCGCCTGCAACACCAAGTACCTCTTTATGGACGAGCCGACCAACGGCCTTGACATCCCCTCAAAGGCCCAGTTCAGAAAGGCTGTCACCAAGTACACCCGCGAGGACTCTGTCATTCTCATATCAACCCATCAGGTCCGTGATCTTGAGAATATCATAGACCCGATCATCATTCTGGACCGTCAGGATGTGCTCCTGAATGCCACAATCGCAGAAATATCGGAAAAGCTGTATTTCGATTACAGCAGCGAACCGATGGAAAACGCATTATATCGGGAAATGATTCCGGGAGGCAACATACAGGTATGTCTCAACCAGACCGGTGAGGACAGCAAGGTGAATCTCGAAGCACTATTCAACACAGTGCATCAGCACAAGGAACTTATCAAAGGAATATTCAACAAATAGACACTATGAAAAAAGATATATTCAATTTCCGCAGATTCGGAAAATATTTCTCGACAGACATCAGAACCTGCAGCGCAAACTACGGTCTGAGTCTTCTCACAATATCCATTCTTTCCCCTGTGGTACTGTACTTCATCACCGCTGCATTCAACCTGATGCTCGGAAACGGATGGAACGGGCCGGATATGGGCTTGAGAGTATTTGTATTCATTGTTGCAATGATCTGTATGGTAGTCACTATGCCGGTAAAATGCTACGGCAGGATCACTGAAAAGCAGTACGGCTCATTCTGGCTTACCCTCCCCGCATCCAGATTGGAGAAATTCGCAAGTATGATCCTGATGACCTGCATCATCGTTCCTGTATCTGGAGCATTGCTGTATCTGGGTCTGGACGCTGTGATATGCGCATTGGACAGCACCTGCGGACAGAATCTGGTAGCCGGCGGTATGGAACTTCTGCAGAAAATGGGAGAAGCTCAGGATGTTACATTCAACTTCATTGACGAAAACATAACAATCGAAGATGCAACATTGGCCCAGGAAATCATCAGACAGGTGAATAATCCTTGGATGTATCTGGACGAAATATTCTGTGTCACTCTGCCGTTCCTGCTTGGAGCGATCTTCTTCAGGAATGGAAAGACAGTAAAGACAATTCTGGCACTCTTCGCAATCAGCACAGCCACAAGCATAATCTGTTCACCGATCTTAACCAGCTGGGCAATGGAAATAGTAAATAATGCAAATGAGGATCCTACGGCAATATTGCAGATGTTCAACAACAAGTTGTTCAAGAATCTCGTGCTCATAGACACCGTCACAGATACTGTGACAAACCTCGCCCTCCTGGCCGGAGTCTGGTTCAGGATCAAGACCTTAAAGCATTAGGATTATGGAATTCAACAGCAACAAATCAATATATCTCCAGATCTGTGACACAATCTGCGAACAGATCCTTAGCGGCGAGCTCAAGCCTGACGCCAGGATTCCGTCAGTGCGCGAGTATGGAGCGGAAATCGGAGTGAATCCAAACACTGTGATGAGGTCGTATGAAAAACTGACCGGAGAAGGCATAATCTACAATAAAAGAGGAATCGGATATTTTATATGCCCTGAGGCTAAAGAACTGGTACTCTGCACATTGCGCAAGGAATTCATTGAGGACGAGGTGCCGGCAATTGTCAGAAGAATGAATCTTCTGGGGCTGAAACCAGAGGATATATTCTGAAATCATTTTTTGTATTATTACAGAAAATATATAAATTTGCACCGTACCTAAAACCTAAGCCGGCGTAACAGAACCGGAATGAAACTTTTATTTGTAAATATGATAATGCTGCTATCAATTCTGGTGGCAGCATTATCGTGCTCTGTAGGGCCAGATGCAGAACCGGGACCTATAGAATATGAAGGGACATATACTGTAGTCGTTTCGGGTACAGCATCTGACAAGGAGACCACTATCCCGCTCGAGGGCATAAAGATCACTCTGCACGCCGCAGAGCCCATAATAGACGGTCAAGGAGAAGTAAGAACCACGACCGCCTATACGGACAACCGAGGACGATTTATGCTCACCGCAGAGGGCTTCACCAGGGAAATATCCTGCACGATCACTTCCGACGATCTGACAGGCAAATACGGATATGGCAGACAAGACATAAACATTTCCTGGAGCGGCCCGTCATACGACAAGCATACCGGAGTCTTCTACGTAAACGACTGCGATTTCTATCTGGAAAAACTTTTGAAATAGATGAGACTTTTCAGCTTCATATCGGCATTTGCATCAATATGTCTGCTAATTTCTTCCTGTAGTGCAGACGTTCCATATTCAGGTCAATACATAGATTTGGGATCTGTGCTGTTGTCCGGAACCGTTACAGACAATGCCGGGAATCCAATCGAGCACCTGAAGGTGACTCTTGACTGGAACTCCGGAAGCTACCAGGATATCAAATACACATCGAGCACAGGCCGGTTTGATGCCAATCTAAAAGATAGCGACAACAGCGATATCATCACAGTATCAATAGTCATAGAAGACATCGACGGAGAGGATAACGGAGGCTTGTTCAGCACTCACACCGAGAGAGTCACACTTATAAAAAATGAGATCACAGAGCCTGTTCTGAAGTTATCTTACCGTCTGAATCGCGCCACTGCTTCGGAGAACAGCCCACGATCTTGACAAACTGACGGTGAAAATTCGAGCGGTCGCTGAATCCGCAGGCCTCGGCAATGATATTCGTAGAGGCGTGCCTGTCTTTTAACAGAAGCCGCTTGGCTTCCTCAATACGAAGTTCCGTTCTCCAGGTCTTGAAATCAACGCCTTTCTTTGTTATGAAGTAGTGGTGGAGGATTTCTTTTGTTGTATTGAGCTCGCGAGCGATTTCCTCACGGCTCTTGTCATATTCGCGGTAAGACTTCTTCAGCACCCACTGTTCCAGAGCCTGTTCAAGCTTTCTGAATTCCATTTCATTCAAAGAGACCTCAGCTACATAAACATCATTCTTCCTGCTCTTCTTTTTCTTGTTCTCATTGATCATCTGCATAATGTCCTCACCACTGAGCGTCTTATGCGCAAAGGCATCCAGGACAAGTCTGTGACTTCCTATGAATGATATGAAATTAGATGTCAGATACAGCATATAGACCAGATACCATATCGTATAGAGCGACGCCACCTCCATCTTGCTGTCCAGGAACCAGTAAAGACACAGATAAACCAGAATGAAGAGATTGGTCAGCATCGATATGACATAGCAGAATCGCACCCATTTGATCTTATGGCTCTCATCCTCGTCGTAATAGTTCTCAAGTTCACGGATAGATTTCTTATATGCCCGATCGAAATGAATGATATACGTAACCGACTGTATCAGAAAGGCGGTCAGGGCGACCAGACATACAAACCAGAAATAATTCATATTACCCGACTTGTACGATTCCAGAAGAAGGAAGGCAACAATGGCGGAAACGAACAATCCGGGGACAAACAGGCTCTGCCATTTGTTTCTCTCTGTCTTAAGCAGGGCTATCATCGAATATGAAATGATGGAAGTCGAGAAATGTACCACGATGTATATGGTCAGCATAAGAAACATATCCCAGTCCTTGATATCGGGCTGGCCATACTCGTTCATCGCATAGAACATCATAAAACTGCAGATAAGGAAACTCACCACGATAGCCAATTTGGAATTGGTCAGTTTGAAACTGTAATCGGAATGCGGTATCTTGATGAGCATCAGCAGGAGAGCGAGGATGGTCGAACCTACCCCCACGATCAACGGCACTGCTGTCTGCGGATTTATATTAATCGATATCATACTGCGAAAATACGGATTTTTTCGCTATTTTTGCAACCGTTTTTCCCCGATTTTTGAGCGACCTACGACGCTTGACAATAAGAAACAGAATAATATGCTGGATATCAATACAATAGAACGCCTGGACAAGATTGCCACACCATTCTACTACTATGATATGGAACTGTTCGAAAAGACAGTCGATCACGTGGCGGAACTTGCTGAAAGGCAGAATATAAAAGTACATTACGCCATCAAGGCCAACGTGGAGAGAAGGCTTCTTGAATATATAAGTTCCAAAGGATTCGGAGCAGACTGCGTAAGCGGCAATGAGGTTCTTCACGCGCATAGTTGCGGCTTCCCTGCCGACAAGATCGTTTATGCCGGAGTAGGCAAAAGCGACAGGGAGATATATGATGCTCTGATGCTCGGTATCGAGGCTTTCAACTGCGAGTCACTTCAGGAGATTTTCGTCATCAACGAGATGGCCCACCTGCACGGAGTCAAGGCAAACATTTCAGTCAGAATCAATCCGGACATTGACGCACATACGCACAAATACGTTACCACAGGACTCTACGAAAACAAGTTCGGAATCTCCAATCACGAGTTCGACAAGCTGATAGAGTTCATACAGAAAAGCGAGCACATCAATTTCATTGGCCTGCATTTCCATATCGGATCTCAGATCACACGAGTCGATGAGGTCTTTTCACTCGAATGCAAGAGGGTGAATGAGATTGTGAAATACTTTGAGAGCAAAGGACTTACAGTCAGGAACATAAATCTCGGTGGAGGGCTCGGAGTCGATTATGACGACCCGGACGGCAATCCTATCGCAGATTTCAAGACCTGGTTCAATGCGATCGACAGAAACATCATCCGTCGCGCCGGTCAGACCGTACACGTCGAACCGGGACGTTCACTGGTAGCACAGTGTGCATCACTCATCTCGAGAGTGCTCTTCGTCAAGAGCGGCGAGACAAAGAATTTCCTCATTATGGATGCCGGTATGAACGACCTTATAAGGCCTGCACTTTACGGAGCATACCACAAGATCGAGAATCTGTCTGCAGCTCAGAGGTCATTCTTCCCTACTTTCCAGGCGTACGACATTGTAGGCCCTGTATGTGAATCCAGCGATGTCTGGGGAGCGGGCAGACTCCTGCCTCTCAGTGTCCGAGGTGACCTTATGGCCATCCGCAGCACCGGAGCATACGGACAGGTTATGGCGAGCCGATACAATATGAAAGACCTCGCACCATCAGTTTTCAGTGACAGGCTGGATGATGCACCGGCAGCTAAAGACTACTTTGAAAAATAGAATTATAAGATATGTTTGAGAATTTAAGTGAAAGACTTGAGAGATCGTTCAAGATCCTCAAAGGAGAAGGCAAGATCACCGAGGTAAACATCTCGGAAGCTATGAAGGACATACGTCGTGCCCTTCTTGATGCCGATGTAAGCTATAAGATCGCAAAGCAGTTCTGCGACGATGTCAAGAAGAAGGCTATAGGTCAGAATGTCCTCACTGCTGTCAAGCCTCAGCAGATGATCGTCAAGATCGTCCACGACGAGCTTGCAGTCCTGATGGGAAGCAATGCATCCGACATCAACCTCAAGGGATCTCCAGCAGTGGTGCTCGTAGCCGGTCTTAACGGTTCGGGTAAGACAACATTCTCAGGCAAGCTTGCCCTTAACATCAAGAGCAAGAGAGGAATGAAGGTTCTGCTCGCTGCCTGCGACTATTTCCGTCCTGCAGCTATCGATCAGCTGAAAGTGCTCGGAGAGCAGATCGGAGTGGAGGTTTATTCAGAAGAAGGAGTGAAGGATCCTATCCAGATTGCGCAGAATGCCATCAAGAAAGCGAAGTCTGAAGGATATTCCGTAGTCATCGTCGATACAGCCGGACGTCTTGCTGTCGATCAGGAACTTATGGATGAGATCTCTGCGCTCCACTCTGCTGTGCAGCCGACCGAAACTCTCTTCGTAGTTGACGCAATGACCGGACAGGATGCTGTAGAAACAGCAAAGGCATTCAATGAAAGACTTGATTTTGACGGAGTCGTGCTCACCAAAATGGATGGTGACACCCGCGGAGGTGCGGCTCTTTCTATCAAGGCCGTTGTAGGCAAGCCTATCAAGTTCGTCAGCACTGGAGAAAAGATGGAGGCGCTGGACGTTTTCCACCCTGCTCGTATCGCCGACCGTATCCTCGGTATGGGAGACGTGGTTTCACTCGTGGAGAAGGCTCAGGAGCAGTTTGATGAGGCTCAGGCTCGCGAACTGAAGAAGAAGCTTGCCAAGGACCAGTTCACTCTCTGGGATTTCTACAATCAGATCCAGCAGATCAAGAAGATGGGTAACATCAAGGATCTGGCTTCTATGATTCCTGGTATGGGCAAGGCTCTCAAGGACGTCGATATGGACAACAGTTCTTTCAAAGGCATCGAGGCTATCATTCTTTCGATGACTCCATACGAGCGTGAGCATCCTGACTGCATCAACGGAAGCCGTCGCAAGAGAATTGCCGAGGGTTCGGGTACATCCATTCCGGAGGTGAACAAGCTTCTCAAACAGTTCGAGGGTACCCGTAAGATGATGAAGACCGTAATGGGTGCCAATATGGGCAATATGATGAAGGGAGCGATGAGACGTCGCAGATAGTCCTTGCTTCCATATACATCTGACTGATAGAAAAACATCCGTCCCGTGAGTCGCGAAGCAGAAACAAAGGGAAATGCTTCGCTCCTTCACGGGGCGGATGTTTTACTCCGATTTGAGGTATTTGAGCCAGAATTCGTTGTTGGCGTTCTGGAAGTGATTGCCCTGATATCCACGGTAGCCGTGCATTCCGTCAGGATAGATCATAAAGTCGAACTTCTTGCCTTCACGATGAAGTGCATCCAGCAGCCGGAGGGTGTTCTGATGGTGGACATTGTCGTCTCCGGTGCCGTGAGTCAGTTTCAGCATTACCGCTTCGCTCGCCTGCACAGTTTCTGAGTCATACTCTATCGGGTAGCCTTTCACATAGTTCAGGACCTTCGCAACTTCATAGCCTTCCGGATTGTTCTGAGGGGTGTCCATATAGCGCTCTGTGTAATGAGAGTCGTAGAGTGCCCAGTCATAGACTCCGCCGCCTGCGATTCCGTAGTGGAACTTGTCTGGAGCCTGCATCAGGAGCATAGAAGTCATCGTGCCTCCGAACGAGAATCCCTCGACTCCGATCTTGTCTCCGTCCACGTATGGAAGAGACTTGAGCCAGTCCGCCCACGCACAGAAGTCCTTCACTTCCCACACGGTAAGCTGTCGGTAGATCATATCCAGACCGGCACGACCGTTATGTCCTGCCGCACGAGGATCGACTGTTATCTGGATGATTCCGTTTTCAGAATACCACTGATTGGCTGCATTAGGAGTCACCCAGCGGTCACGGACCATAGGAGTGTTCGGGCCGCCATATATATCGACGTGAACAGGATATTTTTTAGAAGAGTCAAAGTTCTTCGGATATACGATCATTCCCGGAAGCCTGAACCCATCTTCTGTGGTTATGAATACAAGTTCACCCAATGCATACTTTGACGCATCATAATCAGGGCCGCGTCTGTCTGCAACCAGAATATGTTCAGGATCAAATCGTACACTGAGGTCGTCCGGACCGATGCGGCTACGGTCCGGGGCACAGATGCAATAGCTTCCGCGTGATTCCCACCCTGATCTGGTCCGGAATATTCCTATCCTGTCAGGGGTCTGAAGATTTGAATACGACGCAACAAAATATTTTCCATCGGGAGAGAATGAAATGCCTGTAGCATTATAGTCAGGATGGGTCAGAGCCCATATCCTGCCATTCTTATCCACCTTGTAGAGAGCCTGTTTTGCTACACGCTCACGCTTTGCAGTGTAGTAAACGTCTCCTTTCTTCTCATCCACGCGAATAATAGAGACATTCCAGTTCGGGCCATCTGTCAGCCTGCGGAACTCCTTGCCGTCGTATGAAAGGAAATATATCTGCTGCCAGCCGGTCTCGAACTCACGCGCCATATAAAGGCCTTTGTCCGTGAATACCACACCGTCGAACCAGTTGAGCCAGGTCTTGTAGGTCTCATTATAAACGTGGCGCTTGCTGCCGTCGGTCACATTCACAGCATAAAGGTCGATGGTGTTCTGAAGACGTGGCATACGTGCAATGAAGAACTCCTTGCTGTCTGGTCCCCAGAACGGAATGCCGAAATACTGGTCGAGAGTCGGGTCGAAGTCTGCCCAGATAATAGATTTCTCGCCTCGCTCCGCTCGCTCGAAATGACAATCGGGAGTCTCGTTCTGAATGACAGTGCCAGGCTGGACGGCAGAGCTGGTCGGAATGGCAGTATCAAGATCAACGATGCCGATACGGACCTGAGGGTTTGTCTGACCGGCCTTCGGATATCGGGTCTCGCTGAGAGAACCGCCGAGTGCCAGGTCAGTCACACGCGGGCTCTGCGACTGTGAAGCCGCGGCGGCAGGATTTGCAAAGGCTGAATATATCGGAAACATCGGGACCTGAGAGTTATCGAAACGGTAGAATCCGATTTTCCTGCTGTCCGGAGACCACCAGAATGCCCTGTAACGTGACGGACGGCCGAAAATCTCCTCGTAATAAACCCAGGAGGCATATCCGTTAAGGATGACATCGGAGCCGTCAGATGTAAGACGTGTCTCCTTTCCGCTGGCTATATCCACGACATAAAGGTCATTGTCACGGGTAAAGGCGAGCTTGGTCGAATCTGGAGAATATGTCAGATTCACAGCACCTTCAGGCTTCAAAGGGAAATCGGTAAATTTTGCAGGAGCAGTCACTCCTTCTATACGCTTGCCGCTGCGTGCATTAAGGACAAATGCGGACGAATCGGCGAACGATCCGTCATAACTGAATATAACCTCCTCATTTCCAAGCCATTTCCACGCGCGAGGGATTGGGTTGAATTCCTGAGCCGCTGCAGATGCCACCGCAATCAGCATAACCGTTACCAAAACTATTCTCCTCATATTCTTTTGCATTTAAACTCAGCGTAATATCTTCTTTTGATTGACATATAGTAATATAGAGGTGACGTGCCACCCCCGGCTAGGGGTGCCTGAGCGCAGCGAAGGCGGGGGTCACCGGCATATTACTATATGTCAATCAGTAAACAATTCATCTTTAAAATTGACCAGATAGACTTTTTCGGTCGCTCTGGTGATGGCCGTATAGAGCCATTTAAGGTCATCGACAGTCAGTTCCTCCTGCCAGAACGGATTGTCTATGAACACGCACTTCCATTGGCCTCCCTGCGACTTATGGCAGGTAATGGCGTTTGCATACTTCAGCTGCAGGGCGTTATAATACTTATCCTCACGCACAGCCTCATATCTCTTCTTTTTGGCTGTAATATGCGCATAATCCTCATTCACCCCCTGATAAAGCATATTCGACTGCTCGTATGTCAGCGATGCACTTTCCGAATCAAGGGTATCCAGAATCACTTTCGCAACGATCTCCTGATCATCATAATCAGGGAATGATATACGGGCCTCCGCGAAATGAAGTCCATATCTTTCCTCAAAACGGGATATCTTCTGCAGCTTGGCGATATCACCGTTGGCTATATAATCCATTCCTTCAATACCTTCCAGAAACTGGTAGCAGTTCTTCACAATCATCAGCTTGTCATCACGTACCAGCCTTTCCTCCTTGAACTGTACAGTGGAGCGGATACCCATATTATATTTGATCGCCCTCTTGTTGGAACGGCAGAGGACGATCGTATCATCCTCTCCATAAGAGGCGTACGCATCTGATATCTTCTCTATAAGGTCACCCCCGCTTATCCTCTCCACATCATCAAATACTGCAGTCTCAAGACCGAGATCACAGATATCCATCACTCCCGGGCCATAATCAAGTTCTGTCTGCAGCTGCCTTATCATAGTAGCGTTATACAGGATGCCTGACTCGTGCTGCTGTCTCACTACAGTCGAGAGTTCTGCAAACTCCACCCCTCCCATCATCTTCATATATTCAGGAAGGAGAGCCGGACTAGCATCCAGGCCCACAGGAGGCAGCTGAGCCGAATCACCGATAAGGATCATCTTGCAGTGTACCCCGTTGCGCACAAAAGTAACCAGATCCTCCAGAAGGTTGCCAGAACCGAAAGATGTAGTTGACTGCTGCTGACCGGCCTCAATACCTATCAGAGAGACCTCATCAACGACAAACAAAGCCTCCTTATCCTTGTTCGGAGACAATGTGAACTGCCCGAAGCCGTCTCCACCGACTGACTTCTGCCTGTAAATATGCTTATGAATGGTAAATGCAGGCTGCCCGGAATATGATGAAAGAACCTTTGCAGCACGTCCGGTCGGAGCCAACAGGATACACTTGGTTCCAAATTCCTTCATTACCGATATGACAGCAGATATGGCAGTGGTCTTGCCGGTACCGGCATATCCGTTGACGACGAGTATGTCACTGTCATCCGACGAGACAAAATCCGCCACCTTTTTCAGAAGATGGTTCTGGCAGGATGTCGGTTCGTACGAAAGCCCGGACAAGAATGATTTATGCAGAAAACCGCTTCTTCCCATCACCTGTTCCTCCTGAATATCATAGAGATGACCACAAGGACCGGATATATCTCCACACGGCCGAGGAACATATCGAAAGCGTATATGAACTTTGCCATAGCCGGTTGGGCGGAATAATTGTCAAGACATCCCAGCTCTCCCAATCCAGGTCCGACACTACCTACGGAAGCGATCACTCCGGATACAGCCTCGGTCGCTTCGCATCCGCAGAGCATCACCGCAATTATCGAGATGAATATGACTACGAAATAGACTACAATATACATCAGGACCGCACTTACTGCGCCATCGGCGAGATGATGTCCGCTAAGGCGGGTATGAGAAACCGATGACGGATGAAGTCTGTGCTTTATCTCGTTTGATATGGCCTTGAATGCAATGAGAATCCTGTCCACCTTGATACCGCCGGTGGTGGAACCTGCACAACCGCACTGAAAAGAAGCAAAAAGCAGTACTACTCCGGCCAGCCAAGGCCATTCAGCATTGTCACAGATGGCGAATCCGGCCGTGGACATATAGCTGACAACAGTGAATGTAGAGTCCATAACCGCTCTTCCGAATGAATCATATCCTCCTTCCGTCAGCAACGAGAACATAATGAGAAGGGACATCACAGCTATCGACCCGAAATAATATGCCGTAACGGAATTCTTGAATGGCTTGAAGGAGCGCGTTGCAAAAACAGCATAAATAAGGCCGAAATGCATAGCACAGAGAGCCATAAAGAACAGGACTATAAAATTGATGGTATCGGACCCATAAGCCCCTATGGACAGGTTGCGTGTGCTGAATCCTCCTGTCGCTGCAATGCTGAAAGCGTGGTTCAAGGCATCGAAAAAAGGCATTCCGGCAGCCCACAGAGAAAGCAGGATAGCCGTGGTAAGCGACACATAGACCGTAGTGATGATCCAGACCACCTTCGAGGACTTGTACCTGTAGCCCTCCTTTGATAAGGAGGACATCTCCATATTAGTCAGTTTCAGACGGTATGGACTGGCATCAGGTATCACAAGCAGCAGAAACACCACGACTCCCAGACCTCCGATGAAATGGGTTGAAGAACGCCAGAAGAGGAGGCCCTTGGGAAGAGCCTCAATATCGTTCAATATGGTCGATCCCGTAGTAGTGAAGCCGGAAACGCTTTCAAACCAAGCATTTATAAAGGTGAATTCTCCGCCATACAATACGTATGGAAGCATACCGAATATGAAGGACAGAAGCCACGACAAGACTATGGTAAGGAAGCCGTCCTTCAACGTGAGCGGCTGTCTGCCTCTGACAAAGATAAACGGGAATGCACCTACCAGAAGAGTTATTATGAAACTAATAAGCAAGGGACCGAATGCCTCGTCACGTCCGTTGACGATCGAAACGATCATCGACAGGAACATAAACAAGGCACTGACAAGAAGCGCCTTTCCGACATTGGTCGATATTGCCTTTACGTTCATTATTCAGCAGTAAGATCGGATATGTTCTGGATCAGCCTCTCGCGCTCGTCTCTGAGATTCTTGACTCTGCGCTTGAATTCGACATTCTCGTCTATGAGTTCTGTCAGGCCTGAATTGATGTTGGCAAGCTGGTCGTCGCCATCGAAGTCATATATATATCTTCGGCCGGACAGCCTGTAGCTGTCTATGCCGTCCGACATCCTGTATATAGGCTTAACATAATAAACCATCGTAAAATAGAGAAGGAGCACTATCAGCAGCAGTCCGGCACCCACAGAAACGACACCAGGGATGATGCTTCTGTAGAAACCGGCATCAAAGTCGGCTGAGTTCTTCTTAAGTTCCTCGTGAATCACTTCATTGAGTGAATTGAGATCCTGGCGAAGCTTGGTATATCGTGGCTGGAGGCTGCCGAAGAACCACTCTCCGGTATCGACACTGTCGGCAAGGAAGACCTCGTCGAACTTCAGCGATGTCTTCATAAATGCATCGAAGGACATAGCCACGGAATCCACTTTCGGCAGCATCTTATGCGAAGTGAACGAACTTCTGAGAGAGTCGGACTGGGCATTGAAATATGCCAGATTGAAGTCGGGCATCAGGGAAATGTCATTCTGGACAACGACCGCAAGCATCTGGTCATTATATTCCTGAGTGATGTCGGCAAGCTTCTGCGACAGATTGATGCTCTTTATGTTGGAAGCGATGAGTTCGGACACATAGTCACTCATCCTGCGGTATTCGAGGATGGAAATCACACCCGAAAGCAACAGGATCATCGCAAGCGAACCGAGGCTGAAGAAGAGTTTCTTCTTCATTGACGGTTTTTGCTCTCTCTTTCTTTTAAATAGTCCACGTGCCATTGCCAGCTATTTTATACAACTTACAAATATAATGGATTTTTCTTATATTAGCAGGCGCAAACCACATAATAGACAGAAAGTATGAGACCTATTTCACTTCTATATTCAATGTCCGTACTATCCCTGGCAATATGCTGCACCGGCACCACGGAGCAACAGGATCAGTTCTCACCGGAACATATCCTATGGTATGACGAGCCCGCTTCATTGTGGGAGGAGACACTTCCATTGGGAAACGGACGTCTGGGTATGATGCCTGACGGAGGAATCGCAAAGGAGAGGATAGTATTGAACGAGATATCGATGTGGAGCGGAAGCGAGGCTGACTACTCCAATCCTGATGCTGCCGAGAGCCTTCCTCAGATACGCGGACTGCTGATGGAGGGCAGGAATGCTGATGCCCAGGAAATTATGTACGAGCGCTTCGTACCGAAGAAGCCTTCCGACGGAGGGACATACGGAGGTTATCAGACCTTGGGAGATCTGACTGTCACATATAACGAAACTAATGACAGTACCGGCTACAGAAGATGGCTTGACCTGCGTACCGCAACTGCATATACGGAATATGGCAGCGACGGATGCAGACAGCACAGAAAATACTATGTATCAAAAGATTGCGATGCTATGATCGTCGAAATAGGAAGTGATCTTGAGGCATCCGTATCATTCAGCGTGGAATTGACACGAGAGCAAAACTGTCTCGTAGAAACCAGTCCGGAAGGCTATCTGAAGATCGGAGGTACCCTGGACAGCGGAACAGAAAATCCAGGAACAAGATACTCCGCATACGCCACAGTCATCACCGAGGGAGAACAGAGCAGCCAGCATACCGGCGGCAATTCAATATGCGTATCAGAAGCAGATAAGGCCTGGATCATAATATCGGCCGCCACCGACTATTTCTATGGAGAGGAGTATGACACTGCGGCAAAAGAAAAGATACAGGAAATATCGGCAGGATTCGATCCTGACCGTCTCTGGAACTCATCGGTAAAGGCTCATCAGGAACTCTACAGCAGGGCCGGGCTTCATTTCGAATCTGATGGCCAGACATCCTGCCTCCCTACCGACGAAAGGCTTTATGCATATAAAGAGGGCAATGCAGACAACGCCCTGGCCTCACTCTATTACAATTACGGACGTTATCTTCTGATCAGCAGCACCCGCGAAGGAAGCCTGCCTCCAAATCTTCAGGGACTCTGGGCAAATACTTACCAGACCCCTTGGAACGGAGACTACCACACAAATATCAACGTGCAGATGAACCACTGGATAGCCGAGCAGGGTAATCTGAGCGAGCTTCACCTCCCGCTTACAGAGCTGGTGCTCGATATGATACCAAGCGGAGAAAAGACTGCAAGAGATTTCTATGGCCAGCAGGCAAGAGGATGGGTGCAGCATATGATGACGAATATATGGAATTTCACAGCACCGGGCGAGCATCCGTCCTGGGGAGCCACCAACACAGGAGGAGCCTGGCTGTGCGACCATCTATGGGAGCATTTCGCCTACACCGGAGATATGGAATACCTTTCCAGAATATATCCGGCTCTGAAGGGAGCATCAGAATTCTTCCTTTCGACAATGATACGGGAGCCATCCCACGGCTACCTTGTCACAGCGCCGTCATCCTCTCCGGAAAACTCTTTCTACGAAGACGGAAAGGCTGTCAGCATCTGTATGGGACCGACTATGGACACGCAGCTGGTACGTGAGCTCTTCCAGAACACAATCGACGCGGGAATTCTGCTTGACTCGACAGCACATCTGTCATTCTGCGACACTCTGGAAACGGCTCTGGAACAGCTTCCTCCACACCAGATAAGCAAGGACGGGTATCTGATGGAATGGCTTGAAGACTATGAGGAAACCGACATTCATCACCGTCACATCTCGCATCTTTACGGCCTGCACCCGAGCAATCAGATATCTCCTCGACTCACTCCTGAGCTGGCCGAAGCCTGCAGAGTGACCCTCAACAGAAGGGGTGATGAGGCCACTGGATGGAGCAGAGCGTGGAAAATGAATTTCTGGGCACGTCTGGGTGATGGTGAAAGAGCATTGAAACTGTTCAGAAGTCTTCTTAACCCGGCCTGCGAGAACGGAGAGCCAAGCTGGCATATAAGCGGGACATATCCTAACCTGTTCTGTTCACATCCTCCGTTCCAGATTGACGGAAACTTCGGAGGTGCTGCAGGCATCGGAGAAATGCTTCTTCAGAGTCACGAAGGATATATCACCCTTCTTCCGGCTCTTCCTGTAGAATGGGCAGACGGTAGCTTCAAAGGGTTCAAAGCCAAGGGAGGATCAGAAATTGACCTGGTCTGGAAGAATGGGAAGCCGGTGAAAATGAACATTACCGGAGGATGGGAACCTTGGGTGCAGATTCTTGTTCCAGAAGGAATGGAAGCATCGGTAAAAGGCTGTGAGTGCAGATATTGCGAGGATATCCTACAACTGCAGCTGTCTGAGGGCGAAAAAGCAGAAGTCAGGTTCCGGACTATCTAGCGCCCGAACCTGATCTTTGCGTCGTTCCAGACTTTGGCAAAACCGTTGCTGATGGTATGCCATATCTGCCTGAAGGAATGTCGGGGGAAAAGGAAAAGAAGTCCGAAGCTTCTGCCGATGTGAGCTCCCATTGCACGGGCCTTGTTCAGAATATATATTCTGCCACGGTTCTTATACACCCCTCTTTCCTGACCGAAATTTCCTTCATCAAGGATACGTTCAACGATTTTCGGAGCCTTATGGCCGCGGGAAGATTCATAGAAAGGAAATTCTTCTGCCGGCATACCCAGATATGTCACGAGAACACAGCCGAAATCCTGCCACGGCTCCAGCATATCGAGAGACTCAAGAATATTTTTCAGACTATCCTTGTCAATGAATTCCCCTCTTGAATGCAAGAAAAGCATCCAGTCGCTAAGATGCCTCATTCCCAGACCGTTAATAAGGAAATGATGGAAGAGATGACTGAATATATAGAAGGCATTATAATCGTCTGATGCCGTATTCACAGCCACTCCGTTGAATTCTATCGGAACCAGGCCCTTGTTCAATCCACTCAGCGAGACCTCCTGATATATGCGGTCAAGGCTGGCAGTAGGATATCTGTCGGTATATCTGTGAACTTCCACAGCGATCTTTCCAATATAAAGATCATAATGCTTGCCCACTTCAAGAGCCTTCCGGTCATCTATTGAGGAAGCCAGAGGCTTGAGGACATCGTATGTGTCTCCATATTTCTCCAGCCCTACATAAAGGTCTATATCGCCGCACTGACGCAGCTCAGGCTTCGGATAATAATATGCAAGTCCCTGACCCTTAAGAAGAACTGAACGGATACCAGCCTCATCCAGTTCTCCGACAACCTTGACAAGCACTCCATTCAGCTTGCCGTGGGTCATCATATTAGCCATTATGAAGGTCTTTATCCTGGCCTTGAGCTCAGCAGGAATACGGGAAGAGATATTGCTGTCATTCAGCATCCTGTCCCCTACTACCCCGAGCACGGACTGACTCTTGGCAAGACGGGCCACCTTGCCCCACTCGTCAAATCCTTCCGGGACCTCTGGAGATGTGCCCCAGAGTCCGCTTCTGAGCAAAGAAAAGAATACCTCCTCGTGGCTCTGCATAATTATCTGTCCAATGAATTATATTTCTCCAAAGCCTTCTCCAGCACCACAAGAGCCCTCTTGAGATCAGTCTGATTAAGGACGTATGCGATTCTGACTTCATTACGCCCGAGTCCCGGAGTCGAATAGAAGCCGCTTGCCGGAGCCATCATCACGGTCTCCCCTTCATAATCGAAGTCGCTCAGACACCAGGCGCAGAAATCGTCCGCATTATCCACAGGAAGGCTGGCAACGGTATAGAATGCTCCCATAGGGATCGGAGAATATACTCCAGGTATCTTGTTCAGGCCATCAACGAGGCATTTCCTGCGGGCAACATATTCTTCATACACTTCAGTAGAATATTCTACCGTATCCTCAATCGAAGCCTCTGCAATGATCTGGCCGATGAGCGGCGGGCTGAGACGTGCCTGACAGAACTTCATAACAGCCTTGCGGACCTCAGTATTCTTGGTAACAAGGGCTCCGATCCTGATGCCGCACTCGGAATATCTCTTTGATACAGAATCAATCAGGACCACATTTTCCTCAATGCCTTCAAGATGGCAGGCTGATATATATGGCGAACCGGTATAGATGAATTCCCTGTAAACTTCATCCGAGAAAAGATAGAGGTCGTGCTTCTTGACGATGTCCCGTATCTGGTTCATCTCTGCACGGGTATAAAGATAACCGGTAGGATTGTTCGGGTTGCAGATCAGTATAGCCTTGGTGCGGTCGGTGATGAGCTTCTCGAACTCTTCGACAGGAGGGAGGGCAAATCCGGTCTCGATGGAAGACGGCACGGACTTGATGACTGCTCCTGCGGATACGGCAAATGCCATATAATTGGCGTATGCCGGCTCCGGCACAATGATCTCGTCTCCCGGATTCAGACAAGACAGAAAGGCGAAAAGAACAGCCTCGGAGCCGCCTGTAGTCACAATGATATCGTCCGGAACAAGCTCGATATTGTACTTGTGATAATACTTCACAAGCTTTTCCCTGAGCGACAGGAAGCCTGAGCTCGGGCTGTACTCCAAGACCTTACGGTCAATGCTCTTCATCACGTCAAGAGCTTTCTGAGGAGTCGGAAGATCGGGCTGGCCGATATTAAGATGATATACTTTTATTCCTCTGGCCTTTGCATCATTCGCCAGCGGAGTCAGTTTTCTGATAGGTGATGAGGGCATCGCACACCCTCTGTTGGAAATACTTGGCATACACTACTTACTAATTCGGGTGCAAAGATAATCAATCCCTGTTAAAGATATCCCTCGAATACACTTTATCTTTCACATCATCAAGGACAGATTCATAACGGTTGGCTACAATTGCATCACTCATCTGCTTGAATTTCTCCAGATCATTCACCACAAGGCTTCCGAAGAAGGTGGTCCCGTCCTCAAGAGACGGCTCATAGACTATGACAGATGCACCCTTGGCCTTAACCCTCTTCATCACTCCCTGGATGGAGCTGTGACGGAAATTGTCTGAATTGGCTTTCATCGTAAGACGATATACACCCACCACACATTTCTTTTCCATAGCAACATCATATTCAGGACCTTCATAGTATGAGTAATATCCAGCTAGCTGAAGCACCCTGTCAGCTATATAATCCTTGCGGGTACGGTTGCTTTCCACTATGGCCTTGACAAGATTCTGAGGAACATCCTCATAGTTTGCGAGAAGCTGCTTCGTATCCTTAGGCAGACAGTATCCGCCATAGCCGAACGATGGATTGTTATAATGGTCGCCGATACGAGGATCCAAGCAGACGCCACCGATTATCGCCTGAGTATCAAGGCCTTTCATTTCAGCGTATGTATCCAGTTCATTGAAATACGAGACGCGGAGAGCAAGATATGTATTTGCAAAAAGCTTGACAGCCTCAGCTTCTGTAAAACCCATTATGAGCTTCTTGACATCCTGCTTAAGGGCACCTTCCTGAAGCAGATCCGCAAACCTCTCCGCAGCAGCGACCAGACGGGGATCATCAAGATCGGTACCGACTACGATCCTGCTAGGATAGAGATTGTCATAAAGGGCGCGAGATTCACGAAGGAACTCCGGACTGAACATTATGTTCCTGCTGCCTGTCCTTTCGCGAAGAGACGCTGTAAATCCGACAGGTATCGTTGACTTGATGACCATAAAGGCATCGGGATTGACCGTCATCACCTTTTCGACGACATTCTCCACTGCGGATGTATCGAAAAAGTTCTTCTTCGGGTCATAATTGGTCGGCGCCGCGATTATCACCAGTTCCGCATCCTTGTAAGCAGCCTCGGCATCGAGAGTCGCCGTAAGGTCAAGTTCCTTTTCGGCGAAGAACTTCTCTATATATTCGTCCTGTATAGGAGATTGTCTCCTGTTGATCAGGTCCACCTTCTCGGGAACTATATCGACCGCCTTGACACTATGCTTCCGGGACAGAAGCGTCGCCATCGAAAGGCCCACATAACCCGTTCCTGCTACTGCTATCTTCATAATTCCTTATTTCTGAAATTCCTTGATACGTTGTTCCTCGCTCATACGGCAGATGAGGATTCTTCCCTCACGTTCCACCACAATGCTGTCCTCTATGCCCTCCAGCACCACGCTGGATGCATTTGGAGCGTGAACTATACAGCCCTTGCATTCATACAGATGGACATTCTTTCCCACGACCGCATTACCGTTCTCATCGTGAGGCAGAAGAGTCCACAAAGATCCCCAGGTACCCACATCACTCCAGCCGAAATCAGATGGATAGGTATATATATAATCCGCCTTCTCCATTACTGCATAATCGATGGATATCTTCTCACAAGTCGGGAATACCTCCCCCACAACCTTCTTTTCATCTGCAGTATAGAACGCCTTAGCCATAGTGTCCATCTTGGCGGCAAGTTCAGGAGCGAACCTCCTCAACGATCCGACAATGGTATCCACATTCCAGATGAAGATTCCGGCATTCCACAGATAAGTGCCGGCATCCAGATACTTCTGTGCGGTCTCTGCGTCCGGCTTCTCCCGGAATGACTCTACGGCACATATCTCCGAGCCGGCAATCTGCTCACCTGCGGCGATATAGCCATATCCGGTCTCCGGCCTCGTCGGCTTTATACCCAAGGTGACTATACGCTCTCCTTCCGAGGCAAATGACAGAGCTCCGCGGATGATCCTTCTGAATTCATCCACATTGATGACCAGGGCATCAGATGGAGTCACGACAATATTGGCCTCCGGACATCCGGCCATAATCTTCCAGCAGGCGTATGCTATGCAGGGAGCCGTATTGCGGGCACAAGGCTCAGCAAGAATATTGCTTTCAGGAATCTCAGGGATCTGCGAACGTATGATTCCGACATAGTCCTCGCTTGTCACGACCCACATATTCTCCAGGGGACACAATGGAGCAAAACGCTCCACCGTCATCTGTATCATCGTCCTGCCGCAGCCCATCACATCCACGAACTGCTTCGGATACTCAGGCGTACTCATCGGCCAGAACCGGCTTCCGATACCGCCGGCCATTATGACTATATGTGTAGTATTCATCTTTTCCATATACCTTTCAACCACAATTTCGGTTTTCCCACATCGACGAAACTCTCGGCGATCTCGTTATGCTGGCTCTGCAATCTGCGCACACGCGAGGAAATCAGCATATTAAGGAGAATCCAGGCCAGGATATCAGCTATGATCACGACATTGATGTTCACCATCGCTATAAATGACAAGGAAACATTCATTGCAAAGAAGGCAAAAGACATTGCAAATATGATCCATCGGGTCTGTCTCATTGTATAGCCCAATGCAAGGAACTTATGATGGATATGTCTTTTGTCAGGATAGAACGGGCTTCTGCCGTCACATATTCTGGCGAAGAACACACGGAAGACATCCATCACCGGTACAAAGATGACAGAAATGGCATATACAAAGAGCATCTGGCCTGTCAGCGGTTCATCTTCCAGGAATTCATTGAAACAGCAAAGCTTTATTGCAAAGAATGCAATGATGAATCCCATTGTCAGAGACCCGGTATCTCCCATAAATATCTTCGTCTTGCCAGGTTTGCCGAGGGTGTTGTAAAGATAGAACATAAAAAGCACACCTATCATCGACACTGTCAGCACCAGATTCATACTCATTTCCAGATAATTGAACATCAAGGCATATCCGATACAGCTCAAGATGCACAGGCCGGATGCAAGTCCGTCAATTCCGTCAATAAGGTTTATTGAATTGATGATGAACACGATTATGACGATGGTAAGCGGGACGCCTATAACCGGATGCAGGCTGTGGATGCCCAGGATGCCATAAAGATCTGATATATATAATCCCGAACAGCATATCAATAAAGCCGCCAGAATCTGGATAATGAATTTGCTTCCGTATGATACTCCGATGACATCATCCATAATCCCGGCAAGATACAGCAGCACGCAACCGGCTGCAGCCATCATACTCTCAGTCATCGGCACATAGTACAGGCCGTGTATATCCGGAGGCAGGAGCCTGACCATAACCGCCACCACTATAAGCAGGGTGAACAAGATGGCAGGAAGGAAAGAAATGCCTCCCAATCTAGGAACATTTCCCTTATGCACCTTTCGTCCGTCCTGGACATCAAAAAGATTGATCTTGTTGGCGACCTTCACAATGGAAGGAATCACAACAGCCACAAACACAAGACTGACCAAAAATACAGGTATATACCAAAGAATACTGAATTCCATTTATAATCGTTTTTTTCGCGACCTAATCAGAAAGTGCGCCAAAGATACGAAATATTATCCTTATCGAGGCTCATACTCATCCAGCAATGAGCACAAATTATCGATGCATCCATCCTTTCGGAAATGAGCATCAAAATAAGAGCGTCCCCTTAAGCCGTATGCACGAAGCTCATCCTCAGGCATTTCCTTCATCTTCATAACAGACAGCGCGAACGCCTCGGCATCACCGGCATTGCAGGCAAGCCCGCATCCGCTATCCTCTATAAGCTGTCTGGCATCTCCGTCTATCATAGCCAGGACAGGCTTGCCGGAAGCCATATAGGCCTGAAGTTTTGCAGGGGTCGTCAATGTGAAGATATAATCATTCTTGAGGGAAAGGAATAGGACATCCGCCTTGCTGAAGAAAGCAGGCATTGCCTCCAGAGGATGCCTTCCCATCATATACACCACGTCAGACAGGCCTTTTTCTGCAATATAGGCATCAACATATTCCTTTCTACGGCCGTCACCCACAATCACAAGGCGCACTCCGGTACCTTTCAGAAGCTCGGCCGCCTTCATCACACTTTCAAAGTCCTGAGCCTCACCTACATTGCCGGCAAACATAACCTTGAATCCTTCGGGCATCAGCGGCACTTCAGCATCGGCTGTGCCGGAGAATATATCTTCCGCCCAATTGGGGAAATATACCAGTTTGTCTGCAAAGTCTCCTTTTTCGAGGATTGATTTTCGGAAGCCATTGGAACTCATCAGGATCTTGTCCGAATTCCTGTAGATCATACGGGTAACGCCAGTAAAGAAATCTATCACGAACCTGTTGTTTATATTTCCGGCCGCCTGAAGGCTTTCCGGCCATAGATCCAGAACCCAGAAAAACATAGGAATCCTCTGCATCCATTTCACTACCAGTGCAGGGAATCCCTGAGTGACAGGCGATGTTTCGTGGACAATCACAGCATCATAGCGGTGGAATATGGCAATAAAGAAAGCCCAGAGAGACGCAATGAACGCCCAGCTGAGATAATTCAAGGCGAGACGCACTCCCCCGCCATCTCCACGCGGAATGACAAGAGTGCGATAGACCTTCACTCCTTCAATCGTCTCCTTACGCTTCCGGAATATGCCGTAACCCTCATAAATCCGGCCCTGAGGATAATTCGGAAGGCCGGTCAGCACCGTTACATCATATCCACGCCGGGCCAGTTCAAAAGCGACATCATTGCTCTTGAAATTCTCGGGATGGAAATATTGTGTAACAAGAAGTACGCGCATTTCCTAATACTTTCTCCAGACCATCTTATTGACCACTCCGGTGTAGCTCTGGATCAGCTTCACGATCTTGGTCGAGACATTTTCATCTGTATAGTTCGGCACAGGAATACCGTTGTCTCCGTTCTTCACCATCTCCACTGCAGTGTCAACAGCCTGTAGGAGCGAACGTTCGTCTATACCTGCCAGAATGAAGCATCCCTTGTCGAGAGCCTCAGGACGCTCAGTAGATGTACGGATACATACAGCCGGGAACGAATGGCCGACACTGGTAAAGAATGAGCTTTCCTCAGGAAGGGTACCGGAGTCGGACACCACAGCGAATGCATTCATCTGCAGGCAGTTATAATCGTGAAAACCGAGAGGCTCGTGCTGGATTACACGAGGGTCGAGCTTGAAGCCTGATGCGGCAAGCCTGTTACGGGAACGTGGATGGCAGCTGTAAAGGATAGGCATATCGTATTTCTCAGCCATAGCATTGATGGCATTGAAAAGCGAAAGGAAATTCTTCTCCGTGTCGATATTTTCCTCCCTGTGGGCCGACAGAAGGATGTATCTTCCCTTCTCAAGTCCGAGACGCTGATGAACATCGGAGGCCTCGATGTCAGGAAGATTCTCGTGAAGGACCTCCGCCATCGGCGAACCGGACACGTATGTCCTTTCCTTCGCTACACCGGAAGCATTCAGATAGCGGCGTGCGTGCTCCGAGTAACAGATATTCACATCCGAAATGATATCGACTATACGGCGGTTCGTCTCCTCAGGAAGACATTCATCGAAGCAGCGGTTGCCGGCCTCCATATGGAAGATCGGGATATGCAGACGCTTAGCTCCTATCACGGAAAGACAGGAATTCGTATCTCCGAGCACAAGCACAGCATCCGGCTTAGTCTGGACCATCAGCTTGTAGGAGGCGTTGATGATATTGCCCATAGTTGCCCCAAGATCTTCACCGACTGCGTCCATATAGACCTCAGGATCAGCCAGTTTGAGATCCCTGAAGAATACACCGTTAAGATTATAGTCATAGTTCTGACCGGTATGGGCCAGAATACAATCGAAGTATTTTCGACATTTGTTGATAACTGCTGCAAGGCGAATTATTTCAGGCCTTGTGCCAACAATTATAAGGAGTTTAAGACGACCGTCGTTCTTAAACTGGATGTCGCTGTAATTAGTTTTCAGTTCCATATTATTCTACTGGTTCGTAATAGGTATCGGGGCTGGAAGGATCGAAAGGCTCGTTCGCCCACATAAGTGTCACTAGATCCTCTGTATCAGACAGATTTATAATATTATGCGTATATCCCGGAAGCATCTGCACCGCCTCGATCTTTTCTCCGGACACCTCGAAATCCAAGACTTCGTCCGAACCGATGCGTCTGAGCTGTATCAGTCCCTTTCCGGCCACAACCATAAAGAACTCCCATTTTGTATGATGCCAATGCTGACCTTTAGTAATGCCCGGCTTGGATATATTTACAGAAAACTGGCCGCAGGAAGCCGTCTTCAGAAGCTCTGTAAAGCTGCCGCGATCATCTACATTCATCTTCAGCGGGAACTTCACCTTCTCCTTCGGGAGATAGGACAGATATGTACTGTAAAGCTTCTTGGCAAAGGATCCTTCCGGAATCTGAGGCATCAGAAGGGTCTGAGGCTGGGATGCAAAGGATTCCAACAGATCCACGATCTCCCCGAGAGTCGTATGATGGCTCACAGGAACAGCACAATAACAACCGTCTGCCTTAAGGACAGTCTCGACACCGTCAAATTCGCAATGATGCTCTCCTCCGGCCAAGGCCCCGATCAGTTCATCCACAAGATCATCTATATACACCAGCTCCATCTGCGTGCTGCGGTCATTCACCTGAATCGGCAGATCGTTGGCGATGTTGTTGCAGAAGGTTGCCACGGCACTGTTATAATTCGGCCTGCACCATTTTCCGAAAAGATTAGGGAAGCGATACACAAGTACCTTCACCCCGGTCTGAGCGGCATAATCGAAGAAAAGTTCCTCTCCGGCTTTCTTGCTCCTGCCATATTCGCCGTCTGCATATCGTCCCACAAGAGTGGCCTGAATCGAGCTGGAAAGCATCACAGGACATTTGTTTCCGTACTTCTTGAGAGTCTCAAGCAAGGTGGAAGCAAAGCCGAAATTGCCCTTCATAAACTCCTCGGGATCCTGAGGGCGGTTAACCCCGGCAAGATTGAACACGAAATCACAATCGGCACAATATGCATCCAGCTCCTCCGGCGTAGAGTCCATATCATATTCATACACTGTGATATCCTTATCCAACGGATACCACCGGGCCTTGCCTTCAGCTATATTGCGCAGCTGGGAGACAAGGTTACGTCCTACGAACCCCTTCGCCCCTGTAACTAAAATCTTCATATTACTCACTTCGGATATCCCTGGCCTTCATTCTCGGTTCCAGACCGAGGTCCTCACGGATGAAACGGAGTTTCAGCAGAAGTTCCTTCATTCCTTCGACATCAAGGCGGCGGGTGTTGTGACTGTGATAATCCTCAATCCTGGACATCTCCTCGTTGCCCTCGATGAAGAACTTGTCATAATTAAGGTCGCGGTTGTCGCAAGGGATACGGAAATAATCACCCATATCTATGGCCTTTGCCATCTCCTCGCGGGTCACCAGGGTCTCATAAAGTTTCTCACCGTGACGGGTTCCGATCACCCTCACCTCTGTCTCAGCATATTTCGGATCCACACGCGAATATGTCTGCTTGAGGGCCTCGGCAAGAGTCTCCAGAGTGGCCGCAGGAGCCTTCTGGACAAAAAGGTCGCCATTCTCTCCATTGGTAAATGCATAGACCACCAGATCCACTGCATCGTCAAGAGTCATCATAAAGCGGGTCATAGCCGGATCGGTTATCGTGATAGGCTTGCCTTGCTCCATCTGCTCCACCCAGAGAGGAATCACCGAACCACGCGAAGCCATCACATTGCCGTAACGGGTACAGCATATCGTCGTAGCCGCACCTGAGCCGAGTTCACGTCCCTTCGCGATCGCCACCTTCTCCATCAGAGCCTTGGAAATACCCATCGCATTGATCGGATACGCAGCCTTGTCGGTAGAAAGCACCACCACATTCTTCACCCCGTGTTCTATCGCCGAAAGAAGCACATTGTTAGTGCCCACAACATTCGTCATCGTAGCCTCCATCGGGAAGAACTCACAGCTCGGCACCTGCTTCAGAGCCGCCGCCGAGAACACATAGTCCACTCCCCTCATAGCGATATCCACCGACTGCTTCTCCCTCACATTTCCGATGTAGAACTTCACCTTTGAAGCTACCTCAGGATACTGAGCCTGAAGATGATGCCTCATATCGTCCTGCTTCTTCTCATCCCTTGAGAAGATCCTTATCTCCTTGATATCGCTCCTGAGAAAGCGACGAAGCACAGCATTTCCGAAACTTCCCGTGCCACCTGTAATCAACAGGATTTTGTCTTTGAATACTGACATATATTTTGTTTTGTTTTATCTTGTCTCTAACTTATCGATTCCCTTATATCTGAGCGCAAAGCCCATATTATTTTATGACTCAGGCCAAACAGTTATGCAAATTCATAAGTTCAAGACTCGTGAATAACAGATATCAAGTCTATGATTTTTTTGACCTGCTTCTGAGGATTCTTATCATTCAATATGAATTGCCTAGCTTTTCTGCCCATCTGTTCCAATTCTTCCTCACTTCTAGCAATGACATCTTCAAGCATATCTCTCAATGCCTCCACCCCTGTTTCAGACAGGTTGAAACAGTATTCATAATATTCTTCTGGAATTCCAGGGAGTCTATACAACAATGTAGGCACTCCTGAAGCAAGATATTCCATATTTTTAGAAGGGAATGAATATTTCGTAAAATCTCCTTCAGGAGTCCTAGGATTAACAAGAAGCGTTGCATTTTTCTGAAGCATCAAGGCCTCCTCTCTGGTAACCTGGCCCTTGTATATTATCCTGCTGTCTTTACATGTCCATTCTTCTATCATAGGTCTAGAATCTCCCTCCCCACAGATATACAGCCTCACAGACGGGTCACTTATCCCGGCGAATGCCTTGACCAAAGTCTGGATTCCATATCTAGCAGCTAACGTCCCTGTATAGAGGATATATCGTACGCAAGTCTTGTGTTGAAGGGGTTCTATCTCATTAACAGAATCGTATACTCCCTCTACAACAGTCCACGGCTTCTTTCCAACAGGCAAACGATCGCACATATATTTACTGAGCAGCACATAGCCATCCACATACTTGTACAATCTGTCAAGCAAGGATTCATTAACATAAGATGCAAGTTTGCGAACAAGAGACTTATCATCAGACATATATTCCGGCAAATCTGGCACTATCAGAGCTATTCTTGTCGAAGGGAATCTCTTTTTCACCTCCACACACGCCTTTAGGAAAGGAGAGTGCACGGAATAGATCAAAAGAGTGTTCCCCTTATCACCAGATGACTTAATATGCTTGATAAGTTCCCGCTTCATAGTATGGTAACGGGATACAAGTTTGATCACAGAAAGATTGCAAAATCCAACATTCTTCGCATTTACAGTAGCATACAAAGTTTCATAGTTGAAACTGAATGATTCGATATAGGGCACCTTGTAACGTTTAGGATAGGATCCTACAAACGGAGCATTAACCAAAGTAAAATCCATCTTATTCGCAGCAAGGCCGTATATTATTGCTTTCTGCAAAGCATCTGCTGCATACTGTACACACCCAACGCTGTTATACACGATATCTTGATATATCTGAGGCGGGAAAATCCCTCCTACCATAATGATTCCCATAATACTCAGACTGTAAAAATCGTTTTAAAATTTTGGTATGAAGCTGCATATATACTATTATGAAAGAAGTTCCAATAATCGTATAATGTTATCAGAATGTATATACCAATTAATGAATATCTAAACATTCTATTATTTATCACTGAATAAGTGCTTGTAAACGCACCAATGCTCAATGCACTAAAATACATCCCGACACGAGCTACCAATGGTATTATTTTACCAAATGGGAGAATCATAAATCCAACAGCAGCCAAAGCCACGAGCTGATGCTTATCTTCAGTTTGAGTTTTGTCTTTAAGTAAATAATATATAGAAACAACAAATGGTATCATATTTATAATAAATCCAACGCCGAAATGAACTGATTCACTATCTTTGTTATAGATATCAGTATAATCCTCAAAATCTTCAAAGATCAATAATGTTTCAAATATATTATTTAAAAACGACTCACCAATCCACAATGCAATAAACAAAGATACATATAATATAGCCAAAAATCTACCATTCTTCATTGGTATGAATCCCCAAAAGGCAAATGGTATAAGTATTATTGCTGAGGTATGTATAAAAGATCCGGCAATTAAACCTAATAAGGCAATAAACCACTTCCTGTTCTTTATATACTTCCACATCCATAAGAAAATAGCGATAACAAGTCCTTGTCTCATCATTGAGAAGTTAAGCAAATAGAAACTTGTAGAGAATAAGTATATAAAGACAGCTATTGGCCGCCATGTTCTCTCAACATTAGCTTTTATGAATTTATAATAAATAACATTCTGAATAACATTCAGCACGGCCACCATCATAAAGAAGCCTCCTAATGGCTCAAAAAAATAATTTATCAACACCCATCCAGGCTCTTTATATATAGATCCATTTAAAATATTAGTCCAATTAAAAGGTGTATGAACAATACTATTATAGATATCATAGTATGACATGTAGTCATTACCATAATCGTAATGTATTATACCAAGAATAGAAATCAGGATGAAGCCTAATTTCATTCCATCTTTGAGATATCTTCTTGACTCAAGATAGGTCAAAATGAGGGTAAGCACTGATATAGCAGTAACTATTAACATACTATTCGGCAGATTTATGACCTAAATAATCTTTATAAATACGCAACTGCACATTTCTTACATGTTCAGCAGAACATTTATTTCGTAGCAGTTTTATTGAATTACGAGACAGTCTGTTACTTAACTCACAATCAGTATACAACAATTCTATTTTAGCGGCACAAGACTTATAATCCATCGGAGAATAACACAGAGCGGTCTGTAATTCCTCAGTAAACTCAGGCATAGCTCCTGCATACGAAATCACAGTTGGGACACCTAGGCATAATGCTTCAGCTGTAGAAGCAGAAAAAGACTCAACAAAAGATGGGTTTACAAACAAGTTTGAGTTTTTCAGTTCTTCAACAAGTTCTTCTGCGTTCATACGCCCTAAAAACACAACATTTTCCTTTAAATCATACTTCGAAATAAAAGATAAAAGCTGTTTCTCATAGCCACCTGTTCGTATTCTTGAGGTCTTAGTTATATCTGGGCCAGCTATCTTCAATGTGATATCAGCATACTTCTTCTTCAGTTCTCTAATAGCTTTCAAGAGAACATGTATTCCCTTGAAAGGCTCATAATAACTCAACGAAGTAAATACTATAAGATTGTTATTCGAAGGTTTCAACCATCTATCAAATGCCAAGAACTCACGTCGCACAGGACGTTTTGTTTCATATAATTGAGCATTAAGATTAACAAAATGAATCTGATTTCTTGTCCACTGAGATTGTGTAGAAAACACATTAAGCTTTGATAGAGCTTCATTTTCAAATTTTGCTCTAGCCTCAACTTTTTTCTTTCTGAAGTATAAGAAAGACGAAGGTTTCAAGAACTCTTTCAAGCCTATGGTCTTAATAATCTCCCAAGGAGTTAATCCAGCCCAATAGACATCACAACAGGCCGATAATAAGCCTTGAATCTCTAATATCGGATTCTGTTTGATATATCCCCTTGCAAAAAGAAGAGCCCAATACTTCTCTATCCCCCAGATATGTATGAGATCTGGAGATACTTCATCAACAATTTGACAAATCTTTTTAATATTTGCTATAGATGGAACTCCATTTCTTAATCTAAACAACGGTAAAATGTACTCCTTAATACCATTGGATTCATTGAAAACTATATTAGGGACATCAGCCTCTGTAATATTGTATAATTCAATATCTGATGCAAGCAGTCCACTCATAGCATACAGCCATGAGCCACTGCCTTTAGAAGTTGTAGTCGTCAGCTCACAATTAGAAAACCACAGAATTCTCATACAAATAATTATAGTCTTCCATCAATTTGCTCTCTATCAAGGACTCCCTTAACATCATATACAACCCCACTTCCATTCAAGAGTCCCCTCACATCCAAATTTATAAACTCCTTATGCGCCACACACAAAACAACGGCATTATATAATTCATTCTGTGGCAAAGCATTTACCACAGTTATGCCATACTCGTTATAAACTTGCTCTGGATTTGCCCAAGGATCGTAAACTACGATATTTTCACTATATTCGTATAAAGTTGTATAAATATCAGCAATCTTCGTATTACGTATATCAGGACAATTTTCTTTAAAAGTTATTCCCAATAAAAGAATGTTAGCATCTTTTACAAGAATACCTTTCTTATTCATCAGCTTAATTACCTGATTCGCAACATACTCTCCCATACCATCATTCAGTCGTCTTGCAGATGACATCACTCGCGGAAGTACTCCATACACCTGCGCTTTCTGAATCAGATAATATGGGTCTACAGAGATACAATGTCCTCCGACAAGACCTGGCTTCATTTTAATGAAGTTCCACTTTGATGCTGCCGCCTCAATTACATCATTGGTATCAATACCCATTGCATTGAAGATCTTCGCCAATTCATTCATAAAGGCAATATTAACATCACGTTGTGAATTTTCAATTATCTTCGATGCTTCTGCCACTTTTATTGAAGGTGCCTTGTGTGTACCATTGATCAGCACTGAATTATATACTGCATCAACAATATCAGCAATCTCTGGAGTAGATCCGGACGTAACTTTCTTTATTTTCTCAACAGTATGTTCCTTATCTCCTGGGTTTATACGCTCCGGAGAATATCCAGCATAGAAATCCACGTTAAACCTCAAACCCGACACTCGTTCAACCACTGGCAGACACTCTTCTTCTGTCACACCCGGATAAACAGTCGATTCATATACAACAATATCTCCCTTGCTGATAACCTTACCGATTGTCTCACTTGCCCCAATCAATGGACGCAGATCCGGCCTATTGTTAGCATCAACTGGGGTGGGCACTGCTACTACATAAAAATTGCAATCCCTGATTGCCTCTATATCTGTAGTACAGATGAATCCATTCTTCTCTATCGCTTCCTGAAGCAGAGCATCATCCACTTCCATTGTAGCATCGTGTCCACTCATCAATGCATCCACACGTGCCTGATTCATATCAAAACCGATAGTCTTATACTTTGTTGAAAATAGGCGTGCTAGCGGTAAGCCAACATAACCTAATCCTATTACACAAATATTAATATCACTAATCATCATTTTACTGTTTACTGATTCTCTTCACCAACTTCCATATAGGATATACCTTCATAATGATTTTCTCATATCTTGCTAATCCACGATTCGTATAATTAAGAACCTTGATTTTAGTAGAATTGTTCATAGGGATGAACTGCACCTCTTTAACTATTGTATTTAGGAATTGGAAGTTTTTATCTTGAGATAAATGACACTCCGAATAATTTCTAGCATTGACTTTCATCTGCTTAACCATATTAGGATTACCATTCATCTCGTCCATTACAGCTGCTAATTGATCTATGTTTACCTCACACATCGGCCAATAGTACGCATCTTCCCGACAAAAATACTTATCAATCTTAATTCTTCGTCCACAATCCTCTGTCACAAATTCATTCATCGGTCCATTATCTGGCACGACACAAGCTAAACCCATAGCTAAAGATTCTGCAATTGTAAGACCTATACCATCTAATCTCGAAGGGTATATATAAACGTCCCCCATATGATATAAACCAGGCGCTGTTACAGTTCCTGTTATTAATTCAAGCTTACCATCTTGTATCAATTTATCTATTGGCTGGGCTAATTCCGGGAACTGCTCTTTTAAATCTCTCTGCGTATGTATTATCATTCTACCAGTTTGGTTAGACCTTAAATATGCTTTTACAAAAAGATCAGTTCCCTTTCGATACCCACTCATACCAGCTGAGTGAAAATATGTTATAGCTTCTTTATTTAATAAATCTAATGTTGCAGGTCTATACAAGTCTATGTTTGTTCCCCAAGGCACATAATATGGATTATGATGCCACTCGAACGCAGAGTAATGACGTTTTGTGTTGCAAATTAACCCATCATAAATATCAAATAATGGAATAGTTTGTTTTGTATAATAATCTATATAAGCAAGGGTCTTAATTCCTAACTCTTTACACCAAATTAAGGGCATAAACCATTGTTGCTCATTAAAGATTATTAATTCGATATGATTTTTAGTTATCCACTTTATGAAATCCTTTTTATTAATATATGTGCTATTGAACGGTGAGTTTTCTCTTTTAGCCCACCAAACATTAGGTTTATCCCAATTGGGATCACCAATAGCATATTGCTCTCCCCCTCTAGCATATATATATACACTATGTTCTTTTGAAAGAATATCTTGAAACTGCTTAGAGACGTATGCAGCTCCACGTTCAAACCACGTTGTTACTATCCCTATATGCATATATCATTGACTAACACTTTAACAATCCTTTCACAAGCCAATCCATCACCATAAGGATTAACGGCCTTACTCATTTTCTCGTAAGCTTTCTTATCATCAATAAGCATTGACACCTCATTAAAAATCATATTGTAGTTGGTGCCTACAAGCTTAACAGTACCTGCATCTAATGCCTCTGGACGTTCGGTTGTATCACGCATTACAAGTACTGGCTTGCCAAGTCCAGGTGCCTCCTCCTGAATTCCACCGGAATCAGTCAGAACAATTGTCGACTTCTCCATCAGATACACAAAGCTCAAATACTCCAGAGGTTCAATAAAGAACATATTTCCCAAATTAGAAAGATCCTCACCGAATACTTCACGAATAGGCTTTCTGACATTCGGATTAAGATGCATTGGATATACAAAATCCACATCAGGATACTTTTCTGTCAAATCCTTGATTGCTGTACACATATTGATGAATCCATCACCGAAATTCTCTCTTCTATGTCCCGTAATAAGGATTAGCTTTTTTCCATCTGCCAGTCTGTTGACATCATATCCAGACGTTTTGAGTGTGAGTTCAAGTTCAGTATTTAGAGCTGGATCATTCTTTATTTTCTCAACTACCCAATATAAAGCATCAATAACTGTATTGCCCGTTACAACAATAGAGTCTTCAGCAATGGCCTCACGAAGAAGATTCTGTTTACTCAGAGGAGTTGGAGCAAAATTATAAGAAGCGATTCGTCCTGTTATCTGACGATTCATTTCCTCTGGCCACGGGCTATAGATATTATGCGTACGCAAGCCCGCCTCCACGTGGCCTACCGGTATCTGCTGATAGAAGGCCGCAAGCGCCGCAGCAGTTGATGTCGTTGTGTCTCCGTGAACCAGGACAATATCAGGATGCGTTTCTTTCAACACATCACGCATTCCGGTAAGTACTCGTGCTGTGACATCATACAGATCCTGTCCTTGCTTCATAATATTAAGATCAAAGTCAGGAGTAATATCAAATATCTTAAGAACCTGGTCTAACATCTGGCGATGCTGACCGGTGACACAAACTATTGTTTCAAAAGTATCAGGATATTTTTGGAACTCTTTTACAAGCGGTGCCATCTTAATAGCTTCAGGACGCGTTCCGAAAACAAGCATTATTTTTTTCATAGACTCTATGATTTTCTTTTCTTAATATAATCGCATATCAAATTATGAATATAGGACAGATTCTCATCTTTAAAACATTTACATAATATCAAATATATTAAAGCGCCACAAATAATCTGTAATATCAACAATAATTCATCAGAAATATTCAGGAATGTAAATAAATAAACAAAAACTCCCATCATTATAGATAGAATTAAAGATGGTAGAGTATCTAGAAGTTGGTCTGAAATCTTATAACCTAATAATTTTGCTGTAGGAGCTAAGTTAATGAAAATACAAATAAAATTATAGATGACAACTCCCCAAGCAATATACAACACTCCTAATTTAACTGAAATTAGCAATATTATAATATCAATTACTTTCTTTACAGTTTCTAATCTCAATACTGTATTACTATATCCAAGCGCCTTGATTGCTTCCAAGTTTGATAAAGTTATAGGACGAAAAATATTAGAAATACTTAATATTTGTATAAATGGTACAACATTAATCCACTTATCAGTCAACAGGAAACGTACCAAAGGTTCTGCCACAGTTATTAGGCCAATCGTCAATGGGTAAATAATAAAGCACGAAAGTTTTGTAGACCTTCGCATCATGGACTTAACACTATTCTTGTCGTCTTGATAATCTGCAAAAGTAGGTAATAATACAGCTTGAATAGATGCAAAAATATTATTCATTAATAAATTAGGGAATTGTTCACCTCTCTCAAAATATGCTAAATTACTAGGTAAGTACAATTTACCAATTAACAACTTCCTAAGTTCTACGAATGTTACTATTATAATATTAGATAAGAAAATTTTCCACCCGTAATTAAACAACTGAACGAAGCGTGTATAAGAAAATATAGCAGAAGGTCTCCAGTTGATCGTATACCACATAATAACACAAATGATTGCATTACTCGCTATACTCTGAACAACCAACGCCCATATTCCGGCTCCATTATATGCTAACAAAACACCTAAGAGACCCGAAATAAGTACCGATGCGAAACTACTATAGAATAATTTATCAAAGAGCATCTTTCTTGACACATAGGCTCTCTGGACTGAGTTGAGCGCATAAAATGGTAGATTTAATGCTAGTACTCTGATGACATCTGAAAGAATCGGTATATCATAAAAAGAAGCAATTAATGGCGCGGTTATAAATAAAAGAACATATAATATAACAGATACTACAATAGAAAAGTAAAAAATACTTGAAAAATCTATATTGTCTGCTTCTTTCTTTTGTATCAACGCTGTATTTAATCCTCCATCAATAATAATATTGCATAAATTTATAAATACAGTTATTAGTGCTATAATACCATATTGTTCTGGCATTAACAATCTTGCCAGCAATATAGTTATTATAAAACTAACAAGCTGGCTTCCCACTTTCTCAAAGAATTTCCAAAACAGAGATTTTATAATGACATTACGCGATATATTCATTACTCACCATTAAATGTCGATACAAGATAATAAATTTTGTAGGCCTTTTACAACAGAAATTGTATACGTCATTTATAATTTATACATCTCCTCATAATACCTCTGGTACTCCCCACTCGTCACGTTATCCATCCAGTCCTGGTTGTCGAGGTACCATCTGACTGTCTTCTCAATGCCTTCCTCGAACTGGAGGGAAGGTTCCCAACCGAGTTCGTTATGGAGTTTGGTCGAGTCGATTGCATATCTAAGATCGTGCCCTGCGCGGTCGGTGACGAAAGTAATCAGGCGGAGGCTGTGTCCTTCGGGATTTCCGAGCAGACGATCAACGGTCTTGACCATAACCTTGATGAGGTCGATGTTCTTCCATTCGTTGAAGCCTCCGATGTTGTAGGTCTGTGCGGTACGACCCTCGTGGAAGATGAGATCGATGGCGCGGGCGTGGTCCTCTACATATAGCCAGTCACGTACATTCTCGCCTTTTCCATATACAGGGAGAGGCTTGCCTTTGCGTATATTATTGATAAACAGAGGAATGAGCTTTTCCGGGAACTGGTACGGGCCGTAGTTGTTGGAGCAGTTCGAGATCACGACCGGCATTCCGTATGTATCGTGGAATGAGCGGACGAAATGGTCACTGCTTGCCTTGGAGGCAGAGTATGGACTATGCGGATTGTATGGAGTGTCTTCGCGGAAGAAGTCGGTGCCGTATGGAGGATTGCCTTCGGGCTTGTCAAGAGCAAGGGCACCATAGACTTCGTCGGTGGAGACGTGATAGAAACGGCAAGGGATTCTCACGTCGCTGCTCTCCTCAGAAGGACAATTCCAGCCCATCGGTTCCCAGTTGAGACGGGCAGCCTGGAGAAGGGAAAGGGTGCCGAGAACATTTGTGCGGGCAAAGGTGAAAGGATCCTTGATGGAACGGTCAACGTGTGACTCGGCAGCAAGGTGGATGATACCGTCAACGTTCTCTTCCTTGATCAGTGCCGATACTGCTTCAAAGTCGCATATATCCATCTTCACGAACCGATAGTTCGGTCTGTCCTCTATGTCGCGGAGATTGGCAAGGTTGCCGGCGTATGTAAGTTTGTCAACATTTATGATGCGGTAGTCGGGGTATTTGTTGACAAAGAGTCTTACTACGTGGCTGCCGATGAAGCCGGCGCCACCTGTTATGATTATGTTTCTTTTCATTTCAACAGAGATAAGAGATATTGACCGTATTGGTTCTTGAGCATAGGCTGGGCAAGTTCGCGGATACGTTCCGGTGTGATCCAGCCATTGATATATGCGATCTCTTCCAAACAGGCGATCTTGAGCCCCTGACGTTTTTCTATCACTTCGACAAATGTAGATGCCTCTGAAAGTGAATCGTGAGTTCCGGTGTCGAGCCAGGCGAATCCTCTTCCCAGATTCTGTACGCGTAACTCTCCATCCGACAGGAAGCGTTGGTTGACTGTTGTTATTTCAAGTTCTCCTCTCGCTGACGGCTTTACATTCTTCGCGACCTCCACTACTTTGTTCGGATAGAAGTATAGGCCCACTACAGCATAATTAGACTTCGGTTCCTTCGGTTTTTCTTCTATAGAGAGGCAGTTTCCGTCTTTATCGAACTCGGCAACTCCGTAACGCTGCGGATCGCTGACCCAATATCCGAAGATCGTAGCTTTCCTATCTTCTTCTGCTGCCCTTACAGCTTCACGAAGCATAGGCACAAAGTCATTGCCGTGGAATATGTTGTCACCCAATACCATACAGGCGCAATCATCCCCTATGAATTCCTCACCTATTATGAATGCCTGTGCAAGACCATCTGGAGAGGGCTGCTCTGCATACGAAAAGTTTACACCATAATCCGAGCCGTCACCAAGAAGTCTTTGGAAGCCCGGAAGGTCGTATGGTGTGGAAATGATGAGTATATCCTTTATCCCGGCCTGCATAAGCACGGAAAGAGGATAATATATCATCGGCTTATCAAAGATAGGGAGCATCTGCTTGCTGATTCCCTTGGTTATAGGATAGAGGCGTGTTCCACTTCCACCGGCGAGGACGATTCCTTTCATAATAATGATTTATGATTCTCAAAGGTTATTCTTGAATTTCTTCCAGAGGTCTTTTCCGAAAAGCACCCAGGCCGCTGCGCAACAGCCGGCCAGAAAAGTAAATGCAATCAGAAGCTTAGCCTTGCTCGGTCCGGACTTCTTTGCGGGCACGCTTACAGGCTTAAGCACGGCAAAGACAGGTTTATCCTGCTGAGTCTTGATGCGGGCACCTTCAAGCTGGGTCGCAACCTGTGAATATACCTGATAGGCCAGGTTCATCTCCTGCTGGAGCCTCTGTCTCTCAGCCTGGGCACTTTGGCGTATCACATTCTTGTTGGAGTCCATATAGTCTGCGTATGCCTTCTGTGCAGCATAATAGTCTTGTTTGCGCTGGTCGCATATAACCGTAAGATTTTTTACATCCTGACGAGACTTCGACGTACGATAGTCGGACATAAACTCTTTCAGATTGGCCACTACTGCATCAAGGACCGTAGCCACGACCAGAGGATCCTGCATTTCCAATGAAAGCTGGGTCTTTCCTGTCTTTTTGTCAACAGTGACATTTATTTTCTTCGATAGGTAAGTTATTGCAGTTCTTTCATCCTTAGGCAGATTGAATACATCAAGTTCCGCTGCCGATGTGGAGTCCGATTCTTCCTCAGGCTTTACCAGTGACACAGCCCAGCCGAGAGCCTTGAACGGAGCCCCTATCACGTGACTCCACCAAGGACTTTTCTGATGATTCAGTATATATCCCTGCAGGGTCGTGTCGATCTGTCCATCCTGAGTCTTGACATTAAGGTCAAGAAGTTCGAAAAGAAAGGGAGTTGAAGCCACAACATCAGGATACATCTCATAATCGATGGCATCCATACTGTTGTCAAGACTGACTCCCATCATAGAGGCAATGGAACTGACACCAGACCCTACTCTTTGCTGTGTCTCTGGTGCAAGAAGAGCTGACGCACGGTAGGTCTTAGGAATGCTGAATCCGGCGACCAGACCGATAAAAGCTCCCACTGCACACCAGATCAGAATCATCTTTCTGTTCTTCCAGAGCTTTGCAATAAGCTCCATTATGTCGATTTCCTGCTCTTCGCTATACTGCTGAATATTATTTTCCTGCATAAGACTTATTGTTTAGATGCTTTTACCGGAGCGATTATATTATATATCGTTGCAAGCATTGTCGCAATCGATGATGATGTAGTGGCGATGCTGAGTATATTCTGGAGATTACTTTCCCTCTCGCGTCGCTGCGGAATCACAATCTCGCATCCTGGCTCAACTACGCCCTTGGATGTTTGGCGGGCTCGGGCGATGGTTCCGTTCATATAGATTACGTATGCCTTGCTTCTCTTAGGACGGTAGCCATATCCTCCGGCCATATTCACATAGTCCTTCACAGTAAATGAGGAATTGTAACCGACAACATTAGGATACATCACATTTCCTGATATCTTGACAGTGTTGATATATTCCGGAATCAAAAGGACATCCTTTCTTCTGAGCACGAGGTCGGCTTCACACCCAGGATCTGCAAGAGCCGCTTCAAGATCGATACCCACGCTATAGGTCTGGTCCAGATCGAGATTCTCGACATTCACACTATCCTTTCCGGAGGTAAGCACTACAAGACCGGCTCTGGTCCTGTTTCTTTCTTCAGCCAAGGTATATCTGATAAGACGTGCACCTCTTACGTAAGCCCATTTGTTAAGTCCACCGGATCTCTTCACAAGGTCGGAGAGACGCTCAGCCTTGTTTGTAAGGACATATTCTCCAGGGAACATAACCTCGCCACTGATCGTTACCTTACCCTGAGCCTGATAGCCAGGACTTCTTCTGACATATACATAGTCGTATGGCTGAAGTATGAAGTCCCCGCCTCCGTCGATTATATAACCGTCCTTGAAAGAGAATGAAAAGACTTCGGCAATTGCCTCTGGCTGTTCCATACTTTTGGAGTCTTTGATTCGACGGCTGACATCAATCTTGGCTGTCGAGGCTGATTCGAGAAGGCCTCCTGCCTGGAGAATCAGATCCTCGATTGTGGTATTCTCTTCAAAGACGAAAGTACCTGGACGGGCTACTTCGCCTTCAATTGTCAATGTACCGATGTCATTAAGGTCGTGTATGCTGGCAATATAAAGGAGGTCATTTCTCTTCAAAGGCACATCCTCCGCCTTGCCTTCAAGAATAGCCTTCACATCGATCGGAATCACTTCCAAAGTGAAATCTTCCCTTTCTCTATGAAGCAGTGCTCTGTTGGTGAAGGCATCTCCCTTGAGTCCGTCCGCCTTCCTGATCAGCTGGGATACAGTCTTGATCTCATCGCCAAGCTGATAGATTCCCGGACGATATACTGCTCCCTTGATCTCAAGCTTATTCTCATATCTGTCGATCATTGTTCCTACAGTCACAAGGTCGCCATCCATCATCACAAACTCATCATATTGAGGAGTCTCAACAGTAAAGACCTGATACTCAGCACCATTCTGACGCACCACCCTTATATTGGACTTATAAGCATCACCAGCGAATCCTCCTGCATAGTCCAGAAGATCTCTGACGGTCTCGCCTTCCTTCAGTTCGTATGCCATCGGGCGCTTTACACTTCCGTCAATATCTACGAGATTCTTATATGGAGACACGATGATAAGGTCGCCTTCTTCGAGCGTAATTTCATCCGGAGCATTTCCATCCATCATAAACTCGTAAAGGTCTGCCGAGGCCTTCAGTTTTCCGTTTCTGAAAAGCTTGATTTCACGAAGAGTACCCAATTCATTAACACCGCCGGCGCGATATATGGCGTGAAGCATATTGGAGAAAGAAGACATAGCGTATGTTCCAGGCACCTTTACTTCACCCATAACATTCACCTGGATTGTCCTGATGTTTCCGAGAGTCAGCTTGATCTCGGAGCTGGCATCTTCTCCATCGACTGCATAGATCTGACCGAGCTTGCGGCGCATATACGAATCTGCCTCCTTGACTGTCATTCCGTTCAGATTGACAAGGCCGATATCTGCAATATTGATGTAGCCTTCCGGCGAAATGGTCTGACGGATTGTGGCCTGGTTGGTTCCCCATATATCTATGATCACCTCATCGCCAGGACCGAGACGATAGTTGACAGGCGTCGGAAGGTTGGCACTCGGAGCGAAGGAGAGCTGCCGGTTGGAGAATATATTGTGCCCGAATACCTCCCGGGTCTCATCATTCTCCTCAACGATATCATCAGCGATTATATCCATTGATCCCACGTCGGCATTCATAGCACCTTTGTTGACACGTCTCTGTCTTTCCTGGGCACCTGCCATCTTCACTGCTTCAGTCTGACCGGCCTGATCTTTCTCCATAGCCTCCTTGATTCTCTCCGCCTGTTCTTTTGTCACACCGGCAGCGGCGAGCTCCTTGATCATTTCATTCTGGGACTTTCCTGTCGCCATACCGTCCTTCACAAATTCGATGACGGCATCGTCTGTCATCTGTGCCCGTGCCGGCAATGAAAGCCCCAGCAACGGGATGACAGCAATCAAAACAAATGCAAATTTCCTTATCATAACTTCAAAATATTATACAAAAAGGGACACCCGGAATCAGCATATTTCCGTGCGTCAGTCAATTCTTATTGCCATATTGGCCCAGGCCAAATCGAGGTGCGCTATCCAGCAGCATCATACAATCCAGCATAATATACATTGCAATCAAGCAAAGATAGCATTTAAAAACGGTTTTCTGAAAGAAAAGAGACGAATTGCCGCATTTTCAGGCTTAAATGCGGCGATTATAAGATTTCCAGATCGGATGCAGATATGTATGTGGTAGCTATCGCCATCAGACCAGGCAGTTCGACCACGACGCGACGGGAACGTTTCACTCTCGTAACAACTCCCTCCACACCCTGTAGCGGGCCGGACTTGACCCTCACCTTCTGCCCCTCGCGGATCTTAGAAGAAACTATCTCGAGGTAAAGGGCTTCGTCAGCCATAATGCGGCTTACCTTTATGAAGTCTTCCATTGCCTTATCCGGTACGATTATGGGATTGCGCGTGGCCTTGTCCCACATATATCTGGCCGGACAGGCCTCTCCCAGGCCGGTCATATATGCGTCTAGAGCTTCCTTTTCAGTCCTCACGAAGCACAGGTTGGACACTGCCGGAACAAATGTCTCAAATCCGTCCTCTTCCAGAGTCTTGCAGAACTTCCTCTCGCGCCCGTATGTTACCCTTATCGCATACCACTTCATAGCGCAAAGATAATCATAAAGAGGGTGCTTTGCAATGGTCGGGAGCAGAAGACAACATTTAAGCGTGGCAATCAAATGACTGAACAGCAACAACTTGTCATAAGATTGTAAGGCTAGATGGAAACATAGTCCACCAATAACGCAGTGACTATCAGAGGATTAGACACCACGCGATCATACATATATCTATAAAAAAGCCACCTACCGGTGGCTTCATTGTGGAGATGGGCGGACTCGAACCGCCGTCCAAACACCGCACCAGGCGGCTTTCTACACGCTTAGTCTGGCTTTGGTTTTCGTCCAGGGGCTGCCGTCAGACAGGCTACCCAAGGCTTATCCTCTGAATCTTAGCGGAGCTTAAAGGAGTCACTCCGAGCATCCGGTTTGAATGATACCCCGGATTCCAGCCATAACCGGCCTAAAGGCTGGAGGGATACTCGTCGGCGACGCAGCCTTGGCGTCGCGGATTAAGGTAGTGTGCTTAGCAGACTACGCAGCGAGTGCATAAGAGTTGTTGCCAACTATAAGTTCGAAAGCTGAGATTAACGGGCAAACTTCCCACGCCCGACGTGCTTACCGTCCAATGTCTGATGCTGTCAAAACCAAAACATCCCCATTTGAACGTTGCAAATATACAAATAAATTCACATATCGCAACCTATCTGCCCTACTCTCTTCGTCACATCCTTCGAGAGCCTGGCAGTGGAGTATTGCAGACGCATCGCCTTCTCCCGATGACAGTCCGAACCGTAGGCAAAATACATTCCTTTCCGCAAAAGAGTCTCAGCCCTACTGCGGACCTCCCTGCCGTAATATCCTATAAGCGAGGGCAGATTGAGCTGGAACAAGACCCCCATCTTCCTGAGCCTCACATAGTCCGCCATCTTCATATACACATATCTTTCCGGATGAGCCAGGAGCGGCCGGTACCCTTCGGCCATAATCCCGGAAAGGATTCCGATAAAATCGTATGGAGCTGCTATAGAGGAGGTTTCCACGAGTATCACATCATCCTCCATAAGGAGAAGGTCGCCAGAATTGAAACGCCTGACAAAAAGTCCGTCCAGCATATATTCCGCCGCGAGATGCAGCCGCACGGGGCCGGTGTAAAGAGTCCGGAGTTCTTCGAAACGGATCCGCAGGGCATCGGTCTCATTGGGTACATCTTCCATAATATGAGGAGTGCACCAGACATCAGTGACACCGATATATTCCTCAAACGCCAATGCAGAAAGAGCCTCTGCAACAGTCTCCACGCCGTCATCAACCCCATAAAGGATATGCGAATGCCGGTCGGTGCCGCCACGCAAAGCTCCGCTGTCCTGCAGACTTCTGTACCCTATCCCTGCGAATTCCATAATCATTTCTTCATATTGCCATAGCCATACCTGTAGCCGTAGCTGCCATATCCCCTGCTTTCAACATCAACTCCGTTAAGCACCACAGCCATCCTCGTAAAGCGTCCGGAAGCATTGAGGTCGGCCAGAACCGGCACCATCCTCTTGTCCAGCAAACCAGCTCTCACTATGAACACCGTCATATCTGACAGCTTGGTAACAATCGATGCATCAGCCACGACATCGATTGGAGGACAATCGACAAAGATATAGTCATATATTCTCCTGAGCTGTGACATTAGAGACGCAAATCTTTCAGTCAGAAGCAGTTCCGTAGGATTCGGAGGAAGGCTGCCTACCGGAAGGATATGCAGTCCCGGACGTATCTCATCGATCAGCGGCGCTATGTCATCCGCCTTTCCGTTCAGATATGCAGCCACTCCGGTATGCTCCAGACCGAGAGACTTGGAAAGGGTGGCCTTGCGCAGATCGAGGTCCATAACCAGGACACGTGAGTTCTTCAAGGCCATACCTGCTGCAAGATTCTGGATTATGAAAGTCTTGCCGGCATTCGGGTTGAAAGACGTGAACATAGCCACGAACGCCTTGGAGGCCTCTTTTTCAATCATCATATCGAAATTGGTCCTTAGAACTCTGAATGCCTCATTCATCATATCCCTATGTCCCGGCTCTACAATTATCCTCCTGTTTCCGTTGTTGAACTTGGCCTTCTTCCGTACTATTCCCAGAATATTCTTCTTTGCGGAAAGAGGTATCTCGGCCAGAAACGGCACTGATATATCCTCGAAGTCAGATCTTGTCTTTACCGTGACATCCGAGATCTTCTTCAGCAGTATTATGGCAAAAGGGATTCCAAGTCCCAGCAGCACGGATATCATCAGAAGCATCATCTTTTCAGGAGCCACCGGAGCCGAAGAGCCGGTAGGCCTCATTATCATACGTGTATTGCCCACATTGATAAGCGAAGCCAGCTCGTTTTCCTCCCTCTTCTGGAGAAGGAAAATATAGAGAGATTCCTTTACCATCTGCTGACGCTGGATGGAGAGAAGCTGGAGTTCCTGCCCGGAATTCATTGCTATTCTTGCCATTATCTGGTTTTCCTGGGCCTGGATCTTCTGCGCCTGAAGTTCCAGAGTGGCAATGGAGTTGTCAACAGAACGGAGGATTGCAGACCTGAGGGAAGCGATCGAATTGTTAAGGTCGGCAATTAACGGATTGTTCTTGCCAGAACCAGTACTGAGACGGTCTCGCTGAAGGATAAGATTGTTGTATTCCGAGATCTGTGTCTCTACATTCCCGGTGGTCAGGCCGAGATTGGCCGGTATCAGGGCACTTTCATTCACAGGATTGTTCAGATAATCCTTGATGTAACGTGCCACAGAAAGCTGGTTGTTAACCTCGAACTCCTTGGTCGCATATTCGCTGGTCTCATCTATATAGGCCTTCGATATAGCGTCCATATCCGTCAGCTTATTGACCTCTTTGTATTTCTTGAGGTCATTCTCGATGCCTCCGAGTTCCTTTTCTATAACCACAAGCCTTTCATTGATGAATTCCGAGGTATTCCGCGCCGATTCGTTCCTGGAGCGCACCCACTCCTCGTTATAAATATCGATAAGAGTGCTGAGAACATCGCCGGCACGTGCAGGAAAACCGTCTTCGAGGGAAAGTTCCACGACGGTTGACTCCTTTCCTGGATGAGTGACGCTAAGCCTTCTGCCTATATTCTTGGCCATCGACAAGCTGTTGTTCCAGCGGATTCTCACATCGGACTCGAAATTCTCCACCTTTGCAGTCGGATAGATCACGAGCCTGCCCGCTGGAGTAGCCACAGTATCCCCGTAGGCACATTGCATTGTGAAATCGGCCTCTTCGCCTGCCGGACCGACGACGAAGTCCTTCAGCATTACTATGCCATCACCGCAATTCTCCACGGCAAACGAGAAGAAAGACTGCGGATTATCCCCTGCCATCCTCATCTCTACCGGAGTATCGGTATATAGCTCAACTTCCCGGAGGAGCTGCTCCTGCACATAGCTTGTCTCCAGATGCAGCCTCTCCACGACCTCCTGCATCAGGTCGGGAGACGACAATGCCTGCATTTCGTTTGCAACGGAAGTATTTCCCGATATCCTCACCGCCCCTCCTGCCAATGCTCCGATGCTTCTCAATGTCGCGTCCTGGTCACTTTCGTCAATGATCACTTTAGCTGTACGGCGGTATGTATCCGGCGTACGATAGATATACAGCACGCAGAGGCAGAGGCAGACAATCACACTGGCCACATACCACCATTTATAGTCCCAGATGGTCTCGAGGCCAAGATTCCATATATCAGACAGTCTCAAAGAGCTGTCTTCCTCCCTGTTTCTGTTGAGATAGTCCTTTTCCATAATCATCTGCTTAAGAGAATGCTCGTAACCAATGTCGCGATAGAGACGGCAAGAGAACCGGAAGAGACAAGTATGCCGGTCATTCTCAGAGCTTTGTCGTCTGTGGTTGACTGACGTGTCCTCACTTTGTTCGGCTCGACATATACAATGTCGTTCTGCTGGAGATAATAAGCCGGAGAACTGAACATATCCACATCACAAAGGTCGAGCTGATAGATGGTCCTTTCACCGTTCCTTTCTCTGATTACGGACACATTGCCTCTCTCGCCGAATATAGTCAGGTCTTTGGCAAGAGAAATAGCCTGAAGAATGGTAACCTTGTCACCTTCAATATTATAAGTTCCCGGTGAATTGACTTCTCCGATGACAGAAACCTTGAAATTCAGGAACTCCACCGTGACCACGGCATCGGCCAGAAGCCCCTCCCCGAGAAGCCTGTCCTTTATCTTTTCGGAGAGCTCCCATCTGGTCAGGCCCGACACACTGAGAGGTCCGAGCACAGGAAAGTCTATATTTCCGTCATTATCGACGACATATCCCATCAGACGCTGATTATAGCCGCCGTTCACTATCTCCGAGCCAGCCTGATAACTGATCACGGGAAGGTTGAACATTGCCACAAGCTCTGGATTCCTGCTCGAGACAACGATAGAAAGCATATCCTTAGGCTGGATGACGATGCCCGCGTGACGGTCAATCTTTTCTGGCTTGCCGATCACGCGGTTCTGAAAATAGGTGATATCCTTGACTGTCGCGCAATTAGTTGCAGTCATCTGAATCAACACCCAAAGGAAAAGCAGATTTCTTTTCGACATAACTGTGTATTTTCAAACGTTTACCGCCAAGCGCATAGCAACAGACTTGCCACAATGTGATGACGGCCTACCTGATTATTTAGAAAATCTTTCAAAAAACGAAGAAAAAATTTGCAGATACAGAAATTATCCCTATCTTTGTAATCCCCTTTCAGAGAAAAGGGAGCATAGCTCAGTTGGTTTAGAGCATCTGCCTTACAAGCAGAGGGTCGGGGGTTCGACTCCCTCTGCTCCCACTAAAGAGACTTCAGAGTAAATCTGGAGTCTTTTTTTATTCTTCGTCACCTTGGCCATATAAATGGCCTCATTTCTGGCCACGAAGTCATTTTGATGTGTGTCGGCCAAGAAAACGCCTTTTTTTCTGGCCACGTAGCCATCTACTGACTTGGTTCCGATTTCAATAACAGTTCATTTTCCTTAACCGGAATGTCATAAAGGCCAAAAGAGCCGGTAAAGATTGCACGGGAGAATTTTTATTTCTATTTTTAAGTCTGCAAAACAATATAGAAATGAACAGAATCCTGAAATCCGTAATCGCAGCCGGCCTTTTCATTTCAATGGCCATCAGCTCATCCGCTCAAAGACCCGTACAGGTCGTATCTCCAATCGTTCACAGTGACAACACCGTCACATTCAATCTTCTCGCACCAGAGGCTGAAAATGTGAAGATCAGCGCCCAGTTTGCCCCAAAGACCGATATGGTGAAGGGTGAGAACGGGGTATGGAGCATAACCCTTGGGCCTGTGGCACCGGATATATATCCATATTGCTTCGAAGTGGACGGGATCGCTGTAATGGACCCTCAATGTCCGGACTGGTTCCCTAACGAAGGCTTCAAGAACTCGATGGTGGATGTAAGAGGTAATGAACCGCTTGACCACGAACTCAGGTCGGTTCCTCACGGAAAAGTCGATTATGTCAATTATTATTCGGAGACACTCGGCCTTTTCGGCAATGCCATCGTTTACACTCCGCCGACATACGACAAGGATGCTGACAGGAAATATCCGGTATTCTATCTCATCAGCGGCACGACCGACACCGAGGAAGTATATTTCAAGGTGGGAAAGATGAACCTTATCCTGGACAACCTCATAGCCGAGGGCAAGGCGAAGGAGATGATAATAGTCCTTCCGTATGGTAATCCCGCGAAGTATTATCCTGCAGGTACATTCGACTTCAGGAAAGGAGACGTATTCAGCAAGGATCTCCTGAACGACCTTATGCCATTCGTAGAGGCCAATTACAGGACATTGAACGACAGGGACAGCAGGGCCATAGGAGGATTCTCCCGCGGCGGAAACCAGGGACTCTCATTCGGACTGAACAATCTGGACAAGTTCTCATACCTATGTTCATACAGTTCGTTCACCAGTATGAACATACCTGAAGTCTATGACAAGGCGAGAAAGACCAACAGGAAGATAAACCTTTTCTGGCTCGGTGTCGGCACCGACGACTTCCTTTACGGCAATGCGAAGGAATATATGGAATTCCTCGACAGCAAGGGCATACGCAATATCCAGTATTTCACTTCTGACAAGATGGGACATACCTGGATGAACGCCCGCCACTTCCTCAGCCAGACCTTCCCTCTTCTCTTTAACGAAGATGCTGCTGAGAAAGCAATGAAGGAGGCTGCAGCAGCGAAGCCGGCAGCAGACAAGGCAGCAAAGTCGGAAGCTCCTGCGGCGAAGCCTGACAATCAACGCCTTACGCCTGAATTAATGGCTAAGCTTTTCCCTCCGGGAGTCGTATCGCCTGAATACAACGAGGACGCAAGTGCGACATTCCGCGTGCTTGCTCCTGAGGCTGAAAAGGTTGAGCTCGAATGTCAGATGTTCGGAGGCACAAGACAGATGGTCAAGGGAGAACGCGGCGTGTGGGAGATAACAGTGACTCCGGAGCAGCCGGACATATATCCGTATTCCTTCATCATCGACGGCACCAAGATAGCCGATCCTCAGAATATGCACCTCTTCCCTAACGAGGGATTCAAGGGAAGCCTTGCCGATGTCAAAGGCCCTCAGCCGGACTGGCAGGATCTTCAGGATGTGCCTCACGGCAAGGTCAGCTACACATATTACACCTCCGAGGCAGTGGGCTTCGACAGGCCTGTATGCGTATATACCCCGGCAGGCTACGATCCTGCTGGAGAGGAGAAGTATCCTGTCCTCTACCTCATCCACGGTATGACCGACACGTATGAGACCTGGTTCAAGGTGGGCAGAGTGAACAATATACTTGATAATCTGATTGCGGCCAGTCTTGCAGAGAAGATGATCGTGGTGATGCCTTACGCGAACCCTTATCCGGAGATGATCCGCCGAGGACTGGCGAAGATGTACAATCCTATGGATACCCAGCTGACTACCAAGGAGTTCACTGAATCAGTCATTCCTTTCATCGAGGCCAATTACAATGTATATACCGATGCCGCGCACAGGGCTATTGCCGGCTTCTCGCTCGGAGGCCGCCAGACACTGGCCTGCGGCTTGGGCAATCCGGACAAGTTCCAGTATGTATGCGCCTTTGCACCGGCTATCTTCGGTCCGGAGATTTCAGGCAATTTCAACAACGGTACATACGCAGACGCAGCAGTGCTTAATCAGAATCTGAAGCTTCTGTGGCTCAGCTGCGGCACATCGGACTTCCTCTACCAGTCGTCTCTTGAGCTGGAGCGCAACCTGAAGGAAAGGGAGATCAGGCATACTACTATGTATCCGGGCGGAGGACACACCTGGATGAACTGCAGGGACTATATAACCGAAGTCTGCAAGCTTCTTTTCAAATAATCGCTATATTTGCATATATGAAGAAGATATATTTTGCCGGCTCCATCCGCGGAGGAAGGATTGACGCCGAACTTTACAACAGGCTGATCGGATATATGCAGAAGACTTCCATCGTGCTCACAGAGCATATCGGAAGCCCTCACCTCAATCTTCTGGAGCAGGGCAAGAGAGACATCGAGATATATGATCAGGATACCGCCTGGCTCAGGGAAAGCGATGTACTGATCGCCGAATGCACCTGTCCGTCGCTCGGAGTAGGATATGAACTGGCATACGCCGAAAAGATCGGAAAGCCCTGCCATATATTCTATGACAGGACCAAGACGCAGCTTTCCGCTATGCTCACAGGCAATCCTTATTTCATCATTCATCCGTATGAAAATGAAGATGAGATTTACCCTATAATCGACACAATACTATGAAAATCAGACTTTTGACAATCGCATTAGCATTTTTCGCAATTACATCTATGAATTCCTGCAACAATACCAGCAACACGGCAGACTCCGTACTTGAGAACATATATAACAGAAAGAGTGTACGTCAGTTCACATCGGAGCCTGTTTCGGAAGAGCATATCCAGACTATGCTCAAGGCAGCAATGGCAGCCCCTTCAGCTGTCAACTATCAGCCTTGGAGATTTGTAGTGGTAACTGAGCGTACCGAGCTTGACGCTATGGCCGAGGTGCTCCCATACGCGCAGATGCTCAAGCAGGCTCCCCTGGCAATAGTCGTATGCGGAGAAACGACCTGGTTTGACGGGAATGAGAATCCGTACTGGCAGCAGGATTGTTCTGCAGCCACACAGAACCTTCTCCTTGCAGCAGAAACTCTCGGACTCGGAGCGGTATGGACCGGCGTATATCCTGATCCTGAGCGCTCATCCAAGCTAAGCGCACTTCTTCAGCTTCCGGGCAATGTCCAGCCGCTCTGCGCCATTCCGATCGGACATCACGACGGAACACCCCAGCCTAAGGACAAATGGAAGCCTGAGAATATCCACTACGGAAAGTGGTAGTCCAGCTACTTCCTCTTTCTTGTAAACTGCTTGAAAATACGCTTGAACTGTTTTTCTATATGCTTTGGCTTCAGAGGGTTATAATCCGCTCCGATGTCAAAGTTCTGCCAAGCTATACGGTTCTGTTCCGAGTCGATTATGAAGAAATGAATATTCGACTTATCCTTGTATGGAATAGTATAGACAGTGCCCAAGGTCAGGAGTGCCAGCCCAACTCCTTTTGCAATTTCGGCGGCATAACTGCTACCAGTGCGTGAGAATCCATATTGGTAAGCGATCATTCCGTATCTGTTTCCTGTCTGTTCGATAAGGCGGTCAAGCCCTTCCGGAACCATAAAATTGAACGATTCGTGGGCATTTCCGGCATTGATCAGCTGAGCATAGACATATTCTATATCCTTACGGATCCCGTCATATTCACCAAGGCTCTCCGGAGAATATATCTCACTGATATTCAGCCCGGTATCGTAGGTCTTCAGAGTCTGAAGGAGCAATTCCTGCGAAGCACGGCAGGCTGTATCATTTGTGACCGTAATGTCTCCCTTGCCTATAGTTTCTATTTTGGCGACAGGCTCAAAAAGAACGACATCGCGGAGTTCATCGACATCATAACCGGAAGCGAGATATCCTGCAGTACCGCAGGAATACAGTGACATCGCTGCAATCGATGCAGCAAGTATATGGATAAGTCTTTTCATAGTCTGTATCAGAAGTTTATGGCTATTCCAAATCCTGACTTTGCAGGGCTCAAGGTAAGTTCCATCACCTTACCGGTATTCTTGTTGTAGTTTTCGGCGATTCGTGCATACGTCGCACTTCCATTCTTAGACATAGTGAAATGCAATACGGAAGGGATTATTCCGACAGCAGCGATACATCCATATACTATATATGGCCTTGCTGCGAATTCTCCACCATACGCAGCATTCGCTACCAGCTGACCTGCCGCACATCCGACTCCTGTTCCCACCAGAGTCGCTCCGATATAGCCCATAACATCGGCAGTTCTGAGTTTATTTCTTGCCGGAAGATACTCCTCATTATATACATCTTCTCCGAGAAGATTGAGGATCTCACCATCGTTAAGAGGAATTCCGTTGATGTAGAACATATCGTTCATCACATAAAGTTTGCCTTCATTGTTGAAGAACTGTGCATCAGCACTGATGGCGAATCCTGCCACAGCGACAATAATCAGAAGTAATCTTTTCATAATCTATCTGGTTGAGTTGTTTACTTTTGCAAATATAATGGGGGGGTAAAATTCCAAATTTACAATTGGAAATCTGCATATAGATGCATTATTACCTCAAAATGTGACGGAAGAAGTCATCGAAAAGATGTTTCTGTCTTCCGATGAAAACGATATGATGATTGCCGATAGGGTCTGTGAGAAAGTATTCACTGCAGACCTTTTTGCCATCTCCGTCAAGTTTAAGGATTATCTGGGTCCTGCACAGACTCCTTTCAGAGAGGTTTGCCTTCAGTTCTGCACCGTGGCAGAAAGTTCTCGACATATCACCGGATACCTTTACTATCGTGACCGGTCCCTCCGGCATCTCACCCTTGACCGCTATTCCAAGACCGGACTCGAAATGAGAATCAAACGAATAGCTCCTGACCATATCCAGCGGAACCGTACAATGAGCCAGAGTCATTTCTCCCTTCTGAGGATCGATACGGGAAGGATTGGCCTGGAAGCCGGATTGGCCGGTCAGGGCCTGACCTATCATCATCGTGACGAGCGCCGGCACATCGCCTTCGCATCCTGACGGAATGCCTTCAGCATTGAGGATAGCAAGAGCAAGACAGCCGGTATTCCCCACGACATCAAGCAGATCGAAACACCTCAGCGTCAACCCCTGGAGATCATATTTTCGTACAATGGAAGTCAATGCATAATATATTCGGAAAGACACTTCAGCCCGGTCTTTCAGGAACTCCGGCGCACCGGTCTTGAACCTCTTCATCACTTCAGCCGCAGCCGCCGAATCATAATATGGCTGCTTTTCAATCTCCGCTACCAGTTCCTCCATCGGAATGTCAATGACATTTATTCCCAATGTCTCTTTAAGCCTCTGCTTGTCGGCATCGCTGGATATAAGCCAGTCGGACGGTTTTCCGATGACACCGAGATTGCTTCCGTCGAGCCTCTTCGCCGCGGACACGACCCTGGCCAGGGTGCGGAGCCTGTCAGCTATGTAGGTAATGCTGCCGTGGATGATTTCGCCGCGACGTCCCTGCCGGTTAAGATAGGACAATATCTCCATTGAAGCTGCCAGAGAATTGCTCTTGCCTGAAGTCAGCAGGACAATATTTCCTTTCAGTGAAGGGAAGACTTCCTTGAATATTCCCTCCGTGCCTCCGGTCCTGACATAGATCACATCCAGGTCGTGCT
>SUYP01000010.1 GCA_015060395.1 Bacteroidales bacterium
CCTTTCACGACGAGTTTTAGCCATAAAAAATAACTTTGATGAAAACGTTTTCATCAAAGTTATTGTATCTAATTGTTTTTTAAATAATTACAAAGGTTTCACCAACCATTTTTGGCAATTATACCTAAAATCTTATTGATATAATTTCAGTACTACAAAATATTCTATATAATAAATAATTTACTGATTATCAATCTGTTTCAGAAGTGCCCTGACAGCGGCTTCGAGCTGTTCATCTCGACCTGTAACAACAAGTTCTTTGGTGTTTTCGACATCGATGTCTGGATCAAGCTGATCGTTTTCAAGGTAGGTTCCGTCGGCTTTTCTATAACCTACCACCGGGATACCGAAATAGAGTGTAGGATCCTGAAGAGTCTCCCAGGTGACAGAAGTCATTGTACCAGGTACCGACTTACCTACTAAAAGACCCATATCCTTATGTTTGTAAACCCAAGGAGTGCCGTGTGCATTTGAATAGTTGGCCTCGCCTATTATCATTATGGAAGCCTTGTTGTAGCGACGGCTAGGCATATCGCAGGCATCCTTGCCGCGGATTTCCTGAGTCAGATACTTTTCTCCGCTGAAGAGCACTTCGATATCCTCGTGAAGGCGTCCTCCCCCATTGAAACGGGTATCTATCACTATACCCTCGCAATTGTTGTAACGTCCTAATATATCGGAATATACGGTACGGAAGCTAGCATCATTCATACCTTCTATATGCACATATCCGAGCCTTCCTCCGGAAAGTTCAGTAACCTTGCGCGCATTATCTCTTACCCATCTCTTGTAAAGAAGAGCGGTAAAAGCTGCGTCACTTATAGGCAGAATTACCATATCGGTCTTTTCTCCGGAAGCTTTGGTGATTCCTATCAGGGTACGCTCACCTGCCTTGCGGTCAAGAAGCGGATAGAAATCCATTCCCTTCTTGATTTCAACTCCATTGATGGATGTTATCATATCACCTGCTTTGAGCTTGGAAGAAGCCTTGTCAAAAGGACCTCCATTGACAATTTCAGCCACCTTGAGGCCGTCACCATCCCAATTCCAGTCATAGAATATTCCCAGATTGGCCGTAGAGGCACTTTCCCGGGTCGCTGGGACGCGATATCCGCTTCCGGTATGGGACACATTCAATTCTCCGAGATATTCGCTTAAAAGCTCTGCAAAATCATAATTATTATTGATATGAGGCAGGAACTTCCTATATGCAGCCGTAAGCATTTCCCAGTCAACTCCGTGCATCTTCTCATTATAGAAACGCTCCTTTTCCTGACGATATATATGATTGAACATATATTCCCTCTCTGCGGCAAGATCCATAACCATATCCGAACTTACAGATATGCTTTCAAGGCTCTTTCCACCTTCCTTCATCTTCGAGAAACGGCTTCCGAGCACATATAGAGTAGCCTGTTTCTCATCCCATTTCATACGGCCGCGAGCAGCACCTACCTTGGTCGGAGTACCCTTTTCAAGATCGTACTTCCACAGATTCATACCGCTTTCGTATGCCGCCTGATAATAAAGAGTCTTTCCATCCTTGCTCAATGCAGCAGAACCGAGGTTTGAAGAGGTCGGAGTAAGCCTGATTATGCGTTCATCTATTCCATCAAGTTCTACAACTATCTCCTCCACCTTATCCTTCTTTTCATCTTTCTTGTCTCCCTTCTTGTCGGATTTTTCGTCCTTATCCTCGGAAAGTCCGGAGATCTGCTTTTCAAGCTCCTTCTCTTCCTTGGTCATTCTGAATTCATCGTATGCCTTACGGTTAAGGAATACTATCATAACATCCTCCAGAGTACCCCAGGAAGCGTGGTTTCTCATACCATAACGTTCTGATGCAAAGAGAATTGCATTACCATCGAGAACCCACTGAGGAGCACTGTCCGTATATCCGCTTTCAGTAAGATTGATCATAGTCTCACCACCTCTGGTACTTACGATTCCTATATCATCATACGGATAATGACCTCGTGCACAATAACTCATAAGTATCCATTTTCCGTCAGGTGACCAGCTGTAATTGAATGATCCGGTAGTAGAATAACACTGGCTGCCGTCAGTTATCTGCCTGGTCTTTCCTGTCTCAAGATTCATTATCATAAGCCTGTCCCTGTCCTCCACGTATGCTATTTCCTTTCCATCTGGAGAATATACAGGGGCACGACGATCGACTTTATTGTTCTTGAAAAGCGGTTTTTCTTCGATAAGCGTAGCATACGGAAAGCTTATATCTTCCTTACGGACAAGCGAAGCTGTGTAGATATTCCATATTCCTTCTCTTTCAGAAGCGTATGCAAGTGTCTTTCCATCAGGAGAAAACACCACATCAGCCTCAGCTTCAGGAGTATCCGTGATCTTCTTCACAGTATTATATTCGGTAGAAGCTACAAACACCTCTCCCCTGCTGATGAATGCAATCTGCTTTCCGTCAGCCGAAAGATCATTGTCTCCTCCTCCGGAAACCGAAAGTTCAGCCAGATTATCATCATTTTTATCGGATCTTACAGTTATCTTTAGTTTCTTTGAAGCAGACTCTCCCCTCTTGACATAAATATCTCCGTCATATCCATAACATAATACATCATTATCCGAAACAGTGAGAAAACGTACAGGATGAGTCTTGTGTGAAGTGACACGACTTACATTGTCCGGATTGTTCAGAGGAAAAGAATATATATTGAAACTTCCGTCTCTTTCGCTCATAAAATAGACTGTATTCCCATCAGCGGAAACCCTTGGAGAGCGGTCTTCTCCTTCGAAAGAAGTAAGTTTGGTATGCCTTGTACCATCATACATCCATATATCCCTGGTAATGGACGATGTATGATGCTTGCGCCATATATTTTCTCCTCCCTTGCAGTCCTGATATACGAAAGAACCGTTTTTATCAATGAATGAAACCTCCTCGGCCGGGGTAGCCAGCACCTGCTCGTATCTTCCTCCATTCACACTTACAGAATAAAGTTCTGTCATAGTGCCTTTTGGAAACTGCGCACTCTCTGCCGGATCCTGGATTCTTGCTGTAAAAAGCAGTCTCTTTCCATCAGGTGTGAAAGTCCAGGGAGTCTCCTTGGCAGAATGTGTTGTAACTCTGAAAGGAACACCACCGGTGACCGGGATCGTGAATATATCGAAATTACCGTATCTGTCTGATGCAAAGGCCAATGTCTTTCCGTCAGGAGACCATACAGGTGAATAGTCGTACGCAGGATTGGAAGTCAGCTGACGGGCTTCCCCACCCTCAGAATCAACTATGTATATATCACCTTTATAAGAAAATGCAACATTATTTCCGTCGGGAGAAATGGACGGATAACGAAGCCAAGATGCATTTTCTGCAGATGCCGTCAAGGCTGACAAAGCCAGAAATAGAAGAACAATCCGTTTCATACAGTATAAAAGTTATGGTTAATATGCAAATATAAGAAAACGGAGCCACATTTCTGTGACCCCGTCGTCATTTATGCAGAATAACTGTTAGTCCTGAAGCTTTGCGCAGAGGAACTCACGGTTAAGACGTGCGATGTGAGTGACTGTGATGTGCTTAGGGCACTCCATCTCACAAGCCTTGGTGTTGGTACAAGCACCGAATCCGAGCTCGTCCATCTTTGCAACCATAGCCTTTGCACGCTTTGCACCCTCTACCTTACCCTGTGGAAGGAGAGCGAGTGAGCTTACGCGAGCTGCAACGAAGAGCATTGCAGAACCGTTCTTGCAGGTAGCTGCACAAGCGCCGCAACCGATGCAGGCAGCACCGTCCATAGACTCTTCAGCCTTCTCGTTAGGAATAGGAATAGCGTTTCCGTCTGGAACTCCACCTGTACCTACCGATACATATCCGCCTGCCTGGAGGATCTTGTCGTATGCCTGACGGTCAACAACGAGGTCCTTGATTACAGGGAATCCCTTTGCTCTCCAAGGCTCGATAGTGATTGTATCGCCATCCTTGAACTTACGCATATGAAGCTGGCAGGTAGTAACCTCATCGTCCGGTCCGTGTGCACGGCCGTTGATGTAGAGTGAGCAGGCACCGCAGATACCCTCGCGGCAGTCGTGGTCAAACGATACAGGACCGCTGCTCTTGCATCCCTTCTCGACAGCTACCGGATCTGCACCCTCAGCAATAAGCTGCTCATTGAGGATATCGAGCATTTCGAGGAATGAGCTGTCAGAGGAAATATTCTTGACCTGATAGGTCTCAAAATGTCCTTTTGCCTTGGCGTTTTTCTGACGCCAAACTTTCAATGTCAAATCCATAACAAATTAGTCTTTATAGTTTCTGGTAGCTATCTTAATATTCTCATATACAAGCGGTTCCTTGTGGAGCTCAGGCTCGACATCCTCACCCTTGTACTCCCAGGCTGCAACGTACATATAGTTCTCGTCGTCACGCTTGGTCTCACCCTCTTCAGTCTGCATTTCCTCACGGAAGTGACCTCCGCAGGACTCGTTTCTGTTGAGAGCGTCACGTGCCATAAGCTCGCCGATTTCAAAGAAGTCAACAAGGCGGAGAGCCTTCTCGAGCTCCTGATTGAATTCACCGTTTTCACCAGCTACATAGACATTCTTCCAGAATTCCTTCTTGAGAGCCTGGATCTTATTGATAGCTTCCTTAAGTCCAGCCTCGTTACGAGCCATACCTACATTGTCCCACATAATGAGACCGAGCTCCTTGTGGAATGAATCGACAGTTCTCTTACCCTTGATGGAAAGAAGCTTGTTGATCTTGTCGGTAACAGCCTTCTCAGCCTCTGCAAACTCTGGTGCGTTGACATCAGTCTTAGGCTCCTTGAACTTACCTGCGAGATAGTCGCCGATAGTATAAGGAAGGATGAAATAACCGTCAGCAAGACCCTGCATAAGGGCAGATGCACCGAGACGGTTACCGCCGTGGTCAGAGAAGTTAGCCTCACCGATAGCGTAGAGACCAGGAACAGTTGTCTGGAGGTTGTAGTCAACCCAGATACCACCCATCGTATAGTGGATAGCAGGGTAGATCATCATAGGCTCCTTATATGGATCTGTATCAGTGATCTTCTCGTACATCTGGAAGAGATTACCGTATCTTGCAGCTATGACATCCTTTCCGAGACGCTCGATGGCTGTCTTGAAATCAAGGAATACTGCGAGACCTGTGTTGTTCACACCATAACCTGCATCGCAACGCTCCTTTGCTGCACGTGAAGCCACGTCACGAGGTACGAGGTTACCGAATGCAGGGTAACGACGCTCGAGATAGTAGTCACGATCCTCTTCAGGGATGTCCACTCCCCTCTTTGTACCTGCCTGAAGTGCCTTTGCATCCTCAAGTTTCTTTGGTACCCAGATACGTCCGTCGTTACGGAGTGACTCTGACATGAGGGTAAGCTTAGACTGCTGTGTTCCGTGTACAGGGATACATGTAGGATGGATCTGTGCGAAGCAAGGGTTTGCGAAGAATGCGCCCTTCTTGTAGCACTGCCATGCTGCTGAACCGTTAGAGTTCATTGCATTGGTAGAGAGGAAGTAAGCGTTTCCGTAACCACCTGTTGCGATAACCACTGCGTGAGCTCCGAATCTCTCGATCTTGCCTGTCACGAGGTTTCTTGCGATGATACCCTTTGCCTCACCGTTGATGAGGACTACATCGAGCATCTCATAGCGAGGGTAGCTCTTTACTGTACCGGCAGCGATCTGACGGTTAAGGGCAGCGTAAGCACCGAGAAGGAGCTGCTGTCCGGTTTGACCGCGGGCATAGAAGGTACGGCTGACCTGCGCACCTCCGAAAGAGCGGTTGGCGAGAAGTCCGCCGTATTCCCTTGCGAAAGGAACACCCTGTGCAACGCACTGGTCGATGATGTTGTTGCTGACCTCGGCAAGACGGTAAACGTTTGCCTCGCGTGCACGATAGTCTCCTCCCTTGATTGTGTCATAGAAGAGACGATAGACAGAGTCGTTGTCGTTCTGGTAGTTCTTTGCTGCATTGATACCACCCTGTGCTGCGATAGAGTGAGCACGACGAGGTGAGTCGCTGATGCAGAACACCTTCACGTTGTATCCGAGCTCTCCGAGTGAAGCAGCTGCAGACGCTCCACCGAGACCTGTTCCTACAACAATGACTTCGAGTTTTCTTTTGTTGCCAGGGCTGACAACACGGATCTGAGATTTGTGCTTTGTCCATTTCTCGGCCAAAGGACCCTCAGGAATCTTAGAAATAAGTTTTTCGGCCATTTTATAGTGTGTTAGTGAAATTTCGGCACAAGTTTAACGAAAATCGGCCGATTTACCAATTAAATCAGCCGATATACTATCATTAATGATAGGTAAATCAGAACAAAGTCGGATCATCAAGGTTTATATTCCCTTTTTCAAGGCCGAGATGACGGTAGGCCAGCTCTGTAGCTTCCCTGCCACGAGGCGTACGCATAATGAATCCTTCCTTTATAAGGAAAGGCTCATAGACCTCTTCCAGAGTTCCCTGGTCTTCTCCGACCGCCGTCGCTATGGTATTTGCCCCGACAGGGCCTCCCTTGAATTTTGTGATGATGGTCTTAAGTATCTTATTATCAATCGCATCCAGTCCCCTCTTGTCTATATTCAAAGCATCAAGGGCATAACGGGTTATATTAAGGTCAACACTGCCGTTTCCCATCACCTGGGCAAAGTCGCGGACACGCCTGAGAAGTGAATTCGCTATACGCGGAGTGCCACGGCTACGGAGAGCTATCTCGTATGCCGCATCCTGGTCGATAGCTACCTTCAATATGGATGCGCTCCTCTTCACTATGTTCACAAGGGTCATCGTATCGTAATATTCCATAGCACAGGTGATTCCGAAACGGGCTCTGAGAGGAGAGGTCAGAAGTCCGCTGCGTGTTGTCGCACCTACAAGGGTAAAAGGATTGAGAGATATGCGCACAGAGCGCGCCCCGGGCCCCTTGTCGATCATAATATCAATTACGAAATCTTCCATAGCGGAATAAAGATATTCTTCCACTACAGGAGAAAGCCTGTGTATTTCATCAATGAAAAGCACGTCACCTTCCTCCAGGGAGGTAAGGAGGCCGGCAAGGTCTCCCGGCTTGTCAAGTATAGGCCCGGAAGTGACCTTCATATTCACTCCTAGCTCGTTCGCTATTATGTGCGCAAGAGTGGTCTTTCCCAGACCCGGAGGGCCGTGGAAGAGAACGTGGTCGAGAGACTCCCCTCTCATCTTGGCCGCCGCCACGAATATCTTGAGATTTGATACAATCTTATCCTGACCTGTGAAGTCTTTCAGGTCCTGGGGACGGATTATTCCGTCCAATTCCTTATCTTTGCCCTCACTGAAATTACGGGGATCGAAATCTGCCATCGCCAACAACAAAAATATTATATACAAATATAGATATATTTATTTGATTTGATGATGTTTATTTTGCTGTTGATATGTTGATAACTCCCCTATCATATTGGTTGTTAGATTTTTATAACTGTTGTTATATGTTGAAAAGCCTGATATGAATTCATTGGAAAAATGTTGACGGATAATTTGGACTTTTGATTGCTTCGCCGGTATATACGGACAATTTGAATTAGCTAATTAAGTTTTCAAACGTTTTTAACAGGGTTTTCAACCGTTTTTCAACAGATTTTTGCAGCGAAATGTTAATAAGTTCAGATTCTGTAAAGACAATAGCGGACAGAATATCTTCTTCAACGGAGACATTCTGTAGCGGACTGTTCCTGTCGGCCCGATGGTTTGTGGTCTCGCAGCTCGACTATGACGGTCTTCAGCTGATAGTGCTTCCTGACAAGGATTCTGCTGAATATTGTGCGGCGGATCTGTACAACCTTGTCGAGGGTGACAAGGTGTTCTTCCTTCCTGATTCCGGCAGAAGTATAGAGAGAAGCAACTACAAGTCTTCTCTCGGAGTGCAGAGGACTTCAGCGGTAGGAAAAATACTTGATCATAAAGAAGGACAGCTCTTCATCGTTACCTATCCTTCCGCTCTTGAAGAGGGGATCCCGGCTGCGGAAAAGATCAGACAGTCGCTTCTGAGGCTCAGGACCGGTGATGAGATAAGTCACGACGCGATCATAGATTCTCTTTTCGAATCCGGTTTCGAGAGGGTTGACTTTGTCGGTGAACCGGGACAGTTTGCCATAAGAGGTGCCATTGTCGATATATTTTCATATTCATATAATGACCCGTTCAGAATCTCTTTTTTCGGTGATGAAATAGATACCATCAACATATTCGACTGCAACACCCAGCTGTCGAAGGAAAAAGTCGGGGAAGCGGAGATATATCCAGATGTGACTGTTTCCGGAGAAGGGGAGTCCGAGACACGTATAGCCGATATTCTTCCGTCAGAAACTCTCGTATGGCTGGATTCTTCCGATATGTACAGGAACAAGGAGTTCTTTCCTCTTCTCGAAAGGTTCAGGAGGATATATATGGAACTGCCTCTTTCCCGTCAGAATGAGGATGCGGTCAGGTTCAACATCGCTCCACAGCCGGTGTTCAACAAGAATTTCGAACTTCTTACAGAAGATATAAGGAAGCGTCTGGAGGACGGATACAGGGTGAGGATATATGGAGAAAAGAAGTCTCAGCTTGACAGGCTTCAGTCCATCCTTTCCCAGAACGGAGGTTATATTCCTGAATTTGTAGCTGGGAAGAATATACATAACGGATTCATTGACAATGATGAAAAGGTATGCTGCTACAGCGACCACGAGATATTCGACCGTTTCCACCGCGTCAGCATCCGAAGAACGGTCGAAAAGAGCGAACAGCTGACCATAAATGACCTTACATCTTTTGCTATAGGTGATTATGTTGTGCATATAGACTACGGAGTAGGAGTATTCGGTGGTCTTGTGCGTATGAAGGATGACAAGGGAAGGATGCACGAGGTGGTGAAGCTGATGTACAAGGACAATGATGTGGTCTTTGTGTCAGTTCACGCTCTTCATAAGATATCCCGCTATAAATCAAAGGATTCCGAGCCTCCTAAGATACATAAGCTTGGATCTAAGGTCTGGCAGAATCTCAAGGCCAGCACCAAATCCAAGGTAAAGGATATAGCGAAGGATCTGATCCAGCTTTATGCCAAGCGTAAAAGTGCCAGAGGCTTTGCATTTTCGGCCGATACATATATGCAGCAGGAACTTGAATCTTCATTTATGTATGAGGATACTCCTGATCAGGAGAAGGCGGTAAAGGCCGTGAAGATGGATATGGAGGATGATTGTCCTATGGACAGGCTCATCTGCGGTGATGTGGGTTTCGGAAAGACGGAGGTTGCCGTACGTGCCGCATTCAAGGCTGTGGCCGACAGCAAGCAGGTTGCCGTCCTTGTGCCGACCACAATCCTCGCCCTGCAGCATTATAATACCTTCAAGAACCGTCTTAAGGACTTCCCGTGCAATATAGATTATGTAAGCCGTCTGAGGACGGCAAAGGAGATTTCTGATATACAGAAAAGACTCAAGGCAGGTACTCTTGATATAGTGATAGGTACTCACAAACTTATTGGAAAAGGTTTTGAATTCAAGGATCTAGGACTTCTTATAATAGATGAGGAACAGAAGTTCGGAGTAAGTGCCAAAGAAAAGCTACGTCAGCTGAAGGCTTCAGTGGATACTCTCACCCTCACTGCCACTCCTATTCCGCGAACCCTTCAGTTTTCTCTGCTTGGAGCCCGTGACCTTTCCATCATAAGCACACCTCCGCCTAACAGGATACCGGTGCAGACCGAGATTATGCTTTTTGATTCTGACGAGATCAAAAAGATCATAAGATATGAGCTGAACAGGGGAGGGCAGATATTTTTCCTTCATAACAGGGTTGAGGAACTGCAGTCCATACACGACATCCTTCACAGACTGGTTCCGGATATGAAGATATGCATAGCCCACGGTCAGATGGAAGCGAAAGTACTTGAAAACAAGATACTTGACTTTATGGCCGGTGATTATGATATGCTTCTGTGCACTACCATCATCGAGAACGGACTGGATGTTCCTAATGCAAATACCATAATAATTAACCAGGCTCAGAACATAGGACTCAGCGATCTTCATCAGCTTCGCGGACGTGTGGGAAGGTCCAACAGAAGGGCATTCTGTTATCTTATAGTCCCTCCGCTTCTTTCCATCACCGAGGATGCACGCCGCAGGTTGAAGGCTATAGAATCATTCTCAGATCTGGGCAGCGGATTCAATATAGCTATGCAGGACCTGGACATACGTGGTGCCGGAAATCTTCTTGGTGCGGAGCAGAGCGGTTTCATAACAGATATGGGATTCGAGACCTATCAGAAGATTCTTGCGGAAGCAATGGAAGAACTTGGTATGGAGACAGGTATGGTAACCAGAAGTCAGACTGATAATTATGTCTCCGATTGTACCATTGAGACCGACCAGCTGGCTCTTATTCCGGACAGCTATATAGATGTGACTGCGGAAAAGATAAGGATATACAAGGAACTGGATTCTCTCTCGTCCGACAAGGATCTTGAAAATATGAAGAAAAGGCTCAAGGACCGTTTCGGAAAGATGCCTGAGGAACTTTCAAGACTATTCGAGATTGTGAGGATAAGGCAGCTGGGAGTAAAGCTCGGATTTGAAAAGATAATAATAAAGAACGGGGTTATGATTGCCTTTTTCATATTGAATCCTCTTTCACAATACTACCGAAGCGACAGATTTTCAAGAATATTGGAAAAGATATCACAGAATCCAAAGATATTCGAACTCAAGCATAATGACAACAAGCTGAGGATTTTTGTGAGAAATGTGGATGGAATTAAAAAGGCTTATTCTATTTTGAATAAATTGTCTTAACTTTGTAAACTTCAAAAAGACAACGTAAGTGGCTAATCTTGTTATAGATATAGGAAATACTGCGCTTAAGGCATCCTGGGCTGACGGGATGACCCTGGGAAAGACTTTCAGATATCAAGGTGAAAGAATGCTTGATTTCATATTGTCCCTTACAGCCAAGGAAAAACCGGAAATTATGCTCCTGAGCAGTGTCCGTAACTTTTCATCACAGGCGGTAAAAAGGCTTGAAAATGAATGTGAAAGGCTTCTTATAGCAGATAAAGACCTTATTTCCTTATATGGTCTTCCTTCCTGGCTTACTCCTGACAGGGCAGCTTCAATCATAGCTTCCGGCTTCCTTTTCAAGAACAGAGGGTGCACTATATTCGATTTCGGAACGACTCTTACTGTCGATTTCATAGATAAGGACGGAAACTACAGGGGAGGCAACATTTCACCTGGATGCAGTACTAGATTCAAGTCTCTGAACAGATATTCAAGATCCCTTCCACTTCTCTGTGCACCGGAAAATATAGATAAGACAGGCACAGATATTGTTAGTGGGATTGCCTCTGGGGTTATTTCAGGCATAATGTTTGAAATAGAGGGTTATGTATCTGAATATCCAGAAAATATCACTGTTTTTACAGGTGGAGATGCAATTTATTTTGCAAAAAGGATGAAAAACTCCATCTTTGTAGTTTGTAACCTCGTTCTTATGGGGTTGGCTTTAATGGCTGTTGAATATGATAAGAAAGATTGAAAAGTTTATAGTACTGGCAGTGTTTCTCGTCGTAAGTATCTGTGTGTCAGCACAGGATGGTACATACGGCGCGTACTCTCCGTATTCTATATATGGTATTGGAGACATTTCGAAAGAAGGTACAGCCTACAACAAGAGTATGGGAGGTACCGGTATAGCTACAAGGAACAGGAGATTTATAAATTATCTCAATCCGGCAGCAGTTACCGCAAGAGATACCCTTTCATTTATGGCGGATTTCGGACTTGTACAGAACAATACCGTTTATGCTCAGGGCGACATCAGATCCGGACACAACACCTTCAACATCTATGATTTCGTATTGAGTTTCCCTATTTACAAGTCATCTGCATTTATGGTGGGAATCACCCCGTACAGTGATGTAGGATATGATTTTTCTTCAAAGGAGACAGATCCCGGAATCATTGGAAACACAGGAAACATCACGTATGATTCATACGGTACCGGAAGTATCTATCAGGCGTTCATAGGAGCCGGAGTTACATTCTGGAAGAGATTGTCCCTCGGAGCTGAGGCCATTTATTACTTCGGTAATCTGGACAAGGTCACCAATATGGATTATTCCGATGATTCATACAGATCTCTCAACAGCGGAAGCGAATTGACGATCAGAGGTGTGACCGGAAAATTCGGACTTCAGTATGAGCAGAAACTCGGTAGAGACGTTTCAATGATCATAGGAACGACATACAAGATGGGTACGAATATGAAAGGTTTTGCAACCAACTACAGATATGCGACCCAATCCAGTGTAACCGACTCACTCAGGCACACTGTCGATACTCTTGGAGCAAAAGGAATGAGATTCGGAAATGAGATAGGAGTCGGAATATCCGTGAAGGGAGGAGAAAAGTGGAGTGCCGAATTCAATTATCTCCGTTCAGACTGGACCAGATCGGGATTTGATAATGCACAGGGATTCGCGGTAGTAGGTGATTCAAGATTCTCTTCTACTGTTTCTCAGTCTTTCAGGGCAGGATTCGAGATAGTTCCGAACAGAAATGATATCAGATATTATCTCAAGAGATGTTCGTACAGATGCGGAGTATATTATGATCAGGCATATTACAAGCTTGACGGAAACAATGTCAATTCGATGGGTATAACCCTCGGTATGACTCTTCCGGTCTATCAATGGTATAACGGTATCAGCATCGGAGTTGATCTGGGTCAGAGGGCAAGTACAAGGAACAATATGATCCGTGAAAGATATGCTACTTTCGTGATAGGTTTCAACATCCACGATATATGGTTCAGGAAGATTCAGTATAACTAACAGATTATAAATAAAAACACATAATATCACTATGAAAAGAATTGTACTGTTGATTTCAGTTGCTGCAATGGCGCTTATAGCAAGCAGCAAGGTTTCCGCTCAGGGAAAGTTCGGTCCGGACAGTGCCGAGTGTATCAAATATCTGTCTTATTATACAGAATATTACAAGCAGAAGAATTATGATGCTGCTCTTCCAAGCTGGAGAAAGGCATACAACATCTGTCCTCCTACAGCCAGATATTCTATGCTTTCTGACGGTACCACACTCCTCCGCAGAGTGATCCAGGCCAACAGCAAGGATGCTGTTTATAGAATGAAGCTTGTTGACTCGCTTATGACAATCTATGATCAGAGAGTACAGTACTGGCCAAAGTATGCAGTGAGCTCGCTCAACAACAAGGCTCTTGATATGTACAACTATATGAAGAACGATCCTGAGAAGCTTTATGCAGGTCTTTGTGATATCGTGAATCAGACAAAGGAGAATACCAGAGCAAATATCTTCCTTTTCCAGCTCAATACAGCTATCGATCTTTACAAGGAGGGTTCTCTTGATCCTGAGAGCGTTATCAACGTATATGAGAATGCAATCAAGTATCTCGGTATGGCTACTCCTAAGAATGATACTGAGAAGAAGAGCATAGACAAGACTGTTGAGGATGTTGAGAGTCTCTTCATCACCAGCCAGGTAGCAAGCTGCGACAATCTCATCGCTCTCTTCGGACCAAGATATGAGGCTGATCCTCAGAACCTTGACCTCGCGAAGAATATCGTAAGGATGATGGGTATGACAGAGGGATGTACTGACAACGACCTCTTCCTCAACTCGGTTACTACTATGCACAATATGGAGCCTTCAGCTACTTCAGCATACTATCTTTACAAGCTTTATGCAGGCAGAGCAGATGTTGAGAATGCAGTGAAGTATATGAATGAGGCTATCGCTTCCGAGGAGTCTGATGCCGTAACTGACGGTGCATACAGCTATGAACTTGCAGCATTCTGCTACAAGAGCGGAAAGAACGCTCAGGCATACGAGGCAGCTCAGAAGGCTGTAGAGCTTGATCCTTCAATCGCAGGTAAGGCTTATATGCTTATGGGAACAATCTGGGGCAGTGTCGTTTGCGGTGGAAACGACATCGAGCAGAGAGCCAAGTACTGGGTTGCTGTTGACTATATGAACAAGGCAAAGGCAGCTGACGAGGCACTTGCAGAGGATGCAAACAACTATATCAGACAGTATGCCGCATATTATCCTCAGACTGCTGAAGCGTTTATGTACGATGTTACAAACGGTCAGTCATATACAGTATCCTGCGGTGGTATGAGGGCTGTTACAACAGTTAGAACACAGAACTAAAAGATATTGAAGAATATCATAAATATAGTGAAGATGATTGCAACCGCTGCGGCGGTTGCTTTCGTCGTTTATTCTTGTAAAGGAAAACTGGCCGAAGCCGAGGTCCTGAATCTTGCTGAAACACCTGTACAGGTGGTTGACGATATGTTTATGCAGCAGACGGAGAACGGTATGGTCAAGATGAGGGCTGAAGCTCCCCGGATGGAGAAATACGAAAAGGATAGTCTGGATTATGAACTTTTCCCGGAAGGATTCTTCGTCTATGGTTTCGACGAGACTGGAAAGCTTGAGACTGAGATAGTTGCCGACAATGCCCGGCATCAGAAATTCGAGGACGGAAGGGAAAGCTGGGAAGCGTTCGGAAATGTGGTTGTAAAGAATCTGATCAATCAGGAGGTTATGGAGACAGATACCCTCTACTGGGATCAGAAGAATGAAAAGATATATACTCATTGCTATGTGAGGATGTATTCGCCGGACGGATTTATGCAGGGATACGGAATGGAATCGGACCAGAGGGCTAGAAGTACCATATTGTTCAATAATTTCAACAATTATGCGATTGTGGTCAAGGATAGTACTCAGGTTTTGATAGATTCGGTCAATTTTATAGGCCCATTTCAAAAAAAATAGCGGCAGATTGAGATAAAATTGCTATCTTCGCCCCCCAATATTGTAATTTACAGGATAATAATCTAAAACAATCAATAAAATGGCAGCACTTGAAACAATTCGTGTCAAGTTCGGAGTCGTGATAACAGTGCTTATCGCAGTGGCACTGTTGTCTTTCATCATTGACCCGACTACACTTCAGTCAGTAAGTTCTTCTATGTCATCAAAGTATGATGTAGGAGAAATTGACGGTAAATCTATCTCTTATGTTGACTATCAGGCAGATGTAGAGAAATTCACTACTATCAACGAGATTATGTCAGGTTCTTCAGCACAGAACGAGCAGCAGCAGACAGCAATCAGAAACGCTGCCTGGCAGTCTCTTGTTGACAAGTATCTTTTCGTAAAGAATGCCGAGAATGCAGGTATCTATGTAGGAAAGGAAGAGATGAATGACATAGTGGCAGGTAACATTCTTTCACCTGTATTCACTCAGAACCCTGCATTCCTTGATGAGAACGGAAACTTCTCTCCAGCACTTGTAAGTGATTTCCTCGCATACAAGGATACTGACCAGACAGGCCGTCTCCAGCTTTACTGGGATTATCTCATCGAGACAGCTAAGAATCAGGAGTACTATTCGAAGTATATGTCTCTCTTCACTCAGAGCAACTTCACCAACAGCCTTATGCTCAACGAGCAGATCGCTGACAACAACAATACATTCAACGTAGAGTTCGTAATGGTTCCTTTCGGATATGTACAGGACACTACAGTTGTTGTTTCAGACAGCGAGATCAAGGCATATTACGATGCTCACAAGAAGTTCTACCGCCAGCAGGCAAGCAGGGACATCGAGTATGTTGTATTCGAGGTTACACCATCTGCTGAGGATATCGCTGCAGCAAACCAGTCTCTCGTTGACGTATATGACGAGTTTGCTTCTACAGAGAATATGAGAAGCTTCCTTCTCGCCAATTCAGACAGACAGATCGACAATCACTGGTACAAGGCTGGTGAACTCAATACCATCGCAAAGGCAGTGAATGACTATGCTTTCGGTGACAATGCTTCTGTATCTGAGGTTATTTCAAACGGAAACACATTCTATGCAGTACGCGTTATGGAGTCAGCTATGATACCTGATTCTGTATTCGTGAAGTATGTTCCATCTGCATCAGAGAATGTTGACAGCCTTCTTAATGTAGCTGAGCCTATGTGGATCACTCAGACTCCTGGTTTTGAGGATGTTATGGCAGCTGCCAAGAACAGCAGGATCACAGCAGGAGGTCTCACTTTCGAGGTTCTTGACAGAACCGCTCCTGTAGCAAAGAAGAGAGTTGCTGTTCTTGAGAAGACAGCTGTGGCTAGCAAGGAGACTGTGAACGGTTTCTATTCAAAGGCCAATACTTTCGCAACAAAGACTGCAGGCAAGTATGAGAACTTCCAGAAGGCTCTTGAGGAGGAAGGTGTATATGCACATCCTGTAAACAAGATGCTTGAGGGTACAAATCGTCTTGGTGCTATCGACAATACAAGAGAGGTTACAAGATGGGCGTTCGATGCTAAGGTTGGTGATGCTTCAAACATCATAACTGTTGACAACAACTACTTCATCATTGCAGCGCTCAAGAACATCCATAAGGAAGGTTATTCTCCTGTAGAGGAGGTTTCTACAGCCATCAGCAATATTCTTTATAATCAGAAGATCGGTGAGAAGAAGGCAGCAGAAGTAGCGGAGAAGATCGAGGGTCTTACAGATATGGAGGCTATTGCGGCTGCTCTCGAGACTACTGTAAGCACTAAGGATGGAGTTGCATTCGCATCAATGGGTGCACAGGGTCTTGATCCTAAGTTCATCGGTGCTGCTTCAGTTGCTGAGGAAGGCAAGCTCTATGGTCCTCTCGCAGGAAGCATCGGAGTATATGTGTATAAGGTTACAGGCCGTGATACAGGTGCATTCTTTACAGAGGATGATGCAAAGGCTCGTGACGCTCAGATGACTCAGTATTCTACTCAGATGCTCGTTCCTACAATGATGGATGACGCAGAGGTTAAGGATAACAGAGCACGTTTCTATTAATAGATCATTCTTAGCTTAAGCGAAGAATACATACAATTAAAGAGCAATTGATTCATTCAGTTGCTCTTTTTTTTGTTTATTTTTGCAGTCGTCAGGCAGGGAGGTATATTGGAAAACGTCAGGCTGCGCCTGACCCCTCCCACCGCTGCGCGGCGGGTCCCTCCCTCTTACGGGCCGAGGGTGGCCACGGTTTTCCAATATACCTCCCTGCCTGACCGAAATCAGAGTAATATGAAGAGATTTTTGATTACATCATTCCTTGTGCTTTTTATGTTTTCTGCCTGTATAAAGGAGAAACAGACAGGAGCGGATATGGAAGTGGGGGATATGCTGCCTGATCTTGAGGTAGTGATGAATGACGGGTCTGTCGTTACTGATGAAATCCTCAAGGAGAAAGTATCTGTAGTTATGTTCTTTCATACTACCTGTCCGGATTGTCAGCAGGCTTTGCCACGTATGCAGCAGATATATGATGAATATGCCTCAAAAGGAGTGTTGTTTGCCCTTATAAGCCGTGAGCAGGATGCGGCTGAGATAGACTCTTATTTTAAGGAAAACAGGCTGAATATGCCTTTTTCTGGCCAAAATGACCGTAAGGTCTATGAGAAATTTGCAAAGACCAGGATTCCTCGCATATATATAAACGAAAAGGACGGAACCATCAGGTATATCTTTACCGATGATCCCGTCCCTTCGTATGATGAACTGAAGTCCTCTCTAGAATCCGTTATACGTTGAAAAGGAAGTGCATAATGTCACCGTCCTGAACGACATATTCCTTTCCTTCCACTCCGAGCTTTCCGGCCGCTCTGCAGGCTGCCTCTGACTTGAGAGTCACGAAGTCTTCATATTTGATGACCTCTGCACGGATGAATCCTTTTTCGAAATCAGTGTGTATCACTCCAGCTGCCTTCGGAGCCTTGTCTCCGACATTGATTGTCCAGGCACGGCATTCATCAGCTCCTGCAGTGAAATATGTACGGAGGTTGAGGAGCGAATATGCGCTCTGGATGAGTCTTACTACTCCGGATTCCTCCAGTCCCATCTCTTCAAGGAACATCTGGCGTTCTTCGTAGCTTTCAAGCTCGGCTATGTCAGATTCTATCTTTGCTGCAATCACAAGTATTTCAGCATCTTCATCCTTCACAGCCTCGCGTACCTGCTCCACATATTCGTTTCCTGTCTTTGCCGAAGCCTCGTCAACGTTGCATACATACATTACAGGTTTGTTTGTGAGGAGGAAAAGCTCTTTTGCAAGCTGCTCTTCGTCAGCATTTTCCGGCTTTACGGTACGGCAGGATTTTCCCTGCTCAAGAGCTGCCTTGTATCTTGTGAGAAGGTCGAAGAGCTTCTTTGCATTCTTATCTCCACCGGTCTGAGCCTGCTTCTGCACCTTTGCAAGGCGGTTTTCTACTGTCTCAAGGTCCTTCAGCTGGAGTTCCAGGTCGATCACTTCCTTGTCACGTACAGGATCTACCGTTCCGTCCACGTGTACGATGTTAGGATCGTCGAAGCAGCGCAGTACGTGAAGGATTGCATCTGTCTCCCTGATGTTTGCGAGAAACTGGTTGCCAAGTCCTTCTCCCTTGCTGGCTCCCTTGACGAGTCCGGCGATATCAACAATCTCCACTGTTGCAGGAATCACTCTCTTCGGATTGCAGAGACTTTCGAGCACTTCAAGCCTCTTGTCCGGCACGATTGTCGAACCTATGTTAGGTTCTATCGTACAGAAAGGGAAGTTCGCGCTCTGAGCCTTTCCTGAGCTTACACAGTTGAACAAAGTTGATTTTCCTACATTAGGAAGTCCTACGATACCGCATTTAAGTGCCATTGTATTATCTCTTTAAATGGTAAAAATACTCTTAACTATAATCAGGGCGCAAATTTACGCCAACTTTTTCTTTTTCTTTGCTTTATTTCTCTTTTTTAGGCCAAGTTTTTCTCTTTTTTATGCCCTTTTGAAAAATAATCATTGACTTTTGTTATAAATATCATATAATTTATGGCGAAGAGTTTTTTATTGATATTGATTTCAATCTTGCTGTTGGAAACCAAATCGGCAGCTCAGGATTCTCTTGTTGTAATGTTCTGGAATCTTGAGAATTTCTTTGATTATACGGATGGGGGAGAAGGGGAGTCTGACAGGGAGTTTTCCTCGTCGGGCAGCAGACATTGGACGAAAAAGAGGTTTTATGCAAAGTGCGATGCTGTCGCAAAGAGCATTATGTGGATGGGAGACCGTTACGGGAGAATGCCTGATCTAATAGGTCTGGCAGAAATCGAAAATAAGGGCGTACTTCATAAATTATTGAAATCCACTGCTTTAAGAAAATATGATTATGATATAATTCATTATGATTCCGGTGACAGAAGAGGAATAGACGTGGCTTTTCTGTATAGAAAATCGGTGATGCATCCGGAGACTGTTTCTGTGATAAAACCTGAATTTGACGGTCAAAAACTGTCCACACGCGACATTCTTCACTCTTCTATGCAGATTTCAGATGGAAGCAGGATAGATTTCATCGTAAACCATCATCCGTCCAAATTCGGGGGAGAGGATGAATCAGAGGGCAGGCGTAATGCTGCAATGAAAGCGTTGAAGATGCTTTGTGATTCTATCGGCAGTGCTGATGTCGTGGCAATGGGTGATTTCAATGATACACCTGACGGTTCTGCCTTTGATATTATAAACAATCATTTGGTCAATAAGGGTCTGGAACTTCACAGAAAGGGAGAGGGAACGATAAGGTATGAAGGAAAATGGGAACTGATCGATATGTTTCTGGTGGGTCAGGAATGGTCTGGATCTTCTGCAATGGAAATATGCCGTGTCCCTTTTCTTATGGTATGGGACAGAAAGCATCCTGGCGAAAAGCCTTTCAGGACATTTTCAGGTCCGAGATATATCGGGGGAGTCAGCGATCATTGTCCGATTGTCTTGAAATTGATAAAATGATTTCATTGTTTTATCGATGGATATTCCTATATTTGAAAGATTTTGGTATTGTGGCTGGATTTTAAAGCCGTTTCAGAGTGAAAATAAATAACATAAAACTAATAATATGAAAACCAGAATAGCAGAAAAATTCCAGACTCTCTTTCAGACTGAGGGTGAATTCTTTGCGTCTGCAGGACGTATCAATCTCATTGGTGAACATACCGACTATAACGGAGGATTTGTTTTTCCGGGAGCTATTGATAAGGGAATGATTGCAGAGATAAAGCTTAACGGCACACAGACCGTACGTGCATTTGCTCTTGACCTTGATGAATATTGTGAATTCGGACTCAACGAGGAAGATATTCCTGCACAGAGCTGGGCACGCTATATCTTCGGTGTCTGCCGCGAGATCCAGAAGAGAGGCGGAGTGATCGCAGGTTTCAATACTGTGTTTGCAGGTGACGTTCCTCTCGGAGCCGGAATGTCATCGTCAGCAGCCCTCGAGAGCACATTCGCATTCGCTCTCAACGAACTCTTCGGCCTCGGCATCGACAAGTTCGAGCTCGCACGCATCGGCCAGAGCACAGAGCACAATTACTGCGGCGTCAAGTGCGGAATTATGGATCAGTTCGCTTCAGTGTTCGGAAAGGCAGGCAATCTTATGCGTCTGGACTGCCGCTCTATGGAGTTTGAATATTTTCCTTTCGATCCTGAGCAGCACGGCTATAAGCTTGTACTCCTCAATTCACTCGTAAAGCACGAGCTTGTGGGTTCTCCATACAACGACCGTCGTGCATCCTGCGAGCGTGTGGCGAAAGTCCTCGGCCAGGAGTTCCTCCGCGGAGCTACAATGGACCAGCTCGAGGCTATCAAGGATCAGATTTCAGAGGAAGACTACCTCCGAGCTCGCTATGTGATCGGTGAGGAGAAGCGAGTTCTCGACGTATGTGACGCTCTTGAAAAGGGAGATTATGAGACAGTCGGAGCCCGTATGTATGAGACTCACTGGGGAATGTCCAAGGACTATGAAGTGTCTTGCGAAGAGCTTGACTTCCTTGCTACAGTGGCACAGGAGTGCGGTGTGACAGGTTCCCGCATTATGGGTGGCGGCTTCGGCGGCTGTACCATCAACCTCGTCAAGGCTGAACTTTACGATGCATTCATCGCGAAAGCCAAAGCCGCTTTCGCTGAAAAATACGGTCACGAACCAGTAGAGATTCCTGTAATAATCAGTGACGGAGCCCGCAGGCTGGCATAAGTACTTCAATCTGATAAAAAAGGTGTACTGCTTTCGAGTTGAACAACTCACCTGAGTTTTGTCAGGCAATGACACCTTGGTCGATTTTAAACAAAAAACGTCTGAGGTGTACTCCCTTATTAATCAAAATGACTTGTGGGAGTACACCTCAGACGTTTTTTTGCATTTTTATGCCCTAGGTGTCACGAAAAGTACGTGTGGTTTAACAGAGCATTGAGAATATTAAAAGTATTCTTCATTGGTTCTGTGGGAGAAAAAGCAACTATATGTGAGTGGAGCCGACTATATGTAAAGCAGTGAATTTAATAGAAAAAAAAGAGAAGTTGTCGGTTGACCTGGATTAGATAAATGGCTAACCCACATAGGTTTCCTGACGTGTTCTGCATTTTTCCAGTAACAATAGAAGTATCGTTATGATTATAATTCCTATATAATAAGTATAGTATCCGGGTCTCAATATGTTAATCATAATGTCGCAACCTTCTGTAATCTCCACAAGCAACTTCCTATAGTTATTTTCCCAAAATAGAATAGATACCGCAGAAACCATTAAAGATATTGCATAAAACCAAAGTCTTATATTTATATGTCTCAAAAACAGCATTTGTAACAAACCGAGAAGTAACAAAAAACTGTTGATTAGAATGAAAACAAGGAAAGACTTCCACATTGCATTTAATGTTTCAATTGAAGTCGGATCCAAATGAATACCTGCAATATCATACTGATGAATGATCCCTATACACAAATATGAATAAATATTCCAAAAAATACCTATTATACTTAGAAAAGTGATCAATATTAATAGAAGCTTATTTCTCTTTTCCATCATTTAATAAGTCTTAGAAAAAAGTAAGCCTTATTATGCCATCTTCGAGGCGAGCCATTCGGCGTCTATCTTTGCGAAACCTTCTTCGGGACGGATCTGAGGATTTCTTTCGAGTATGCCGGCACAGTCCTGATATACATTCCATCCGATGTTTACTCCAAGCATCTGACCATCAAGTGCATACATAAAGGTAAGAATTCTTTCGTCCCCTTCTCCTTCACAGCGGTAGAAATGGAAAGTGGAAGCCATAAATTCATCTTTCTGTTCGGCAGGTACGCTTTTCTGCAGCATTTCCAATTTTGTAACGTATTTGCACATTTCCAGAACGATATCATCCAGACCGGCTTCCGCTACAAGCACTTTCTCCATCAGTGTTCCCATATCATTGACACGACGCAGGGTATAGCCTCCCATAGCCTTTGTATGCATAGTTATAGCCTGCATCTGGGCTTCTGAAATCTCCCCTGCAGGAATGAGCCACACCATCAGTTTGCCAGCAGGATCGTGATAGAGGGTTTCATATCTGGCGAGGTTCATCTGGCCGCAGTGAGGGCATTCCCATAGGAAGAGCGAACCGTCCGCAACCTTTGCCTTGAGTTCTGGATTATCAGCTGTATTTATGCTTTTATATATGATTACCTTGTGCTGCTGTCCGCATTTGCTGCAGGGTGCGAGTGCTTCGTTGATTATTGACATATATATTGAAAATTAGAATGTTACATTGAATGTCGGGCCTATATGGAAGCGGTCAAGCGTGATGCCGCTCTGTTCAGCTATGCTGTTCCAGGCCGAGCCTCCGTTATATGACATAGTCATTCCTATCGAGCACGGCCATTCGAGGGTCAGTATGCTGTGCAAATCAAGGGTAAGCTCACCTCCGGCCGACCATAATCCTTTGTCTGAGATGAATGTATAGTCGAAATGAGGAGCCACCACGAGCCTCTTTATGGAGAAGAAATTTCCTCCTATCGAAACATCTCCGATAAACACAGGGACTGCATAATCGGCTGTGACCTTGGTCAGATTCGGTTTTCTGATGGAAAGCCAGCTTGCGAGTGCTGAATTTTCGCTAAGGCCGCGCGGAAGGACGCTGACTGCAGGCTGTCCGAAAACGGAATCCTTTCTGAGCTTCTGCTGCGTCATCATTGTCAGCTTCAAGCCTTGTTCGGAAAGAAGTCCCGGAATATATCCATAAACGTACAAGAATCCCATAGGGGAGAGGTAGGTGCTGCTTTCGAGGCTTCCGGTCGCTCCGGCCTCCGCTCCGATTCCCCATTTCGGATATACGGCAGAATTAGCTGTACTGAGCATAGTATATGCTCTGACGGAACCGCTCAGACTGTGTCTGAATGTATTCTTTCCTTCATTCTGTTTGAGGAATACAGGGTTCTGTCCGGTTACATATTCTCCATTTTCATCAAGATAGGTTTGTTCTTCGAGATCCATAACGGTGAGTGCCGTATTGAACTTGTCGTTTCCTATTCTGTATGTAAGCTTCGGAACCACTCCTTTGTACCATCCTCCTGAAGAAAACCTGAAAGGTATGTATGTACTGAGGATTCCCTCTATGTAAGGCACAGGAAGTTCCCGAGAGGATATTTCCATCGTGGCCTTATCATCCGATATCATATAAGCGTATGCATTATACTGACGTGCCCCTCTGTCATTGAAGTTTACAGACGCTTCGATTACCGGATAAAAGCCTGAATATGTGATTCTTGCGTGTCCGGAATGCCTCCATCTGGCCGGATTGTAAGGATCTTTGTGAGCCGAGTATCCGAATTCTCCTACAGCTGTGGACAGACTGTTCTGGAATATGCCTGTGGCTCCAAGTGAAGCTGCCTGCCATATATGGTCGAATGACATATTCATAATATTGTCAACATTCACATAGACAGGCGCCCAGGAATGGACGTTGACCGTATGCGGCAGCTTGCGGTATCTCACAGGATCCGATATTTCCACATCAATATCAGTATTGACTTTTCTCTGCTTGGCGATTGCTTTTTCCTGGGCGGTGACAGCCTCTGCAATATGGTAATGGTGAAGTTCTGTGAAATCGGCACTTCTGTCAATCAGAGAGTCTGTCGAGGTACGGAATATCATTTTACCCTCCATCGTCTGTGAAGAATAATAGAGCCATCTTCCGTCCTCGCTGTATTGGAAATCTTCTGCTCCGTAACGTGTGGAGGTCTTCTGACGCAGACTTCCATCTGAAGGGTCGATATGATAAAGTTCGTTGACTCCTGTCCTGTCGCAGGTGAATATAAGTTCGTTTCCGTAAGCGGAGAAATCCTTTATCTTCACAGGCTGTGGTCTGAGTATGCTCTCCCATCTGCTACCGGCTTCTCCATCTTCGTCAATAATGATACGATATATTCCATAGCCGTTGTCAGAGATGGCCGTGACATATACCTCATCTCCGATCCAGGCCGGTTCAAGCAGCTGGAGGCTGTCAGGAGCAGCGAATGACCTGATGTCCTTTCCTGAACTCCCATCTATGATATCAAGGTACGACCTACCTCCGATTTCATATCTGACAGCCGCTATATCCGACTTATATGCTGAAGGATTATAAAGAAGATGCGGACTGACTACAGTCTTCTTTTTTCCTGATCCCTCTTCAATATATCTGATCTGAGACTTTGTCTTGAGGTTCCATCTTTTGTCGGTGCTTGTCTCGCTCCAGTATATTCTTCCGGATTCAGGCTCCCGTTGCAATCTTCCTGCATCGTATGCGAATCTGCTGACCCTGTGTTCCTTTCCGGTGCTGTCGATCCTGACCAGTATCGGCGCGTCGCTATGCCCTTTCTTTATGGAATATATGTCATTTCCTGCAATGAGATTGTTGGAATAGTCGGTGTAGAAACGGGATTTGGAAGTGACAGGTTCAGACGGAATATATGGCTTCCTGGCTTCTGCATCAGCCTTCCAGAGGGTGTACATAGTGTCGCATACCTCCATAAAGGCTTTGTTGAATTGCTTTCCGGTGAGTTTCCTTGTGGTGGTATAGAATGCTCCGAGGTTGTATGGACGGCGGGCAGCAAGATGATAGCCTTCGCTCATAAATTCAGGACAGTCATACAGATAGCGGAATCCTCCCATCGTAAGATATCCCAGCGAATAATAGTCCGGTGCATTGTTGACCTGTGATACGAATCTCCATTTGTCCCAGCTTCTGAAGTCTCCGTTATCGAAGGCCACCCAGTAATAGTTGAGGAAATCAGCCGTTCGGCCCCTTCCCGACGGGGTCCAGGCAGTTTCCGTTATGACGGCATCTCCTTCCATATTCGATATTCCCGGATATACGAGAGATACGAGTATGTTCCACATCTGTCCGAATGCCCAGGTGAATGGCTTCTGAGCCTTGGTCATACCGAACTGCATCTGGGTTATATGACGGGATTCGTGAACGGAGAGCATAGTGCTCCAAGGTAAAGGTTCGGGGTCGTATGCGGAAGGTATTGTGAAAAGATCCATTCTCTTCGGAGCCCAAGCTACAGATCCGTTGGCCGCATTATAAGAGTGCATCACCACCGGCATCTTCTTCCCGTCACCTTCGCCTGAAATGTAACCGCTTGTAAGTGATACCGGTACGCGGTATCTTTCTATCTTCTCCGCATATACCCTGGCCAATGAATCTACCCCTTCCGGGTATATCACCTTGAAATTATCAGTCTCTATGGAGTACCATTTCGCTCTTCCCGGATCGTCTCCGGTCACATAGAATTGTGCGGAAGCCATAAAAGGAATCAGGATGGCTGCAAATACGAATATATTCTTTATAAATCTCATCTTATTGTCTGAAAAACCGATTACAAATCTAATTATTTTTTATATTTTTGCGACTTATTCGGCTACTTTTAAAAGTAAATAAACAACCGTAAATCTATATGACAACTATTCTTAATGTGCTTTCCGTGCTTGGTGGACTTGCTATGTTCCTTTACGGTATGGCGCTTATGAGTGAAGGTCTCCAGAAATCTGCCGGTGACCGTCTCAGAGCCTTTATGGCCAAAATGACTTCCAATTCGTTCAAGCGTGTACTCACAGGAACAGTCGTAACCGCTCTCGTACAGTCTTCATCAGCTACAACCATTATGGTGGTAAGCTTCGTGAATGCCGGACTCCTCACCCTTGGCAACGCCATAGGTGTGATTATGGGAGCCAACATCGGTACGACGCTGACAGCCTGGATCACCTCATTGGGATTCTCTGTGAACATCGCGCTTTTCGCTGTCCCTATGATGGCTTTCGGATTCCTGATGCATTCTTCAAAGAAGTCTTCGCTAAAGAATATCGGTCAGTTTATGATGGGATTCGCCATAATGTATGTCGGTCTCACATTTATGAAGGACTGCTCGAATGCCGTTCTTGACAATTATCAGTCCGGTATGATGAGCTTCTTCGGCAGCATCAACGGTTTCGGTTTCGGTTCAGTACTTCTCTTCCTCATCGCAGGAGCAGTGCTTACCATCGTCCTTCAGGCTTCAAGTGCGACAATGGCCATTACGATGCTCCTCGCGGCTTCCGGTCTCATCGACTTCAAGCTTGCGGTTGCAATGGTGCTTGGTGAGAACATCGGAACCACGATCACTGCAAACATCGCTGCGGCGGTTGCCAATACATCTGCAAAAAGAGCTGCACGTGCACATACAATCTTCAACCTCATCGGTGTCATCTGGGTTCTCTGTCTGTTGAAACCTATCATCGGACTTATATGTCATATTATGGTTGCTCTCGGATTCTATGATCCTGTAGAGGCCAGCAGTCAGCTCGCAGCGATAGCCAACAGCGGACTTGCAGCGGATCCGGAGCAGATAGAGATGTATAAGAATTCCCTCCTTTACGGAATCGCAATGCTTCATACCCTCTTCAACGTGACCAATACAGCTGTACTTATCTGGTTCGTTCCTCTTATCGAGAAGGCTGTGGTATGGCTTGTCAAGGAGCCTAAGGGTGAGACAGAGGTATTCAGACTCAAGTATATCTCAGGAGGTCCTCTCAGCACAGCGGAACTCTCTCTCAGAGAGGCTCAGCAGGAGCTTATCCATTTTGCCGAGATATGCCGCAACGGCTTCGGTTACATCCGTCAGGCTATAAACGAGCAGGATCCGGACAAGTTCGACCAGCTCAACGAAAAGCTCATCAAGTATGAAGAGATTTCCGACAGGATCGAGTACGAGATCGCTACATACCTCAATGAGGTGGGCAAGAACGAGATAAGCGAGGAAGCTGCCGACACGATCAAGTCTATGTACAAGATCATCGGCGAACTTGAATCTCTCGGTGACTCAGGAGAAGCTATCGGACGTATCCTCAAGAGGAAGAACGTTCACGGCAAGACATTCGACAAACCGCTTCTCGACCGTCTGAACAAGATTATGGATCTGGTGCAGAAGGGTTACGATGTTATGATCGAGAACCTGAAGAATCCTGAACTCAAGGAGATTTCCAATGCGGAGAATGCCGAGTACAATATCAACGAGTGCAGGAATCATCTTCGCGAGGAGCATATCGTGAACATCGAAAGCAACAGCTACAATTACCTTACAGGTGTTTATTTTATGGACGTGATTGCAGAACTTGAGAAGATAGGTGACTTCCTCATCAATATTTCTCAGGCAGTTGTAGGAAAATATGATAAATAGGATTTCAACAATATTGCTTCTTGCGGTGTTTGCCGTAAGTTGCGGAAACGGGAAGAAGGCAGAGCAGTTCAAGGCTCTGCCTTTTCCTGATTGTGCAGTACCCGGAATGATGACTGATCGTCAGGATATAGCGGAATATGTTGCCGGACATTTTTGGGACGGAATCACCGATCCTGACAGAGACTATCCTTCCGATTCACTTCTTGTCAGCGGAGTCAGGAAGGCGGATGTCGAACAGAAATTCGCAGATTGGACTTCCATTCTTGAAATGATACCTTTCAATCAGGCTGAAAAGGCCGTTGCAAGGCTTTATGACAGGGCTGTTGCCTGTGAAAGGAAGGATACTTCATCAAATGTATTCGAGACCTTCACAGACCTTTCCTATAAATATCTTTATGACCCTAATTCCCCTTTGCGCAATGAAGACTGTTATAATGCTTTTGTGCGCAGGCTTGCCGGTTATGAAGGTATTTCTCCGGAAATGAAGAAGAAATATGAATATGACGCAAGGATGACTTCCCTCAATCGTACAGGAACGGTGGCGGCAGATTTCAGATTTGCCGACAAGATGGGCCGTATGCATACCTTGCACGGAATCAAGGCTCCTCTTACCCTGCTGTTTTTCAGCAACCCTGGATGTGATGCCTGTCTGAACATCATCAATGTACTGAAGGGAGAGCCGCAGATATCAGGCCTGATAGATTCCGGCAGACTCGCAGTCCTCAATATATACATAGATGAGGATCTGCAGGGCTGGCGCGACTATATGCCGATATATCCTGAGGAATGGTATAATGGATTCGATCCCGACCTGATCATCCGCACTGACAATCTTTATAATGTCCGTGCCATCCCGTCTCTCTATCTTCTGGATGAAGAAAAGAGGGTCATCCTGAAGGACGCCCCTGAGAACCGTCTGTTCAATTATCTCGCGGATACTGCGCGTCGTTAAGGTATTTTTTATTGTCTATTCAGAATATAAATTCTAAATTTGAAAGATTTTGTTTCTGCCTAATACATAATTAATCTATACACAATGGAAATCAGAAAAGAACTTTGGGGCAAGACAGCCTGCGGCAAAGAGATTTATCTCTATACACTGACTAATGAAAAAGGAGCATACGTACAGTTGTCCAACGTGGGAGCAGGAATAGTATCTGCAGTTGTGCCTGACAAGGACGGAAACCTTGCAGATGTAGTCCTGGGCTATCCTGTGCCTGAAAGTTATTTCGGAGACGGTCCTTGTATGGGAAAGATTCCTGGAAGATATGCCAACCGTGTCGCCCTCGGCAAATTCACCCTTGATGGAGCAGAATATACACTGCCTGTAAATAACGGCCCGAATCACCTCCACGGAGGTCCTGAGGGCTTCCAGAACAAGGTATGGGAAAGCCGCGAGAACGAAGGTGGAGTGGAATTCCTTTATTATTCCGAGGATGGTGAACAGGGATATCCTGCAGCGGTAAAGGCTGTCGCTCGATATGACTGGAGCGAGGACTGCGAGCTCCGTCTGACTCTGACTGCAGAGTCTGATGCTCCTACAGTCATCAATCTTACCAATCACGCATATTTCAATCTCAACGGCGAGGGTAACGGCAATATTCTCGGACACACTCTCAGACTCAACTGCTCTGAATATCTTCCTACTGACGCAACACAGATACCTCTCGGAGAAAGTGTCCCTGTAGCCGGTACACCGATGGATTTTGTCACTCCCAAGCCTATAGGACAGGATATAAACGCTGATTTCGAGGCTCTCAAGATAGGAAAGGGATATGACCATTGCTGGGTCATCGACGGAGCCGAGCCGGGCCAGCTTCAGGACTGTGCAGAGCTCTATGCTCCGGAAAGCGGACGCCTTCTTCAGATCTTCACCACCCAGCCAGGCGTACAGGTATATACCGGAAACTGGCTTTCAGGATGTCCGGAAGGCAAGAACGGACATATCTATGAAGACTACACCGGTGTTGCCATCGAGTGCCAGAATTATCCTGACGCACCGAACAAGCCGGAATACCCATCGTCCGAACTCCGTCCGGGAGAAGTTTATGAACAGGCAATCATATTCGCATTCTCTGTACGATAACCTATGAAACAATATCTGGATCTCTTACGTCATATCCGTGAAAACGGAACAATGAAGTCCGACCGTACCGGTACGGGCACCCAAAGCATATTCGGCTATCAGATGCGCTTCGACCTCAGCGAAGGATTTCCCCTTCTCACAACGAAGAAGGTGCATCTCAAATCCATAATATACGAACTTCTGTGGTTCATAGCAGGTGACACGAATGTGAAATATCTGCAGGATCACGGAGTCACCATCTGGGACGAATGGGCTGACGAAAACGGTGACCTCGGCCCTGTCTATGGTCATCAGTGGCGAAGCTGGCCCACTCCGGACGGAGGCACCATCGACCAGCTTTCAAATGTCATCAATCAGATAAAGAACAACCCGGATTCACGTCGTATGATTGTCTCTGCCTGGAATGTAGCCGAAGTGGAAAAGATGGCCCTGCCGCCTTGCCACTCCCTCTTCCAGTTCTATGTCGCAGACGGAAAGCTCTCCTGCCAGCTGTATCAGCGCAGCGCAGACGTATTCCTCGGAGTGCCTTTCAATATAGCATCATACGCCCTTCTGACGATGATGATCGCTCAGGTATGCGGACTGAAGCCGGGAGAATTCGTCCATACGACCGGAGATACTCACATCTATGTCAATCATTTCGAGCAGGTGGCCACCCAGCTCAGCCGTGAGCCTCGCGCCCTTCCGAAGATGAAGATCAATCCGGACGTAAAGAACATCTTCGACTTCACATACGAAGACTTCGAACTCGTGGATTATGATCCATATCCGCGCATCCCTGCTCCGGTAGCTGTCTGACGAAAGCATCTTTTCACCTCGGTCGCTGTGCTGAAGCGCCTTATAAACAGTATCAACAGAATATGGAAAAATGCATAATAGTAGCCATAGCGGACAATAACGCCATCGGAAAGGACAATGCCCTTCTGTGGCATATATCCGAGGATCTGAAGTTCTTCAAGCGCACTACGACGGGATGTCCTGTCATAATGGGACGCAAGACCTTCGAGTCCATCGGCCGTCCGCTTCCGAAACGCACCAATATCGTCGTTTCACGTGGTTTTGATGCTCCGGAAGGAATCATTGTGGTAGGTTCATTGTCAGAAGCATATACCGTTGCCGATGGATCTTCTGAGCGTTGCTTCGTCATAGGCGGAGGTCAGATCTATGCTCAAGCACTCGCTGACGCTGACCGTCTTATTGTCACCCACGTCCATACGGTCATCGAAGATGCCGACACATATTTCCCTCAGATCGATCCGTCCGTATGGGAGGTAGAAGACCGCTCGGAAATGTTCCACGATGAGGAATCCGGCTTCGATTTTGAATTTGTAACCTATAAACGAGCGGAGGCTAATTGATTGATCTGCAGTGTTTTATGTCGTCTGCGTGCTCCCCTTTGTGCGGCACGTAGGTAAGGTAAGATGTTGATTGATAAAGCGTTAGGTTCCTCCAGAAAAACATATCATTATGTCAAGAGATAGTTTCGGCAGCCGTTTCGGCGCACTTGTAGCAATGGCAGGCTCGGCAGTGGGGCTGGGCAACCTCTGGCGTTTCCCATATCTTGTGGGCGAGAACGGAGGAGCGGCCTTCATCATTGTATATATAATTCTCAGCTTCCTTATCTGTCTTCCTATATTCATTTCCGAATTCGTAGTAGGACGCAGAAGTCAGAAGAATGCATACGCTGCATTTCGTGACCTGTCCGGAGGTTCGGCCTGGCGCTGGGTAGGACTCTTTACCATTATAGTTCCTCTGATAGTCCTTTCATATTACAGCGTGATCGGCGGATGGTCTATAGAATATCTCCTGAAGTCCATAACCTTCTCGTTTACAGGAGGTGAGTCTCAGAGTGCTATGAATACGATGTTTTCAGACTTCGTTACATCCACCTGGGGACCTCTTGCCGTCCATACCGGTTTCCTTCTTGCGACAACGCTTATCGTGGTATTCGGTATCAAAGGAGGTATAGAAAAGTTCAGCAAGGTGATGATGCCGCTTCTTTTCGTCATTGTCTTAGGCATAGCTATATATTCCCTTACCCTTCCTGGAGCTCAGAAGGGCGTGGAGTATCTCTTCAATCCGGACTTCTCAAAGATAGATGCCAAAGCCTGTGCAGCTGCCCTCGGTCAGGCGTTCTTCTCCCTTTCCCTCGGATTCGGTACCATAATGACATACGCTTCATACGTGGACAAGAAAGAGAATATAATGTTCCAGAGCACAGCGACAGCTGTCTCAGACCTTATGTTTGCCCTTATAGCCGGAGTGGCCATAATGCCGGCCGTGTTCGCGTTCGGGCTAAATCCGCAGTCCGGCCCCGGCCTTGTCTTCGAGACCCTTCCGTTCGTTTTCGGACAGATGCCGGCAGGAGGATTTGTGGCCATTCTCTTCTTCGCAGCCCTTCTTGTTGCGGCCCTTACATCATCGATTTCTATGCTTGAAGTGGCTGTGGCATATCTCGTTGAAGAAAAGAAATTCTCGCGTGCAGCTGCCTGTACGGTACTTTTTGTAGTATGCTGGATTGTAGGAACTCTCTGCTCTTTGTCTTTCGGTCCGCTATCTCACATAAAGATAGACGGAGGAAATCTTTTCGACTTCTTCGACAATCTATCTTCCAACATATTGATGACTCTCGGCAGTCTCCTGACCGTACTCTTTGTCGGCTGGAGACTTAAGAAGACAGATGTTTATGATGAATTTACCAACGGAGGAACCCTCAGCCGCAATGCAAAGCTTTTCGGTGTCCTCTGGTTCCTTATCCGTTACGTCTGCCCTCTGGCCATCATATCGATCTTCATTTCCGGACTGCTGTAGCAGCCATCCTTTTATAGTCATCCTTTGCAACATTATCGCCTGATGCTGCATCTATATGTATGTCTATAAAGGAATGACTATGAAAAGACTCTTTTTACTGCTTGTCTTCAGCTGTATGACCATAGCTGCATCTGCCCAATATGCTGTCGGTAATATTCCTGTCATAAAGGGAAGCAGGGTCTTCGTTGAAGGAGAGAAGATTCCCAATGCGGATGTATTGGCTTATCTTTCTTCATACGGTGAGTCCGTTGCAGATGCCTGGACGAGAGACAGGAATGCTTATAAGGCCGGATTGGGACTTACGATTGCAGGATCTGCCATCACCTGGTGCGGGTCATTGGCATTTACCGTCGGACTCGTAATTGGTGCAGGAACTCTCATTACTGTTCCTATCTTGGGAATGACAGGTCTTCCCACCGGTAATATGAAGCCGGCAGGTGATTATTGGCATAATGGTATGTCATCAGCGGATATTATGATCTATATAGGCGGTTACAGTATCCTGACAGGCCTTGCGATGCTGGCTTCCGGCATTCCTGTAATGTGCGTTTATAAAAAGAGGCTCAATGCTATCTTTCAGGAATATGGGCCAGGTCTGGCATCTGACATCAATCTTTCGTTTGGTCCTACCGCTAACGGATTCGGTCTTGCCTTGAATTTCTGACAGAACATCTCTTACCGCTCAACGGCAAAATGTTATTGTATTTTATTACGAGAAGTCAGAATCATTCCGGCCGCAGATCCGATCAGAAGCAGGATCAGGACTATCGAGCTGGCACGGGAAATATTCTCTCCAAGCTGATATGATTCAGGTTCAAATCGCATTATGAGCTGGCCTTCACCTTCCGGTATTATGGCTCCTCGGAGCATCCAGTCTGCGCGGAAAAGCTCGATTTCGCGAGCCTCTGCAGTCGGATGATAATGCCCGTCACGAACCTCTCCGTAAGCTCCTGCAGGTTCTATCCACGCCTTCCAGCCCTTAGGATAATAGATTTCGCTGAATATGGCGGCACGCTCTGTGTCTGTGCTGAAAGCATAACGGAGTTCTTTAGGAGAATAGTGCGTCAGCTCGATTCTGTCGGAAGATTCTTCACTTAGTTCAGAATTACAGTTCATAGCGTTATTTTGAGCGTCAGCGAAGAATCCCTGAGCCCACTCGAAATCATCTCCGATCACTGCCGTATTGCGGAGGTCGGTATTCTCCAGAAGTGCTATTTCCTCGTCAGGAGTGGCTGCAGGCACGCAATCAGACACAAACCAGCAGTTTCCGTATGCATAAGGATTCACTACCGGAGAAATATTCCCGTCAAGGATTATATACTTTCCGTTCAGCATCGACACCACCTTCGTCTCTGGAAGGGCTTCCTCCACCTCCTGTACTGTAGCGGCTCCGGAAACGGCACCGTAAATATCTCTGATCTCATCAGTTATATATCTGTCGATGAGGTCCTGATAGCGCTGGAGTTTTACCGGGCTATATCCGCCGATACACTTGTGGTGATAGCTCTGGATCGCATCATTGAATGTGTTTACGCTCAGGTCGAGCACGCGGTAATCAAGATCGGTATCCTGATGAATTATCTCATCCACAGGACGAGGCTCATAATGAGCGGTAAAATCCTTCGGAGTGATGAAATGGCTCTTGTTGAGGTATCTCTTGCCTACGCTTACCAGGTCGATCCATACGAGGAACACTACAGCCACGGCCACAATGCTCATTCTTCCCTTGCGTACAAATGAACCGTCCTTTCCTACAGCATTCTGCTTAGGTGTTCTGAAAGCCCATATCAACATCAGGAATATGCAGGAAATGAGAATAAGCGAACGCAAGGCATCCTTTACCATAAGTGTCTGTCTGTCAGCAGCAAGAGCCTCCACTATCATTTCGTTCATACCGGCATCCGATGCTCCGGTGAATGTTCCAGCCATTCCAGGGATCAGGACACAAAGAAGGCAGAATCCTGCAGTGACTCCGTATGCTATATAGCCGGCCTTCATAAATTCCTTCTTGTCATATCTTTCCTTCAGCACCTTGTCGAGAGCGTAGAATCCTAGCATAGGGAGAAGTACCTGCAGTATGGTAAGAGCCATAGATACGGTCCTGAACTTGCTGTACATAGGTGCATATTCGAACCACAGCCTTGTGAACCACATAAAATGGTTTCCCCAGGAGAGGAATATTGCAGTAACGGTTGCCGCCACAAGCCACCATTTTTCTCTTCCTTTGCAGAGTATGAGGCCGAGGATGAAAAGGAATATGGTGATAGCTCCCATATACATAGGGCCTGCAGTGAAAGGCTGAGGTCCCCAGTACAGAGGCAGATGCTTCATTGTCTGTTTGAGATTCGGCTGACCTGCTCTTTTGAGGAGTTCGCCAGTCTCTGAATCCAGAGGCAGTTCGCCGGAGGATGCTCCTCCGTTGAAATTAGGGATCAGAAGGTTCGGCATTTCATTGATACCATACGACCAGGCGGTTGCATATTCCAGATCCAGTCCCTTGTCGTTATGCGTGTCGCTGTCTGATGAAAGTTCCGAGCCTCCGCGCATCGTATATGGGGTATATTCGTATGTGGGAATGAGCTTGTTGGAATTCGTGGCTATGCCGATTATGCCGATGAAAAGCAGCAGGGCGGATGCTGTGAAAAAACGCTTGATAAGGTCTTTGCGCTTGATACACAGATATATAAGAAGCCCGATGGCATAGATGAAGATCACGATTGCAAGGTAATATGTGATCTGAAGATGGTTGGCCTTTATCTGCATACTGAGTGCGAATGCAAACAAGGTGGCTCCGAGAACAGTCTGCGGAAGCCAGGACTTTATGCCTCTGTTGTCATCACAAGCGAGAGATCTCATCGCCGCCTTGTAAGTGAATATTACCCCGGCAAGCACCCAAGGGAAGTAAGCTATAGCCTGCATCTTGGTATTATGTCCCACCTGGATTATCTGCATATTATATGAACAGAAGGCGATTGCAATCGCTCCGGCAACGGCTATTACCTTGCTGGTGCCGAGTGAGAGCATCAGCAAAAATCCTCCGATCAGAGCAAGAAGCAGGTAGCTTGCAGGACGACGTCCCGTCAGCAGAAAATCATATATCTTGTCCGTCCAGTCTCCATCGAAGCTGTCGATGGTGGCTGTGGTCGGCATACCTCCGAACATAGAATTCGTCCAGGCAGTCTGATCGTCAGGATTGGCCGCATTATATGTCATTGCCTCGTTGGCCATACCTTTCCACGATGCTATATCGCTCTGATTCACTATCTTGCCGTCCAGCACCTGAGGAGTGTAGCTGTATGCCAATGCGATGAACAGCAGGAGGATTCCTGCATATATTCCGATCTTCTTCAATGCTTCTTTATTCATATTCATTATCTTTTATATTTCCATCCGTAAAAACCTTGATTCTACGGACGAATCTTATGATGCCTCTGTCCGTAAAAGGACTGTTTTACGGATGAGATGTAAGTCTGTCAAAAAGTCCGGCCATCTGTCGGGTAGTGCTGCGTCGGGTGAAGCGCGAAATATCTGCTCCTACAGTCGTCAGTCTGCCCTCAAGATGCATTTTCCAGCACTTTTCTATATATTCCGATATGCCTTCCTTATCTTCCCAATCGATAACCTTTCCGGTCTTTGTCTCATTCAGAATCATAGCCATCGCTCCGTCCGTCTGACCTATTCCTAGCACCGGCCTGAACGATGCCAGATATTCAAAAAGCTTTCCCGGTAGCACTGCTTTATATTCCGGTTCCTTCCTCAGGGGCAGAATCAGGACAGACGCTGTCCTCTGTTCCTGTACCGCTGCTGAGTGAGGCTGATAGCCCATATCCTCCAGCATATCCTTCAGTCCTCTGTCTTCAAGAGCCTTGATGATCTGCTCGTCGTTCTTTCCTATCAGTTTGATTTTCAGGAGTTTCCTGAATTGTTCATCCTTTGCGCATTTTTCGGAAAGCACATCCCATAGTACGGTAGGATTTCCGTCTGCCGCGAAAAGTCCGGTATGTGTGATAGTGAAATTATTTTCCGGTCCTCCGTATGCTTCAGTGCATTCCGAGCCCTCGAAATCGCACTCGTCAAACCCATTTGTGATAAGCTCGACAGGAGTATCAGTCATAGCCTGGAATTCCTGCTGCACAAGAGGAGATACGGCAACAACTGCAGAAGCCTCGTCAAGCACTTTCTTCTCCATTTTCTCGTGCCATCTTTCGGTTGCCTTGGTCATCTGCAAGTGCTTGAAATAGAATATCCTGGTCCACGGGTCGCGGAAATCGGCGATCCACGGAAGTCCTGTTTCACGGGCCAATCGGAGACCTATCAGATGCATCGACTGAGGAGGTCCTGTGCTCACGATCAGATCCACGGGATGTTCCGCAAGATATTTCTTAAGAAATCTCACCGACGGCCTGATCCACAGGCATCGCGGATCCGGACGGAAAAAATTGCCCCTGACCCACATAGCCGCTTTCTGCAGAAAAGATTTATGTTGGGCATTGACCGGATTGACCTCAACGGCTTCCTTGCTGTGCCCTGACTTTCGGAGGACTTTCTTGTAAAGTTCGTAGGGCTCTATGATATGCGTCTTTATCACCTCCGTCTCTTCCGGCACCTCGGCTTCAAGCGATGTATCTTTCGCCAGCTGTTCGGGATTTTCCGGTGTATATATCACCGGCTGCCAGCCCTCTTCCGGAAGATACTTTGCGAATTTCACCCATCGCTGCACTCCCGAACCACCGGTCGGCGGCCAATAATACGATATGATAAGCACCCTTTTCATAATCTTGCAAAGATACTAAAAAACTTGTTATTTTATCGCTGTCACATAAGGCATTGTAAATCAGCATCTTATGTGATATGCCTGCTGCATAATGACAGCAGGCATCTTGCGTAACTCGTTGATTGATAATGTTGTATCTGACCAGGGGAGGTTAAAACTTTTATTTTATCAAAAAAAACGGTAATTTTGTATGATTATAAAGACACGATTATGGCAGAAAAGAAACCGACCGAGACACCTATGATGAAGCAGTTCTTCGCGATGAAGGCGCAACATCCGGAAGCAGTGCTTCTGTTCAGGTGCGGCGATTTTTACGAAACATACGGCGATGATGCGCTTATAGCCAGTAAAGTGCTGGGAATAGTGCTCACAAAGCGTTCGAGCGCTACTCCGGGAGCGATTCCGATGGCCGGATTCCCACATCATTCCCTCGAGACATATCTTCCGAGGCTTGTCCGTTCGGGCTACAAGGTGGCGGTGTGCGACCAGCTGGAGGATCCTAAGCTGACAAAGAATATCGTCAAGCGAGGGATCACCGAACTCGTTACACCCGGTGTGGCATTCAATGAGCAGCTTCTGGAGCAGAAAGAGCATAATTATATTGCCGGACTGACATTCTTCAAGGATAAGTGCGGAGTGGCTTTTCTGGATGTTTCCACTGGTACATTCCAGGTGGCTGAAGGAAGCCTTGACTATATCGGTACCCTGCTCAGTTCATTTGCTCCGAAGGAACTTCTCGTGCCGAGAGGCTATGAAAAGGGGGTGAAGGAAAGATATGGCGACCATTACTATATATCGACTCTGGAAGAATGGGCTTTCGTCTATGACAGTTCGGTGGAAAAGCTCAAGAGACAGCTGCGCGTTGACTCCCTGAAAGGATTCGCTATAGATAATTTCCCTCTTGGAATCACATCGGCAGGTGCCTTGCTGATATATCTGGAACAGACTCAGCACAAGGAGCTGACAAATATATGTTCGATATCGCGTATAGACGAGGGGGCTTTTGTGTGGATGGACAGATTCACATTCCGCAATCTGGAGATATTCACTTCTACGGCAGGAAAGGAAGGGACATCGCTTGTCGAAGTGATGGACAAGTGTTCGTCTCCGATGGGAGCCCGTATGCTCCGCACCTGGCTGGCGATGCCGGTTATGGATCTGAAGGAATTGGAAGACAGATATTCTGTGGTTCAGCATTTTGTTGATAATCAGGATGATCTGCTGCGTCTCCAGACGATGGTAGGTGAGATAGGCGACCTTGAGAGGATCATTTCCAGGGCAGCTGCCGGAAAGATTATGCCGCGTGAGGTGATGCAGCTTCGAAGGGGCTTGAGCCAGACTGATCCGATAATGAAGCTTTGCGGCGGAAAGGGAGTGCAGGCGCTTGACGATATGATGGCCAATATGGGTGACTGCGCTGAGCTTCTTGATTATCTTGGAAAGACAATGCATCCCGAGACCGCTTCCCAGCTTGGCAAGGGAGATGTCATCGCAAGCGGAGTGAACGAAGAGCTCGATGAGCTGAGGAGGATTGCCCGTCACGGAAAGGATTATCTTCTAGAGGTGCAGCAGCGTGAGATCGAGCGTACCGGAATATCGTCCCTCAAGATAGGATTCAACAATGTGTTCGGCTACTATCTCGAAGTGCGCAACGCCTACAAGGACAGCGTGCCGGAGGAATGGATCAGGAAGCAGACTCTGGTCAATGCCGAGCGTTATATCACGGAAGAGCTGAAGGAGTACGAACAGAAGATCCTCGGTGCTGAGGAAAGGATATATGTACTTGAGGCTCAGATATATGCGGAACTTGTAGGGAAGATACAGGCGAATATTTCGATGATTCAGAAGAATTGCCGCATACTTGCCCGTATGGATGTTCTGAGCGGATTTGCAGACCTGGCGGTTTCCAACAATTACTGCCGTCCTCAGATGAACGACAGCAAGGTCATCGACATAAAGCAGGGTCGTCATCCTGTCATCGAAACGATGATGCAGGCCGGAGAGGAATTTGTTCCGAACGATATTTATCTTGACCACCAGAAGCAGCAGATAATAATCCTTACAGGTCCGAATATGGCCGGTAAATCGGCTCTCCTCCGTCAGACCGCCCTTATAGTGCTTATGGCTCAGGTGGGATCTTTCGTGCCTGCTTCGGCTGCGAAGATAGGCTATTGTGACAAGATATTCACCCGAGTAGGAGCATCAGACAATATTTCCCGTGGCGAATCCACATTTATGGTGGAGATGCTCGAGACGTCGATGATCCTTCACAACCTTTCATCCCGTTCACTGGTGCTTCTGGATGAGATCGGACGAGGCACATCCACATACGACGGAATGTCCATCGCACGTGCCATCGTTGAGTACATACACGAATACGGAGATGGGGCAAAGACTTTGTTTGCAACTCATTATCACGAACTTAACGACCTTGAAGAAATATATGGCCGTGTGAAGAACTTTCATATCGCGGTCAAGGAAGTGGGCAAGAATGTGATATTCCTCCGTAAGCTTATGGAGGGTGGTGTGGCTCACAGCTTCGGTCTGCACGTGGCGAGGATGGCCGGTATGCCTAAGCAGGTGCTTGAATCGGCCGAGAAGACCCTTGCTTCACTGGAGTCAGGTACCCCTGTCAAGACCAGAAAGGTTAAGCCTCACAATATAAAGGAGGGACGTGTCGAGAGTGACGGTTCCATTCAACTTTCCTTCTTCCAGCTGGAAGATCCTCTGCTTTCATCGCTGAAGGAAGAGCTCGACAATGCCGACCTTAACAATATGACTCCGCTCCAGGCCTTTGACCTTCTGCGCTCTATGAAGGAACAGCTTGGCATATAGAAAGCGATGGTACAAGAAATATTCATTTTTTGTATCACCACTTCGAATAATTACATAAAAATGATTAAAACCAGAGCCGGTGATACAGGAAACACTTTATTTGTGTACCACCGCTTCATAATGACAAATGTTATGCATAAACTAATGACCACATTGGCAGCAATTCTTATCGCTGCATCGGCCTTTGCCGCACCGAAGAACTATGACCTGAAATCTCCAAACGGAAAGCTTTCCGTTTCTGTTGAAGCAGGTGAAGGTATTTCCTACACTTTGACTCACGATGGCGATCTTCTCCTTGACGAGACATCTATATCGATGGCCACTACCACAGGAGAACTTTTCGGCGGAATCCAGCCTGTAAGAAAAGTGACCCGCAGGAGCGTTTCCCAGATCATTCCTACTGTGCTTTACAAAAAGGCTGAGGTCAAGGATGAATTCAACGAGATGACACTGAAGTTCAAGAGGTTCTCACTGATCTTCCGTGCATACGACGACGGAATGGCCTATCGTTTCGTCTCTCATCTCAAGGATGCCTATCAGATCGAGCAGGAATTTGTGAACTTCAATTTTGCCGAGGACTGGAATATGTGGGCGGGATATGTTACTCATAACACTCATTCTCTTGAGGGACAATATTTTACATCGAATGAGGCACAATATACATACTCTCCTCTTTCTCAGTGGAACAAGGATAGAATAGCCATTCTTCCTTTGATGGTCGATGGCCCGGATGGTAAGAAGATCGTCATCACTGAGGCTGACAACAGGGATTATCCTTGCTTCTATCTCTATAACTATGAGGGTGGAAAGAAACTTTCCGGAAGGTTCCCTGCAGTGCCTAAGGATGTGAAGCAGGGCGGACACAATATGCTTCAGATGGTTGTCGAGAGCCGTGAGCCTTATATAGCAAGATGCGAAGGTGAGACCGAATTCCCTTGGAGAGTGGTAGCTGTATCTGAAAAGGATATACAGATGGCGGACAATGATATGGTATATCGTCTTGCCGCGCCTGCGGATCCTCAGGCAGACTGGAGCTGGGTGAAGCCTGGAAAGGTAGCCTGGGACTGGTGGAACGACTGGAATATCTATGGAGTGGATTTCAAGTCAGGAATCAACAATGACACCTACAAGTATTATATTGATTTCGCTTCGGCAAACGGTATCGAGTATGTGATCCTCGATGAGGGCTGGAATGTGAATCTGAAGGCCGACCTCTTCCAGGTGATTCCTGAAATCGACCTTGCAGAGCTTGCAGCATACGCAAAGCAGCGCAATGTCGGACTCATCCTCTGGGCCGGATATCACGCGTTTGACAGGGATATGGAAAAGGTCTGCAAGCATTATTCCGAGATGGGATTCAAGGGCTTCAAGATCGACTTTATGGACCGTGCCGATCAGGATATGGTGGAGTTCCATACGAGGGCTGCGGCTACAGCTGCAAAATACAATATGATGGTGGATTTCCACGGTACATATAAGCCTACAGGCCTTCACAGGACCTATCCTAACGTAGTCAACTACGAGGGCGTATTCGGTCTGGAGAATATGAAATGGTCTGAGGAAACCGTGGATCAGGTTACATACGATGTGACCGTGCCTTACATCAGAATGATGGCAGGTCCTATGGATTACACCCAGGGAGCAATGCGCAATGCCGCTCGCGGAAATTACCGTCCGGTCAATTCGGAGGCTATGAGCCAAGGAACAAGATGCCGTCAGCTTGCCGAGTATGTGATTTTCGATTCACCTCTCAATATGCTCTGCGATTCCCCTTCAAACTATATGAAGGAGAAGGAGTGTACTGAGTTCATTGCTGCCGTTCCGGAAGTATGGGATGAGACCGTGGGCCTTGACGGAAAGGTAGGAGAATATATTGCGATGGCCCGCAGAAATGGTTCTGACTGGTATGTAGGTGCTATGACCGACTGGTCGGCACGTGAAATGACCCTCGATCTGAGCTTCCTTCCTGAAGGTTCTTACCAGGTAGAACTTTATAAGGACGGAGTCAATGCAGACCGTGCAGCCTGCGATTATAAGAAGGAGACAATTGAGCTTCCTGCAGATAAGAAGCTGAATGTCAAGATGATGCCGGGAGGAGGATTTGCAGCGAAGATTACAGCTGTGAAGTAATATGAGGAGGATTTTCGTAATTGCAGCGGCCGCTTTGATCTTCGCAGGCTGCGGATCTCCGAAGACAGAGGCCGAGAAGTTCGCCGATAAACTTCTTGAAAAGATGACCCTGAGGGAAAAGCTGGGACAGATGAGCCAGTTCAGGCCTCGCTCCGGTGTCGTTACAGGCCCTGAAGGCTTCTCCTATAATCTCGAAGATATGATCAAGGCCGGAGAGGTAGGGTCCATCCTCAGCCTCAGGGAAATGGAATATTTCGAGATATATCAGCGTATGGCCGTTGACAGTTCACGGCTCGGCATTCCTATTCTTTTTGCACACGACATCATTCACGGATGCAAGGTCATATTCCCGATAAATCTGGGTTCATCCTGCACCTGGGATGTCGAGGCTACGAGACAGTCCGCCAGAGTGGCTGCCGTAGAGGCTTCAGCTATGGGTCTCGCCTGGACTTTCTCGCCGATGTGCGATATTTCTGCAGATCCGCGTTGGGGCAGAGTATCTGAGGGATCCGGTGAAGATCCTTACCTTGCTGCCAAGCTTTCAGCCGCTATGGTTGAGGGCTATCAGGGAGATGATCTCTCAGACAGTACTACCATCCTTGCCTGCGTGAAGCATTTCGCGGCTTACGGAGCTCCTGAGGCAGGAAGGGAATATAACACGGTTGATATGTCGGAGAGAATGTTCCGTGACAGGTATCTTCCTGTGTATCAGGCAGCTCTGGAGGCAGGAGCAGCTACCGTGATGTCTTCTTTCAATGATTATGACGGCATACCTGCATCCGGCAACAGATGGCTGCTCAAGACGGTGCTCAGAGATGAGCTTGGCTTTGATGGCTTCGTCGTGTCGGACTATGATGCTGTTCACGAGATGGTCAATCACGGTGTTGCGGCAGATGGCGCAGATGCGGCCAGACTGGCTCTGGAGGCATATCTTGATATGGAAATGACTTCCGGAGACTATATCAATCACGGTGAGCAGCTTGTCCGCGACGGAATAATTTCCGAGAAGCATATAGATGAGCTTTGCCGTAATATCCTTGTTGCAAAGTATGAACTTGGCCTTTTCGAGGATCCTTTCAGATATGGTGGTGCTGAAAGATTTGCCCGTGAGACATATAAGCCTGAATCCATTGCTCTTGCGCGTCAGATCGCTCGTGAATCGATGGTGCTTCTGAAGAATGAGGATTCCGTACTGCCTCTGAAAGAGGGCAGGAAGGTGGCGATGATCGGTCCTTTCCTATCTGATGCAAGGGCTATGAACGGAACTTGGGACGGTTTTTCCGAGGCAAAGAGGATAGTGACTATAGAGCAGGGTATGAAGGCCAGGTTCCCTGAAGATGCTATGACGTTTACGAGAGGCTGTGACGCCTATAACCATATCGAAGGAGGAGTGGAGGCTGCTGTACGTGCTGCAAGAGCTGCTGATGTGGCAGTGCTTACGCTCGGACTTCCTGGAAATCACAGCGGTGAGACGACATCTATGACCTCTGTAGAGCTCCCGCAGGCTCAGAAAGAGCTTCTTGCTGCGGTCAAGGCTACAGGCAAGCCTGTGGTGGTTCTGCTTGTTACGGGCCGTCCTATGGCCTTGGAGTCGGTGGACGGACTTATGGATGCCCTTCTTGTGGTGTGGCATCCCGGAACAGCGGGTGGAGATGCCGTTGCTGACCTTCTCAGCGGCGATTTCTCTCCTTCAGGTCACCTTACTATGTCCTTCCCTCGTTGTGACGGTCAGATTCCAATAAGATACAATCACAAGAGTACGGGAAGGCCTTTGAACAAGGAACTTGATTATACCCAGAGTCATAAGGCGAAGAAGAATTACCTGTCCAGCTACCTTTTCACTCCTAATACCCCTCTATATCCTTTCGGATATGGTCTGAGCTATACCGAATTTGCCTTTGATGGTCTTGAGGTGCTCGATCCGGAAGTCGGAACGGGCGAGGACGTGCGTGTGAAAGTTCGTGTTTCCAATGTCGGAAATATCAAGGGAACCACTGTCGCCCAGCTTTATATAAGAGATATGGTAGCCTCTACGACCAGGCCGGTACGTGAACTGAAGGGGTTTGAGAGAGTGAGCCTCGAGCCTGGTGCCTCAGCCGAGGTCGTATTTACAATTACGGCCGACGATATGGCTTTCTGCAGGGAGGATATGACGTTTGCCCAGGAGCCGGGAGAGTTCGGCGTTTGGGTAGGCGAAAGTTGTGAGGCCGATCTTGAAGGACATTTTATCGTAAGAGAATAGATTGTATTTGATTAAAAATCATTACCTTTATCGCCTGAAATCGTGTGAATTTATAATAATAACTTCTAAAATACTAATAATTATGGAATTACCTTTTGCAGAATCGTGGAAGATCAAAATGGTGGAGCCTCTTCGCAAGAGCACACGCGAGGAGCGCGAACAGTGGATCAAGGAAGCGGATTATAACCTCTTCCAGCTTAAGTCAGACCAGGTTTATATTGACTGTCTTACTGACTCAGGTACAGGCGCAATGAGCGACCGTCAGTGGGCTGCTATGATGATGGGTGACGAGAGCTATGCAGGCTCTTCATCTTTCTTCCAGCTTAAGGAGACTATCACAAAGATCACAGGATTCGAGTATGTTATCCCTACTCACCAGGGTCGTGCAGCTGAGAACGTTCTTTTCAGCCATCTCGTAAAGGCTGATGCTATTGTTCCGGGAAACTCACATTTCGACACTACAAAGGGCCACATCGAGAGCCGTAAGGCATTTGCAGTTGACTGTACTGTTGATGAGGCTAAGGATACTCAGCTTGAGGTTCCTTTCAAGGGTAACGTTGACCCTAAGAAGCTTGAGAAGGTGCTTGCTGAGAAGGCAGAGCTCGTTCCTTTCATCATCGTTACCATCACCAACAACACAGCCGGAGGTCAGCCTGTATCAATGCAGAACCTTCGTGAGGTACGTGCCATCGCCGACAAGTACGGAAAGCGCGTGATCTTCGACTCAGCACGTTTCGTCGAGAATGCATATTTCATCCGCACCCGTGAGGAAGGCTATGCTGACAAGAGCATCAAGGAGATCTGCAAGGAGATGTTCTCATACGCAGACGGTATGACAATGTCTTCAAAGAAGGACGGTCTGGTGAATATGGGTGGTTTCATCGCTACACGTCACGAGGACTGGTATGAAGGAGCAAAGAAATATTGTATCCCATTCGAAGGCTTCCTTACATACGGTGGTATGAACGGTCGCGATATGGCTGCTCTTGCAGTAGGTCTTGACGAGAACACCGAGCTCGAGACTATCGAGACACGTATCCGCCAGGTGCAGTACCTTGCTGCCAAGCTCGATGAGTACGGTATCCCTTATCAGCGTCCTGTAGGTGGTCACGCTCTCTTTATCGACGCAGACAGGGTTCTTGACCAGATTCCTAAGGAGGAGTTCCCTGCACAGACTCTTGCAATCGAACTTTACCTCGAGGCTGGTGTACGTGGATGCGAGATCGGATACATCCTCGCTGACCGTGATCCTGTAACTCGTGAGAACCGTTTCGGAGGTCTCGACCTTCTCCGTCTCTGCATCGCTCGCCGCGTTTATACAAACAACCATATGGACGTGATCGCAGCTGCTCTCAAGAACGTTTATGACCGTCGTCACGAGATCACACGCGGTGTGAAGATCGTTTGGGAGACTGAGCTTATGAGACATTTTACAGTGAAATTGGAGAGACTCTAATATAACACACCTGAAATCCGGATGAATTGAAATGCAGGTGACGTGCCACCCCCGGCTAGGGGGTGCCCGACCTTCGGGAGGGCGGGGGTCATCGGAATTTCATTCATCCGGATTTTCGTTGGGGTATAATATGTTCGAATATTCGCAGTGGCGAGGTTATTTGTTGTCCAGGAAGCTTTTCCCGACCCATTTGAAGCTGTTCCAGCGGCGGAGGAAGATCAGGCCGCGGATATTCTCATCAAGGGCGAAGACCGCCCACATTGCTATGAGTCCCCAGCCGAAGCTTATGCCGAGAATGTAGCTTCCCACTACCTGTATACCCCACATCACGATTATTCCGACGATTACAGGGAAATAGATGTCGCCGGCGCTTCTGAGGGAATTCACACCGAAGAAGTTGAGAGCTCGGCCGTTTTCAAGCAGCACTTCTATCCAGAGGATGGCTGCTCCGGTGGATATGATCCAAGGGTCGGAGGTAAGCATTCCGAGAAGATGCTTTCCGAAGATGGCCGTCAGCAAGGCGAGAGAGACGGACGTGGTTGTACCCATCCGCATAATCCTTTTGCCGATGGTATAGGCCGCATTGATCTTCTTCATTCCGACCAGGTGGCCGATGAGGATGGCGCCTCCCTGGGCTATGGCCAGGGCGAATATATAGGTGAACATCACTATGTTGATCACATAGCTTCTGGTCGCCAGAGCCTGGTTGCTGATCATATTGATGAAATACGATATCACCACCTGCGAGAGAGAGTATGAGAAATGTTCGCCGGCAGACGGGATTCCGATCTTCAGCAGGTTCTTCAGCTCGATCCACGGGAAAGGGGTGAAGAGTTCCTTCGGGAAGGACGGAATATGCTTCTTGAAAAGCACCACAAGAAGTATCACCACCGAAACGAAGCGGCAGAAAGAGGTGGAAATTGCGGCTCCTTCCACACCCAGGGCCGGCATACCGAATTTACCGAAGATGAGGGTGTAGTTGCCGATGATGTTCAGTATATTGACCACAATCGCTACATACATAGGATACTTGGCCTTGTCAGCGCTTCTGAGCGATGCCGACAGAGAGAGTGATATGGCCTGCAGGAATGCAAATCCTCCTACTATCTTCATATATGGCAGTCCTTCCGACATAAGGTCAGGTCTGAGTCCCATCAGCAGAAGCATATCGTCTGCAAAAAGATGCAGGCAGATGCTCAGAACAAGTCCGGACAGAAGATTGAACAGCAATGATATTCCCACCACCTGTATCACCTTATCCCTCCTTCCGGCTCCGATATACTGGGAACAAAGGATGGATGTGCCGAGGGAAATGACCTCGAAAAGAAGGAAGACCAGGTTCATAAGCTGGTTCACGACTCCTACAGCAGCCACGCTGTTGTCAGAATAGCGGCTGAGCATAAAGGTATCGACCGCTCCCAGCATCATCACCAGAAGGGTCTCGACGAAAATTGGGCCGGCCAATGATGCCAGCTGACGGCTGAGATTACCGAAACGCATAATATATATTGACACCTCGGACGTTTTTCTATGTATAAATGTCCAAGGTATGTAGTTTTATAACCATTATGAACTGTTTTATTGACACCTCGGTCACAAATTGGCCTTAATCTGTCCAAGCTGTATATGTGGACAATCAAGGAATCGCAAGCACTGTTTCTAATGCTTTGTGTGGGGTGTAGTCGCGGTTCCAGAGGAGGGGATAATTGGTTCTGCCGGGCACAGGGTAGCCGTTTTTCCAGGAAGAGTCGTCGGTGAGGCCCCAGAGGGTCACGCGGTCGATCTTGTCACGTTTCTCGTAGAATATGCGGAACAGTTCGGCATATCTTTCAGCAAGCTGCTGCTCGACCTCTGCAGGAAGTCCCTCCTTATATGGATCCAGATATTCCTCGAATTCTTCGTGCTGATAGAGCGGGTCTGTCAGAGATTGTCCTATGACCTGGCCTTCCCTGGTGATAGGGAGCACATCCACATCCAGTTCTGTGATCATTACCTTCAATCCGAGCGAGTGCAGTGTGTCTATGGCGTGTTCGATATACTCTGTCTTGGGATAATTCAGTCCCCAATGCGCCTGTATGCCCACTCCGTCGATCCTGATTCCCTCATCCTGGAGTTTCTTCACCATTGTCACGATACCGTCCAGATGGGCCGGCCTCCATACGTTGAAATCATTATAATAGAGTTCGGCATCTGGGGCATAGCGGTCTGCGAATATGAAAGCATTCCTCACGACCTCATATCCGTCTCCTCCGAAAGCCTTCACCCATCCTTTCTCGCGGTATTCTCCAAATTCACCGATGATCTCATTGACCACATCCCAGGCATCTATCCTGCCGGCATATCTTCCGGCCACAGTTTCGATATGAGCTCTCATCGTCTCGATCAGTTCTTCTCGTGATTTCGGACTCCCGTCTTCATTGTACCAATAGAACGAAGGGGTCTGGTTATGCCATACGAGGGTATGGCCGAGAATCCACATATCATTGTCTTCTCCGAACTTTACGAATTCATCTGCCTCGTCGAATGTCCATTCTCCCGGTCTAGGCTGCACGGCCTCCGGCTTGAGGCAATTCTCTGGTGATATGGCGTTGAAATGTTTCAATATCAATTCGTTGGCTTGTGGCAATCGTCCGCTTGTGTGCATCGGATTCACAGCACATCCCACCATAAAGCTGTCTGAATATGCCTCCTTGAGGCTTGTTTCCTGAGGAGCCTGCGAGCAGGATGCAATAGTAAGTAATGCTGCCAGAATGCTTGAAATGAAGTTCTTCATATTATTTTGGGTTATGAACTGCAAATATACACATTTACTGGCCGCTATGTGTCCTAAATCCTATTTTCTGTCGTGGAGTGGTGTCTGCCGGCTCTTTGACGGACAATGCGGCAATGGCCTGATAGATGGTGTCTATTTCCTGACGAATGTCCTCCGAGAGGTCATTTATAGCCTCGAGGTTATCCTCGTCGTTCCTTTCCAGAAGCTCCAGCTTGGCCTTTATGGCTATGAGTTCGGAACTGAAATGATGTGTAGTGTATATATATTGGCGGATAGTGACAAAAGTTCTCATTATTTCTATGTTTACTTTTATTGCAATATCACTGTTCAATAAACCGGATAGCATAGCTAACCCTTGTTCAGTAAAGGCAAATGGCAGTTTTCTTGTGCCGCCCCAACTTGATGTCACAAATTGTGACTTCAAGATTTCATATTCCTGATGTGTCAGCCGAAACATAAAGTCCTCCGGAAATCTCTTTAGATTTCTCTTTACAGCCTGATTCAGCACCTTTGTCTCCACCCCATACAGCTTCGCCAGGTCTCTGTCCAGCATCACTTTATGTCCTCTGATCTCATAGATCAGCGATTCGATCCTGATCGGTTCCAATGTATTTTCCATAATTCTTTACTGTTTGTTCTGTGTCTTGAATCCTATTTTCTGTCGTGGAGTGGTGTCAGCAGGCTCTTTTACGGACAATGCGGCAATGGCCTGATAGATGGTGTCTATTTCCTGACGAATGTCCTCCGAGAGGTCATTTATAGCCTCGAGGTTATCCTCGTCGTTCCTTTCCAGAATCTCCAGCTTGGCCTTTATGGCTGTGAGTTCGGAACTGAAATGATCAAAGGCATAAATCTGATTCCTGATTGCGACAAAAGCACGCATAATTCTTATGTTTATTGAAATGGCAGTGTCAGATCTCAATACACTACTCAGCATAGCAACTCCTTGTTCAGTAAAGGCGTATGGCATATATTTCAGATGATGGCCTTGCTTTGTGTTTAAGGTCACAAATTGTGACCTTAAACATTCCTCGTTAGTCAGCTGAAACATAAAGTCCTCCGGAAATCTCTTTAGATTTCTCTTGACAGCCTGATTCAGCACCTTTGTCTCCACCCCATACAGCTTCGCCAGGTCTCTGTCCAGCATCACTTTCTGTCCTCTGATCTCATAGATCAGCGATTCGATCCTGATCGGTTCCAATGTATTTTCCATAATTTTACGTTCTATTGTCGTATAAAAACAAAAAAACGCAATACGGGCATATACGACTATGCCAATATCGCGTTGTGGGACTCCTTTCTTTTTTCGACCCACGGCATCCAAACTTGAAAGCAAATATATGCTTCTTAAATGGAAAAAACAAGTAATCCCCGACACCAGGCCGGGGACTGCTATGATTATCTGTCGTGTAACAGTATTATTTCAATATTTCTGCAAGTTTTTCCGCCAGAGCAACGAAAGCGAGGCCGTCAGGACGGGTGCTGAGGGCGGCAGGCTCGCCGGTGTCGCCACCTTCGCGGATGCTCTGGACGATAGGGATCTGGCCGAGGAGAGGAATTCCGTATTTGTCAGCCATCCGCTGGCCGCCACCCTGTCCGAAGATGTAATATTTTTCATCAGGGTGCTCTGCCGGGGTGAACCAGGCCATATTCTCGATGAGTCCGAAGATAGGCTTGTTCACGCTTTCGTTGCGGAACATATTCACGCCTTTTTCAACGTCTGCGAGAGCCACATCCTGAGGGGTGCTTACTATGACAGCTCCCTCCATAGGGATGTCGTGTACGAGGCTGATGTGGATGTCGCCTGTTCCCGGAGGCATATCGATGAGAAGGAAGTCGAGTTCTCCCCATCGTACCTGCAATATCATCTGTTTCAATGCGTTGCAGGCCATAGGGCCTCTCCAGATGAGTGCCTGCTCAGGCTTTGCGAAATATCCGATGGACATCCATTTCACTCCGTATTTCTCAAGCGGAAGGATCACTTCCTGCTCTCCGTTCACGATGGCATCCGGCATATCTGCTTCTGAAGCTGTCATCTTAGGTACAGAAGGACCATATACATCGGCGTCGGCAAGTCCTACCTTGTATCCGAGACGGGCGAGGGCTACAGCAAGATTCACGGCAACTGTCGATTTGCCGACTCCTCCCTTTCCTGAAGCGATTCCGATTATATGCTTTACTTCGGAGAGTTCCTCGAATCCGAGATCCAGGCCAGGCTTCTTCTTAGGTGCTTCTTCCTTGATGATGGTCTTGACCTCCACCTGAGTGCCTGCAGGAGCGTTTCTGATGATTGCTGCCTTTGCGCTGCCGATCAGATATTCCGCAAGCGGGTCGCGGTGCTTGGCAAATGCCAATGTCACTGTGATGCTTCCTTCACCGGCTTCGATATTCTCCACCATTCCCAGTTCCACTATATTCTTGTCCCCCTTTGCAGGGTGCTCCACTTCCTGGAGCCAAACCATTATGTTTTGAGTTTCCATTATCTTTAAATATAAACCTGTTCTGATAGTATAGATACGGATGAGACGTGCCACCCCCGGCTAGGGGGTGCCTGAGCGCAGCGAAGGCGGGGGTCTCAGGAGTCTCTATACTATCAGAACTTTATTATTTTACAATATCCATTTCATCAATAAGCCAGCCGGCTCCACCGAACTTGTCCACGATGAAGAGGACGTAGCGGATATCTACATTGATGCAACGCTGTAGATCCGGCTCGAACATCACGTCGCTGCTCATCGACTCCCAGTTACCGTCGAAAGCAAGGCCGATGAGCTCTCCGCGTGCATTCATAATAGGGCTTCCGGAGTTACCGCCTGTGATGTCGTTATTGCTCAGGAAACAGGTGACCATCTCACCTTCTGCAGTGCCGTACTGACCGTAATCCTTATTCTTCCAAAGCTCCTTAAGCTTCTCAGGGACAACGAATTCCCAATTGTCCGGATCTTCCTTTTCCATCACTCCGTCGAGGGTGGTGTAGTGCTTATATACCACCGCATCTTTCGGAGAATATCCTCCGACCTTGCCGTATGTATATCTCATAGTAAAGTTTGCATCAGGGTATGAAGGCTCACCCTTCTTCCATTCGAGAAGGCCGGCAGTATAGACCTGGCGAGCCTTTCCGAGATCCTGAGCCGACTTCATAGTGAGCATCTGCGCCTGAAGACATTCGTTATAGATGGACATTCCCACCTTCACTGCCGGATCATTCAGCACGTCCATTCCCTTTTTGTCGATCGCTGCCTTTAGGCTCTCGGCCGATGTGAATACACTTTCATTGAAGAGACCGTCAACAAAGGAATCAATGTTCATATCTGCGAAATCTTCAGGAAGGTTCTTCAGATGGTTTGCAGGCTCGGCTATATCGCGATAGTGCTTCAGAAGAGCCTTAGCTACCTTTCTGTCAGTGCTTGCGGAATAGTCTCCGTACTGTCCTGCGATGGCCTCGTATGCTGATTTCAGGGCTTCAATAGTATCCTGACCACTCCTTATTCCGCGGTTGGCAAGCATATTTAAAGTGAGTGCGAAATTGGTCAGTTCGATCTTATATACAGTCTCGAATGCCTTTGTGAAGGCATTGTTTGCATCTCTGCCGGCCTCGATTCCATTGGCAAGATCCTGGAGTGCTGTGCCGTATTTCTCCTTGCGCTTCTTGCTTGCGTTCACCCATTCGGTGAATGCAGCTTCCTCCTGCTCCGCGCGGCCGATGATGTCGAGCTTGTCGAAGGCGAGCTTCATTCCCTGCCACTTCTTCCAACCGTTCGACGATCCTGAATATTTGCTTGCATACTGGATCTTCACCTTAGGATCGGCCAGCATATCCTCCAGCATAACGTCCTGGCGGATCGTACGTGCAGCGATGCGTATATCGTTCTGCTCGATCTGCGATTTCAGCTCTGGGGAGGTCTGGAAACGTGTGGTGCGTCCGGGATATCCCATAATCATAGTATAGTCACCTTCCTGTACTCCGGCAAGGGATATCTTGAGGTGGTTCTTTGCCTTGAGAGGAACATTCTCCGGAGAATAGTCCGCAGGATTGTTGTCCTTGTCGGCATATACTCGGAACATTGAGAAGTCACCGGTGTGGCGAGGCCACATCCAGTTATCGGTATCGGCACCGAACTTTCCGATGGATGAAGGTGGTGCTCCTACGAAACGGACGTCTGTATATACCTTATATACAATAAGATAATATACGTTGTCATTATAGAAAGACTGGACTTCCACATTGCAGTGAGGATTGTTTGCCTCCGCTTCCTTCACCAGAGCATCGATCTTTTCTGAAATGACTTCCAGAACCTTCTCGTCATCATCCTTGAACTGTTTGCGGGCCTTCTTCTCAGCCTTTTCCAGAATTCCGGTAATGTCCTGCATATATTCGAGGAAAGTCACGGTAAGTCCCTCGCAAGGGAGTTCTTCGTTACGGTTCATCGCCCAATATCCGTCCTTAAGATAGTCGTGCTCGACAGAACTCAGCTTCTGGATATTGCTGTAGCCGCAGTGATGGTTGGTAAGAAGAAGACCTTCAGATGAGACGATTTCTCCTGTACATCCGCCTCCGAACTGCACGATTGCGTCCTTCAGAGAAGTATTGTTTATGTCATAGATCTGCTTTGGAGTGAGCTCGCAGCCCATTTCCTTCATTGCCTTGCCGTTCATTTTCTCGAGAAGCGGCAGAAGCCACATTCCTTCGTCGGCAAATGTACTGCCTGCAAATACCGTCAGGGCAGTAATGATGCTTACAATCTTTTTCATATTAAATCATTGTTGTTGTTTTCTTGTCATTCCGACCGACCGTAGGGAGTGGAGGAATCTAAAACAATGTAGGTTCCAGCTGCTTGAGATGGAAACTCTTGCGGTGATGGGGCGTATATCCGTGAGCGATGATCGCATCTATGTGTTCCTTTGTCGGATATCCCATATTCCTTTCCCAGCCGTAGTGAGGATATTCTACAGCCAATCTGCGCATATATTCGTCCCTATAAGTCTTTGCAAGGACAGATGCTGCTGCAATGGAGGCGAATTTCGCATCACCTTTCACGATGCACTGATATTCATATCCATCGAAAGGCTTGAACCTGTTGCCGTCGATCAGGAGATATTCAGGCCTAGTGTCCAGTCTTCGCACGGCCCTCTGCATTCCTGTTATGGAGGCGTTAAGTATATTTATCCTGTCGATTTCTTCTGCACTGACCTCCTCCACAGCCCAGGCTATGGCTTCTTGTTCTATTATAGGGCGAAGCGTCTCCCTGGCCTTTTCCGTCATCTTCTTCGAGTCGTTCAGAAGCGGATGATGGAAATCTTTCGGCAGAATCACAGCAGCGGCGAAAACAGGGCCGGCCAAAGGGCCTCTCCCGGCTTCGTCACAGCCAGCTTCTATGAGGTCTGCATTGAGAAAGCTCAAAAGATGTGTTTCATTGCGCATTCTGCAAATTTACACAATCAGAGCAGATTTCGCAAAGTTCTAGTTGTTTTCATCACGTGATTTTTTGAGCAATGATATGATTTCATTCTTTGTCCTTACGGTTTCTTCAAGATAATTCACGAGCTTTTCGAGATCGGCGATTCTCCTTTCCATAGCTTCTATCCGTCCACCATATTCGGAACGGACGTCTTCGAGGAGTTTTCCCGGAGCCTGCACCGGACGGTATCCCAGGACGAGTTCCTCTGTGGTCGTGTCTAGGAGTTCTGCGAGCTTGATCACATTCGAATTGACAATGCTGGTGCTGCCTTTTTCCAGATCCCTGTATGCCGTAAGGGATATTTCCAGTTTGTCAGCCAGTTCCTCCTGGGTAAGTTTCCTTGCCTTTCTAACCTTGCGGATATTGTCCTTTATAGAAGAATTGTCCATAATACAGATGTTGGTCGAAGGCAAAATTATCCCATCTGCAGAAGCATTATAAACAAGAAAATCCGATGAATAGCAAGAAAATCCGACTAAAGAAAAGTTAAAAACACATAAAATAAAGAAAAATATGTTGTTATTTCCGGTGATTTTATCTCAAATGTTTGGAATTCTCGTTGATGCCGGTCAGATTTGCAGTTAAAATATTTGATATGGAAAAGCTATACAGAGAAGTCTGCGCGATCTTTACCGCAGATTATGGCCGCAAGCGCAGGATGCAGGAACTTTCGGAACTCTACAAACGTCTTGGAAGTGCCTCTGTGGCACTTGATAACATACTTTATGAAAGACTAGGTTTGTCCTGTGAGGATCTCATAGATATGCTGCGCAAGGGGGAAGTGAAGATTTCCTTATAAAAAGATGTTGTGTTTTGTTGATATTGCAATATTATTTTCATAGATTTGCGAGGATGTGTCAGAAATGACACTGAACGAAACATAATTACAAACACAATAACACAAAGACTGATGAAGACTTATTCTACACAAAACATCCGTAATGTGGTTCTGCTTGGTAGCACCAAGGCAGGTAAGACCACATTATCTGAAGCGATGCTTTACGAAGGCAAGGTGATTGACAGAAGAGGTACCGTAGAGGCAAAGAATACCGTTTCTGACAATGCCGAGATCGAGCAGATGAACCAGAGATCCATTTATGCGACTCCGCTCTATGCAGAGTTTATGGATACAAAATTCAACATTATCGATACTCCGGGTGCAGATGACTTCGTAGGTGGAGCAGTTTCAGCATTCAAGGTATGCGATACAGGTGTTCTCGTAGTGAACGCACAGCAGGGCGTCGAGGTGGGTACTCAGATCTTCTCACGCTATGCAAAAGAATATAAGATTCCTCTTATCGTGGCTGTGAACCAGCTTGACGGTGAGAAGGCAAACTGGGAGGGAACTCTCGAGTCTATGAAAGAGGCATTCGGCAACAAGCCTGTAGTGGTTCAGTATCCTGTAAATGCCGGTACTGAGTTTGACGGATTCATCGACGTCCTCAAGATGAAGTATTATCGTTTTGCCGGTGATACAGGAAAGCGTGAGGATCTCGAGATTCCTGCAGATCAGGTTGACGAGGCTGAAGAGCTCAGAAATGCCCTTATCGAGCGTGCCGCTGAGTACGACGATACACTTATGGAGACATTCTTCGAGCAGGGCGTTCTTTCAGAAGACGAAATCAGAAAGGGTCTTGGTATCGGTATCCGCCAGGGTGATGTAATGCCGATCTTCTGCCTTTCTGCAAAGAAGGACATCGGTGTAAAACGTCTTATGGAGTTCACAATCCGCGTAGCGGCTTCTCCAGCTGAGCGTATCGGTGTTACAAAGGATGGAAAAGAGATCGAGTGCAAGCAGGACGGTCCTGTTTCACTCTTCATATATAAGACAGCTGTGGAGCAGCACCTCGGTGAGGTTGCATACTTCAAGGTGATGTCAGGAAAGCTTGTCGAGGGATCGGATCTCGAGAACCCTGAGACAGGTGACAAGGAAAGAATCACTGCTATCTATGCAGTCGCAGGTAAGAAGAAGGAGAAGGTTACAGAGCTCGTTGCCGGTGACATCGGATGTACAGTGAAGCTCCGTGCAGCAAAGACAAACGTGACTCTCTGTACTCCAGGTGCAGAAATCGCATATCTGGACATCAAGTTCCCTCACTATAAGTATCGTTGTGCTGTAAAGGCTAAGGATGCAAAGGATGAGGAGAAGGTAAGCGAAGCTATGGCAAGAATCGCTGCTGAGGATCCTACATACATCATCGAGTATCACAAGGAGATGAAGCAGACTATCCTTAAGGGTCAGGGTGAGCAGCACGTGAACACTCTCAAGTGGAGACTCCAGAACGAGAACAAGCTCGAGATCGAGTTCTCAGCTCCAAAGATCTCTTACCGTGAGACCATCACTAAGGTTGCTTGTGCAGACTATCGTCACAAGAAGCAGTCAGGTGGTGCCGGCCAGTTCGGTGAGGTTCACCTCCTCGTGGCTCCTTATCAGGAGGGCGTTGACCCAGGTAACCGTTTCAAGGTTGACGGCAAGGAAGTTGTCCTCAACATCAAGGGTAAGGAAGAGTATGACCTTCCTTGGGGCGGTAAGCTCGAGTACTACAACTGCGTAGTCGGTGGTGCTATCGATGCACGCTTTATGCCTGCTATCCTCAAGGGTATCAACGAGAAGATGAGCGAAGGTCCTCTTACAGGTTCACTTGCACGTGACATCCGCGTTTACGTTTACGATGGTAAGATGCATCCGGTTGACTCAAATGAAATCTCATTCGTACTCGCATCACGTAATGCATTCAAGGAGGCGTTCCGTATTGCAGGTCCGAAGATTATGGAGCCAATCTATAACGTAGAGGTTCTCACTCCATCTGATTATATGGGTGCTTGTATGTCTGATCTCCAGAACCGCCGTGCCCTCATCGAAGGAATGGGCGAGGACAAGGGATTCAGCACCATCAAGGCAAGAGTTCCGCTCGCAGAGCTCTACCGTTACTCAACAACTCTCAGCTCCCTCACATCAGGTAGCGCAACATTCACAATGGACTTCGCTGACTATCAGCCTGTTCCAGGTGATGTACAGGAGAAGCTCCTGAAGGCGTACCTCGAGGAAGAAAAAGAAGACTAAATGAAATTTCACTGATAAATATTCAAAGGCGATCTGGAAACGGATCGCCTTTGTTGTGTTTATGATTATAGGGGAATAAATTCTATCTTTGTCATTACTAACACAGAATATATGAAAAGCACTATGACTGCCTTGGTTCTGCTGCTGTGCGCCGTTGCTGTTTCAGCGCAGGACAGACCGTTTATGGAAGATCTTTCCTATTATGTGGAGAATCTTGAGATGTTCGAACTCAATCAGGAGGATGGACGTTCCTATCATATTCCGGACAAGAGTATTTCACTCAATGGAGAGTGGAAGTTCAGATATGCAGAATCTCCGGACCAAATCCCTGCTGACTTCTTCAGGAGCGGATTCAATGACAGGAAATGGGACTATATCCCGGTACCGTCGAACTGGGAGATGCAAGGCTATGGTGAGCCGCTTTTCAGAAATGTGACCACTCCTTTCCCGAACAGTATGCCGTCAGAGATGCTGGACTCTCTGCGTAAGGTGATCGACGGAAGATTGCCTGCTGACGAAAATGAGAGAAGATGGGCGCAGTACCAGCTCTCCGGAGGCGTCAGCAGGGATCCTTTTGCCGTTGAGGTGCCATCTGTTCCTGAAATCAATCCTACAGGTGCTTACAGGACAAGCTTCACCATTCCTGCATCCTGGAAGGGGGACAGGATATTCCTCCGTATGGAAAAGGTGGCCTCGGCATCATTCGTATGGGTGAACGGACAGCAGGTGGGATATAATGAAGGTGCACAGGAGCCGGCCGAGTATGATATCACCAGATATGTGAAACCGGGGAAGAACACTCTTGCCGTACTTGTGTTGAAATATAGCGACGGCTATTATCTGGAAGGTCAGGACTATTGGAGACTTGCCGGAATATTTGATGACGTGTGGGTATTTGCCACCCCTCAGGCCCGTATCTTCGACTGGCAGGTCATCACTGATTTCGATAAGGGATATATGGATTCAGAACTGGATATAACCGTGGATGTACGGGGCTATAATCCTGAAAATAAGGATTATAGGGTTAGTGCTCAGATCAGCCGGAATGGTCGGGAGGTGGCTGTGATGGCAGCAGATCCTTTCAAGCTCGGGTCTGACGACAGATATTCCGTGAAGCTCAGCACCATTGTAGGATCTCCGGAAAAATGGACATCGGAGACACCGGCACTTTATGATATGACCCTCACCCTTTCGGATGATTCGGGAAATGTTATAGACAAGGTGACAAAGCGCATCGGTTTCAAGAAGACCGAAATCATCGACGGAGTCTTCTACCTCAATGGGGTGCCGTTGAAAGTCAATGCACAATGCTCCCATATGCAGCATCCCGTGACGGGACATTATATAACCGAAGAGGTGATCCGCAAGGATATGGAGATTCTCAAGCAGTTCGGCTTCAATGCTGTCAGGACTTCCCACTATCCTCCTGTGAACCGCTATCTGGAGCTTGCAGACGAATATGGACTTTATATCATAGATGAGACCGGGGATGAAGCACACGCGACAGAATATGTATGCTCAATGCCGGAATTTACGGAAATGTATCGTGAAAGGGTGAGAAGGATGGTGCTCCGTGACAGGAATCATATATCCGTGCTGTTCTGGAGTGCCGGAAACGAGAGCGGAGAGAGTTTCAATATAAATGAAGTCATAGCCGAAGGAAAGAAATATGATCCTACACGGTTCTGGATGTATGGAGGAAATGCTGCGGTACATCCGGCAGAAGAGATTGTCGGGCCTCGTTATCCGACACCTGTCGAGCACGAACTGCGTTACGGATTCAATCCTCAGGACAGGCGTCCGTCGTTTATGGACGAGTATCTTTCCGTGGCAGGAAACGGCTGCGGCGGCCTGGACGACTTCTGGAACGAGATATATGACCATCCGAGCCTTATGGGTGGTGCTTTGTGGGACTTTGTCAGTGTGGGCATAGACCAGCCAGTGCGTGCTTTGAAGGATTCTTCACCGTATGCTACTCCGGCTCATATTATGGGCAGGGCGAAGCTGGTGTCCGGTCTGACGGGAAAGGCTATTGATCTGAATAAACTTGACCAATGGGTACAGGTCTATCCTTCTGATAATGTGGAGATTGACGGGGACAAGCTGACCCTGACCCTTGATGTTTATCCCCGTCGTTTCAATGCCAGCGGAGGATATATGATTACCAAGGGAAGCAATCAATATGGCTTGAGGCAGAACGGAATGGATAAACTGGACTTTTATATTGATACAGGACGCCGGGAAGTGCTGACGGTGGATCTTCCTTCTGACTGGCAGGATGTATGGCATAATGTGACAGCCGTATATGACGGCTCCAGGATGATGGTTTATATTGACGGAAAACCTGTCGGAGAAAGACCTGCGAGCGGAAATATCCGCAATCTGCCGCTTTCCCTCTGCATCGGAAGGGATGAGCAGAGATGCGGACAGGAGACCAATGAATATATCTGCGATGCGGTCATAGACAATGTGGGAATCTTCGATAAGGCCGTGAAGCCGTCGGATGGTTTCAATGCCGAGGAGTCTGTACTCTGGCTTGATTTTGAGTCCGAGAGCTATGAGGGTACATTCTGGTCATACGGCGTAGGTGCAAGAACATACGGAAGTATATGGCCGGACAGGACACCGCAGCCGGAGATGTGGCAGATGAAGAAGAGTGTACAGCCTCTTTCTTTCAGCCTTCTCGATCCCGAAAACGGTATTGTGGAGGTCTGGAACAGGAACCATTTCATCAATGCTGATTACTACAGGACAGTCTGGGCTGTCACTGCGGACAATGATGTGGTGGCTTCTGGAGAGCTTCCTCTTGATGTGGATCCTTTGACCCGCTCGATCGTGAAGATTCCATATCTGAAGCCGTCAATTGTCCCCGGCAAGGAGTACAGACTTGACATCAGTTCTATGCTCAGGGAGGATGAAATCTGGGCAGAAGCCGGATATGAAGTATCTTGGGAACAGTTCGAGCTTAAGAACTGGAATCTGCCTGCAGAAAAGGCCGGTCGTGCTTTTTCGGATGTCACTGTAGAAGAAACTGACGGCAGGATCAGGCTTTCCGGCAATGGATTCTCTTATTCCTTCGACTCTTCCACCGGCGAACTTGTATCGATTCTTTCAGATGGTAAGGAGGTACTTTCTTCTCCGCTCAGACTCAATGTATGGAGGGCTCCGCTGGCCAATGAGCTTGACGGCTGGAATGCATATAGTGCCGGTGCGTCGAGATCATCCGGATACGGAAGCATAGGCCACTCAAACACCCTTGCCGCACACTATTATTCAGCCGGACTTGACAATCTCGGCCAGGCGGTGGCATCGGTTTCAGCCCGCGCTTTTGAAGGAGGAGCGGCTGTGGATGTACGCGAACTTATCCTTCTTGGAGGAGGTCGGGGAGAGACAAGGCAGCTGGATCAATATATAAGCGGAATGTCCTTTGACGGCTTTGAAAGTATTTGGAGCTATATCGTTTACGGAGATGGTACGGTAAAGATCCGTCACACGGTCAAGCCTCAGGGCACTATGCCTCCTTATCTGCCTCGCATAGGAGTCACATTCGGCTTGGATGGATCTCTGAGCAATGTTCAGTGGTACGGAAGAGGCCCTCAGGCAAACTATCCTGACCGCAAGAGCGGATATCGTCTTGGTATCTGGACATCCACTGTCGAGGATATGTACGAACCATACCTCATACCGCAGGATTACGGTCTGAGGACAGACAACAGATGGGTGAGGATGACTGACTCCGACGGAAAGGGTGTGGAACTGTCAGTCGATCATCTGTTCAATTTCAATGCATATCCATACACGACAGACAACCTCACAAAGTCAGTCTATCAGTACCAGCTTCAGAAAACGGAGGATATAACCTTCAATCTCGACTATGCCACATCAGGTGTCGGCTGTACCGCACGAGGCATCTTCGATGCATACAGGGTATATCCTCAGGGCTATGAAAGGACCATCACCATCAGACTCATTCGTTAGACTTGGCATTCATTAATATCCTGGCTTGGATTTTAATGATTTGCGTAATTTGTTATACGTCAATTAGTTAAGGTATTCAGGGTCGGTATTTTCACCGACCCTGAATGCCTTAATGTGCTGAAAATTAATCAGTTGTATATTACACTGGTGATGACGTCTATCTGATGAAATTGGTCATCACCGGCTTTTCCTTGACTGGGTCAGGGATGCCGGCGGCGCGTCCGGCTTCGATACATTTCAGGAGCCAGGCCATATTGCGTCCGAGTTCGCGCATTACCTGCATTCCCTCCTCGTCCTGACGCACCTGGTCTGGGGTGCTGCCGTGTACCATATTCCAATATTTTGAGGATACTACAGGCATTGATGAAATGGTGAAGTATTTGTTTATCTGGTCAAAGGCCGCTGTGGTGCCGCCTCGGCGTGCGCTTACGATGCCTGCAGCCGGCTTGTAGCGGAAGATCTTACCCTTGCCGTAGAACGCACGGTCCATAAATGATGTGAGCGCTCCTGAAAGAGCAGCGTAATGCACGGGACTTCCGAAAACGAAGCCATCGGCCTTTTCCGCCTTGTCCAGGAACTCGTTCACAGGATCATTCATAAAGCAGCGCAGCGATGCCGGCTCTCCGTTCGGACCCCTCTTGCAGCAGGCTCCGCATCCGAGACATCCTGATATGGGCTTGACTCCCAGCCAGATCATTTCAGTTTCCACACCAGCTGCATTAAGCTCCTTCTCCACCTCTGTGAGGGCTGTGTATGTGCATCCCTCCTTGTGGGGGCTGCCGTTTACTAATAGTACCTTCATATTTTCTACCTTATAACTTTATTGAACATTTCTTAACTTATTTCTTTTTTCGAGGACGTGCATAATATGAAAATATGTCAACGTTACCTCTCCCCTAAATCCCCTCTCTCGGAGATGGGACTTGCCATCGCTTCGCTCAAATTGTCAGCTTTATTGAACATTTCTTAACTTATTTCTTTTTTCGAGGACGTGCATAATATGAAAATATGTCAACGTTACCTCTCCCCTGAATCCCCTCTCTCGGAGAGGGGACTTGCCATCGCTTCGCTCGAATTGTCGGCTTTATTGAACATTTCTTAACTTATTTCTTTTTTCGAGGACGTACATAATATGTCAAAGATAGTGACTTGGTGTCGAAAACCATCAATTCTATGGAAAAAGTTAAACATATAGGACCAGTTTAAGGACGAGTATGCTCATAAGAAAAGTTAAAAATCTCTGTTCGCATCTTGATTGGTATAAAATGATGACTGACCTTTGAGAAGGGTAGTCATCATTTTATTTATATGAAAGATAAAGATATTACCGGTGAGATTGTAGTGTATCAGCCGGACGAAATCACGAGGCTGGAGGTGAGAGTTGAGAGTGAAAGTGTGTGGCTGACGCAAGAGCAGATTGCACAATTGTTTGGGGTAATGCAGCCTGCTATTTCCAAATATATCCGTAACATTTATGCCAGTGGTGAATTGGAATAAAACGGCACATATTCCATTTTGGAATATATGGGCAATGATAATCGGCAAAAGTATTCGGTAAAGATGTACAATCTTGATGTCATTTTATCAGTAGGATATAGGGTAAATTGTAAAAATGCTGTATTATTTCGTCGTTGGGCAAGTTCTGTATTAAAAGAATATCTACTTAAAGGTTATGCTATGAATCATTGTCTTCTCGCTCTTGAGAACAGGTTCATAGAATATGAACATCGCCTTGATGAATACGAGAAAAAGATCGATTTCTTCGTCCGTACATCGCTTCCTCCTGTTGAGGGAGTCTTCTATGACGCCAGATATCCACGACCGCTTCCTGATTGTGGATGATGATATTTATCACATAGGTGCTTCCCTTAAGGATCTTGGCAAGAAACTTTTTGCCTTTTCCAGACTGGAGCTACCGCCGACGATGCTGCTTTAGATACTGTTACTCGGATAAAAAACGCCTTGTATAGTGTTTGTGCTACTCAAAAGCAGTTATCCAAGAACAAAAACGGATATTTCTGTGCTTTTGTCGCCTGGTCAGGTAAATGTTTGCAACATTTTCCGGCATTATGCAGTCTAATATCTGAAACTGTCCGGGAAATGTCGTCGGGCGGCGTGGAATTAATGTCAAATCTAAAATAATCGGTATTATGAATGGAGTTATTGAATTGTTTAACACTCTTCTTCCTATCTTTGTGATGGTAGTGCTTCCTGTGATGGTCGTATGGCTGGTGACCCGTGCAAGACTCAAGAAGAATGAGCAGAAGATGGCGGTACTGGTGAAGGCCATCGAGAATGGTGTGGATATAGATCCTGCGCTTCTGGTAAGTGAGACGGAGGGTGGCCGTAACACTAAGATGAAGCTGGTCAGGAAGCTTACGACTGGAGTAATATGTGCCATAATCGGATTGGCTGTGCTGATCTGTACTCAACTGGATGCCTTTGAAGGAGTTGCCGGAATTGAGATGCTTTATATCATAGGTGGTGTACTGATTGCAGTCGGAGCAGCGTATATATTGGCATTTTTTGTCGGCAGGAAATATCTGGCACCGGAGATCGAGGCGGAGGAGAAAAAGCTTCAGAACTAGCTACGACTAGAAGTGCTTAGTATCTGAAATAGTTGGTTTAGTAGATGACTAAGGAGCAGTTCATAGAGTTGATAGCAGCCGAGCAGGAGTCTTTGAGAAGGTTCCTGCGCGGTCTGTGTGCAGGCGACGGGTTTCTTGCGGATGATATAGCGCAGGAGGCATTGCTGAAGGCTTATCTCTCTTTCGAACGCTTCCAGGGTCGTTCCCGTTTCTCGACCTGGCTGTTCCGGATCGCTTACAACTGCTGGTATGACCACTTGAAGAAGGCCGGAGGGAAAGATGACTGGATTTCAATGGATGATTCGGATCGCAATGTACGGAAGGAGGTTGCCGATGTTGAAGATGAGAGTCATTCAGCAGACACTAAGTATGAACAGCAGCAGCTGTATCTGGCTATCGGGAGCCTTTCAAGACCGGAGCAGGCGGTGGTGCTGCTTTTCTATATGGAGGATAAGTCCGTCAAGGAGATAGAGGTGATAACCGGGATGCCTTCGGGGACGGTGAGGTCGCATCTGTCACGGGCGCGGGTGCATCTGAGGCAATTTCTGGAGGGGTTGGGATAGGGATTTCCGACTGCACTCTGTTTCGCACGAAATGACAAAAATCAGTTATTAAATGGAAGATATGAAAACCGATAAAGATATAAGGAAGTTCTTGCAGGACAATAAGATACAGGTGCCGGAGGATGATGCATTCATTGCGGATCTGGTGCGTCAGATCGACCTTCTGCCTGTTCCAGCCTCACTCAGAGGGACTGATGAGGAAAGGATACAGGAGAATATGCGCATATTGAGCCTTATCCGTGAGATGCTGAGGAAACGTTGCCGCCGTCAGGCTTTGATGGCTCTGCTTCTGAATGCAGCACTCTCGATAATTATGTTTGCTGCCCTTTATTTTCTCGTGAATCCTCAGATGCCTTATTCATCGCCGGTGATTCAGTTCGTAATTACCTGGAGATATATGTTTCTGGGTGCATTCAGCCTCGGGATACTGGCTTTTTCGTTGTCTCGTACCGGGCTTTTCAACGTTTAGCCCGTCTTCTCTCCATCCTTCTCTGGTCTGAGATTTCACCGACCTTTTTCAACGATCCGATGGTGAAGTTTCCGACGAATACCATTATTGAGGGATCCGGTCTGCTGATGTATAATATTATTTCCGAGAAGTTTTCACCGACAGGGTTATCTATGTAGATGCACATCCGGTAGTCCGGATCGTCGATTTCACTGACTTTGTTGTAGCTTTCCAATACGTTTATAGCCTGTGCTGCAAACTGCTTCTCTTCTTCGTCGGCTTTCTGGCTGATGGAATACATCACCATCATATCGATGTCATCCATAACGACAGCCATCGGAGTCTTCTTGAGGGCCGGCCTTGCCAGTTTCAGCATTCCCCCTTCCAACTTTCTAGCATTCTTGTTGGAGGTAAGCACCTGTACTGCAGGACTTTCTTCAGCCTTCTTTGCTGAGGCATATATATCCGGGCAGAGCATAATCAGCACTGCCATAATCATCAAAATCTTTTTCATACTTCGGAAAAAAGCATTTTCTATGCCAGTTTCAGGGTCAGAGAAATGAAATCCTCGACGCTGAGACGCTCCGGACGGAGTTCGAATACAGGATCGGCCACGAACTCTGCAAGCTGTTCCTCCGACCATCCGCATCTGTCCGCCTTGGCGCGGATAAGCGGCTTGAGGGAGTTGCGCAGGGTCTTGCGGCGCTGGTTGAAACCGGTCTTGACGACGGTCTTGAAGAGAGCCTCGTCGCAGCCGAGGGATGTCCGTGAGTTGCGTATAAGCCTGATGACCGCCGATTTCACCTTTGGCGGAGGGTTGAATGCACCTTCTCCTACTGTGAACAGATATTCGATGTCATACCAGGCCTGAAGGAGCACCGAAAGGATGCCGTATGTCTTTGTGCCGGGTTTTTCGGCAATACGCTCGGCTACTTCTTTCTGGATCATACACACCACCTGAGGCACACTTTCCTTGTAATCCAGAATTTTGAAGAAGATCTGAGACGATATGTTATACGGGAAATTGCCTATGACGCAGAACTTTCCCGGGAAGAAAGACTCCAGCTTGAGCTTGAGGAAGTCGGCTTCGATAAGCTTGCCGTTCACCTGAGGGAAATGCACAAGAAGGTAGTCAACTGATTCAGTATCAATCTCTACCATACGCAGATCCACTTCCGGCCTCTGGAGCACATATTGAGTCAGCACTCCCATTCCGGGGCCGACTTCGAGGGCCGGCATCGGGTTCTCTGCATCATTGACGGTGTCGATGCCCGGGCAAGGTACGATCAGTGCTTCCGCAATCCTCTGTGCGATGGACAGATCTGTCAAAAAGTGCTGGCCAAGGGCCTTCTTTGCTCTAACTTCCATATTTTATTTCAGATATTTTCTCGATTTCTTCTGTTTGAAAAGCCAGTCTATGAAGTCCTCGCGGGTGAATGCCGGATTCCAGCTTGCGTGCCCGCATCCCGGAAATTCGAAATATTCCACCTTGCATCCGGATTTCTTCAATGCTCTGTATGCCCTTCGTGAACATTCCACCGGAACCGTAGTGTCTGCATCTCCGTGGAATATGCGGAAGCTCACACCTTCAACTCCTTTAAGGCGTGACGGATCGACTGCACCGCATATAGGAATGGCGGCGGCAAAAATCTCAGGGAACCGTGCCACCATATCGTATGTGGCCACTCCACCCATTGACAATCCCAAAATATATACTCTCGACCTGTCTATGTCAGGATGTGTGAGATATTCGTCTATAAGCTCCTTTACTGCCTTGAAAGGTGCTGGCATAACCTCTTCAGCCTTAATGTCTTTGTATGATGACGGTACCTTATCGAGAGCCCAGAATGCTGTTTTGGGACATTGAGGGAACAATACGTATGCAGGGTGCTCCTCTCTGGTCACAGGATTGAGGAACATCTGGCTGCCGTGGAAAAGATGTGCCTCATTGTCCGTACCTCTTTCTCCAAGACCGTGCAGGAATATCACAAGCGGAAATTTCTTTCCTTTTGCAGTTTCCAAAGGCCTGAGCATACGGTAATTCAAAGAAGTTCCATCCTCGGCAGTGAAAGTCTGATATTCATATTTTTCTTGTCCTGCGACAGCAATAATGCCAGTGATGAATAAAATGCAGATGAAAACGGCTCTTTTCATATCATCGGTTGATTAATGATTGCAAATATAACTTTTTAGGCTTAATAAACCATAACATTCTCCTGCCTATCTGGAGCCCATCCAGATGAATGCCATTCCCAGCAGAATAAGTCCCAGATCGAGAATCTTGGCCTTGATGTTCCTTTCCTTGAAGATCAGGACTCCGCAGATGAATGATATTATCACCGAACTTCGGCGTACCAGGGAAACGACGGAAATCATAGAGCCAGGGTCGCTGAGGGAAGTGAAATATGCGAAATCCGCGGTGCAGATGAAGATCGATATGAGCGGAATGGCCCAGGTCCATCGGAAAGGAGTGGTCTGATGGCGTTTCGGATACCACAGGAAGGCACAGATTACGGTCATAATGATCATCTGGTAGAAATTGAACCAGCTCTGTACGAACATAGGGCTCAGCGACCTCATTATGAATTTGTCATATAATCCGCTTACGGCACCCAGCAGGGTCGCTCCTGCGACGCACCATATCCATCTGTTGCTTCTGAAGTCGATATCTTCCTTCTTTCCGGCCTTGCTCATCAGGAATATGGACATCAGGGAAAGAATCACGCCGGTCCACTGGCAAAGATTCAGTCTTTCCCCGAAAAGGAACACTGCTCCCAGCAGGACAATCACGGGCCTTGTCGCATTGATAGGTCCCACGATTGTCAGAGGCAGGTGCTTCAGTCCGAAATATCCGCAGATCCAGGAAGAAAGCACGATGAAGGCCTTCAGGATGACCATCAGATGCGCCCGTAACATCGAATGGCTGTCAGATAAGCTGCTGATAATCACCCCTTTCTGTGATATGCCTGCTGCATCTGTACAGCAGGCGTTTTGCGTAAGTGCCTGTGTGTCAGTGAAAACCGTGGAAGGGTCAAGCCAGCTGATATGCGAGAACCATCCGAAGTTTCCGAGATAGTCCAGGAGGAATGGGGAAAATATGATGGTTGAGAATATGGTGTTGAGAAGGAGCACCGGCAGGACGGCATTGTCCTTCAGTGAAGCCTTCTTCGAGGTATCATAGAATCCGAGAAACGTCGCGGAGACGAAAGCAAGTATCAGCCACATATTGCATTTTTTAACGAGGTGCAAAGATATGGGAAAATGCCTTTCCGGAGGAATGCTTTTTGCATTTATTATAGTATTATTGCAAACCTGAAACGTCTAATCAATAAAACGAACAGCTATGAGGTATATGAAATCTTTGATGACGGCAGCTTTGCTGTCTGTCGCTATGGTGTGGAATGCATCCGGAATATATGCACAGACCGTCAGTGTGAAGATCAGCGGCGGCGATGAGAAGGAAAAGAAGGAAGAACCGAAGGAGAAGCCGGTTGACAAACCTGCGGAAAAGTCCTCACCATCATTGGAATATGAACTGAAACGTATATTCGGAGCGAAATCGGAAACATCACTGGAAGGTCCCAGAGTGGAGAATCTTGGCAAATACTTCCTTGACAAATACACCGGTCAGGTGACCCTGATAACCTATCACAGGAGTGAACCGATAAGATGGAACATTCTCAGGGACAATGTACCGGATGACTTTGTCTATGACAAGGATGCCGTCAACTATCAGCTGATCAGATATGGTGACGGCTCCGACCAGATCATCCTCCTGAACGTCAATTCCGGAGCTATGTGGGCGATAGACACGAAAGGTTTCTCTTACAAGAACACCCGTCTGATGTATATCCCGGTCACTGATACGACCTGGTAACGCAATCTGGTGATATTCAGCTGGTTGTGCGATATGCCTGCTGTCAGAAGACAGCAGGCATATCGCACAATATGTTGTCTGACAGGTTTTTCCGTGCCAGAATGAATCGGGATCATAATTTTCACCGTTGATTAATTATGAGATAAGAGGTTCTGTATATCATTTAAAATGATTATTTTTGTCAGATTTTAATCGAGTCGAAAAATATAAAAACAACACTATATGTACAGAACACATACCTGCGGAGAACTCCGCATTGAAAACGCAGGCCAGACAGTGACGCTGGCAGGTTGGGTGCAGAAGTCAAGGAAGCTTGGCGGTATGACATTCATTGATCTCAGAGACCGTTATGGCATCACTCAGCTTGTAGTGGATGCGCACGCTGCTCAGGAACTTCAGGATACAGCTTCAAGCCTGGGCCGCGAGTGGGTGCTTCAGGTGACCGGTGAGGTGATCGAGCGTCAGAGCAAGAACCCTAAGATGCCTACCGGCGACATCGAGATCAGCCTCAGCGAGATCAAAGTGCTCAATAAGGCGAATACTCCTCCTTTCACTATAGAAGAGGAAAGCGACGGCGGTGAGGAGCTCCGTGCAAAATACCGTTATCTCGACCTTCGTAGAGGTCCTCTTCAGAGAGCCCTCAAGATCCGTCACCAGATCGCTCACGAGGTGCGCAACTATCTTGACGCGCAGAACTTCCTCGAGATCGAGACTCCATATCTGATCAAATCGACTCCGGAAGGAGCGCGCGACTTCGTGGTTCCTTCAAGAATGAACCCAGGCCAGTTCTATGCCCTTCCACAGTCACCTCAGACATTCAAGCAGCTCCTTATGGTAGCCGGATATGACCGTTATTTCCAGATCGTACGCTGCTTCCGTGACGAGGACCTTCGTGCCGACCGTCAGCCGGAGTTCACACAGATCGACTGCGAGATGTCATTTGTGGAGCAGGAGGATGTGCTCAATACATTCGAGGGAATGATGAGGACCCTCTTCAAGAATGTACTCAACGTGGAGATTGCAGAGCGTATTCCTCGTATGAGCTGGTATGACGCTATGGATTTCTACGGATCAGACAAGCCGGACATCCGTTTCGATATGAAGATAAATGAGATCACGGACCTCGTGAAGGGCTATGGCTTCTCTGTGTTCGACGGTGTGGACTATATCGGTGCAATCAACGTCGAGGGTGCCGCAGCATATACAAGAAAGCAGATCGACGAACTCACAGAGTGGGTGAAGAGGCCTCAGGTGGGTGCCAAGGGACTCGTTTACATCAAGCTCAACGAGGACGGAAGCATCAAGTCTTCGATCGACAAGTTCTATACTCCTGAGCAGCTTCAGGCAGTTGCAGACCGCCTCGGCGCGAAGAAGGGAGATATGATGCTCGTGCTCTGTGGCGCAAAGAGAAAGACCCAGAATATGCTCGGCGTGCTCCGTATCGAGATGGGTAACCGCCTCGGCTTGCGCGATCCGTTCAATTTCGCACCTCTCTGGGTGGTTGACTTCCCTCTTGTGGAGTGGGACGATGAGACCCAGCGCTTCTATGCAATGCACCATCCGTTCACAGCTCCTAAGCCTGAGCACCTCGAACTGTTCTACAGCGACAAGAAGGAAGACCTCGAGAAGGTATGTGCGAATGCATACGACTTCGTCCTCAACGGTACAGAACTCGGTGGCGGATCGATCCGTATCCACGAGGCTGAGATGCAGCAGCGTATGTTCGAGGTTCTCGGCATCAGCAAGGAGGACGCGGAGTACAAGTTCGGCTTCATCATCAATGCTTTCAAGTTCGGTGCTCCTCCTCACGGCGGTCTCGCATTCGGCTTCGACCGCGTATGCTCGCTCTTCGGCGGACAGGAGACAATCCGTGACTATATCGCATTCCCTAAGAACAACCAGGGCCGCGACGTGATGATCGACTCTCCATCATACATCGACCAGGAGCAGATGGATGAACTTTTTCTCGAATCTAAGGCAGAAACAAAGGAATAATGAAGAAGATACTATTCTTGTTTATAGGCATATTGATGGCTGTGGATGTGTTTGCGCAGAAAGACTCACCCACAGCCAACTGGCCGTATCTGTATCCTGAATTTATGGAAGGAGAACTGGTGCGTGCCCGTAACAAACGCAACAAGGCGCAGTTCAACATCCATCTTGACCTTGGCGCATTGCATTATGTCGAGAATGGTATAATCAAAGAATCAGCTACTTTGGATGTGGTGAGCCTCATCATCGGTGAGGATGTCTTCCGTAATGTGGGCGGCAAGATGCTGAAGGTTATGGCAGAGTCTGAAAGCGGTTATGTCGTTCAGGAAACCAGAGCCAATTATTCGGCCGTTGTCAGAGATGACGGGGCTTATGGCACCACTGCACTGAACAGCACCACCACCAAGACTTATCTGCACAATCAGAATGTTGTCAATTCCTACAACGGATATCTTCTTACAGACGTGTATGCCGATCTGCTGGCTATGAAGGATGATGCAGAAATCCTTCCTGTCCGTCAGGATCTTTATCTTGTTATGAGACAGGAACTTATACCTGCTGACAAGAAGAGCGTCGCAGATCTGGAAGGAGTGGACAAAAAGGCTTTCAAGGCTTTCCTGAAGGCGGAAAGAATCAAATGGGATGAGCCTGAAGACCTTGTGAAGGTTATGGACTATATCGTTGCTCAGTGATTCATCTATGAACAATATCAATAAATACTTCGGTCTGGGTTCGATGCTGGCAGCAGCCGCGGCCTGTACTCCGGCACAGGATCAGAAACCTAATATCGTGTTCTTCTTCGCTGACGACATCGGAACGGAATGTTTCGGGTGTTATGGTGGTGCCGAATATGAAACACCGAATGTGGATGCATTGGCTCAGCAAGGCATTATGTATTCGAATATGAATGCCCTTCCGCTGAGCAGTCCGAGCCGTGTGCAGGTTATGACAGGTCTGTACAACGACCGTAACTATGTCTGCTTCGGATATATGAACGATGACGAAAGGACATTTGCACATCTTGCTCAGGATGCAGGATATTCTACTGCGATAGTAGGAAAGTGGCAGATGGGACGTTCGCGTGAGATGGTTCCGAAGCTCGGATTTGACGAGTCTTTCCTTGCGCAGGTAGAGCTATACAAAGAGTGCCGCGACGTGCATAAGACCGACCGATTTGCCAACAGCTACTATGACAATAACGGCAAGACATACGAATATTGTCCGTATGGTCCGGATGCAATGGAGGATTATGCTTTCGATTATATAGATCGTAAAGTAGCTGAAGGTCAGCCTTTTATGCTCTATTTTACAGAGCCTCTGGTCCACACCCCTCACGTGACTACTCCGGATTCCCACGATTGGGACTGGGACTATGAGAGCCGTTTCACCGCCGGGCAGGATACATCATATTTCCGTGATATGGTCAGATATATGGACAAGCAGGTCGGAAATATGGTTGCCCATCTGAAGGAGAAGGGGGTATGGGACAACACGATCTTCATTTTCTCAGCAGACAACGGTACATCCACCCGCATCGTCTCGAAACAGAAGGATGGCAGCCGCGTCAGAGGAGGAAAGGGATCACCGACCTACAGAGGAACTCACGTGCCTCTTGTCATCGCCTGGGGAGATAAGATCGGAGGAAAGACAAGCGACAGGATCGCTGACCTTACCGACATATTCCCGACCATCGCCGATATATGCGGAATAGACATACCTGAGGAATGGGATATCGACGGAATCAGCCTTTTCCCGGAGATCAACGGTGAGGAACCGCTTGAGAAGGATCTGTGCCTCGTGCATTTCAACCCTCTCTGGCCCACCACTCCGGCTCCATACGCTTCGCGTTATGCGATGAATGATGATTATGCATATTTCTGGGACGGAAGGATATATGAATATAAGAAGGATCCAGAATTCAAGAATCCTGTAATGTATGCCGATGCTTCAGAGGAACTTAAGGCTGCGGTCGCTGATCTCAAGGCCCGCGTGGACGAGGTCGATTTCTATCCTGATATGCCTGGACAGCCGCGCAGAAGCGATTACGGTACTTTCTACGATTTCGCCCCTCCTCAGAATCCTTTCTGATGGCAGCTCTGAAGGATACGCTCACCTTTCAGGATGCCGTAAAGATAACGGGCCCGCAGGCTTTCAATATAATGATAAAGCCTGTGGGCTCGCTTTGCAATCTGAAGTGTCATTACTGCTATTATCTTGATAAGTCCGAAATCTATGGCGGACGGGAGCCCCGGATGACTCTCGATATGCTGGAACATTATGTAAAGGAGTATATCAGTGCCAATGATGTACCGGAAGTGTATTTCAACTGGCACGGTGGAGAACCCCTGCTTGCTGGTCTGGATTTCTATAAGAAGGCTGTGGAATTCCAGAAGAAGTATTCCGGCGGGAAGAAGATAACAAATACCCTTCAGACCAATGCAACTCTGATTACGAAGGAATGGGCAGATTTCCTCGGTGCAAACAGATTCCTGGTGGGAGTTTCCCTGGATGGCCCTCAGAATGTCCACGACAGATATCGTGGAGGCAAAGGCGGAGCTTCGGTTTTCGGCCGTGTAATCAAGGGTGTTATGGAACTCTATCGTGCTGGAGTTCAATACAATGTGATGGCTACGGTCAACCATCAGAGTGAGGGACGAGGACCTGAGATATATGATTTCCTGAAATCTGCAGGGACGCGTTTCATTCAGTTTATGCCTGTTGTGGAGCATATAAAGGATGGACGTATCGTCAGTCCGGATGTGCCGGGGGCCATACTTGCTCCCTGGTCGGTCAGCCCTCTCGGTTTCGGAAAATTCCTCTGTGATGTCTTCGACTGCTGGGTGAAAAATGATGTAGGAAAGTTTTTCGTCAATTATTTTGATGCTACCCTGGCGTGCAGATGTGGAGTCCAGCCCGGGATATGTGCTTTCGCACCTACCTGCGGAGGCAATTCCGTCATCGAACATAATGGTGACCTTTATCCCTGCGACCATTTCGTTTATGAGGAATACAGGACAGGAAGTCTGGCTGAAACGGACCTTCGGACCTTGATGAACTCGGAAAAGCAGATAAGATTCGGAATAGACAAACGGAATAATCTCCCTGATAAGTGTCTGTCCTGCAAATGGTTATCTCTATGTTACGGTGGCTGTCCTAAACATCGTTTCGGTATCACGGAGTCAGGTGAGCCCGGATTGAATTCTTTATGTGAAGGGTATGCAATGTACTTTGCCCACGTCACTCCTTATATGGACATTATGAAAAAACTCCTGACGGAGGGCAAGCCAGCATCAGGAGTGATGAAAATGGATTTAGAAACTATTTGACTTTTTCCAAGAAAACATCGATAGTTTCTTATTACATCTGTTTATATTCGAAATATTCAAACTCAGCCCATCCTTTTTCAGATTGCGATTGAGCCCAGAGGCCCAGCATAATCCCGGTGAATCCTCCTATTGTCTCCGAGCTGAGATAACGTGTGTGGTTTGCTCCCAGCTGCTTGTATTCCTTGCCGTCTTCCGAATACCAGAATCTGTAGAAATCAGGATCGCCGGTGATGCGGAAATATACTTTGCTTCCTCCTGCAAGTTCTTCCTCTACGTGCTTCAGCACTCCCATCGCATAACGGATGCCCACATACCATTTTGCTCCCTTTTTCGTGAGGTAAATATCGTAGTGTGCGCCGGAATCCATAAATACTGTCACACCTGCCTTGTCGTCGTTACGTGCCTTTTCAAGCTTTACGCAGGTCTCTGCCGTGAAACTGATGTCCTGCTGGCGCAGTCCGACAAAGGTCGGCGATTCCGACAAGAGATCGAGGTCGGTACCTGTTCCATATAGACGCAGGCTGCCGTTCTCAAGGACATATTTCGACATATCCGGATTTCTCAGCCACGACCACTCGTTTCCGAGTTTCTCTTCGTCGAATTCATATCTGTCCGGACGGATAGGGAACGGCTTCTGAGGCAAGGTGCTGACATCCATATCCAGGGCTATGTCTCCGGTGCCGTTGACAACAGGCCAGGCACCTTTGTCCCAACGTACCGGTGCAAGGAAAGTCTCTCGTCCGAGAAGATGGTGCATTCCGCTCTGTGTGCGGAATCCCAGACACACCAGCCACCAGGAACCGTCGTGAGCCTGCACGAGATCGGCGTGTCCGACTCCCTGGATAGGGTTGGTCTGTGTTGCGGCCTTATAATGTGCCAGGATAGGATTATGTGGCGCCGGATCGTATGGACCTTCGATGTAGCGGCTTCTCGCTATGGTCTCATTGTGTCCGAATTCAGTTCCCCCTTCAGCTATCATAAGATAATACCAGCCGTCCTTCTTATATATATGAGGAGCTTCCGGCCAGCGTCCGCCTGTACCGTCCCATACTCTTTTCGGTGTGGAAAGCACTTCGCCGGTGTCCGGATTCACTTCGCAGAGGACAATGCCTCCGTCCGCAGATCCTGTGTACCAGCACTTTCCGTCCTCGTCCCAGAAGAGGGAAGGGTCGATTCCGCCCACATTCACCGGAATAGGATCGGACCACTCGCCGCGGATGTCTTCAGTGGTGACTATGAAATTCCCTACTGTCGATACATTCGTGGTGATCATATAGAACTTTCCGTTGTGATGACGGATCGTAGGGGCATATATTCCGCCTCCCGAATTGGCTCCCTTGAGATAGAGCTGCGACTCTCTTGTAAGCACGTGGCCTATCTGCTCCCAGTTGACCAGATCCTTGCTGTGATAGAGAGGCACTCCGGGGAAATACTGGAAACTGCTGGTCACCAGATAGTAGTCGTCTCCTACACGGCAGACGCTCGGATCGGGATTGAAGCCTTTTATTACAGGGTTTGTATAACCCTGCGCATTGATGCTGATGCTGGCAATCAGAAGAAGAAGTATTGAAATAGTCTGGCGCATAATGGTTTGATTATTAGTTTCTTAAGTAGGATGCCTGCTGTGCTTTTGCAGCAGGCGTATGATGTAAGTGGTTGATTGCTTGTCGCTTATGTGGCAGGGTGCTATCGGGTGCGCTCGATGATTTCCATACACATACGGCCGTTGTGATACGGGCATTTCCAGAATCCGGCCTTGTCGTCATCGCGGTTGATGCTTCCGTCCGCGCGGAGGCTCCAGAACCATTCCCCGTTTTCCTTATCTATGATGGAAGCCTTTATGAAGTCCCAGCACATAAGGGCGTTTTCGAGGTCTTTCTGGCTGCCGAAATGATCCCAGAGATTGAAATATCCTACTACAGATTCTGCCTGTACCCACCAGTGACGGTCTCTGTCAATTTCTTCTCCTACCCTTTCGTATATCATTCCGCCTTCCGGAGTAAATCCTTCGGATGCCGCTTCTGCAATATGAGGTACTATCTTCTCGATGCGTTCCAGGACTTCAGGATCTCCCAGTACGAGAGCCGCCTCGTGTATGAGCCAGGATGCTTCTATGTCGTGTCCGTATGAGAATATGTCGTAATTGCAGTTCCAGTCATCGTCGAAGAACAGCTTCAGATGGCCGTCTGTTCCGAGGATCTTCTCCTCAAAAATAGAGATAAGGCCACGCAGACGCTCTTCCAGCAATTCATTCTTCCATACTCTGTACAGACAGGTATATGCTTCTAGCACGTGAAGATGAGTGTTCATCGTCTTGCTTTCATTCGCATCTTTGTCGCTGAGCCTCATATCTTCGATTGGGGCCCACTCTCTGGTGAAAGCCTCGAAATATCCGTCTTTTTCAGCATCGAAGCTGTGGTCTTCGATAGAATTGAAAAGCTTTATGGCATATTCAAGGGCCTGTCCGTCTCCGGTCGCACGGTTCAACTCTGCCAGTCCATAGATCGTGAATGCAATGGCATAGATCTGCTTCTTGGTGTCCAGAGGAGTTCCATCGGAAGACAGCGACCAATATGTTCCGCCGAGTTCAGGGTCGTAGAAGTTGCTGATTATAAAATCTTTGGCGCGAACTGCCATATCGAGATACTCCTGGTTTCCGAGCAGTCTGTATGCGGATGCAAAAGTCCACAGCATACGAGCTGTCATAATGTTTCCAACCGGAGATTCCGGGTCAAGATTCTCCAAGCCGTCGATCCGTCCATAGAACCCGCCGTCCGGGTTTATCATTTTCCCCATCCAATACGGGAGTATGTTTTCTGTCAATTCTTTTTTCACCTGCGATGCAAGTGCCTGTGCGGCAAATAGTTCTGCCGGAGTTTTCTGAGGTGTTTCCATTTGTTCCGTGGGTTTGTACAAATATAATGAAAATCCCTAACTCTGCATAACGCTTCAAAAAAGCATATAAAAAATATAGAAAAATATGTTAAAAAAGTATCAGTATTTAAAAAATCTGTATATTTGCGGTTATGGCAAAGGTTTTTACGGAAATCACGAGGCTTTCAGAGAAGGACTGCTTCTATATAGTGGAACGTCACAAGACGGAGTTCACATACCCCTTACATCAGCATAAGGAGTTCGAAATCAATTTCATAGAGCACGGAAAGGGGGTGCGCAGGATTGTAGGCGACAGTGTCGAGGAAATCGGAGAGTATGAGCTTGTTCTCATCGGAGGAGAGAATCTGGAACACGTCTGGGAACAGGGAAACTGCAAGTCCAAGGATATAAGGGAGATCACTATACAGTTTTCTTCTGATATATTCAGCGGTGACCTGCTTTCCAAAAACCAGTTCGCTTCCATCAGAAGGATGCTTCGCAGGGCTGACCACGGCCTGGCGTTTTCCCTTTCTTCGATAATGAAGGTATATTCGACCCTGGATACCATAGCTCAGGAGCAGGAGCGTTTCGTGCAGTTCCTGAAATTCCTGTATATCCTCTATGAACTGTCGATTTCCGAAGAGGCCAGAGTCCTGGCTTCAAGCTCGTTCGCGCATACCGAGAGAAGCACGGAAAGCCGTCGTGTCCAGAAAGTTAAGCAGTATATCAATGATAATTATGCCAAGCCGCTCAAGCTTTCGGATCTTGCCGGGCTTGTGGGAATGAGTCCGGTGGCGTTCAGCCGTTTCTTCCGCCAGAGGACGGGCCGTACATTGTCTGATTATATCGTTGACATACGCCTGGGATATGCTGCAAGAATGCTGGTGGATTCGACAAAGAACATATCCGAAATATGCTATGAATGCGGCTTCAACAACCTCTCCAATTTCAACCGTACCTTCAAGTCGAAGAGGAACTATACTCCTCGCGATTTCAGGGCGATGTTCAAGAAGAACAAGGTGATTGTTTAATTTATATCATTATTTGATAAATATATATTTGTTTGACTTCGGGTATAGTTGTACTTTTGTGTTATTATAATTAATAGCGCTGATTAATAATGAAACCAACCCGGATCCTTTCGATCCTGACAATTGCTTCGGCTGTTCTGCTGTGCTCTTGCCAGGCTCAAAAACCGTCTTTCGTAAGAGTGGAGGACGGTCAGTTCGTTTGTGAAAACTATCCATCGCATTTTGTCGGAACCAATTTCTGGTATGGCGCCATCCTCGGAAGCGAAGGTGTGGGCGGTGACCGTGCCCGTCTTGAGGCGGAGCTTGATACCCTCAAGGCGTTGGGTATGACCAATCTGCGAGTTCTTGTGGGCGGAGACGGCCCTGACGGCATTCCTACCAGGGTGAGCCCTACGCTCCAGAAAGAACCTGGCGTCTATAATGACACCATCTTCTGGGGACTCGACTATCTTCTTGCCGAAATGGCGGAGAGGAATATGAAGGCAGTTCTCTATATCAACAATTCCTGGGAATGGTCTGGCGGATACGGAATGTATCTTGAATGGGCCGGAGCCGGCAAGGCGCTGATTCCTGCAGAAGTGGGATATACAGCTTATTGCAACTCCGTGTCTGAATTCGTGACCAATGAAAAGGCCAAGGAATTCTTCTATGATCACGTAAGACACGTGGTGAGCCGCACCAACACGGTAACAGGCAAGCCATATAAGGACGACCCTGCCATCTTCTCCTGGCAGATCGGCAACGAGCCGCGCTGCTTCAGGCCTGACTCTCTCGGACAGGCCGCATTCGTTGACTTTATGTGGACGACAGCCGCTCTCATAAAGTCTCTCGACCCTAACCATCTGGTTTCTTCAGGAAGTGAAGGCCGTCACGGTTGCGAAGGCAGTCTGCCTCTTTGGGAGAAGGTACACAGTTGCCCGGACATCGACTATATGAACATCCATATCTGGCCATATAACTGGAGCTGGGTGCGCGAGAATACACTCAAGACCAATCTTCCGATTGCCATTGCAAATACAGACGAGTATATCAACGAACATCTGGCCATTGCCGAGAAATACGGAAAGCCTGTAGTGCTTGAGGAGTTTGGCTTCCCTCGCGATGACTTCCAGTTCGCCCAGGGTACTCCTACGACATCCCGTGATGCATATTATAAGCACGTTTTCAGCCGTATAGAGGAGTCTGCGAAGGCTGGAGGCCTGTTTGCTGGTCTTAATTTCTGGGGCTGGGGCGGTCTTGCAAGCCAGTCCGAGACCAATATCTACTGGCAGCCGGGCGACGATTATTGCGGTGATCCGGCACAGGAGCAGCAGGGACTCAATTCAGTATATGCTTGCGATGAATCGACCATTGCGGTAATAAAGACAGCTACAGAGGCCATTTCGAAGGCCCTTCTTCCTGAGGCACGCTTCATTCTGGAGCAGAATGCCGGCATATTCGAGGGTGAAGGTCCTCATACTATTGAGGTGTCTCTCAATGCAGCCAGAGAGGTCGAGGCTGACTTCGAACTTGAAGTTTCGACTGATTTCGGAGAAGCTGTCCAGACTTTCTCAAAGTCTGCAGAGCTTGTGAAAGGTCCGAACGGACTTGCTTTCGATCTGGGTCTGGAGCCTGGATTCTATAAGGCAGTCCTTTATATCGTCAGGAATGGTGTCAGAACCGAACTTGCACGCACCAATCTTGGATTTGACCCAGAACAGATAATCTCAGCTCAGGACAAGCAGCCTGATTTCGAGGAGTTCTGGTCGAATACTCTTCAGGAACTTGCTTCTGTAGCCCCTGAATACAAACTCATTCCGCTCAAGGAGCATTCCAATGATGTCCGTGAGGCTTTCCGTGTGGAGATGAAATCTCTTGGAGGAGAGACAATCAGCGGACTTCTCTATATGCCCGTTGCTGAAGGAAAATATCCTGCGATGATCTCATATATGGGTTATGGCAGCGATGTATGGTATGCCGATCCTTCTTCAAATCCTCAGATGATAGAGTTTATGCTCTGTATCCGTAACCAGGCTTTCAACAGACAGCCTGGCGAAAAGGATGACTGGTGCGCAAGAGGAATTTCAGACAAGAATACATATTATTATCGCGGAGCATTTGCTGATGCGGTAAGAGCCATAGATTTCGTATGCTCTCTTGACAAGACCGACACTGACCGCGTCTTTGCGAACGGTGAGAGCCAGGGAGGTGCATTGACATTTGCAGCGGCTTCCCTTGACGACAGGCTTAAGGCTATCGCTCCCTCTGCTCCTTTCCTTTGCGACTATCCGGACTATTTCGTTCTTGCAGGCTGGCCTGGCGATCCTATAAAGGCTGCAGCCAAGGAGGCCGGTATGTCGGATGAGGATATGTACAAGGTGCTCAGCTACTTCGATATCAAGAATTTCACCGACAGGATCCAGTGCCCTGTGATTATGGCCATAGGACTTCAGGATCCGGTATGTC
>SUYP01000011.1:0-7935 GCA_015060395.1 Bacteroidales bacterium
TACCAGTTTCCTCAGCAATTCCTGTTATTGTATATATACCTCTAATGTCCCATTCAGCGTGGAGGCTTATGCTCTTGCCGATCGGATGTTCATCAGGAAAGAAGGCTTCCGCAAGATGCTTTGACAGAACGACATTGCCTTTCTGTTCCAATGGTGCCGTTTCCCTCGGGCCGGACGCCATAAATGACTCCATACCAGCCGCTTTCATCGGTGCTTCTTTCCCGTTTATTTTCAATGCCTGCTGCTCGTCCCCATGTACCAAGCCGATTCCGAAGAAATCGAAGAAATTCGATGTGACCTCCATCGGGGATACAATCAGGCTATCTCCCTTCTCCGTACTCACCTTGACCTGTCGTCCAGGGTGAAAGCGGCACCATTCCTCGACAAGCGGAATCTGCGGCAGAAATGATCCCACCTTACCGTAATGTCCGATCATACTACCGCCGCCAGTAGTGACAAGCGAATATATCCGATCCTTATCCTTTATATTGTCATTGACCTGGCTCTTGTCGATCAGGACCGATCCAAGAACGATAAGGAAAGCCAATGCAAGGCTCAATCCCACCACCTCAATCGCGGTGTACAGTTTGTTTCTGCTCAGGAATCTCAGGTAACTTTTCATTTCTTTTTCTTTTTTTGGGGGTTCTAGTGAAGTTCATAACTTTATTCTTCACTAGAACTATGTATTTCTGTTGTCTTTTCTTCTTTTCCTGTGGTTCTAGTGAACTTTTACCTGCTGGTGTTCACTAGAACTGGTTGGGATCCCCGATCAGGTCGGGGATGACGATCAGGTCGGGGATGACGTTCAGGTCGGGGATAACGTTCAGGATGACATTCCGGCCCGTCATACCCGGTACCGACCTTTCCCGTCATACCCGGCTCCGACCGGGCATCACTCCTTCTTCAGCGCCTCGGCTGGGTTCGTGCGGGCGGCGCGGGAAATCTGAATGAAGACGGCGGCAAGGGAAATAAGGACGGCAAGGATGATGGCGAGCGCATAGACCCACCAATGGTTCCCGATCCGATATACGAAGCTGTCGAGGTATTGTCCGCAGGCGAAGACTGCGACCGGTAGTGCGATGACGCAGGAGATGAAGACGATCTTCATATATTTCCATATACAGCCGGCAGTTTCCTCCTCGACAGTACTGCCGTACACTTTTCTGATGGCGATGTCCGATGTGCTTTCCGACGAGAAATATGTGCTCATCGCAACGAGTCCCATAAATGAAAGGAGAATGGAGAGGAGCATAAACAGTTCCATTATCCTCATATTGCTCTTGGTTTCGGTGAGCTTCTCCGTGAGCAGATCCTCAATGTATCCGGCAGTCTTCGGTTCCATATATATGCCGTTGAGTTCTTCGCTGTATTTCCTGTATGCCTCTTCTATCGCCTTTCTGTTCTCGGCGCGATTTCCTGTAGTTTCGATGAGAAGGCCGGCACCATTAGCCATAAAAGGAGTGAAACTCTGTGTTTCATCCACTCTTACCCAGCACCAGCTGCCGGAGTCATCGATAAGGGCATCGAATATTGCAAAATCTTCAAGAATTCCTCCGAACCGACTGCCCGGATTCGCCAGCCACATCATCTGATTTACATCCGGAATGCCCATCTGGGCTGCAAATGCCGACATATTGTCGTATGTGCCCTGTGTTGTCCATACGGAATTACCCGAGGCATATCCGTCGCTGCTCTTCTTTCCGAAACTGTACATCTCGAATGCTTCTGTGTCACATATCAGCATTCCTATCATCTGCTCCTTTCCTGGGTCAGTCTCTACACTGCTTTCCACGAGCCCTCCCGGATAACCTTCCGAAAGACCGATCCTTGTCACGAAAGGCATCTTCCTGATTTCCTCTTCAAGCGGACCACGTTCTTTGATGTCGTCCAGCCAGAGATAGTAAAGGTCGTCGATATCTGCTCCGACAGGCCTTTCTGCCAGATGCTTCATCTGGAGTTCCATCATTATCGCCAAGGCGATCAGTACGATCGATACAGCATTCTGCAGAGCTATGAATATCTTTCCGAAGACCCTTTTGCTGTCGGCCTTGAACTGCCCTTTAAGTACATTCATCGGACTGATCGATATGCCGATTGAAGCCGGGAGAATGCTGGCAGCCAGACCGATGGCCAGGCCGGTAGCAAGATAGATGATGACGCAGATAGGGGAGAGACTGACTCTGATAGGGATGTCGCTCTGGACCAGTCTGTTGATTGACGGCTCGGATGCGATGGCGATAAGCACGGCTGCCACGGTGCAGAAAATGCTGATTCCGACGGATTCGACCACATATCTTCTGAATATCGACTTCCAGTCTGCTCCCGATACCATTCTGGTAGCCATCTCTCTTACTCTCTTTCCGGACATCGCTGCGCTGAGGTTGATGAAGTTTACCATTGCAGAGAAAAGTAGGATCAGCACGACTGCCAGCATAATCTTCAGCGTCCTGCTGTCGGCATTGTTAAGGCAATTTGCGAAGTCTGTATCTCCGGCAAAAAACACCTCGTCATATCTTAAGATGAAAGGTTCATATCCCAGATCGAACGGAGCGCTGTCGAATATCTTCTGCACTTCGGCCTTGACTTTCTCTTCCACATCTTCAATCCTTACCCCTTCGCGAAGCTTTATGAATGTGTATGAGTCGTGGATATATGGAACCGGTCTGCCACGCAAGTTGATGTTGTGGATTATGTCGCAATATGCAAACATCTCATTGTCAAAGTCTTCTATCACTCCGGCGACAATCTGTTCTGGACCTCTTTTGTGGATTCTGCTGCCGATGATCTTTTCTGCTCCTCCGTGCGCATTGGCAAAGCTCTCGCTGACAACCACATTGTTCACATCGTCGAACACATCAGCCGAACCGCTGATGAATCGGATATTGAACATCTCGAAAAACTCCTTGTCCACGTAGATGTTCTCGACGGGCACGACTTCACCATTCAGCCTTGTCGGGCTTTCAAAGATATCATAATAGCATCCGGCCTGCTCGATTTCTGGTATATTCGCCTTAAGGATTCCCGGCGAATCAAAACGAAGACCGAGAACCTTCGTATTCTCGTCACTTCTTCCGATAGTGAATATGCGTTCATAATCCTCGCAGTTTCTCGCCACGGAGTACTGCTGCCATACATACGTTCCGATCAGCAGCACGAATGCTAGTGCAACGCTAAGTCCCACCGTCTCAATCGCGGTGTAGAGCTTGTTTCTTCCCAGGAATCTAAGGTAACTTTTCATATTGCTCTTTTATGGGTGGCACGTAAGTGCTTGGATGTTAGTGTTTTGTGTTGTATGCCTGCTGTGTCTGTGCAGCAGGCATCTGGCGTAAGCGCCTGTTGGATAGGTGGTTATGTGCCACCGCGTCACTCCTTCTTCAGCGCCTCGGCCGGGTTCGTGCGTGCGGCGCGGAGGGTCTGCCAGAGGACGGAGGCGAGGGATATGACCAGAGCAAGCAGTACGGCTACGGCGAACGGCCAAATCGTCAGGTCTATCCTGTAGGCGAACTCTTCGAGATAGCGCCCGCAGAATATCCACGCAACAGGAAGGGCTACTGCACTTCCGATGAGGGTGATGATCATATATTCCAATATGTTCCTGCGGGTTTCGCTTGCCATTGTTCCACCGAATACCTTGCGAATGGCGATGCCTTTCTCTCTTTCAGAAGCGAAGTAGGTGCTCATTGCTACGAGTCCGAGGACGGATAATATGACTGCCAGCATTGCGAAGATCTTGAGCAGTTTGACTGTCTGGTTGTCTTCCTCCAGTTCTCTCACCATCATATCTTCGACATAACCGAACTCCCAAGGCTCGAGATATACTCCGTTATATTCATCGGAGAACTTGCGGTATATGCTGTCGAATGCTTCGGTTGCCTCGTCGTGGTTGTCATCGGTCTCGATGAGAATGGTGTTGTTATATAGTCCGAAGTCATCGATTGGAAGGACAATCACAGCAACCTTGGACTGGTCCATTCTCTCGTTCATCGCATTGTCCCCTGCGATATTGCCTAAAACTCCGCCTAAGTTGTCGATTCTGGTCCGGTTGAAGTTGCCGTTCCAGGATTTTGCTTTTTTCTCGGCTTCTTCTCGTGAATCAAAGCAGTTGTAGAGGCTTTCGCTGAACCATATCGAATGGGCGAGGGGAGCGCCGAAGTCTTCCCGAACATCGAAATCCCATATCCCGAATGCTTCCGTGTCACATATCAGCAGTTTTACAGGGGTCAGGTCTGTGCTGTTTTCCAGTTGAATTGCAGTGCTGAAATGTACACCTGTAGGGTATCCCCTTGACAGAGCCACCTTCTTCACGAACGGCAATTGTCTGATTTCATCCATCATAGCAATGATATCTCCGGCTTCTTCCGCATCCGTTGACAAGATGAATTTATCTTTGATATCGGCTCCTAAAGGCATATCGATCATATAGTTCATCTGTTTGTCGAGGACAATAGCCGAGGCTATCAGCGTGATGGCGAGGATGTTCTGAAGCAGGATGAACACTCTGTTCAGACCGGCTCTGCTCTTTCTTCGGTATGTACCGTTTACAATGCTTATAGGCTTGATGGAAGATATGTTCAGAGCAGGGATGAGGCCGCAGATTCCACCGATCAGCACAACGAACAGTATGTATATAGAGATGCTGGCAGCATTGAACGGGATTGTAATAGTCTGCCCGTCAATGATCCTTCCGATATATGGCGCAAGTGCGACCGCAATGCCTGCGGCAGCGATGGAACAAATTGCCGTAAATCCGATTGACTCAAGTATATACTTTACTGCAATATGGGCTTTCTCTGCACCTACAAGGCTTCTTGTAGCCATTTCTTTCGCCCTTTTGTTCGTCAAGGCTAGATTCAGATTGATATAGTTTATGACAGCAGAGACCAGAAGAAGCAGGGAAACTATGAGGAGGATAATGATCTGACTTCTGTCTCCCATATTAAGATAGCTGTCTATCATCTCACCTGAAAAATACAGTTTGTCGAATCTCTCGATACCGATGTCTATTGTAAACTGGTCTATCATAGCCGCATTCAACTTCTCACCCCAGAGCTGCCTGAATATGTCCTGGATCTTTCCTCTGAGTGCGTCCACGTCCGCAGACTCGGCCACCTTGATGAATGCCGTTGCAGAAAGCGTGAATATCGGATTCTTCTGCGCGCTGTCATTCAACGGACTCTCACCTTTGCAGATGAAATCCATATACTTCCAATAGTTCTGGTCGAAATCCTTGATGATACCGGTCACGGTGTATGCCTGGGACGGATAATCAACAGGGACAATCTTCATTCCGACTGCGAGTTCAGGCTTTCCTGTCAGCTTTGCGGCGTATGATTCACTGATAACGATGTCAGTATATGATTCCAGACATCCCGCATCACCTATGAGGAATTCGTAGTCGAATATGTTGAAGAAATCTCCTCTTACTGCAAGTCCTCTGGTCACGAATCTTTCGTCGTCACACTCCATCACGACATCATCGAAACTGTTGACAAGGGTGATTTTCTCAATTTCCGGAATCTGCTCCTTCATAGGTTCGAATATGCCGTATGGCATAGGCTGAGTAGGGATATATATCCTCTCATAATCCGGATTCTCACGGGATATGCTGTATTCCTGCCATACGTAACTGCCTATGATGAGCACGAATGCCAGTGCGACGCTTAGTCCCACGACCTCGATTGCGGTGTAGAGTTTGTTTCTGGACAGGAATCTCAGGTAACTTTTCATTTGTTTTTCTTATTTTGGGGTTCTAGTGAAGTTCATTACTCGATTCTTCACTAGAACTATGTATTTCTGTTGTCTTTTCTTCTTTTCCTATTGTTCTAGTGAACTTTTACCTGCTGATGTTCACTAGAACCGGTTAGGATCCCCGATCAGGTCGGGGATGACGATCAGATCAGGGATGACGATCAGGTCGGGGATGACGTTCAGGATGACATTCCGGCCCGTCATACCCGGTACCGACCGGGTATCACTCCTTCTTCAGCGCTTCGGCAGGGTTGGTGCGTGCGGCGCGGAGGGTCTGCCAGAGGACGGAGGCGATGGTGACTGCGAACGAGATCAGGACACAGAGGATGTAGATGATCCAGATGTTTGTGATCTTGTCTGCGAACTGACTCATTATTGTCGAGAAGGCGAGTACTGCAATCGGGATCGCTATCAGGTTGGCGATCAGGGCGATACGGATGAATGTCATAAGATTCCTTCGGAGTTCCGTCTTGTCGGTGCCGCCGAAGACTTTCCTGATGGCAATCTCCTTCTCGCGCTCGGTAGCGAAATAGATGCTGATACCGGTAAGTCCCATCACTCCGAGGATGATGATTATGCCAAGTAGCCTTTCCATAAGATCATTCAGGCCTTTCCAAGGTGACAGATCTTCTTCATTTATTTCCTTGACGTACAATGCACTCATTCCGAAATCTCTGACGTCATTTACTTCGATTCCGCTTACTTCCTCATATACCTCTGCGATGACTTTTCTGGCCTTTCCGTGATCGCTTACAGTCTTTATAGCCATAGCATTGTAATCAATATTCCGTACAACCACTATTGTCGGGAAGTCATCAATCTCACTCTGTCCGTTGGAAAAAGGTATGTTGTTTATCATACCTGCTATCCTGTAGTCACCGAATTGCCAGCTTAACATTTTCTTGAAATCTTCGGGATATATGCTTTCTGTCTTTGCCGATTCAGGTGTCATCCATACGCCGGTATAATCATCGGGATCATTGACAGTCATCATTTCAAAGCCGAATATGTCAAATGCTTCTTTCGTACATTCCAGAACGCAGGCCTGTATGCGGTCTCCTGATTCTGACTCGTAGTTCAATCCCATAAGGCTAGATGGGACACACTTGGTCAGGCCGACAGAAAGGATTTCAGGGCGTTTTTCCAGTTCTGATTTCAATGTTTTCGGGTCAAGATGCAGGCTCCAGTCCGGCATAAGGAAGAATACATCTTCGATGTCGCAGTTGTATTCCATATCCATATATCTGCGGTACTGGGCATTGAATACCAATGTGATCGCGAGAAGTAGGATTGTCATTATCGTCTGGATGCAGATGAATACCTTCGTCATCCTCTTCTTGCTGTGATATCGGAAACCACCCTTGGCAATGTCGAGAGGGGTGAATCTCGAAACGATCAACGCCGGGATCAGGCCCGTGATCAGGGTCATAAGCAGGATGAATCCTATGTAAATGCAAATGTCTGATAATGAATATCCTATGCTTAAGGTCCCCTCGCTCTCCAAGGTGCGGAAGAAGGTACTGATCATATCGGTCGTGATGCCCGTAAGGAGCAGGCCCAGTCCGAAACATATCAAGTTCATTATGAGTGCTTCCTTCAGGAACAGCCATATCACCTGACCGCGTCCCGCTCCGACAAGCTTGCGTGTTGCAATCTCCTTGGCTCTTCGGGTTGAAAGGGCAACGTTGAGGTTGATATAGTTGGTGATGGCAAAGATCAGCAGGACAAAAGCGATCACGCATACGATGATGAATCCACTGCCTCCGAATTCCTTCAACTGGTAGTTGTCTTTTGTCGTAAGCTCTCCGTATGGTATTATGTCATACCTGTCAGGATGTTTGAAACTGTATGGATTGTCGGCTCCCTTGTCATCCATAGGACCCCAATATGCAGCGCAGGCATCCTGCACCTTCTTTTTCAATGTTTCATAGTCCGTTCCATCCTGTGCCTTGATGAAGGTCATTACTAGAATGTTGTTTCCCCAGAACACCATATCATACTCATTCGGATTGTCAATCCGGGGAATCATCATATCGTATCTCTTGAATCTCGGGTCGTCGATGTCCTTGAATATACCGGAAACTGTATATGTCTCATTGTCAAGATTCAGGCTTCTGCCTATTACGGGACCGTTTTTGGAAAGTTCGTTTGCAAGTGATTCCGATATGGCCATTGCAGTCTTGGCTT
>SUYP01000011.1:7945-80029 GCA_015060395.1 Bacteroidales bacterium
GAAGAAGTATAGGAAATTCCTGTCATACCTTATGTATGTAGCCAACTTTCCTTCTACTTCAAATGTGTAGTTTCCACTCAGATGCGATGGACTGCTGACAATTTCGATCTCCGGAATGTTCTCCTGAAGGTATTTCCCGATTCCCGGTGACGAGCACTGCATTCTTGACGCACTCAGACTGTAGATGTTCTCGTGGTCCGGGTGTGAATGGTTTGTCTCATTGATCTTCAGCATATAGCTGAGCAAAGGTATGGTCACAGCAATCGCGACACTCAGTCCGAGTATCTCGATCGCAGTGTAGAGTTTGTTTCTTCCCAGGAATCTCAGGTAACTTTTCATTTCTTGTTTCTTTTTGGGTTCTAGTGAAGTTCATAACTTTATTCTTCACTAGAACTATGTATTTCTATTATCTTTTCTTCTTTTCCTATTGTTCTAGTGAACTTTTACCTGCTGGTGTTCACTAGAACCGGTTGGGATCCCCGATCAGGTCGGGGATGACGATCAGATCAGGGATGACGTTCAAGATGACATTCCGGCCCGACACGCCCGTCATTGACCTTTCCCGTCATACCTGGCACCGACCGGGCATCATTCCTTCTTCAGCGCCTCGGCCGGGTTGGTGCGGGCGGCGCGGAGGGTCTGCCAGAGGACGGAGGCGAGGGAGACTGCAAAGACCATAAGAGCAGCTGCGACAAATATCCATAGTTTATGTGGCATCTTGTACACGAATGTCTCCAGATAGCGTCCAGCAATCCATACCGATACCGGGACTGCTATAACGCAGGCTATGACGCAGTAGGCCAGATACTCGAAAATGTTCCGGATACTTTCGCTGCGGACTGTGCCGCCGAACACCTTGCGGATACCGATTTCTTTTTCCTTTTCGGTCGCATAGTATGTACTCATAGCAATCTGGCCGAGGGCCGACAGCAGGATGGCAACGATCATAAACAATGTGACCATCTTTGCCTGCTTCTTTATAGGTTCATATGCTTCTTCAATAAGGTCCGGATAATAGCCTGAGCTGACAGGTATGCTCTTGCCGTGTACCCTGACTATCTCTTCTTCGCAGAGCCTTGTGAGTTCTTTGATGTTTTCAGCTGACGAGTCGCTCAATCTAACGATATAGTCGGACCAATCCGGATCTTGCGGCCCTTTGAGGACGAAGCCTCCGGCGTCAGGATTCAGGTTCATAGCTGAGCTGAAAGGCACATCTTCAATTATTCCTGCGATTGCATTGTAATTTATTGCCCACGCATATCTTGACGGGAAAACAGGATTTTCCGGATCTATTCCAAGCTCCCTGACAGCAGTCTCTGTCAACCAAGCGCCCTGACCCATAGGAACTCCGTAATCTTTCACTATCTTGAAGCCGAAGAGTTCGAATGCTGCAGAATCGCATTCGCAAATGTCCAGGCTTACCTCCTTAGGGACATCTCCCTCAAGCTCGAATCCATAGCTTCCATAAGCCATTCCCGGCCTTCCCTGACATCTTCCGAATTCAGCGACATACGGAAGTTCACGAAGAGTCTTTTCAAATTCTCCGCTGAATGTTCTGCAAATGAAGAGTCCTTCCGTATTTGCATTCATAGGCATATCAATCATATAACTGATCTGCGAATTCATCGTTATGCTCATTGCGATGATGATTATCGCTATGATATTCTGGATGATGATGAATACCTTGCTGAATGTACGCTTGCTCTGGTGGCGGTAGCTGCCCTTGATGATTTCGATTGGTTGAAACCTGAATGAAATCAAGGATGGGATAATGCCACAGAAGAGGGCTGTGACTCCGAGGATGATGGTGTACATATATATGTATCCGTGCGAGAATTTCATCTGCACGGGGATAGGAGAGTCGAGAAGTCCGTTTATATACGGCAGACACGCACGTGCGATGATGAAAGCTAAACACATACAAGTAATCATAAATCCAAGGGATTCCAGCATATTGCGTTTAAATATGCTCAGACGGTCTTCGCCAAGAAGCATCCTTGTCGCGATCTCCTTGCTTCTTCTGCCTGCGAGGGCTGTGTTAAGGTTGATATAGTTGAAGACAGCTGAAATAAGAAGAAAAACTACGATAATGCTGAACGCGGTCATCAAGCCGGCGTTTCCCTTCTTCAGACCGTCATATTCTCCTTCGTTATTATCGGATGTATATGCCTTGTCCAGACGAGTGAGGCTTAAATAGCTGTCCTCTCTGTGTTTTTCAGAAATGCCATTCTCGTAGATTCTGTCCATCTTGTCAAGAATAACCATTTCGTCAGCACCTTTCTTTGCCTTTACCAATGCCAGCACACCACTGCTTGTCACGTGGATGTTGCTGTTCTGTCCTCCTTTCCATCTGTGCTGGCTTTCGTGGCCGATATTGATTATGACCTGCTCGTTCTGGAAGATAGTATCATCGAAGTCTTCTATAACGGCAGCTATGATAAGTTTATGTACTCCTTCGAAAAGTAAGGTCTTTCCGATGATGTCCTCTCCGCCGAATTCCTTTGCGAGGCTCTCGGTGACAATGGCATTGCTGGGATTGTTCAGTACATCTTCGCTTCCATATATAAATCTCGTTGGAAACATTTCAAAGAAATTCTTCTCTATGGCCATATACGATTCGCGTTCCAGCAGATTTCCGTCAATTGAGTGCGGGTCTCCTGTCAATCTCAATACGGTGGTGCCGCATTCCAATTCCGGAATGGCATCCACCATAGTCTCTGCAATGTAGGCATTGGACATCAGCGATCCTTTTGTGCCGATCGCATACATTCTGTCCTGATCAGGATAATGCCTGTTCACGCTCATATTCTGCCATACGAAGCAGGACATAATGATCACGAATGCCAGCGCGACGCTCAGGCCCACGATCTCGATCGCGGTGTAGAGTTTGTTTCTTCCCAGGAATCTCAGGTAACTTTTCATTTCTTGTTTCTTATTTTGGGGTTCTAGTGAAGTTCATAACTTTATTCTTCACTAGAACTATGTATTTCTGTTGTCTTTTCTTCTTTTCCTATTGTTCTAGTGAACTTTTACCTGCTGGTGTTCACTAGAACTGGTTGGGATCCCCGATCAGGTCGGGGATGACGTTCAGGATGACATTCCGGCCCGTCATACCTGGCACCGACTTTTCCCGTCCTGCCCGGCTCCGACCGGGCGTCATTCCTTCTTCAGCGCCTCGGCCGGATTGGTGCGCATCAGGCGGAGGGCCTGGAGGGCTACCGCTGCCAGGGTAACTGCCAGGACTACCGCGAAGGCTCCGATATAGATGAGAGGGGAGTTGTCGGTGCGGATGACGTAGCCTTCCAGCCAACGGCCGATGACGGTATAGGCAATCGGTATTGCCACGACAGCGGAAACGATCACCGGAAGTGTGAAATCGAGGGTGATCTTTCGGATCATCTCCTTCCTCGAACAGCCGAACACATTACGCACGGCATTGTCCTTCTCGCCGGTCTTCGCGTGATAGCTGCTGAGTCCGACGATGGTCATAATGGTCATCAGGATGCAGATGAGAGAGAATCCGCTCAGAAGCTTGAGCATATTCTTTTCCTCCTTTATTTCTTTTTCCACTATTTCGCGTAGGGTGGATACAATGAACATATTGTCGTCATATCCCTTGCTTCTGTAGAAATCATATATCTCCTGCTTTGCCTTGTCTTCATTTATGTTCACCTTTGCCACAGGGTAGGCGTACTGAATCCATTCCGGCATATCTATCACATTGATGAATGCATTCTTGCTGTATGCATTTTCTTTCACCAGTCCTATCTTCATATCACTGATTGTACCGCCAAGAGGGGCCGGAGTGAAGAAATTCAGCATTCCGTCAGACATATATTGCGATATTCCTTCCTTGGAACTTTTGCATATATACCACTTGCCGTCTTCGCTCATAGTGGTGCCTAGCCCCGTGTCTTCAAGGATTTCGACTCCTATCATTTCAAAGAAAGAGCTATTTCCGTCGATAAAGGCGACATTTTCATATTTGCCTGTCGTACTGTCTCTCAATCCAGTCATTATCCAGCTGGTCGGCAATGATGTCGTTGCTCCTACCTTTTCCACGAACGGAAGCGACTCCAGTTCGTCAAAGAACCTGTTGTCTTCCGTAATGAATTCCGTGTAAATCATATTATCGTATTCATATCCGAACGGCTGATTTATCAGGTGCAGTGTCTGGCGTGTCACGCCGAAGCATACTGACAATGCGCCGATGCTTAGCAGACCTGCGAGGCCGATGAATACCTTGCCGAATGTGACCTTGTCCTTATATCTTGCCTCACCTTTGATCACATTGACTGCGCTGTAGGACGAAAGGATCAATGAAGGAACGGCGCTGGCGATTGCGACCATTATCACGATGATGCCGGCCAATATCAGGTACTCGTTCAACTGGGACAGAGGATTGATCTCTGCGTCGAGAATCTGACTGATAGGGTTCTTGAATGTTATGGCGATGATCACTGCGAAAATACAAGATATTGCAAGCAGTATGAATGCTTCCGCAAAACAGCGGCCGATTATGCCCTTCCTGTCTGTCCCAAGGAGCTGACGCGTCGCTATCTCCTTGATTCTGAATCTGCTGAAGGCAATGGTAAGCACGATGTAATCAAGCAGGGAAACGATGGCTATGAATATGCACATAAGAAGATATATTCCGAAGAGTCTGCCCTGGCGGATATTGTCGAAATGATAACTGAAGTGTTTCGGATCCTGTTTCTTGATATCATCAAACGGTGTCAGTACAAGCTCCATCTTGAAGGAATCCGGATCATAATTCCTTGCCACCTTCTTGAATTCAGTGGTGAGGGTGCTGCAGAGGCTGTAAGGGTCTGCCTCTTTGTCCAGCTTCACAAAACTATATTCAGCTATTCTCATTCCGCCTCCGAACAGTGATTCCTGCTTCTCGAAAATGAGGTCAATGTTCATTATTATGTCCGGCTCGATGAACACGGTCCGCGAAAATGGTTTGAAGATGCCCGTGACGGTCAGATTCACGTTTAAATCCTCCACCGGTTCATCGGACCATTGCCAGAATGGATTCTTTTCAAATACATTGATTTCCTTACCGAGCGCGTCCCCGTCAGGGAAGAGTGTGTTTGCCATCTCTTCTGATATCACAACACTGTACTTCGATGACAATGCATTTTCTGGATCGCCTTCCAGCAAAGGGAATGTGAAGAAGTCAAAGAAAGTGTCTGATGCTCCCAGGATTTTAGCGTTCATTTTTGTGTCTCCATAGCTTACGATGGTCAGGTTGTCGAACAAATATGGAGTTCTGCCGCTATGCACCATACCGCAGGAACTCTTTATCTCCGGAATTGCTTCGTATAAAGCTGGAACTTCGCTAAAGCAATCCGAACGCTCCAGACCGTGAACCATATATACATCATCCGTATTCTTCAATACCTTGTTCACGCTCATATCGTTCACGATATATGAGCTCAATACGATCACGAATGCCAATGCGACGCTCAATCCCACGACTTCAATCGCAGTGTAGAGTTTGTTTCTTCCCAGGAATCTCAGGTAACTTTTCATTTCTTTTTCTTTTTTGGGGGGTTCTAGTGAAGTTCATTACTCGATTCTTCACTAGAACTATGTATTTCTATTATCTTTTCTTCTTTTCCTATTGTTCTAGTGAACTTTTACCTTTTGATGTTCACTAGAACCGGTTGGGATCCCCGATCAGGTCGGGGAGGACGTTCTAATTTTTGACTCCTTTGTTATTCCGGCCCTTTTCTTGTCATTTTGAGCCTCAGCGAAGAATCTTTATGATGATTCTTTGGTCAAAGATCCTTCATTTGATTCCAGTCAAAGATTTCTCGACTTCACTTCGTTCCGCTCGAAATGACATAGTCTGTCTATTCCGTCTTCAGCGCTTCGGCCGGATCGGCGGTGGCAGCCTTCCAGCTTCTGATGACCACCACGCCGATGGTTACTGCAAGCACAGCCACGAGCGCTAGGGCGAACACCCACCAGTACATCGGGCAGCGGTGCGCGAATGTGGCAAGGTAGCGGTCCACGATGACCCAGCTTACCGGTGCGCCCACAGCGAAGCATACGAGGACGATCTTCACGAAGCGGCTGCTGAACATTTCCAGGATGTCTCGGACTGTCGCCCCGTTCACTCGGCGCAGAGCGATCTCCCTGCGACGGTACTGTGTCTCGAACATCACCAGACCGAACACTCCCATAAGGGAAATGATGATTGCAACGAGGGTGAACAGGCTTATGAGCTGAGAAAGTGACTGCTCCTTCTTATACTGTGCGTTTATGTTCTCGTCAAAGAAATGGATATCCCATTTGTCTGGCGACACTGAAGGCTCCCATTCGCTCAAGACAGAAGCTATGTGCTTCATTACTTTCTGATAGTCAGCGCCTTCTGTCACCCTTATGAATGCAGTTGACGGGATATACCAAGGCTCGCTTCCATACACATATAAAGCAAACGGCTTTACTTCCTCCTTCAAGGTCATAAAGCTGAAATCATTGCAGAATCCGGCAATCTCTGTCTCTTCCTTATGGCCGCTGATCCTGCTGTCAAGCGTGAATCCGTATTTTCTTTTTGCCGCATCATTGAATATGAATACACCGTTCTCGCTGTTCTCGTCTTCTTTCGTGAAGGAACGACCTTCGGATATCTCGATTCCCATAAATTCAGGGAAGTCATAAGCGACAGGGTAGCATTGGAAGCTCACCACCTGTCCGTTCCAGTCGCGTCCCCATCCCATTCTCTGAGAAGCCAGTAGATTTCCTGATGCCCAAGTGACGTCGGCAATCTGCGGATCTGACTTAAGCCTTTCTTCAACTTCTTCCGCATCAGCGGCTATCGTGTCATATGTATGGACATACAGCAACTGCTCTCCATCAAATCCCATATCGAAGTTGATCATATATCTACGCTGCAGATTTATGAAGATAGAGCATATGATGAGTGCTATGGAAATGATGAACTGAAGGCCGATGAGCGTATAGCGGAGTGTCTTTCCTGCTTTTGTTGCTCCGAATGAGCCTTTCAGAACCATCGCAGGCTCGAATGATGTGATGTAGAAGGCAGGATAGAGGCTTGATATGATGGCAATGACAATAGCGATGGCTATAGTTCCTGCAGCAACACCGATATTCTCGGCAAAAGCGCTTTCTGCTGTAATCAGGTGGGTAAGCTGACTCATATTGAAAAGCATAACGAATGCTGTTGCCAGCACAAGGGCCAGGATTATGATGATAAGGCTTTCTGCAACTGTATCGGTTATAAGCTTGCGACGTGTGCATCCGAGCACCTTCTTTGTGTTGACCGCTCTTATGCGCTCGGGGATCTGCGCGAAGAAGAAGTTGATGTAATTGATGAAGGCGATTCCTACAACGAGTATGGCTACGAGCAGAAGGATGATTGTAGTGGTCTTGTTGCCTTTTTCGATAGGGGTGGATATCTCGTCGGCATAGTACAGGTCTTCCAAAGATATGAGCTCGCATCTCGCCATATTCAGCATCTTTTCCACGACTGCGTCCATTTCCTCCTGCTGCATTCCCATTTCTTCAGCTGAAGGCATCTGACCGAAGTATCTTTCTTTGTAATAATCACGTACCGTTCCTTCGAATGACTTCTCCATCTGATCGATCTGGCTAGGATCATACACTTTCACCAGATACTGGTAGCCCCACTCCGAATAATTGTCAATACCTGAATCCATTATGTTATGGACGGCTTCAATATGTTTGAAGTGTGAATTGTCAGGCAAGTCCTTGTATATGGCTACAATCGAGCACGGGCTGTCTTCAGCGAAGACCTGCATACCAACTTCCAGGCCGAATTTCCCGGCGGTGGTTTCGCTAACGGCCAAAGTGTTGCTGAGGTTGACTTCGTCAAGAGAGCCGGCTACAGCTTCGAATCCGGCTACCTTCAATGCAGTTCCTGATGCAGAAGTGAGAGCTATGCTGAAATCCTGCCTTGTACCGTCATTATCTTTCCACAAGGAAATGGTTCCAGCTCCTGTGAAGTTGAGAACTCCACCATATTCGATGTTCGGTGACGACTGCAATATTACTTCAGCAAGAGGACGGCAGAAATTGATCTGCCTCTGGTCGGCTCCGTCAAAAGAACCGGAACTCATTATGAAGACCCTCTCCGAATCCTTGATGCCCTTGTTGAAGTTCAGGTCGTAATTCACCTGAACCAGAATGATATAGAATGCAGCAAAGGCGACCGCCATACCGAGCACATTGAGTATGCCCGACATTGCCGACCCGCCTCTTCTGAATATGTTGAATAATGCCATTTGTCAGTTGTTATAGGGTTATTTCGTGTCTATCTGTTAAGTCTTATTCTGTCATTCTGACCGAGTCTTATTCTGTCATTTCGACCGAGCGAAGCGAGCGGAGAAATCTTTATAATGACTCCTTGCCATAGATTTCTCGACTCCACTTCGTTCCGCTCGAAATGACAATGTACAGTATCTCACGACAGTGCCTTTGTTAAGTTCAAAAATTATGTTTAACAATCTACTAAAGCTCGTTCTTTACATCGCTGACGATCTCGCCGTCGAACAGGTTCACGATCCTCTGTGCGCAGGATGCGTCCTTCTGCGAGTGAGTCACCATCACGATTGTTGTGCCTTCCTTGTTAAGTTCTGTAAGAAGATCCATAACCTCCTTGCCGTTCTTCGAGTCGAGGTTACCGGTAGGCTCATCGGCAAGGATCAATTTAGGGTTGGATACTACTGCACGTGCAATTGCGACACGCTGCTGCTGACCGCCGGAGAGCTGCTGTGGGAAGTGCTGAGCGCGGTGGCTGATATTCATTCTCTTGAGCATCTCTGTCACGCGCTGCTTGCGCTCTGATGCGCTGATGTTGAGATAGCGGAGGGGGAGTTCCACATTCTCGAACACATTGAGTTCATCGATGAGGTTGAAACTCTGGAACACGAAGCCGATGTTGCCCTTGCGGAACTTGGTGCGGTCCTTCTCCTTGAGTTTCGCAACTTCCTGTCCGAGAAGCATATAGCTTCCGTCGGTAGGGTTGTCAAGAAGTCCGAGGATGTTCAGGAGGGTTGACTTGCCACATCCTGAAGGACCCATAATTGCCACGAATTCACCATCGTTGATTTCGAATGAAACCTTGTTGAGTGCTGTTGTCTCGATTTCCTCTGTACGGAAAACCTTGCAAAGATCTGTTACTGTAATCATAATGTTTTGTTATTAAATTGGTTTATTTATAGTTTCTTTTGGATTCCGGTTAGTGAGTCTATTCATTCTTCAGTGATTCAACCGGATTGCTTCTGGATATGCGCAGGCTGTTCATTATGACGGCTCCGATGATGAGTGCCATAACGATGATGTCTGCTGCAAGGAAGTACCATAGAGTCAGCTCGATCTTTTCCGCGAACTGTCTGAGCCATCCGTTTGCCGCCAGCCACGCACCGATATCTCCGATGATGACGGCAAAGATGATAAGCCTGAATACATCCTTAATGAATAGGTTCATTATCTCGTTTGTCGTTGCGCCGTTGATCTTTCTGACAGCCATCTCCTTGCTCCTGCGTACCGACTCGTCGCGGATATATCCTATAAGTCCGAAAAGGGCGATGAGCACTGAGAATATGCATCCGATCATAATGGTGTTCCTCATCTTCCTGTCTTCCGAATAGAGACCTCTGATCTCTTCTTTGAGCGAGACTATCTCCAGCCTTCTTTCGGGATACATTTCATCGACTGTCTGCTGTATCCTTCTGATTATGTCCTTATTGACATTGTCCAGCTTTATCAGCACCATAGGCATATTGTATGAATCCCCGATGTTTCCATCCATCCAGAACTTGACGCTCGGGCGTGGATCAGAATCATTCATAGTACCGATCCTGTAGTTCTCATATACTCCGCTGATGGTGAATGCCTGTTCAGCAGTCTGGCTGTGTTCCGTGATGAGGACCTGCTTGCCGACAGCTCCGTCGCTCCAGTCTTCAAAGTCCATCATCTTCTCCACGAAACTCCGGCTTACGGCTATTTCATTCGCGCTGCGAGGTGCTCTTCCGTCTATGAACGGTATTTCAAGGATTTCAAAGAATCCGTCGGTTCCTTCATACTGGTCTGCAACATTGAAGAGTTCCTTATATTGTCCTCCGGACATACTGTATATGTTGTTTCCGCTGGCTGATCCTGCAGGGAAACCATAGCTTCTTTCAATGTCGATGACTTCAGGCATTCCTTTGATCTTTTCAATGAACCTGTTTATGTCACTGCTGGTCATACTGTCGAAACTGCATCCGACGAGATTTTCGAATTCATATCCAGGGTCATCGTTCATCGCCTTCTGATACTGCTTTGCGATCACAAGCATCATAGAAACCAGAAATACATTGATGACAAACTGAACCAGCAGAAGAGCCTGTTTCCAGTTTCTTCGGTTTTCCTTATAATTCTTCAGTGCTGCTGATACGGGGATCTTCGCATACAGGTAACCTGGAATTATGGCAGATATGATGAATATCAGGATACATACGATTGTAAGTGTGATGACTGTCTGAGGAATCAAAAGGCCGGGCAAAGTCACTCCCAGGAGGCTCTCTATCACAGGTTTTGCCGCATATATGATTGCAGCTGCCACGATTAGAGAAAGTCCCATATTGACGGCAGTCTCTTTGAAAAGCACACCGTAAATGTTGATGGCTTCGGCTCCGTATGCCTTTCTGACTCCGACTTCCTTCGAGCGCTTGACTATGGCGGAGATAGCGATCAGCACATAATTCATTACTGAGATCGAAAGGAGCAGGAATGAGACAAGCGAAAGGATGAACATCATATTCCTTGTATGTGGGTCTGATGTGTGTATGGTACTGAATGGCCTGAGTGTGTACCATAGTTTCGTTCCGGCGGCTTCTACCTCCTTGATGTCCTGATGGTTTTCCTGCATAAGTCTCATAGCGTCCTTCAGCTCTGCCGGGTCAACACCTTCCTGAAGCTTCACGAATCCTCTGTATCTGTCGTTTCCAAGCCAGTTTTCCGTACTCCTCTTTGAATATGTCTCCAATGACATCAGAACGTCGTATGGTATGGTTCCGTTTTCCGGGAAATCTTCATAGACGCCGTTGACGGTCAGCAGAAGCTCGGGCATCTGGATGTTGCAGATCTGCTTTCCGATGATGTTCTCTATTCCTCCCATCTTTTCCGCAAATGAACGGCTTACCATCAGAGACCCCCATTCGCCGAGTGCCTTTTTAGGGTCTCCGGCGATAATTTCCCTGTCAAATACATCGAAGAAGCAGGTGTCGGTGAAATTCGAAAAACCTTCAACCTCATATCCATTCTGGTCTCTCCATATATGCTGGTCGAAGAATCCTGTCATTCTTGTTGCAGACTCGACTCCCGGGACGTACTGCCTGATACCAGGTGCGATGGCACCGCTGCACTGGTTGTGTTCAAACTCATTCTGCCCGGGCTGAATTATGTTGCTGTATATCCAATATATCCTGTCAATGTCTTTGTAGAAGCCGTCATAGCTCAACTCGAAGCATACCTTGGCAATAAGTACCATTCCTATCGCCAGTCCCGTGCCGAGAGACAGTGCCTTTATTATTGTTTCCTTAATCTTCATTTTTCGAATGTTATCTCATAGTGGGTAAAACTACCGCCCACCGTGTGACTCAATGTCATATATAAGTTTTATAGTCGGGTTCCGCTCACATAGTGGGCGTAAGAAATGCCCACCGTGAGTGATATCTGCTAAAATACCAGCACTTCGTTGTCGCCGAAGTTGTCGTAGCCGGAGGTGATGACCTTTTCGCCCGGCTCCAGGCCCTCGAGGACTTCGTAGAACTGAGGGTTCTGGCGGCCGATGCGGATCTCGCGCTTGACAGCCTTTCCTCCTTCCGGATCCACAACATATATCCATTTGCCTCCGGTCTTCTGGTAGAATGTGCCTCGAGGGATGAGGATTGCGCTTTCAGGCTGGCCGAGCTGGAGGTTTAGGTAGTAGGTCTGGCCAGTACGGACATTCGAAGGCTGTTCGCCGCTGAATTTGAAATCGGCCTGGAACTTGCCGCCGCGTACCTCCGGATATACCTTTCTGATGACCGCGTCGTAAGTCTCGTTCTGACGTTCGAATGTGGCTGTGAGGCCTGCGCTGACTCTGTCGATGTAATGCTCGTCGATCTGCGCCTCGATCTTGAAACTGCCGAGTTCGTTGATCTGACCGATCTTGGCTCCGCTTCCGATGGACTGTCCGAGTGCCACTTCCAGAAGTCCCAGCTCGCCGTCGATAGGGGCTTTGACTGCAAGATTGTCCTTTCTCTTGCGGATCATCTGCATATTCAGTTTCATATTCTCCAGACTCTCACGCATCTGCTTGATCTGTACGCTTCTGTAAAGGCTGTCCTGCTCTGCGCGGGCAAGTGTGACTTCAAGCTTCTTACAGAAAAGCGTGTAGTCCTCCTCCGAACGCAGATATTCCTCCTTGCCGATGAGGCCGTCATCAAAAAGTCTTCTCTGCGATTCGAGCGCGCGTCCCTTTCTCTTGACTTCGGTCTGGAGTTCCAGAATGTCGAGGCTGAGCTGCATCTTCTGCTGTTCCATCGAAATCATAGTGTTGCGGAGTGTATTCTCCTTCTCTGCGAGGTTTGCCTCCGAGTTGAGGATCTGAAGGTCGAGATCGTCGTTGCTGAGCTTTATGATCACGTCACCGGCTTTTACAAACGAGCCTTCTTCAGCTATGATCTCTTCCACGATACCGGCCTCTCGAGGACTGATCTGGATGGTGGTCATCGGGTGTACCTGACCGCTGATGCGGATATAGTCGTTGAATTCTCCGCTTCTGACTTCGCTGAAGGTGAGTGTGTCACCGTTTACGCGGAGGGTGCTGGCATCGTCACGGAAGATGAGCCAGAGGATGAATGCGGCCATCATTGCTCCGAACCAGTATGGCAGGGCTTTCTTGCTGAATGCGAGGGCGATGCCCTTCTTTTTTTCTATAGGTTTATCCATTGTGTTGATTGTTTTATCTTATCATTTCCTTTACATCGATTTCGAGGTCGCGGCCTTTCAGGAAGTCGTATAGTGTGTATTGTCTGAGAGAATAATAGCAGCACCAGAAGTTGCTCACATCGCTGATGTACTGTCTGACGGCACTGTCGTTCTCGGTCTGAGCCATATTCAGGTCGGTTACAGTGGCGTTGCCTTCGCGGAATCTGTGCATCGTAAGTTCGTATCTCTCGGATGCGATCTTCATAGCCCTTTCCGATACCATACACTGCTGGCGCTGGTTGTTGAACTGGCTTACGGCGGTGAACATCTGGCGGCGGTAGTCGTTTTCCGACTGCTGAACCTGTGCTCTGACCACTTCCTGAGCTGCCTTGGCTTTCTGTACCTTTCCTTTGCCCAGGCCCCAGTCGAAGATCGGGATACTGAAAGAAATCCCTACTACCTCCTGATCAAGGAGATTGCGGTATGCATCCGGAAATTCAGGGCCTGTCTGGGACAGACCGAATCTTGCGTTCAGTGACATCGAAAGTCCTCGTGAGGCTTTAGCGTGCGCTACAGATGATTCGGCGTTCAGCAGGCTGATTTCGTTGTTGAGGCTGAAGCTGGAGTTCTCCAGGGACTTTGTCATAACCAGGTCATAATCCATCTGAATGTCGGGAAGATTCTGGCTGATCTGAGGGTCGATTTCGAATGATTCGTCATATCCCAGAAGAGAGTTAAGCTGCATCTGTGCTTCCCTTAGGGCAACTGAGGTCTCGTTTATGGATATGCTGTCATTGAGCATCCTGAGCTCGAGCTGGAGGTATTCGGCTCTGGTCACATCTCCAAGCTGAAGTCTTTCCTTCGCAATCCTGAGCATCTTTCCGGAATTGTCGAAGTTGCTCTTGCTGATCTCGTTATTCATCTTGGCCAGCAGAAGAGAATGATATGCAGCCACGGTATTGATGGTTATCCTTTCCATAGCTTCGAGATAATTCCTCTTGCCTCTTTCGTATTCCTTTGGTTCTATCTTCTTGTCCCATTTGAACTGGTTGTAGCTGAAGAGAGGTTGGTAATATGATACGGTGATCGGTCTCGAGTACCAGGTGAGGCTTTTCGCTCCGCCGAACTGGTCGATTCTCGAGAGATCGGAGAAAACCGAGAGGGTACCTCCTGTGAATGTGATGTTCTGATTGATCTGTACGCCCAGGCCGTTCTGGAGATTGTTCGAACTGACATATTTCAGTGAGCCGTCATCCGGATTCTGAAGAAGTGTAAGGGAACGGTCGAAGTTCATAATGTCGCCGTAAAGATATACGGAAGGAAGGCGGCTGGCTTTGTATGATCTGTATGCCCAATATGTCGATATGAACGCCTGCTTCGCTTCAAGAGCTTCAACAGACTGGCTGCGGGCAGTATGTATGGCTTCATCAAGGCTCATTATCTTTTGAGCCGATGCTGATGCTGCAAGCATTGTCAAGCATAGAGCTGTTGTGAATATTCTGTTCATATAGTTATATATAATAGATGTATCTGGTTTTGCCTGTTTGTTTTCATTTGCCGTGCCAAAGTTGATAATTGTCTGTATATCAATATGTTGTGTGTTTTGTAAAAACGGGCTGAATGTAAAGATTCTTTACAACAGGTGTAAATATTTTTAAAAGTGTAAAGTTTCATTTTACTTTTCCGCAATGCATCCGTATATTATGTGGAATTGTTTTTGAAGCAAAGGTCTGCGATGAAGGAAAAGGATGGAAATATCGGATTCGGAAATGATGAGGCTCTGATGTGGGCTGTCTCTCAGGGGAGGCGTGATGCGCTGAATGCACTGATGGACAGATATATGCCGATGGTTTCCAGAACATCGTACCGCATCCTTTGTGATCAGGCGGAAAGCGATGATGTGACACAGGAAGTGTTTGTGAAGGTATGGAGCAATGCGTATGGCTTTGACGGCCGCTATAGCCTTTCGACTTGGATCTATCGGATCACTACCAATCTGTGTTACGACAAGCTAAGGCGACGCAGGGTCCTGGATTTTCTGTCCATATCTCCTTCCCTATATGAAATGTCGGCTCCTCAAGCGCTGTCACCGGAAGAAGATTATATCACGAAAGAGACCTGGGAGATATTCTGCCGTGCTTCACGGGGACTTTCTCCTAAACAGAGGACAGTATTCACTTTGCGCGATCTGGAAGAACTTTCCACTGAGGAAGTCGAGGCCATAACTGGCCTTACCCCGGATCAGATCAAAAGCAATCTCCACATAGCACGTAAAAAAGTCAGATCAGAACTCGAAAAGTATGGCAAAGTCAGATGATTACATTGATTTCAAGGCTTATATCGGTTACCTTAGGAAGGTGACTGGTACGCCACGGAATCCGCAGAAAATGAGACAGGCTGTGCTCGACCAGGCTGTCGAGCGAACAGAGCTGCAGACGGCGCATCTGCTGCTGAAGAGGCTCGCTGCTGCGGCTGCCGTTATAGTGCTGATCGTGTTCAGCGCTGCTTCATACGCATATCTTTCAGTCACTCCGGAGCCTTGTGAGGATCAGGAATTATGGAAGGAAGCCCGGGTGGAAGGCCCGAGACGTAGTAGTGCTCAAAGGCTTTATGAGGCGTATAGAAACTCAAGTGAAATCAGGGAGAAATTCCTTTAAGATCAAGATTATGAAGTATAGTGAAGTATTGATATCATTGCTTGCATTGGTACTGGTAAATTCTTGTGCATCATATTATTATGTTGCGACAGATGTTGATAAGGATATGTCGGTGTGCAGAGAGGTGTCTGCAAACTCCACGGAAAACAACGCTGATATGCGGTTTATGCCGGCTGAGGGGTGGACCACGTCGGCAGTCACGGATCCGTTCGAAGTAGATTTTTATGATGAGGTGCTAGAAATGGAGGTGATGTGCAGGGCTGAGGGAAGTGAAATATCGGATCTTAAGTTCACTCCGGATTCATCCCAGCTTGGAAATCCTTTGTTCGCTCCGGAAGAAAAGATCGGAAAGAGATTCAGATGGTTTTATACATATTACGACTATTCGGCACGTTTCTCCAGTATTGCCGAGAGTCTTCCGCTGCCTCTGGACGGGTATATGACTCCGGAGCAGAGAAAACTCTTCTTCAAGGGACAGAATCCGGCTGAGGGATGGAACGGAATAGAGATGTACTATCTGTTGGACGATGTGAACTGTAAATTCGTCGAATGGTACTCTGATGCCGTCTTTTATACAATGTGCGATATGTTCGAACCCTATTGTTCAGAAGCTCAGAAAGCCTTCCTGAGCCGCTCCAAGGCCGATTTTGTTGAGGGAGTCGATAAGGATATCCTGATGTTTATGGAGCCGGCCGGTTTTGCGTCCAGGCTTGATGAAATGGCTCCGGCAGAAGGGTTCGGAAAGATCTATGCTGATAATGCAAAGCTGCTCGATGCCGCTTATGAAGAGAAGGCAGAAGTCATATCCTACTTCGAGTATTCGTTTCTTTACAGGATGAATATGCCGGGAAGATATTTTGAAGGAAATGCTGTTGATTTCATTGATGGCAGTCCGGTCTGGAAGGTGGACAGCTACAGGCTGATGGATGAGGACCTGGTACTTGAGGCTACTTTCAGGACTCTTAACATCTGGGCTTTTGTGCTGACTTTCGCATTAATTCTGCTTTTGCTCCAGGTGTTTGCAAAATTATTCTCCAAAAGATAGCCAGACGTTTCCAATTGGTCGCTGACGGGGTCTGAAGGGCATATCTTTTGATTCTCCAGCATAAATTAAAATCGGACTCTATGCTTAAGGAACAATCAACACGAATTCAGACCTCTGTTCTCAATTCTCTTGAGAAAAAGGTTCTTGTCCGGATGGCCAAGATGCAGCCCAGATGGATGACTTCCGATATCCTGACGTCCATCGGTATTGTCGGATCAGTGATAGTAGCTGCAGGATATGCTTTGTCTAATTATGATATCTCCTGGCTATGGCTTGCCTCTTTCGGCTTTGTCGTCAACTGGTACGGTGATTCGCTTGATGGTACGCTTGCCAGGGTAAGAAGCACTCAGAGGCCTATATACGGCTTCTATCTCGACCATTGCGTTGACGGACTGACTATGGCTGTGATGTGTATAGGCGCAGGTCTTTCAGAAATGCTGAACCTTTACATAGCTATGGCTGTGCTGGTGGTTTATCTTCTTCTTTCGATTTCAGTTTATATCAACGCTCATCTCAAGGGAGAGTTCAAGCTAACCTTTGCCGGAATGGGGCCTACTGAGTTCCGCCTTATAATGATCATAGTGAACACGCTCTTCATTTATGTGGCTCCATTGCGTGATTTTACCACTTCGTTCAATTGTCTCGGAACTGAAGTCGTATTTGGATCGTTTGATTATGTGGGCTTGGTTATATTGCTTATACTCAGTGTGATATATTTGCATAATTTTGTGGGGGATGCGAAGGGGTATGCTAAAATAGATCCTCTGAAGAAGTGGGATGGACAGTTGAGATAGCTAAGAAGTTCCCGAAATTTGTTCTGGCAAACGGGCTGGGTACGGTCGTCGATACGGCCGTGCTGTGGATTCTTTCGCATTTCGTGTTCCATAGTTATGCCGGTGACTATCTGCTTGCTCCGTTGCTTTCATTCGAATGTGCTGTGTTCACGAATTTCTGCAGTTCCTTTTTCTTTATATGGAAGGACAGGGTGGAGAGAGGGAGCGTGAGGTCGTTTTTCAGAAAATTTTTCTTTTACAATATCTCCTCCAGTATGGCTTTCCTGGTGAAGATGGGCTTTCTTCTTCTGTTCGAGCTTTTCTTTGGATGGAATGTTGTAATATGCAATCTTGCAGCACTTTGCATATCTGGTATGATTAATTTCAGTATGGGTGAATGGGTAATATTCAGAAAGAAGTAGAGGTATGCCGTTACTGTCAGTAAAAGAGCTAGGGCAGATGAGTCCGGTCTTCAGAGGGAAGGCCGGAAATGCTATTGCACGTGGTCTTGTGCATCTGCTTTCAATAGACCGTGTCAATGATCTTTATGACCGTCATATCGATATGAAGGGGCCGGATTTTGCTGCTGCCGTTCTGCAGGATGTCGGCTTTGAATACCGGATAAGTCTTGAGGGAAATGAGGCTGACCTCGCGGATCTGCTTCCTCAGGGCCCTTTCATAACGATAAGCAATCATCCCTGCGGACATCTTGACGGAGTTTCGCTTGTGGACATATTCGGACATATCCGTCCGGATTACAAGGTGATGGTCAATCAGATTCTGGCCCGGATAAAGCCTCTGGAGGATAGCTTCATTGCCGTCACTCCCACTGGAAATGACCGCAAGGCTCCGACTGCAGCAAGTATCAGCGGCATCAAGGAGGCATTGAGGCATCTTCGCAGCGGTGGAGCGTTGGGACTCTTTCCTTCCGGAGCTGTTTCCGATTTAAGCCTCAGGGAGCGTTGTGTAAGGGACAGGCAGTGGCAGGATGCAGTCATAAGGCTTATTATGAAGGCGGAGGTGCCGGTCATTCCGGTGCATTTCCTTGACGGCAATTCCGCATTCTATTATTCTCTCGGACTTATAGACTGGAGGGTCAGGCTTCTGCGTCTTCCGGCTGAGGTCTTCAACAAGCGGGGGCGCACAATGCGTATCGCAATAGGCCGGCCGATATCTGTCGATCGGCAGAAGGACTATGGCAGGGATGTTGCTGCTCTCCGGGAATTCCTTCGTTCAAGTGTCTATGAACTTGAGTCCATTGGCAAAGACAAGTATTTTGGCTAACTTTGCGGCGTTTTAAGCGATATTGAGATGAAAAGATATATTTGGATGCTGGCATTGCTTCTGCCGGTTTTAGCGACAGCACAGAACGAGACATTGATTTCGGAGAAAGATTCTATCCCGTCTCTTGTAGAACGCATAATCGCAGAGCGCGAAGGAGGGTATAAGATAAGGAAGATCAAATCCAACATCAACCTGGAGTTCTATACCTCGGCCAATGCATATTTCACTGAAAATGAATTCGATGACCTTTCCTTCAAACTCAACCGTGTAAGGCTGGAGATAGAAGGCCGTCTGAATGATCATCTTTCATATCATTTCCGCCAGTCTTTCAACAAATACAGCAATCCTCACTCTGTTGACAATCTTTCGTCTTCCATCGAATATGCCAACATCACCTGGCACGCTTCCGACAGGTTCAATCTCGTGGCCGGAAAGCAGTTTGTGGCTTTGGGAGGATATGAGGCATACGTCAATGCCTTGAGAGTCAGGGAATTCTGCGAGTTCAACAATAATGTGGCCGTATATCAGGCCGGCATTATGGGAGTCGTGCAGTTCAATCCTGCGCAGCAGCTTATCCTTCAGGTGGTGAACAACCGAAGCGGAAGCGACAGCGATCTGTACATATATGGCCGTCCGGACGGAATAGAGGCAGCAAAGATACCTCTGCTCGCCACAGTAAACTGGAACGGATTCTTCCTTGATGATGCGCTCCATTTCCGCTATTCTGCCTCGATGGGACAGCTTGCCAAGGGCAAGAACATCTATTATCTCACCTGCGGAAACATTTATGAGAAATATCCTTTCGTGGCCTATCTTGATGTGATGTATTCGAGGGAAGGCATTGACAGCCAGCAACGTATAACGACACTCCAGGGCCAGGGAAGGGGAATGCTTCCGGTTACTGCCCAGAACACACAGTATCTTTCATTCATAGCGAATCTGGACTATCAGTTCCATCCCAAGTGGAACGCATATATCAAGGGCGCATACGAGACTGCAGGCATATATGAGGCCAACAGTATCTTCGCGAAAGGGCGATATCTGACATCGTGGAATGCACAGGCCTGCCTTGAGTGGTTCCCGTTCACTGAGGACAAAGGCTTCAAGGTCTTTGCCCATTATCTCTATAAGGGACATCATCTGACAGAAAACGCTGAGGTGATGATGGCTTCAATGCCTCACACTCAGCGCATTTCCTTAGGTCTTGTGTATGTGATACCGGTTCTTTAATCCTTTTTGTTTCCCGGGCCCATAAGTCTGTCGATGATAAGGGCGATTGCTCCGTCACCTGTCACATTGCAGGCTGTACCGAAGCTGTCCATTGCGATATAAAGGGCTATCATAAGCGCCTGCGCCTCCTGGTCGAACCCAAGCATTGACTGGAGAAGGCCGAGAGATGCCATAATCGCACCGCCGGGAACTCCCGGTGCCGCAACCATAGTGATGCCAAGCATACAGATGAAGCCTGCGAACATTCCGAAATCGTAAGGCATTCCCTGCATAATCATAAGCGCAAGGGCGCAGGCAACGATCTTCAATGTACTTCCGGACATATGTATTGTCGAGCAGAGAGGAATGGTGAATCCTGCGATATCCTCAGAAACCCCGTTCTTTCTTGTCTGTGCCAATGTCACAGGTATAGTCGCTGCGGAAGATTGCGTTCCCAATGCAGTGAAATATGCCGGCAGCATTGTCCAGAGGAGCTTGAAAGGATTCCTGCGTACGAATCCTCCGGCAATCGCGAACTGGAGAATGAGGATGCCTATATGTATGAGGAAGATTATTCCGATGATCTTTATGAATACGGTGAGGATGGAGAATACCTGTCCGACGTATGTCATATTGAGGAATATACCGAAAATGTAGAGCGGAAGCAGGGGAATGATGGCCGAATTGATGGTCTTGATGATGACCTGTTCGAAATCGTGTAGGGCATCTTTCAGGGTCTGTCTCTCCAGTGCCGCCAGTCCGAGTCCAAGGGTGAATGCCAGCACAAGAGCCGTCATTACGCCCATAAGCGGAGGTATGGTCACTGTAAAATACGGGCTGAGCTCTGCGGCGGAAGCAACTTCCTGAAGAGACGAGCCGCTCTGGATCATTCCGGGGAAGAGCGCTGCTCCTGTGAGGTATGACACGAGGCCTGCAAAGACCGTTGAACCGTATGCTATGGCGACAGTCACGATCAGCATCTTTCCGGCTGTCTTTCCGATGTCGGAAATGGCCGGAGCCACAAGTCCGACAATGATAAGAGGAATGGCAAAGCCGAGGAACTGGCTGAATATTCCATTGAACGTAATGAAGAGTCTTACCAGCCAAGCCGGTGCTATGAGTCCGAGTCCGATACCGAGGGCGATTGCTATCAGAATCTTCCCCAGAAGGCCGATTTTTACCTTTTTCATAGGTTAACAAAAATGTTAATAGTGGTAATAATTATGTTTTATATATTGATTATCAATATATTGCTTAAAATCCTACCAGAATTTGTTTAATTCCGCGTTATATTCGAATCCAGCCTTGGCAAGTCTGTCTTCAATCTCTTTCCGATCAATTTCGAGGTCTTCGCAAAGCTCATCCAGACTTCCGTAGAAGTCTCTCAGCTTGAGATTCGCCCAACTCATAAGCATAGCCGGATCCTTGGGATAATCAGTGGTCATCTGTGTCTGTCATTATTTATCAGCAAATATAAGCAAAATAGAAAAGAGTTTGATATATTTGTCATTCATTAAAAGAGGAGAAGCTATGTATCATTTTCAATGCGATTACAGCGAGGGAGCTCATCCCCGCATTCTGGAACGTCTTCAGGAGACGAATATGGAGCAGACCGTCGGCTATGGCGAAGATAAATATTGCCTTGATGCCGCTCTCAAGATAGGAAGTGCAATAGGCAGGCACGATGTGGATATACATTTCCTGACCGGAGGTACCCAGGCCAATATGACCGTAATATCATCAATACTCCGACCATATCAGGGAGTGATATGCGCAACGACAGGACATATCAATGTCCACGAGACCGGTGCTATCGAACATAGCGGACATAAAGTCCTGGCATTACCGGCGGTGAACGGCCTTCTTTCTGCAGACGCGATTGACAATATAATGAAGGAACATTTTGCAGAGGACGGGCCGGAACATACCGTTCAGCCAGGAATGGTATATATTTCATTCTCCTCAGAAGTCGGGACAGTGTATTCGTTGGCTCAACTGAAAGACATCAAGGGCGTCTGCAGCAAATATGGACTTCCTCTTTTCATTGATGGCGCGCGTATGGGATATGGCCTTGCTGCGGAAGGTTGTGATGTTGAATTATCGGATATAGCCTCCCTCGCTGATGTGTTCTATTTAGGTGGAACCAAGCAGGGTGCCTTGTTCGGAGAGGCTGTGGTCATTGTCAATGATGCCCTGAAAAAGGATTTCAGATATAATATAAAGCAGAACGGAGGTATGCTTGCAAAGGGACGTCTTCTGGGAATCCAGTTCCAGACACTTTTTGAAGACGGGCTGTATTTCGAACTCTCACGTCACGCAGTGGCTCAGGCTATGCGTATCAGGGATGCTTTCCGCGCAAAAGGATATTCCTTCCTCGTAGATAGTCCTACCAACCAGCAGTTCCCGATCCTGCACAATGATATGCTTGAGTCTTTGTCCGGGAAATTCAAGTTCTCTATATGGCAGAAGGTCGATGAAAACCACACGGCAGTACGCTTCTGCACCAGCTGGGCTACCACTGCTGAAGCTGTGGACGCCCTTGTAGCCTCAATCTGATCCTGGCGTGTAATCCGCTCATCCATAACCGATTACACATAATGCCTGCTGTAGTTTTGCAGCAGGCATTATGTGTAAGTTGTTGGTGTATAGTGGTTTATATGCCAGGCGTCAAGGCCAGCGGATCTGGTCGGGTGCAAGGGTACGGGAGAGATAGTCATCGAATGTGATGTAGCGTGCTCCCATAGATTTGAGATGAGCGGTCTCCAGCTGGCAGTCGATGATTCCTCCTCCCTGGGCTTCGATATGCCGGGCAAGGTGGATCAAAGCCAGCTTGGATGCGCTGGGCACCAGGGAAAACATACTGTCACCGATGAAGGCATGGCCGCTGACGAATCCATATAGGCCTCCGACCAGTTCGTCACCCTCCCAGACCTCTACGCTTTTGGCATATCCCTCTTCATTCAGCATCATCCAGGTGTCGAGGAGATCCGGGCCAAGCCAGGCATTGGATTCTTCAATCCTGTCGTCGGTGCAGGCACATCCGGCCAGGACATCGGCGAATGCTTCGTTTATGGTGCAGCGGTATCTTCGTTTGTTCATCATATTTCTCATTGAATGGGATATGTGTATCTCATCGGAGTGAATGACAAACCTTTTCTGAGGCGCCCACCATATTACAGGTTCGTGCCTGAATGCGAAGTATGGGAATATGCCCATAGGATATGCCTTCGCAAGCCTTTCCGGGGTGGTCTCACCTCCTACAGCATAGAACCCGTCCGCGTTGCCGTAACGCGGATCGGGAAATGTGTCCGTATGGTCCAATTGGAAAATCATTGCAGGGATTCTTCTCTTTATTCAGATTGGCAGGTGAGACTGAATCCGTCTGGATCTGCTGTGATTACGGCTGTAAACCCGCTCTGATGATTTCCGAACAGGATCTCCTTCATCAGGAGAGGGTTGAGTCTGGTGTTCAGGACACGTTCGATCTCGCGGGCTCCATACTCTGGAGAGAATCCTTCCTGCAGCAGCTTCTGATATGCCTCAGGAGTGATGTCAAGTGTGACATTCCTGCCTGTGAGCCTGCTCTGAAGCTTCCTGATCTTGTCATCGAGAATCAGTCCTGCCATCTTCAGGTCCATATCATTGAAGACGACTGTTGCGCTCAATCTGTTTATGAATTCCGGAGCAAATATGTTCTTCACTTCCTTTGCCATAGCTTTGCCGGCATTCACCCTGCTTTCGAAACCTACAGTAGCCTTGTGGGCATATCTCGCACCTGCGTTCGATGTCATTATAAGCACGACATTCCTGAAATCCACTTTCCTTCCCTTGTTGTCGGAAATCACGGCATAGTCCATAACCTGGAGAAGAAGGTTGAAGATATCCTCGTGCGCCTTTTCTATCTCATCAAGGAGAAGGACGCAATACGGATTCTTTCTTACAGTGTCAGTCAGGATTCCGCCGTCGTCGTATCCTACATAACCAGCCGGAGAGCCTATCAGCTTCGCAACCGAATGCTTTTCGGAATATTCGCTCATATCGAAGCGGTGGAGAGGAACTCCCAGCTCCTGTGCGAGTATCTTTGAGAGCTCGGTCTTACCGACTCCTGTAGAGCCGACGAACAGGAAGTTGCCTATGCTCTTGTCCGTGTCGCAGAGTCCGGCTTTGGACATTAGGACAGACTCGGTGACTTTACGGACAGCTTCGTCCTGGCCGTATATCCTTTCCTTTATCCTGTCTTCCAGTCCGTTAAGATTCTCAGTCTGTGCGGCTGTGCTTATATTGTCTCTGCAGATGTCCTTGAGTGCGGTCAGTACGCAGTTTTCATCGACTTCCTTGAGCTTCACGGTCTCGCAGTATGCTCCGGCCTGGTCCAGCAGGTCTATGGCCTTTTCCGGCAGGCAGCGGTCGCTGATATGTCTGATACTTTTCTCGATCGCATATCTGCATATATGGTGCGTATAGTCTGCGGAGTGGCAGGCGCTCAGCTGTTTGATGCTGTTCCGGCTTATAATCTCGAACGCTTCCTCGGCATCGGGCTCCTTGAGATCTATCCTGTTGAATGGCGATAATGCTCCCGGATTCAGGTTATCAATCTTCTTTACATCTTCGTAAGTTGCAGATATGATGCATTTTATCTTGTTGGACTTTAAGTAAGGAATTAAGAGGGTAAGGATGTCTTTCGAGCCATCGTCGTTGCGGCTGTTTCCTCCAAGTGAACGCAAGTCGTCTATATAGACAATGGTGTCGGCATCATCTGCCGCTCCTTCCATAATCTCTTTTACGCGCATTTCCAGATCGCCTCTATATTGGGCGCCTCCCAGAAGAAGAGAGGTGTCAAGTTCAAGTATTGACATACCCCTTAGCCTTTCCGGAACGTTCTGCGTCTCCAGCAGTCGTGCAGCTTCTGCTACCAGGGCAGTCTTGCCTACGCCTCTGTCCCCGACAATCAGGACATTGGCTTTCCTGTATCGGCATAATGTCCTGAATATCTGATCGAGTTCATCTTTGCGTCCTATGAAATCACCTCCGGTTTCGATCTCCCTGAAATATTTTCTCCAGCTCCGGATTCCAGAAGAAGCCTCATCTTCCGAATATGCCAGCAGGGAATTCAGGAAGTCCGGGATGCTGCAGTCCAGGCAGGACTCCAGATGGAACCTTGCGTACGAATCCTCGAGATGGAAAACAGAAAATATGAGATGATGAGTCTGTACGTTCTGCGCCATTGCCGATGAGGCAGCCTGTGCGGCCTTCTCGAACAGTTCCTGCAGCTGTACGGAGAACTCTATCGATAATTCCTGATCCTCGGGAATTCTGTCGAGTCCGTTTATATATTCATATAGATTGTTTTCGAGTTCTTCGGCACGTCCGCAGCCGCTCAGGGCCTCCCAGAAATCACTGTCTCTGAGAAACCCTGCGAGCAGATGTTCCGGTGTAAGGAATTCGTTCCTTTTTTCAGTCGCTATGCCGTAGGCCTCTACAAGTGCTGTAGTAACGTTTGCTGTCTGATTTATAGGCATATATTACCAGATGTTGATTCTTTCTTCAGGAGCCATAAACATAGCGTCTCCTTCCTTTATGTCGAATGCTGTGTAGAAGTCGTCGATATTCTTCAGAGCTGCATTCACTCTCCATTTTCCGAGAGAATGCACGTCTGTCTTGGTCCTGCGCATAATTTCCTGAGGACGTACGTTCTGTGCCCAGAGGTTGGCATAGCCGATGTAGAATCTCTGATTGTGTGTGAATCCGTCGATGTCTGCAGGAGTCTCCTTGCCCTTCAGGGTATTCATATATGCCTGATGAGCAACGAGAAGGCCTCCCTGGTCGGCGATATTCTCTCCGAGGGTATAGCTTCCGTCAGCGTGAAGAGTGTCGAGCACGATGATCTTGTCGTACTGCTCTACAAGCACCTTCGCACGTTCGTTGAATTTCTCTTCATCCTCCTTGGTCCACCACGCGCTGATGTTTCCGTCCTTGTCGTAGTTTCTGCCCTGGTCGTCGAATCCGTGAGTCATTTCGTGTCCGATTACGACTCCTATACCGCCATAATTCACGGCATCGTCAGCATCCGGGTTGAAGAAAGGAGGCTGGAGGATGGCTGCAGGGAAGCAGATCTCGTTGGTGGTAGGGTTGTAGTATGCATTGACAGTCTGAGGGCTCATTCCCCATTCTGTCCTGTCCACAGGCTGTCCCTCGTCTTCCATCATATCCTTGTGTGCGAATACATTGGCGCGGCAGATGTTTGCCCAGTAAGAGTCGTCCTTGATCTCAAGAGCAGTGTAATCCTTCCACTTGTCAGGATATCCGACCTTTACGATGAATGTGCCGAGCTTTTCCTGAGCCTTGGCCTTGGTCTCGTCGCTCATCCACTCGAGAGCATCGATCCTTTCTCCGAGGGCGGTCTGGAGGTTCGCAACCATTTCCAGCATTTTCTCCTTTGATGAAGCAGGGAAATATTTCTCGACATACATCTGTCCGAATGCCTCAGCAAGCGACCTGTTCACGACAGCAAGTGAGCTTTTCCAACGAGGTTGGTTCTCTTCCTTTCCCTGCAGAGCCTTTCCGTAGAAGTCGAAGCTGGCATTTACGAAATCATCGCTGAGGTAGTTGGCTGCGGAGTTCAGAAGCTTGAATGCAAGGTAGTCCTTCTGATCCTCGAGAGAAACATTCTTGAGAAGCTTGGTGAGTCCTTCGAAGAATGTGACCTGGCTGGCATTGAGCTCTTCTGACTTGCAGATCCCGGTCTCCTTGAAGAACACTTCCCAGTCGATGAAATCGAATCTTGAAGTGAACTCCTTGACTGTCATCTTGTTATAGTTCTTGTGAACGTCTCTTCTGGTAGCTCTGTCAACAGATACCTTTGCGATCTCGGTCTCAAGGTCAATGACCGTCTTGGCAGCCTCGGCAGCCTCTTCTGCAGAATATCCTGCGAGAGTGAAGAGTCTGTTCACATAAACCTTGTAGGCATCTCTGATCTTGACGGTGTTCTCGTCATCCAGCAGATAATAGTCTCTGTCTCCCATAGATATGCCTCCCTGGAAGAACTGAAGAAGATTCATCGTGCTGTTCTTTTCATCTGCTCCGATATAGAATCCGAAGAAAGGACTTGCACTCTCTACGTGCATCTTTCCGATCATAGCGCTGAGCTCCTTCTCATCCGATACGGCCTTTATGGCTTCGAGCTGTTCCATTACAGGAGCTGCCCCGTCTGCATTGCGCTTGAGACTGTCGAGACCCATAGCATACATCATCTGTATCTTGGCTCCGACACTTCCTTCTTCCTGCGGCTTGGAATTAAGTTCTTCGATCAGTGCCTTGAGCTTCTCCTGGTTCTCCTTGTCAAGCTGGTCGAAGATACCGTATCTCGCGTATTCTGCTGTAAGCGGATTAGCTTCCATCCATCCTCCGCAGGCATACTGGTAGAAGTCTTCCTTAGGGGAGACTGAGTTGTCGAAATTCGCAAGGTCTATTGCCGGCTTTCCGGTATCCTTGCTCTGCGCGCAGCCTGTGAGTGCAAGGGCTGCGATGCCGATTGTAATCATCAAGTTCTTCATATTTTCAACATTATAAATGAATTCTACAATTTATAACTTTTTACATTTTTCTACCGACGTGCAATAATATTAAAATAATTTCACGTTACCTCTCTCCTAAATCCTCTCTCTCGGAGAGAGGACTTGCCATCGCTTCGCTCCAATATTTCTGATTTATTGTATTTCAAATCTGAGAGGGAAACCTTCTGCACGGGCCATAGATGTAGCTTTGGCCACCTTGCTTCGGGCTATATCCAATGTGTAGCTTCCTACTGTGGCCTTCTGCTGGACGTGTGTCGTTTCGGCTATATTATATGCCTCGGCCTGAGTCTTTCCGAAAACTGTCATCATCACCATAATCACGAACTCGAAAGTCGTGAAATCGTCGTTGAGGATGATCACATTGTATTTTCTTGGTTCCTTCGGGGCAGGCTTCAGGACAGTCCTGCCCTGGTTCTGCATCTGTTCCTGTGCCATATTACTCTATATTATGCTTGTCGTGTATATGTCTGCACCAGTAAACGAAAGGTGTGTCGAGCAGGCTGGTGACGAAGAATATCAGATAGCTGCTGACTATGATGGACATAAGTGTGCCGATGTCATATACTCCGTAGAATGCGCAGAATGTGTAAAGTACGGTGTTTATCAGCTGGGATATCATTGTGGAACCGTTGTTCCTGATCCACAGTCCCTTCTTTTCGTCCTTGAAATGCTTTCTGCACCAGTCCCACCATTTATGGTAGAGCCATACGTCCGTGAGCTGTGATATCAGATAGACAAGAAGCGATGCACAGACTATGCGGGGGGTGTTGCTGAATATCGTGCGGAATGCTCCTGAAGCCCAGTCATTTTCGCCAGGGGTATATAGAAGCCACATCTGCGAGACGGCGATGAAGACGACGGAGCATAAAGTGCTGATCACGACTGCTCTGTTGGCATCTTTGCGGCTATGGTTTTCGCTAAGGATGTCTGTGATGAGGAAGGTACTGGCAAACAATACGTTACCCAGTGTCATCTCTATTCCGAATGCACGTACCAGCAGCATCACTTCGATGTTGGCCAGAATGGTAGCGAGCACATTGAAGGCGAGAAGTCCGTTCTTGCCGAAGAAACGGTAGAACGCCACGACCCCTCCGTATATAAGTATGAACGAAATTATTATAAGTATCTCGTTTGGCATATTCTGATGTTTTAACCCACAAAGATACTATATTTTCCTTTTATGGTATGCGTCACGCGGATCTCCGTTAGCCAAAAGTATTACTCCACAGCGGTGGAAACCGTGCTTTGAAAGAAGGTGATGCATTATGACATTGTCCCTGTGCGTATCTATGCGTATGGTGTCCGTGCGCCGGAATGTCCATTCGAAGCAGCAGGAGGCTATACTGCTCTTCCTGCCTGTATCCCGGGAGGCCGCTATTCTGTGAATGACATAATATGGCTCTTCGTCAGGCCAGCTGCCTTCATATATCTTAGCGTATGTGGGATCGGGACCTGGAATGCAGACGAATGTACCTTGGATCTTTCCTTCTTCATCACAGCAGACCATACAATGACCGTTGGAAATGTCCTTGCGGACTATCTCTTCTGATGGATATGTGTCCGGCCATTGATGAAGGTTCCCGCTCTCGCGCATAGTAGTCCTTGCTTCTGCAAATATGTGCAGAATGCGGGGGATGTCTTCGTATGTTGCCTTGCGGATCTTCATATTGTTTGTGTATGCAAAAGTAGTCGAAAATGAGGCGTCCGACAAATTATTGATGTATATTTGTGAGAAATAATGACGGTTTATGAAAAGATTCTTTCTTATTGTGTCGGCGGCGTTTGTTCTTGCTGCCTGCTCCGGTAATGATCAGAAAAGAAATCAGGATGTTGCACCTTATGCTGTCTTTGCTGAAGGAAAGCTGGGTGATGTGACTCCCAAAGGCTGGATCGCCGAGTTTCTGGAAAGGCAGCTCAGCGGTATGACCGGACATCCGGAAGCATTGTCCTATCCGTATAATTCCTGCCTATGGGCCGGTACTCTTGACAGGAACACCGACAGCTACGGATCGGACTGGTGGAGATATGAGCAGACGGCCTATTATACCGACGGCCTGCTCCGCCTGGGGTATCTTCTTGACAATGACGAACTTATAGGTGTCGGGCGTGCAGGCATAGATTATACGTTGGATAATGCATCTGCTGATGGCGAACTCGGTCAGCCTGGCTTGCAGTATCGTTGGCCGCTTGCTGTGTTCTTCCGTGCTATGCAGGCTGAATATGAAGCTACCGGTGACGGAAGGATAATAGATGCATTGGAAAAGCATTATATCCATACCATAGAAAGCGGTGAACATATTGGTGTGCTTCCTGAAGGAATGAAGTGGAGATGGAGGAACATTATGGGGATCGAAGGAATGCTATGGACATATTCGATGACGGGAAATAGTGACCTCCTGGATTATGCCGTAGCTGAATGGGAGGCAGGTTCGGCTTTTGAACTCAATATGGATGAGATAATGAGCGACAGGAGCCCATATATGCACGGTGTCACTTATTGTGAGGAGATGAAGCTGCCGATGCTTCTCTATGCATATACCGGTGAACAGAAATATCTTGATGCTGCCGTGAGGGCTGATGAAAAGCTTCTCCGTCACCATCTTCTCCCGGATGGCGTCCCTTCCAGCAACGAGCATCTTGACGGAAATGATCCGCTCACCTCTCACGAGACCTGCGACATAACCGACTATACCTGGAGTCTGGGATATTATCTTATGACGACAGGAGATGCCGTATATGCCGATGCGATAGAAAAGGCTGTATTCAATGCCGGTCCCGGAGCAGTGACCAAGGATTTCAAGGCTCTGCAGTATTTCTCTTCAGTGAACCAGTTCATTGCGACCGGTGATTCCGATCATAATGAATTCAAGAAGGGGAGTACCTGGATGGCATATCGTCCGACCCACGAGACTGAATGCTGTGCCGGAAATGTTCACAGATTTATGCCGAATTATGTGTCCAGGATGTGGCTGGAAGGGGAGACTGAAGGAGAACTTGTCGCTGCAATGTACGGCCCTTCTGAAGTCCGCCACGAGCTTCCTGGCGGAAATATCGTCACAGTAACGGAAGATACGGCTTATCCTTTCGGGAACGAGATAAGATTTGTTTTTTCGATGGACAAGTCGGCCCGTTTCCCTTTCACTTTCCGAGTTCCGTCCTGGTGTGATTATGCAGAAATCAGGATAAATGGAAGTGGCTACGATGTCATTCCTGATGAAAAAGGTTTTTCGACAATAGAACGCCGTTTCAGGGATGGTGATGTACTCACCTTGGTGCTCGATATGCCTGTGGAGGTCAAAGGTTGGCCTGAAGGAGCGGATCCGCATTCCGATGAATATGTCGGTTCGTATATCCAGCGCGGTCCTGTGCTTTATTCATACGCCATACCCGCCGAGTGGTCGGAAGATGATAAGGTATATGCGAATATGCACGGTAAAGTGCCTGAGAATCCTGAATTCAAATGTTGGAGCATACTTCCTGCAGGAGCCTGGAACTACTCTCTTGCTCTTACAGATGAAGATGTTCCCGAAGCCGTGTTCGAAGAATCCTCCCTCTATCCGTTCGATCTCGACACCACTCCATACAGGATCAGTGTTCCAGTGGTTCCTGTGGCCGGCTGGGAACTCGAAGAAGGACGATTTACACCTGTCCTTCCTTCTGATTTCGAGGTGTTGGATGATGTGCTCGCCATCGATCTTGTTCCGTATGGTGCTACGACATTGCGTCTGACAGTGTTCCCGATCAAATAAGCTGCATTCTGAGTCGTCATTTACTTCCGTCATCTCTATAGGAAGGAGGATGATGGCTTTGCGTGGCGCTTAAAGTGCTGTATGGCAATAGCTTAGATGTGCGATGGTGGGAGTTTTTGCCTGCCATTGTGCAGCTATCTGCTTAATTGTCAAGTGATTAGGCGTCACGCCAAATTTTGCTGTCGTGACCGTCCTGCACCGAAAGATCCTAAAGCCTGTCGGAATTACATCAGCTCCTTCAGCATCTGTTCTGTATTGTTCAGGAAATAATTGGTAAGGCGGTAATGAGTAGTTTCCTTGTAAGGTGTCGATCTGAAGCCGGTTTCATCCAGTTCGATGATTTCGGCTTCGGGGTAGGCCATAAGTATAGGGGAGTGGGTTGATATTATGAATTGTGAATCCTGATCTACAAGTCTTTTCATCAGAGCAAGCATCGCCATCTGTCGGCTTGGAGAAAGTGCTGCTTCAGGCTCATCCAGGATGTAGAGACCGTGTCCGCTGAACCGGTTCTTCATTATGGCCATAAAACTCTCTCCGTGAGATTGATTGTGAAGGGATATCCCGCCGTATGATTTCATAAACAGCTCTCCATTTCCACCACTAGACTTGAGCCTGTCAATCTCGCTGGCTACGTTGTATGTGCTTTCAGCCCTGAGGAAGAACCCGTCACGCGCATAATGAGGTCCGCGGGCCAGTCTGAGATAATCACACAGGGTCGAGTGGGATTCCCGTGTCGCGAACCTCATATTCTTTGTCCCTCCTTCAGGATTGAATCCCCAACATACGGCAATTGCCTCCAGCAGGGTGGATTTGCCCATTCCGTTTTCACCCACGATAAAGGTTACGGGCTTATGAAACCGGAGACTTCCAAGCTTTGTAACAGCTTTGATTACCGGAATATCGTTCCAGTATTGACCCTTCCTTTCCGGACTATCTTCGATATAGAGTTTTTCGATATATAACATAGCCTGTCTGATATTGAGACAAATATAATGCTTTTTGCCGTGTCTGTGCTATTCTTCAACTGGAAAAAACATACTCTTCGGCTGGCCGCAGACAGGGCATTTCCAGGTTGAGGGGAGATTTTCGAATGGGGTTCCGGGCTTGATGCCCCCTTTGGGATCTCCGATTGCGGGGTCGTAGATCCAACCGCATTTGGCGCATTTGTACTTTTTCATAATCTATCTGTAATTAAGTCCTTACGTAATCAGAGCAACGCCTGTGCCACAAATGGATTTGCAATATTCTGCTTTATGGGCTAACTTTGAAGAAAATTTTGTGATTATGAAGATTGCTGTACCAACCAGGGATGGACGCGTGGACGATCATTTCGGTCATTGCGCATATTATACGATATTCAACGTCATAGACGGGCGTGTTGAGGGTGTTTCAAAGATGGCTTCTCCGGAGGGATGCGGATGCAAGAGCGGAATTGCTCCAGTGCTGCGTCAGATGGGAGTGACCGTGATGCTGGCCGGTAATATGGGCCAGGGCGCGAAGAATGTGCTCGAGGGACAGAGGATCGAGGTCATCCGAGGTTGTTCGGGAGATGTCGAGGAACTTGTCAAGGCTTATCTTGAAGGAAAAGTAAAGGATAACGGTGAGATCTGCGATCATCACGATTGCCACTAAGATATGCCACCCGTAGATAATGCATATAAGCTGAGGAACCAGGAGTTCCTTCAGGAATACGCCCAGAGGCCGGGTGTGAAGATTATGTTCAACGGCGTGATGTACCGTGAGATCACTAAAGGGAAAGGTCCTAAGCCTTCTCCCAAAAGTTTTGTTACGGTCTATTATACGGGCAGACTCATCAACGGAAAGATCTTTGACCAGACCCAGAAGGGGAGGCCGGCTACATTCCGTCTGAATGAGCTCATAACCGGCTGGATTACGGCTATGAGGGAAATGCCTGTTGGGTCGCGTTGGGAAGTGGTCATCCCATATAATCTGGGGTATGGCTCACGTCCTGCCGGGGCGATAAAGGCCTTCTCGACATTGATATTCGATATCACTCTTCTTGATGTTAGATAAAGGCCGTCAGTCGCTGTGACATCTGTTACCGCGTATTACGGAAATCTTCTATCGTCCTGACGATCTCATCTGCAGAGTCACTTATCGACAGAAGGAGGTTGTTGTATTTTCCCTTGTCGATCAGATACTGCATAAGCCTGTAAACCGGCATTTCCTCTGTCCAGAACTCCTTTCCGAGAAAAACCATAGGACTGGCATATCCGAAACTGAGGTAGTGGTTCTGTACGGCATCCTGGAAGATTTCCTGCATTGTTCCTGCACTTCCTGGAGAATATATGACTCCTCCCTTTGCTATTGTCAGGATGGTGTCTTCTCGTGTACTGTTGTCGAAATATTTGGCGATATGCGTGGCGAATGGGGTAGCCGGCTCGTGACCGTAAAGCCAGGTAGGCACCCCAAGGCTTACATATCTTGGAAAAGGGAAGCGTTCCATAACACGGAAAGCGCTTTCCAGCCAGAGCTTGTCTTTGTAGCCGGGAGCAGCGGAGAGCATCTGAAGCGCTTCTTCAACATCGGATTCGGATCGTCCTGCAAGCCAGGCTCCAAGATGAGTCGCCTCCATAGCGCCTGGGCCACCTCCGCTGACCATCAGGCTTCCTCCCTCTGTGAGTTTCTTGCTGATCATCACTACCTTGCGGTAACTCTCGTCAAGGCGGGACAATCCGTGTCCTCCCATTATTCCGACGATGCTCTTTTCGTCGAATGAATGCAGGAAATCGTCGAGACCGTCGTTCATAGAGTGGTCGTGAAGAATCCTGGCAAGGGTCTCCTTTATGTCTCCGGTCTGCTTGCCTGCCTTGATATAATGTTCATATACCTTAGAGTCAAAGCAATCCTTGTACGACTCCGGTTCTCCGAGCCTGTATCCTGCATACAAGCTTCTGGCGTTATAAAGCCCGCTCCTGAATACCCTGAACGGAAGATCCTTGAAAGGGGGATATACCAGACACTTCTCATCCATCAGCGGTTTCAGTTCATCGACGCCGAAGCCTCCTAGAAACAGACAGTCAGAGTATCTGCATCTGAGGGCATAGTCCATATAGGGCTTGAAGTCGATCCCTTGAAAGGCATAGTGCCTTAATGTGCCGCCGGCCTCCAGAACTGTCTTGAGGGCTTCGCAGCATTCGATTTCCTTATATCTCATTTTCTGAACAGATTTCGAGCAGCTGTGGCTTCAGGACTGATGTCCAGAGCAGATAGCCGTCTGTGTTGATATGCAGGTTGTCGTTTTCAAACAACGAAGGATTGACGTCTCCGTTTTCGTCAAGCAGAAGAGAATTCACGTCAACGAATGTGACCTGGGGCGAAATTGCAGCATATTCGGCCATCAGGTGATTCACGATACGCTGCTTCTCTCTCAGGCCGGCGCGAAGGTCGGAATATTTCCAGGACAGAAAGAATACTGGCGTATCTGGATAATCATAGGCAAGACGCTGGAAAAGCAGCCTGTAATGATCAAGTACTTCACCGGTAGTCAGGTCGTTGGGGTTTCCGGCAATATCATTGTCGCAGAACACTACAAAAGCCTTCGGACGGTAATGGGCCATTATGCTGCTGTAATTGTAGTGAATATCCCTTACGGTTGCTCCGCCGTAGCCTCTGTTTACTACCCTCAGAGGACTCATCATATCTTCCAGACCCTTCCAAAGCCTGATCGATGAACTTCCGAAAAATACGACATCGACCTCTGAAACGGAGTCTGCCGCAGCCTTCTCTTCAAGGGCCTTGATCTGATCGGCATACCGGGTTATCCATCCCATATCAGATTCCTTTATGACAGGGATCCTGCCTTCTGCAAGGAATGTGGAGGTACTGTCGTTTATAGTTATTACTGTGCCTTTGAAATTGTCCGTCTGGTTCTGCGGCTGTGCGCAGCTGATGATAGCCAGTGCAGCTGCAGCAATGATTGAGATGTTCTTCATAGAGTGTTGATATTTAGAATGTCTGTGCTATGATTCTACTGGCATATCCGAGGTCTGTATAGTCTCTGGTGCCGGCATCGTGGAGATTCAGGACCATCAGCTCTGCCATATCCTCATCGTCAAGACGGAAGTCGAATATGTCGAAATTTTCCCTCATTCTCTCGATCCTTGTCGTCTTCGGTATTGCCGGAATGCCTTGCTGTACAAGGAATCTCAGACCTACCTGAGTCGAAGTCTTTCCATACTTTTCCCCGATCCTGCCAAGGATTTCGTGCCCGAAGAATCCGTCCTTTCCCTGCGCCATAGGCCCCCAGGCCATAACCTTGGTGCCTGTCTGCTCCAGTAGTCCTCGCATAGAGGTTTGCTGGCTGAATACATTAGTCTCAAGCTGGTCGATGGCCGGAACTATGCTGTTGTGGCATACAAGGTCGTGGAAGCGGTCTGCATAGAAGTTGCTGACTCCGATGGCCCTTGTGCGTCCTTCTGCAAGTGCCTTTTCCATAGTACGGTATGTGCCGTAATAGTCTCCGAAAGGCTGATGGACGAGCAGAAGGTCTACATAATCGGTATGGAGTTTCTTCAGACTCTCTGTAAAGGAAGCTTCTGCTTTCGCTTCTCCTGAATTGGTCAGCCATATCTTTGTGACGATGAAGAATTCATCTCTCGGGATGCCGCTTTTGCGTACGGCATTTCCCACCGCTTCCTCATTGGCATAGAACTGCGCCGTGTCTATCAAACGGTATCCTGTACTGATGGCATCGGTCACGCATCTTTCACATTCCTTCGGATCCACTTTGAAGACTCCGTATCCGAGTGCCGGCATCTGTATTCCGTTATTCAGCTTTATATATTCCATATCTTCTGTCTTTGATATCTGCAAATATAGTGTTTTTGCGTTTATGATAGGTGATATTTATCCTTGATTTCGTTGCTTTCTAATTTATGATTCGTTATCTTTGCCCTCTACTTTGGTTATAAATCATTAAAGATATTGCAATAATTATGGAAGATTGTTTGAAAAATGTTCGTGTTGAGAGCGATTTGATAGGAGCTATGGAGGTTCCTGCTGATGCCTTGTATGGAGTACAGACTTTGAGAGGTATTGAAAACTTCCCGATCAGTTCATTCCATCTGAATGATTATCCGCTGTTTATCAATGGTCTGGCTATGACCAAGCTCGCTGCGGCGGAGGCCAACCATCAGCTCGGGCTTCTGACTGATGAGCAGTTCAATGCCATTTCACAGGCTTGCAGAGAGATACTTGCCGGCCAGCATCACGAGCATTTCCCTGTCGATATGATCCAGGGCGGTGCAGGTACAACGACAAATATGAACGCGAATGAGGTCATCGCCAACCGTGCTCTTCAGATAATGGGCTTCCCTCTCGGAAAATATAAGCATTGTTCTCCAAATGACCACGTGAACTGCTCTCAGTCCACAAATGATGCATATCCTACAGCTATACATCTGGGACTTTATGCCACTCATCTTGAGTTTATGAAGCATTTCGAGCTGCTGATCAAGTCTTTCGAGGCTAAGGCTGAGGAGTTCAAGGACATTCTCAAGATGGGACGTACCCAACTCGAGGATGCAGTGCCTATGACTCTCGGACAGTCTTTCGGAGCATTCGCATCCATCCTTCGCGATGAGATCAGGAATATCAATTTCGCTGCCGAGGAATTCCTGACGGTAAATATGGGTGCTACAGCCATCGGTACAGGAATATGTTCTGAACCAGGTTATTCCGAGAAGTGTATTGCAGCTCTTCGTGAGATCACGGGCTGGGATATGAAGCTTGCAGATAATCTTGTGGCCGCTACATCGGATACTTCCTGTATGGTAGGATATTCATCTGCGCTCCGCCGTATCGCAACAAAGATGAACAAGATATGCAACGACCTTCGTCTTCTTTCTTCCGGCCCTCGATGCGGTTTCCACGAGTTCGACCTTCCTGCACGTCAGCCTGGTTCGTCGATTATGCCAGGAAAGGTCAATCCTGTGATTCCGGAGGTTATGAACCAGATATGCTACAAGGTGATAGGTAATGACCTTTGCGTTGCAATGTCATCCGAGGCTGCCCAGATGGAGCTCAATGCAATGGAGCCGGTTATGGCACAGTGCTGCTTCGAATCAGCCGAGATTATGATGAACGGTTTCGACACACTCCGCGTTAATTGCGTTGACGGTATAATAGCCAATGAGGAACAGTGCGACAAATATATCCATTCAAGCTTTGGAGTGGTTACAGCTCTCAATCCGGTCATCGGATATAAGTATTCTACCAGAATCGCAAAAGAGGCTATGGCTACCGGCAAGAGCATTTATGATCTTGTCCTTGAACACGACATCCTTTCGAAAGAAGATCTCGATACCATTCTCTCGCCTGAAAATATGATCAGGCCGGTAAAGCTCGACATTAAGGTCAAGGAATAGGTCCGTAATCCAAAAAATATTGTTATCTTCACCATCTGGAACTAAAATTAATTTCCGATGGTGAAGATTTTTTGTGTCAACACACAGAGCAGTATGATGTTTCCGGAGGGAACTACGCTTATGGATATGCTTCCGGCATTTGATTTTGAAAGTCCTTATCCAATCTTATGTGCCAAAGTCAACAATGTGAGTCAGGGACTGAAATACCGTGCCTTCAACAGCCGCCAGGTAGAGTTCCTTGATTATACGTCCTATCTGGGACGAAGCGTTTACTGCAATTCCTTGTGTTTCCTTCTCTGCAAGGCAGCGCGCGATGTTTTTCCACAGTGCCGTGTAGTGCTCAGGAGGCCTATTTCAAAGGGCTATTACTGCACTATCGACAAAGGGGACGGCACGATTATGTCTGCCTCGGATCTGGAAAGGATCAAGGCCAGGATGACTTCTCTTGTCAAGGCAGATCTGCCTTTCCGTCGTCACGAGGTGCTGCTGGCTGAAGCCATAGAAATGTTCCGCAATCTCGGCTATGATGACAAGGTGAAGCTTCTTGAAACATCCGGGGATGTCTATGTGAATTATTATACGCTGGATGATACTCCCGATTATTACTATGAAGCCCTTCTGTCAAGCACAGGCCCTCTCAAGGTATGGAGCCTTGAAATGTATCGTGGAGGGATGCTGCTGAGGGTTCCGGACAGACATAAGCCGGAAGAACTTGCTCCTTTCTTCGAACAGCCAAAGACCTTTGATGTCTTCTCTGAAAATCTCAAGTGGAACAGGATAATGGGTCTTGAGAATGTCGGTGATGTAAACCTTGCCTGCCAAAGAGGGGAGGCAAGCGACCTTATCAAGATTGCCGAGGCCCTTCAGGAAAAGAAGATCGTACAGATAGCTGAGGAGATAGAACGGAGGGTCAATGATCCTGAGAATCCTGTCCGTCTGGTTCTCATCACCGGTCCTAGCTCGAGTGGAAAATCGACTTTCTGCAAACGTCTCAGCATCCAGCTCAAGGCCTGCGGAATCCGTCCGATCTCATTCTCGACAGATGATTATTTCGTGAACCGTCTCGATACTCCGAGGCTTCCGAACGGTGAATTCGACTTTGACAATTTCGAGACCGTTGATCACAGATATCTCCAGAGCGATGTACTGAAACTTCTGAAAGGCGAGACAGTTAGTGTGCCTGAATATAACTTTGTTACAGGTCTGCGCGAATTCAATGGCAAGACTCTTAGGCTTGAGCCGGGATCGATTCTGATCATAGAGGGAATACACGCCTTGAATCCACGTCTTACCGACCAGGTGGCAGAGTCATCGAAATACAGGATCTTCATCAATACCATCACCAGCATATCTCTGGATGACCACAATTGCATCCCGACCAGTGACAACCGTCTTCTCCGTCGTATAGTACGAGATTTCAACAAAGGAGCATTCACGGCCCGCGAATCTATTATGCATTGGCCGAATGTCCGTAGCTCTGAAGTGAAATGGATATATCCATATCAAGAGAATGCAGATGTACTTTTCAACTCGGCATATCTCGTCGAATTCGCCGTTATCCGTGCCCACGCCGAACGTATCCTTATGACCGTTCCGAAGAACTGTCCGGAATACAGCGAGGTCCACCGCCTCAAGAAATTCCTCAGCTATTTCACCCCTGTTTCCGACAAGGACGTTCCATCAACCTCACTGCTGCGAAGCTTCATCGGCGGCAGCAGCCTGTAATAGATCATCTCCTGGCGTATAATCGACTGAGTAATAGCCGGTTGCATATAATGCCTGCTGCAGGAGTGCAGCAGGCATTATATATAACTGACTGTCTGTGAGGTAGTTGTGTGACAGAAACCATATCGTGGTTTAGTCGATGTCCAGCGTGTCAGCGAGCTTTTCGATGTTGAGGGACCGTGCGGAGGCATCGACGATGTCCTTGTATATGCCGCCTTTCTTGTAAAGTCCGTCCGGATCGCCGGATTGCTCCACACGTCCGTCTTTGAGGGCATAGACTATGTCGCTGTCGATGATCTGGGAGATGCTGTGCGAGATTACCACTACAGTCCTGTCGCGCTTGATGGCATCGATGCTGGCCTTGATCTGTTCGGTGGCGATGGCGTCGAGACTGGCCGTCGGCTCGTCAAGGAAGATGACAGGAGGGTTCTTGAGGAAGAGTCTGGCGATGGCGATCCGCTGCTGCTGGCCTCCGGAGAGAAGCTGTGCCTTGGACTGGAAGCCCATAGGAAGCTTCATAACCTGGTCATAGATGTAGGCTTTACGTGCTGCCTCATATACTTCTTCCATTGTCGCTCCCGGGCGGCCGTAGCGGATGTTTTCCTCAATGGTTCCGTCGAAGATATGATTCTTCTGCAGCACCATTCCGATGTTGTCGCGCAGGAAATGGATGTCATAATCGCGTATGTCCACTCCGTCGAGCTTGATCGATCCACAGTCAGGATCATAGAAACGTACCAGAAGATTCAGGATTGTGGATTTTCCAGCTCCTGAGAGTCCTACGAATGCAGTGATTCTTCCGCTGTCTATGTTCATATTGATATCGTGCAGAGCTTTTGTGCCGTTCGGGTAGGTGAAGTCAACTCCTGATATCTCGAAACGTCCTTCAATCTTCTCCGGCCTGTATTTTCCGGACGGTTCCTGCTGGTCGTCAGCATCAAGGATATCGAAGAATCCCTCTGCGTATATCAGAGCGTCGTTCATCTGGTCGAAGATGCGGTGAAGCTGGGTGATAGGGGCGGTCACGTTCGAGAACAGCATTATATGATACATAATCTTACCTATGGTCATTCCGGGATAATCGATAAGCACGAGATATGCCGTAAGGATGATTATGAGAACGGTTCCTATCTGCCTGATGAAGCTCTTCAGACCGTCATAGTAGAATGATGTCTTGCGTACAAGCATCTGATTGTCAGAGAATTCGGTCTGGATGTTCCATTGCTTTTCGCTTTCGATGCCTTCTCTGTTGAATGACTTGATGACATTTATGCTGTCGATAATGTTCTTCACTCCGTGGCTTTTCTGCTCTCTGTATGAACGCATATTCCTGCGCCATCCCTGCAGCTTCCGCGCCTGCCTGATGGTGATGATGATATAGATCGGTACGATCATAAGGGCAGTCAGACCGACATAGACATTGGCGGCGAACATAAGAATGAGAGCCAGTACGGCACTCATAAAAAGAGGCAGGAGATCGATGAAGAAATTCTGTACCGTCGATGACAGGCTGCTGATTCCCTGATCGATACGCGTCTGAAGCTTTCCTGTTTCATTGTCCTTGCCGGAGAAGAATGCCATCCTGTAGGTGAGCATTCTGTCGATCACAGCCTGGGACAGATCTTTGGATACATTGATCCTCATCTTTTCACCGAAGAAGCTCTGTGCGTATGTTATACCGGCAGAAAGAACTTCCTTGCCAAGAAGGACGATTGTTATGACCGTAAGGATATGCGCTGCCTTCGACCAGGCAAAGCCTTCAGGATTGATCAGAGCATTGATCGCATCAACCGTACGGTCCAGGACAACGGCATTCACCTGTGCTATCAGGGAACCGATGAGGGTAAGGATCAATGTGATTATCACCAGCCATCTGTAAGGATATACGTATGGCTTGATCTTCTTGAATAATTCGATTAGGTTCATAGTTTATGTCGTAATTAAGATTATCATTCCGCTGATGAATATATATGAATATACAATGTAAGGAAATACCTTTCCGGGAATATGTCTGAAGGCCCAGGATCCCAGCAGTGTTCCTGCAATCACGGCCGTCAGGCAGAACAGGTAGTTCCTTCCCACAGTGGCGGTCAGGAAGCCGTTCGATGCTCGGACTATGGTCATCATAGCATTTCCGATCAGGAAATATGTCTGAGCCATCGCCATATAATGATTCTTGTCCGGTTCGGATGAAATGAAATACAGTACTGCCGGCGGACCCTGCATTCCGAAGAAGCCTCCCATTATTCCGCTTATCGTTCCAGCTCCGATCTGATAGGGAAGGGTAGTCTTAAGCTTTATCCTCCGGCTGAAGAATGCAAAGTATAATGCAGTGAACATCAGTATGATACCGAGCACCTTCCTCAGCATCTGGTCGTGGATACGGGTAAGGAGACAGATGGCAGCCGATGAAGTGATGATGAATGTCAGGAGGATAGGAAGGAGTCTTTTCCAGGTGATATACCTTCTCATCCTGAAGCTGATCATTGCTGATGTCGTCAATGCAAGAAGGCCTGAAAGTGTGGTAGCTTCGCCGTATGAAGGCATAAGGAAGGGGAGCATCGTCATAATGAATATGCCGAATCCGAATCCGGTGGTTCTCTGGACGAAACTGGCTCCCAAGGTCAGAAGAAATATTTCCAGGATATTCTCCATCTGTTCTGCCTATGCCCCTGTTTTCTGAATCAATGATGCTATCTTCTCCAGCCACTCCCTGTCGGTGTCATCGAAGGTCGCGGTCTCGATGCTGTCTATGTCAAGAACGGCAGTGACTTCGTCTCCATCTTTGGAAAATACCGGCACGACAATTTCGCTGCGTGAGTCGCTGCTGCAGGCGATATGACCGGGGAAGGCATCGACATCGGGCACAATCACTGTCCTTGCTTCTTTCCAGGCCGTGCCGCACACTCCTTTGCCGAAGCCTATCCTGCTGCACGCCATCGGGCCTTGGAACGGTCCCAGCACAAGTTCTTCTCCCACTACCCTGTAGAATCCTGTCCAAAGAAAACCGAATGTCTGATGTATCATTGCTGCGATGTTGGCCATATCGGCGATGATGTCGTATTCGTTCTCTATGACTGTCTTGATCTGGTCGTACAGGACGGGATATCTGTTGCTTTTGCCGCCTTCTGAAATGATGAGGTTCTCTGCCATTTGAATGAATTTGATTACAAAGATAAGTTATTTGATTATTTTTGCCTTTTATTTGGCTATGAAAATATTTCTCACAATACTTGGACTTATCTCCCTCGGGCTTGGAATACTTGGAATTTTCCTGCCGGTACTCCCGACAACTCCGCTGCTTCTCCTTGCTGCCGCTCTTTTCCTGCGCAGCCATAAAGGGCTATATGACTGGCTCCTGAATCATCCCAAGCTGGGACCGTATATCCGCAATTTTATGGAATATAAGGCCATCCCCTTGAAAATCAAGGTGCTGTCGGTGTCTATGGTGTGGCTGACTCTGCTTTACTGTGCGATCTTCGTAGCCGGTCATTGGGCATTCCGGACATTCTTCATCCTCCTTGCAGCAGCCATCACCTTACATATCCTTTCATATAAGACTCTGGATAAAAAATAAGCCGGACCTTCCGATCCGACTTATCTTCTATCATTGACACTTGCTCTTTTTACTCCTCATAAATAAGGACTGGAGTAGCGAGAGGAAGCAGGCCTTCTGTGTCACAGCTCTTGGTCAATGCTGAATTCTTCTCGATTGTAAGCTTATTGTCGAAGGCGATGAAATCATCCAGAGATTCTTTGAAACTCTGCGCATCAGTGCTGTTTGTAAGGCGCATAAGCCTGTACCATATAGCCCAGCGTGAAATGGCGTTGAAGTAATGGCCGTCTGTATCAAACTGGTTTCTCATCACGCTGTTATTGGTCGGACGGCAGAACAGATTGGAGTATGTTTTGCCTCCTCTGTATATTCCGAGTCCTTCGGAATCCGTATAGCCATAGCTTGCATCAAGAAGGTCTGACCAATAAACGTTGGACTCGTCGGTATAAGTGTCTCTGAAATCATTATCCCATCCGTCTTTTTTTTCATCTGCAGTCCAATGCTCGTTTATATTTCGGTAAATACCGCTGTTATGCTGTCTGATCAGATAATCCCACTCTGTGGTGCTGAATCTAGTGATGAAATTGTCACCGTATTCATCAGACAGTTTGCCGAATCCGTGACCGCCGGCTTCGTGAATCAGAGTCCATCTGCGCATTTCATCTGATGTGGATAATGCTGTATATGCAACTGATGATACTGCGCAATAGTCTGTAGCAAAATTGTACGATATGCTGCAGGTACCGGCGTGGCACTTCACATTGACCATAACCATTATCAATGAGGAGTTTACTCGGCTGCTGATCTCGTCTTCATCTGTACATTCGCTGCCGTTCTTTCCTCCTTTCTTGCGTATCGCCTGTGCCGCGTATGTGCGGGTTGCATTGTCGTCACCTGTTATGCTTGTGGTGTTCGGGGTGAATTGAGTGCTGAAGATTGTACTTGCATCACCCTGGGTGGCTCCGTTCTGCAATGGCTTGGCATCGTGGTCTTCCGATGATACTGCATTGATGTAATATACATTGAAATACTCCTTGAGGGAAGTATATGGCTCGACGCTGAAGAAATCGTTGTATGCCTTCCTCATAATCTTGTCGTAATCGCCAGCGCTGCCGAAGTGGGTCTTGTCGAAGCCGTCACCCATTATGATTATGTCGGTTCCGTCGCCCTTGGTAGCTTCCTGAAGCACGACTATTCCTTCTTCAGGATTGTCAAAGCCGTCGATGTTCTCCAATACGCTTTCTGTCCAGGAAGATCCGCTGATCTTGTGGAGACGTCCGCCCTCCAATATAGCGTCTGACTTCAAGGTCTTGCTGCAGCTGTACAGCTTGCCTTCCTTGCTCTTTACGTGTATTGTGAGAGTACCACCGGCCTGAAGATAGACAGGCCGGTTGGACATCATCATATATACAGTTGCTTCAGAACAAGGCTCGAAGTCTTCGAGTCTGATTGATATCTTGTTTGAAGTGGAGTAGTTCGGCTGGGTGCTTCCCCAGAATTCGTTGATCACGTTATAAAGATAGAAACAGCTGGAATATCCGCCTGCAGGTGCTGAGTATTCGAGTGCCACTTCTGTCGGTGTGATAGACGGAAGGCCGCTGAGATTGAATTTCATACAAGATGACTCTGTGTGTCCGTCACCGGAAAAGTCAATGAATGCATTGTCAAATACGCACTCGGTTCCGTCAGTACACATCAGACGTATGGTATGATAATCCTGCAGATGCTCGAGACTGCCGTTTCCTTTCTGCACCTGATTGGTATATGAAAAGTCAAGATAATCCTTTTCACATCTGATCTTTGATCCTGGGAAATATATCGTCCAAGCGTTTGTGATAAGATTTTCCGGAAGATAATTAGAAGTTTTTGAAGTGCACTCGAAAACTCCGGTCGAAGTGCCTTCACCCTCTTTCAGACTGAATGTATAGACATTATACGAAGAACTTGGCTGGGCGTTAGCCACAATCTGGTCCTCGCTGCTCCAATATGCCTTCAAAGCCTTTCCGCTTTCGAAATAGTCAAGGCGGGTAGCTGGTTCTGAGTCATCAAGGGATGCTGTGATTCTCCAGGTGACTTCCTCGTCGCTTTCTGGCAATGCTGCCGGCTTCTCTTCTGTACAGCCGCTCAAAACAAGTGATGTTATGAAAGAAGCGGCAATGATAAGATTTCTTGTAATTCTTTTCATAGCGCTAATCTTCCAATAGTTCATCAAGGTCAGTTCCGGGGTCCAGACCAGGGGCGTTGCTCCCGATCAGAACACACTGTTCTGTTTCGATCATAATGATCGTTGTAACAGGGCTTTTGTAATCGTACTTCATATTGAATTTGTAAATGATAACCTGAAATATGCTGCAAAGTTATCCTTTTTTCATCCAAATTGCCAATTTTTAATCGGAAAATGTCCAGTACTACTGCTTCACGACAAAGTCTATGGTCTTGAGATCTTTCTCTGATGAAGATGTTCCGTAAAGGATCTGGTATCTTCCAGAACGGACTGAAAGTTCGTCGATAGATGGATCATAATATTCGAATGCTTCTCCATCCAGAATTATTTCTGCCTTGCCGGTCTCTCCGGCTTCAAGATACAGCTTCTTGAAACCTTTGAGTGACTTTATCGGTGCTTCAGGATAGTCAAGAGCCTTTATATAGATCTGTACGGTTTCTGTTCCTTTCCTGTCTCCTGTGTTCGTTACTGGTACTGTCACCTTGACAGAACCGTCAGCCTTCATAGACTTTCTGGAAATCTTTCCCTTTCCGGTTTCGAAACTTGTATATGAAAGGCCGTATCCGAATGCGTATAAAGGTGTTCCGCGGAAATAACGGTATGTGCGGTTCTCCATACTATAGTCAAGGAAATCAGGAAGATCGTCATTTGAAGCATAGAATGTGACCGGAAGCTTGCCTCCAGGATTGTAGTCTCCGAAGATTATGTCTGCAAGGGCTTCAGAGCCTCCCTGTCCGGGATACCAGGCCTGGAGCAATGCATCGTACTGATCTTCAAGACATCCGAATGCGATTGCCGAGCCGGAACAGTTCACGAATACGACCGGCTTCCCGGTCTCGTGCATAGCCCTTACCAGCCTCTGCTGAACTGATGGAAGTTCTATGGTAGCCTTGTCGCCGCCTTCGCCTTCCATCTGCGCTGAAATGCCTCCTATGATGATGATTGCATCGGCATCGGCAACCTCAGCAGCAAGGCCATCGAATTCTATGAGTCTTCTTTCGCAGATGTCTGCGCGGAACATAGCGAAATTGCCGTTTCCTCTTCTGTATTCGATCTCAAGGTCGTAGGTTTTTCCTTCTTCAACAGGGAAGGACTTATATTCCACCTGACGCCTGAATCCGAAGCCGCGACGCATCCCGCCCGGCTCGACATCTTCCACCACCTCTCCGTTGACCTTCATTATATAGCCATTGTCACTTGCTATGGTGTATTTCATCTCTCCGGTGAATGTGGAAGTATATCTGCCTGATACTCTTACCGATACATTGTCTGTGCTGATTCCTTCGGCGAAACCCCAGGCTCCGAATGTGGAGAAGTTGAGGGCGTCATAATATCCGGTCTTATCCGGGTTTCCCTCGAGATTCCTGTTGTTGAAGAACTCTACATATACTCCCTTTCCTTCGTTTAATTCCTGCAGATGAGGAACGGTCTGGTAGTCGTCGTCAAGCTCGCAGGCCTTCCTGTATATTATTTCAGTGCCCGGAACTGCTGCTTTGATTCCTTCCAGAAGGCTGCGGGTGTGCTCTGCTGTCGGTGTACCTCCGTAATTGCCGTTGAGAAGGGCTGTGTCATCGGCGTTAGGGCCTACGACCGCGATCTTCTTAAGATTCTTTGCCAGCGGAAGTATGCCGTTGTTCTTCAGCAGCACCATTGATTCACGTGCAGCTTCCACAGCAAGTCTGTGATTTGATTCGCTGCTGATCACCTCCGGTCCCATATCAGCCCAAGGAAGCATTTCCGCAGGGTCGAACATACCGAGTTCGAACCTGCCGTATAATGTCCTTCTGAGATGTCCGTCAAGAACGGCCTCGTCAATGAGACCTTTCTGAAGAGCCTCGGTCAGCACCATAAACACTTTTCCGCACTCCAGGTCAGTTCCGTTGAGGACAGCATCCACTGATGCTGAAAGCGGGTCAGGATGTGTCTCGTGCTGTCCTTTGTTGTAGAAATTGTTGATTGCGTCGCAGTCAGTCAGCACAATTCCGTCAAAGCCCCATTTTCTTCTGAGGATATCGACGAGAAGACGGTCGCTTGTACAGCACGGGATGCCTTCGTATCGATTGTATGCACACATCACCTCACGTACATTGCCTTTCTTTACAAGTGCCTTGAAGGCAGGAAGATAGGTCTCCCAGAGGTCCCGCATAGATACAGATGCATTATATGTATGTCGCAGAGGCTCCGGACCGCTGTGGACCGCGTAGTGCTTCGCACAGGCGTGTGTCTTGAAATATCTGTCGTCGTTGCCCTGCATTCCGAGGACTGTCTGCACTCCGAGCACGGCGTTCAGATAAGGGTCTTCTCCGCAGGTCTCCTGGCCGCGTCCCCAGCGCGGGTCACGGAAGATGTTCACGTTAGGGCACCAGAATGTGAGTTCGGGATTTCCCGGGTAATATATGACTCCCATAGGGGCATTGAACACATTGTGGTCGGAACGGTTCCAGTTTGCGCGAGCTTCGTCAGAAACGGTCGAGAATACGTCATATACCATTTCTGCATTGAAGGCAGCAGCCATACCGATAGGCTGAGGATATACGGTGTAGTCGCTCTGACGGATGCCGTGGCAGGCTTCGCTCCACCAGTTGTATGACGGGATACCCAGTCTGTCCACCGATATTGACTTGTTCATCATCAGACCGACCTTCTCTTCCGGTGTAAGAAGTGATATAAGGTTTTCAGTTCGTTCTGCAAACGAAAGGGAAGTGTCGAGGTATGGATAGCTGATTTCAGCATTTTCATCGGCCTCGATTACGTCTGCTTCGACTGAAAGCGATGCCAGAGTATTGCCGTCGCGGTCCAGAAGTTCTATTCTTCTGTAGCTTTTGCCTTTGTCCTTCGACGGAGAATAGGCGACCATCACTGTCGCACTATCCCCGGGTTCCACGGCGTTATCGTCGTAGAATGCCGAAATGCATCCGCAGCTCGGAATGTCGCTGTTTATTCTTGCCGCGGACTTCGAGGTATTGGTGAATGTGAATGTATGGCAGACCGTACCTTCCAGAGGATTGATCTGGCCGAAATCCCAGTTGTAGGTATCAAATCTCAACGGGCTTTTCCAATTGTCTGCGAGCAGTGCTGCCGCGGAAATAAAGACGGCGCTTAAGGTGCTGAGGAATCGTTTCATATCATTGTAATTAATTTGATCAGCATTGATAAAGATTCATAAAATTACAGAAATATTCTTATTATAATCCTGTTTCATATCGTTTGGGACAGGAATTGTTTCGATTTTTATATATGTTGGGCGGATTTTAAAAGAATTTGTCGGTGTTGTGGTATAGTTATGAGTCTAAGTTTCTTAAATTTGTCTAGTTAATAACACATAATATGAGGAAAGTCTATATCTCCATTTTGACAGTTCTGGCATTTCTGGCAGTTTCGCCCGGATCTATGGCCATAGATCATCCCGGCATTACCCGTCCGGTGAAGTCTGTTTCTGATTTTGTACTGATCGAGGACGGCAAGCCTGTGCCTATTATCGTATCATCTACCGATGACACAGCTGTGCTGAGGGCTGCAGCAAATCTCCAGAATGATTTCTTTATGGTATGCGGAACCCGTCCGGAAATCCGTGAATCTGCAGAGACTGACCGTACAGTCATTGCCGGCTCTCTTTCTTCTGACATCATAAAGTCTATGATTGCAGATAATCTCATCGATGTAGGTGATCTGGAAGGATACAGGGAGAAGTATGTGATCCGGTTCGTGAAGAATCCTGTGGAGGGTGTGGGCGAAGCTCTTGTCATTGTGGGAAGTGACCGTAGAGGCGCTGTGTATGGCATATATGAGCTGTCGGAGCAGATCGGCGTATCTCCTTGGTATGACTGGGCAGATGTACCTGTAGCGCATAATGACAATCTCAGCATTGCGCGTGGAACATATACTGCCGGAGAGCCTGCAGTGCGTTACAGAGGAATATTCCTGAACGACGAGGCTCCTTGCCTTACCGGCTGGGTGAAGCATACATACGGGACAGATTACGGCGACCATCGTTTCTATGAACGTGTCTTTGAACTTCTCCTTCGTCTCAGAGCCAATTTTATTTGGCCGGCGATGTGGAGCTGGGCATTCTACGAAGATGATCCTCTGAACAGCAAGACTGCTGATGAGATGGGAATCATCGTAGGCACTTCGCACCACGAGCCTATGGCCCGCAATCATCAGGAATGGGCCCGCAGGCGCAATGAATATGGAGTATGGGACTATGCAACCAATCAGAAGGTCATAGATAAGTTCTTCCGCGAGGGTATCGAACGTGCGGCCGGTACCGAAGACCTTATCACCATCGGTATGCGTGGAGACGGTGACACAGCAATGGGCGGCAAGGAAGGTCAGGATGACAAGTTCGTGCCTGATTATGACTATATGATCAGGATGATGCAGAAGATATTCGACAATCAGCGCAAGATCATACGCAAGGCTACAGGAAGACCTGCTGAAGAGCGCCCTCAGGTATGGGCTCTCTATAAGGAGGTGCAGACTCTGTATGAAAAAGGCCTCAGAGTGCCTGATGATGTGACAATTCTTCTTTCAGACGACAACTGGGGTGATGTACGTCGTCTTCCGAATGCAGAGGAACGTGAAAGAGAAGGTGGCTGGGGAATGTACTACCACGTGGATTATGTTGGTGCTCCAAGGAATTCCAAGTGGCTCAATATCACTCCTGTACAGAATCTATGGGAGCAGATGCAGCTTACATACTCATACGGGGTTGACCGTCTTTGGGTCCTGAATGTAGGTGACCTCAAGCCGATGGAATATCCGATCACGCTCTTCCTCGATATGGCCTGGAATCCAAAGGAATTCAATGCTGCAAATATCAAGGATCATACTGTGGAATTCTGCCGTCAGCAGTTCGGTGATGATCAGGCTGCAGAAGCTGCGCGCATCCTTAACCTTTACAGCAAATACACCGGGCGTATCACTCCGGAGATGCTCGACCGTCACACATATAATCTTCAGACAGGAGAGTGGAAAACTGTTTCTGACGAGTATCTGAAGCTAGAGACAGAGGCCTTGAGGCAGTATATGACCCTACAGGAAGAAACGAAGGATGCATATTTCCAGCTCATTCTCTTCCCGGTTCAGGCAATGGCCAATCTTTATGAGATGTATTATGCTCAGGCTATGAACCACGATCTTTACGCCAAGGGAGATCCAGCAGCAGACAAGTGGGCTGACAAGGTCGAAGCCTGCTTTGCGAGAGACAAGTTCCTGACAGGTACCTATAATAATGTTATGGCTGGCGGAAAGTGGAAGAATATGATGATACAGAAGCATATCGGATATACGATATGGAATGATACTTTCCCTGCCGACATACTTCCTGAGATACATCGTACCGGCAGTACCGAACAGCTTCCTTCTGGCTTCTCATTCGATTATGATGACGGATATGTATCAATAGAAGCTCCGCATATATTCTCATCACAGAACTCTGCAGAAGGACAGTGGACATTGATTGATGATATGGGCCGTACTCTGGGCGGTGTGGCGCTTATGCCTTATACTGTCCCGGTAGATGGGGCTTCGCTCACTTATCGGATGCAGCTTCCGGCCGATGTCAGAAATGTCACTGTGCATATAGCGACCAAATCAACTCTTGCCTTCCACGACGCAGATGGACACAGCTATCGCGTCGGTTTCAAGGGAGGGGAGTCTGTAGAGCGTTGCTTCAACGATGACCTGAATGAAAAACCGGAGAACATATATTCGATATATTACCCGACTGTGGCCCGCAGAGTCGTTATTGAGAAGATCGATCTGCAGCTTCCTGAGAATCAGAATGGTATATATGAACTGGTTATCGAGCCTCTTGATCCGGGTATCGTGTTTGAGAAGTTCGTGATCGACTTCGGCGGCTATCAGGAATCTTATCTGATGGGAACCGAATCTTCTTGCAGACGATAAATCCAAAACAGCAGACTGGGATACCGTGACGTGCCACCCCCGGCTAGGGGGTGCCTCCCGATAGGGAGGCGGGGGTCACCGGTATCCCAGTCTGCTGTTTTAAATTTATAATGACAATCTTACTTCATATATCATCGGAGTGGATTTTCCTTCGATACCTTTGATGGTGACGGTCATAATATCGGCATTCTGGAGCTCGACAGGAACCGGAACCAGATGCGTCTCATCATTTCCAGGAGTCATTGTCCTGAAATTTCCTGCTTCCACTCCATTGACCAGAACCGTAGCTTCGTTGCCTTCCTGACCGTGGCATACGATCCTGATATGCTGGATTCTATTGCCCTTAGGATTCATCACGTAGCTGAACCAGCCGTCATTCCTGGTCCTTCTCCAATGTCTTCCGTCTGTGTCTCCATTGACAGAATTCGCCACATTGGCGAAATGATCGCTTTCAGGCTGCTGTTCCCCACATATAACCTTGTCAGCTGTGATCATTTCAAGGGCTATTCTGGCCTTTTCATCCATTTCCTGCTTTGCAAGCCTTGCCTTCCACTCATTTTCAGAAACCAAAGGCCAATATACCATATATCTGCATTCGTGCAGTGAAGAGAATGGAACAAGTGTAAGTTCCTTGTACTTGAGAGGAACCAGCCCTGTCATTCTGAAAGTAAGCGGCTTGCCCTCGACCCTGCTGATGCGGCTGAGCATATCTTCCTTCTCTCCTACGATGATCGGCATCTCATTCAGAGGAAGCTTCTTGCCGGCAGCAATATGTCCTCCACGACTGTCATCTGCATACATTCCGAGCTGTTCCTCCTTGCCCAGGGATGCGGCAAGTACAACAGGGCCGTACAAAAATGAATAATTTTCAGATCCGTCAGGAAGCTGAACTGCTCTGAGTGACATCGGCAGATCCACACTGAGGCGGTCACCGTCCTTCCATTTCCGGTCAATCTTCAGGAAACCTTCTTCGATCTTTGCTTCAACGCTGTTTCCGTTTACTTTTGCATTCATCGCAGATGCATCGGTCCATTCCGGAATGCGTATGCTTATAATGAACTGTGACGGCTTCCTTGTATTGATGACCAGGCTTGTACCTTCCTCAGCAGGGAAATTGTTGACCTGTTCGATGTTCCTTTTCCCCCATTTCACTACAGACGGAATGAAGAGATTGACGATCAGTTCTTTGTCTGCATTGTGGGAATATATCATCTCAGCATAACGCGAGTGGTTCTCGATTCCCGAGCCGACACAGCACCAGAAGCTGGTCTGAGGCTGGGAGTAAACCCGGTAATGTCCGGAACGCATCGGGGTGAAATATACGAATCCTCCCTGAATCGGGTTGATTGTAGATAATATATGATTGTAAAGGGCTCTTTCGTAAAAGTCCATATAGGACGGATCTGCGCTTGTCGTGTAGAGCATCTTGGTGAGCCTGAGCATATTATATGTGTTGCAGGTCTCGGGCCCCTGTTCGCTGTTTATCATACTGGAGAAGTCTTCTGATGGATGAAAGTGCTCATATACACTGTTGCCACCGATGCTGATGCTTCGCTTTTCCACTACTGTCTTCCAGAAGAATGCGGCAGCCTCATTCCAGGCTTCGTTTCCCTCCAGATCTGCAATCCTCTTGTATCCTATGACTTTAGGGATCTGAGTGTTAGCGTGCATTCCGGTAAGCCTGTCCTCACCGCTGAGAAGCGGCTCGAGCAATGCCTGATGAGAGAATCTTTTGGCCAGTTCCATATATTTCTGCTCTCCGCTAAGTGCAGCAGCGTCAGCAAAAACTTCGTTCAGACCCCCGTGCTCGCTTCTGAGCATATCCTGAAGCTGTGCGTCAGTGAGTCCGGATGTAAGTCTGTACATCCATTCTGCAAGGTCAATGAACATCTTCTTCGCGTCCTTGCTGCCGGTGACGAGATATGCGTCCCTCAGTCCTGCATATATCTTGTGTATGTTGTATAGCGGAACCCATCTGTCATTCAGCCCGAAAGATGCGGCGCGTATGTTCCCCTGCGATATTTCCTTCCATATCTTCTTACCGTCGGACACTCCGCTGAGATAGCCGTCTCCGTTAGCTTCCGCGCAACGCTTGAGCTCCGATATATAATAGTCCAGACGTCCTTTGATCTCCTTATCTCCGGTCGCAGCATACATATAAGAAAGAGCCGACAGATAATGTCCTCCTACGTGTCCGTCAAGTCCGGTATTCTCCCAGTTGGTATAGTTTTCAGCCTTAGGTTCCAGTCCGGCTTCCTTCAGATACGGTGCAAGCAGCCTGTCCGGATCCATTGCAAGAATATAGCGCAGGTCCATATCCTGGGCGTGCTTGAAAGGCCCTTCTGTGAGATGTACGTCATTAATGTCGAAATTCTCCAGTTTCGCCGGAATCTGAGCGCTCGACTTCAGCGCCGGCGAAAGTATTGATATACTGGCGATTGCGATTATGAGCTTTCTCGCTTTCATAAAAGATGATTTATGGTTGCTAAAACAGTGAATACAGGACATATACCCAATGGGCGGTGAATGCGGCGACCAGGCCTCCGACAGTATGGGCAATTATCGCTTTGGATGTAAGCTTGCGGAAGCCGAGACTGTCAAGCATAGCAGTGTGCGTACTGAGATATCCGCTCCAGCACATTCCGATCGCTGTGAATACGGCTATGGCATTGCCATCGATCCAGCCGGCCTGAATGAAGTTCGGAATCAGTCCCAAGGCAGCTCCGACGGCTCCTAAAGCTGTAATCGGAAAGGCGATGAGGTGCGGATCCTTGAATCCGAAAAGCCAGTCAAATATAAAATTGATCTTTCCGCCTATCCACGGGAGGAGCTCGACTCCTTCGTATGCGGCTCCGGTATATCCTCCGGTCGCGGAAGGACCGAATGTGAGAAGCATTACAAGCGTGGAGATGATGAGTACTCCCGGTATTATGGCCAGACCGACATCAACTCCGGTCCTGCCGCCGTCGAGCAGTGAGTCCAGTATCCTCTGGAATAACGGCTTTTTCTCTTCTATGCCGGAGGCTGTTTCGGTATCTTCTGACTCGCAGGCTGCCTCTTCCAGATAGTTCGGGAATTCCTTTAGCACGAAATGCTGCATCAGGCGGGTAGAGACTATGCAGCCGCAGATGGCACCGAACAGGCCTATGAAAGGCTCTGCATAATATCCCTGTCCTACCATAAACACTATAACCAGCAGGCCCATTCCGAATGCCGTGCCGAAATTGGTCAGGGATATGAACTGGTATTTCTTGAAATAGCTGCTGAAACGTTTGTCCTGCGCCAGCGAGATTATGGCCGGATTGTCAGATAGAAAAGTCATAACGGCTCCCAGAGAAGCTACGCCTGGAAGGTTGAAGAGAGGCTTCATCAGAGGCCGGAGTATCTTTTCTAGAAGATCCACCACTCCGAATTCCATAAATATACGTCCTATCGCGCCGGTAATTACGCAGATGGCCATAAGGTAGAATACGGTGTTCAGGAGCAGGTCGTGAGCCGTATTCATAATTGTATTCAGCATATTCGGAGTGCCCATTATCGAGCCCAGATATGCGAAGATTCCGAAAACGATGATAAGGCAGATTATTCCTGACGGAATCCGGTTGTATAATTTGCGGAATGAGAATTTCATAATATACTAATGACGGCGTTTCAGGTTAAGCATATTCATCTTCCAGGTCAGGCCTGTATCGATTATTGTCTGATTGTCTCTAAGCACACCGGTTTCGACTGTTTTCCCGATTGTGTGGCAGCAATTTATATGAAGCCTGAGATTTTTCGAATTCTTGAGCGGATAGAACTCCAGACCACCTCCGAAGCGGGTGACGGATGTGCCTGGCCGGACGCACCAGTCTCCGGCCTGACTGGAGCTGTTGCTGTCGTGCGTTGCTTTGGCAAATATTTCGAGACGCTCCAGCGGAGACCATTTCAGTTCGCACATCACGGAAAAGTCCTTTCCGAACAGCTCCCTGGCGCTGACGGCTCTGTTCATAAGGTCGAGGTCCAGCCTGAAGTCTCCGAAAGTGAATCTGTTGCCGAGGACTATGTAGTTGATGAATTTTCCTGGTAGATATTCAATGAAATTGACCGAGTACAGTGAATTGAAGAAGCCGTGTGATCCGGTCCACATAAGATTATATGCGAACATCTCTTTGTTTTCGATGTTCATCACATTGCGGCGGAACGGGCTTTCACAGAACTGCAGGGTGAACCTGTCGTTCTGGGATGTTGTCGCCAGAGCGGCACTGACTCCCAGCTGATAGCAGGCGATGTTGTTCCAGAATTCCGAACAGTAGTAGAGGTCTATAGGAGCTCCGTCATATTCAAATCCTCCGATTCCGACAACCTGCTTTCCTCCAGAGAGAGTCCAGTTGCGTATGGCATAGCTCACCGTGATCCAGTCCGTGGCATCAAAGAATGAAGCATCCTTGTTGGGCTTGTTCAGCCTCTGCCGATATGAGTAGGAAACATTATCCGTGATGTTGCCGTCAAGACGGATATTCAGATACTTGCCTTTGAAGCCGCTTGCATCATTGATCTTGGTGCCGGAAATGTGTTCCTGCATATAGTCGATGCGGGCTTCGACATCAAGTCTGGCAAGGCTGCTTTCCTGCGCAGCTATAGGCAGTGATATCAGAAATATCAGGGCTGCAGATAGTAAATGCTTCATAAATCAGTTTTAGTTGACGCAAACTTACAAAAAATATGTTTATCATCCCGCCAAATCAGTATATTTGTGCAAAATGAATGTTATGAAGGATTTGAAACTCAGAATAATCGTATCTGTTCTGGCCATTGCTGCAGCTGCTGCCTGCCATCCTGACGATTCAGATGATATGAACGGATCATTTGTAGAGGATCCGGCTTATACGGTTATCTCTGACCAGACTTATGACTTCGAAGAATTCCTTCTTGATTTTCTGACAGATTCTCCATTGGCCTCATCCTTGACAGATGTGCAGAAGATTCTTGTTGCCGGCCTTCTTGACGGCTATGTGACAGGTCTGGAGAATGAACTTGGAATTTCCGGTGGCGAACTTGGCTTCAGAAAGGTTACATATCTGTATGAAAGCACCGACCAATATGGAAAGAAGCAGGATCTTTCTGCAATGGCTTTATGGCTTGGGAAACTGAACGGCAGACGATGGAAGGAAATATCTCCGGAGAATATATGCCTTATGGAGCATTATACCATAACTTCTGATGCAGAATGTCCTAGCGAAGGATTCCCTTTCGAGTCTTTCATAAATGGCAATTCCCTTTTGATTATGCCTGATTATATAGGCTATGGGGCTACATCGGATATGATACATCCTTATATGAATCACGAACTGTGTGCTGTCAATTCTGTCGATGCTCTTGAGGCCGGATTCGAACTCTTCGATGAGCTGTCTGCTGCTGATATGAAAACCGGATGGCAGACGATCGTGGCCGGAGCATCTCAGGGCGGAGGTAATGCTCTTGCCGTGCATAAATATATGGATACACGTCCGGATCTCTCTGCGAAGTGGAACTTTTCACACTCTTACTGTGCCGCCGGTCCTTACAGTCCCTCACTTACAGTCAGGAAATATATGGAGGCTGGCAAGACCGATCATCCGATCCTCTTCCCGTTGACCCTCAAAGGATTGCGTGATTCTTATCCTGAAATTTTGGGACGTTTTCCTGAAGAGCGTATCTTTTCTCAGGCATATATCGACAGCAAGGATATCATCGATGCAGCTTTGGAAAGCAGGCAATATACCACTGCGGAACTGAACGACCTGTGCATAGAGTATCTGAAGACCACTTCTGATGATAGAGATCTTGCCTCTGATGAGATTTATGTGGAAGATATAGTCAGTGATGAACTTCTGGACAGTGGTTCAGAGCTATATGCTTCATTGTTCGAATGTCTTGAGATGAACGACCTTACAGAAGGATGGACACCGGTTCATCCGATAAAGCTGTACTATAGCGAGGTTGACACTGTCGTGCCTGCTGACAATGCCTTTGCCGTACGTGATGCCTTCGGCACTGGAAAGGTGACTCTGGTAAAGGGACTTCCTCTGGAGCATAGCCTGAGCTGTGTATTCTGGATGTTGGATGTATTAGATTTATATTGATTACTATGAGAAAAACTTTTGCTGTCTGTCTTTGCAGCCTGATCGGCGCATTGAGTATCGCTCAGAATCCTATCATTACAACGGCCTATACTCCCGATCCGGCTCCCTTTGTCTATGGTGATACCTTGTATATGTTCACCGGTCACGATGAGGATGATGCCACTTATTTCAAGATGAAGGAATGGATGCTGTATTCCACCGAAGATATGGTCAACTGGACATATCTCGGAACACCGGTTACAACAGCTACATTCGGGTGGGCTTTCCAGGGAGACCGTGCCTGGGCATCGCAGGCGGTCGAGAGGGATGGCAAATGGTATTGGTACGTATGTCTGACCGAGGCGGCTACAAATGCCGATGCGCTGGCAGTTGCCGTTGCTGACGACCCTCAGGGCCCTTACAGGGATGCCATCGGCGGACCTCTGGCGACAGGATGGTCATTCATAGATCCTACGGTCTTCATTGACAATGACGGCAGTGCATATCTTTTCTGGGGAAACAAAGGATGCTGGTACGGCAAGCTTGCTTCTGATATGACTTCTTTTGAAAACGGATATCAGGAGGTGCCGGGCTTCCACGATCCGGCCTGCTTCGGACCTGAGTCTATGAAGATGAACTGGGCCAAGGGCAAGGAGGAGATGATGGTAGGGTATGAGGAAGGTCCTTGGGTGTCACGAAGGGGAGACATATATTATATGACATATCCTGCCGGGGGAGTTCCTGAATATATGGCTTATTCTACTGCACCTTCGATCGACGGCCCTTGGACATACAGAGGTCGCATTATGGATGAAGCCGAGAATGCTTTCACAATCCACGGCGGTGAAGTGGAATTCAAAGGCAGGAACTATATGTTCTATCATAACGGAGCCCTCCCGAACGGCGGAGGTTTCCACAGATCGGCCTGTGTCGAAGAATTTACATACAATGAAGACGGAAGCATCCCTTTCATCACTTTCACCAAGAAAGGACCGGTACCTGTAGGCTCGATCGATCCGTACAAGAGGGTAGAGGCTGAGACTATGGCCTGGTCGTGGGGAGTCAAGACAGACCGTCTGGCCGGCAAGGACCACTATGTGACAAAGATCGACAACGGTGACTGGATCAAGGTCAGGGAAGTGGAGTTCGGCGCATCCGGACCGAAGGAGTTGTGCCTGGAGGTCCTGAATTTTCAGAATCCGGCTACTGTAGAGTTCTATGCAGATGCAATGGGAGGACGCCCGTTTGCGGCAGTTGAAGTAAAGGATAACGGCTCGTTCAGAGTCCCTGCAGCAGGCAATGTGAGTGGCAGGCACGATGTTTATATTCTTTTCCGGGGAGGTGACGGACAGTTCTTCGATATGGACTGGTGGCAGGTGAAATAGACTTGTCGTGTCATTTCCGTTCCATTTGTTTTTAAAATTCGCCCACTGTGACGAATGAAGGTAGGATTTTCGAAAATAGTCTTTAACTTTAAATTGATTTACCGCACATAACACTAAATTTTAATACAATGAAGAAAATTTCAACTTTACTGCTCGGACTTATCTGTCTGGCAGGTACTGTATCTGCCCAGGGACCTTGGGGCAGACCTCCGGTAGAGGATCCTACCGGCTATAAGGACACTTATCAGGATTATTTTACCGTCGGTGTCGCTGTCAATATGAGAAATGTGACTGATCCTGATCAGATCGCCCTCATCAAGAAGAATTTCAACAGCATCACTGCAGAGAATGATATGAAGCCTGTTTCGCTCCAGCCGCGCGAAGGCGAATGGAACTGGGAGAATGCCGACAGGATAGCAAATTTCTGTCGCGAGAACAATATCCCTCTCCGCGGACACTGCCTCTGCTGGCACAGCCAGTTTGCAGACTGGATGTTTGTCGATGAAAACGGAAACGATGTCCCTAAGGAGGTTTTCTATGAGAGACTCCGTACGCACATACACACTGTAGTCAACAGATATAAGGATGTCGTATATGCCTGGGACGTGGTCAATGAGGCTATGGCAGACGGTGACGGAAGAAGGAATCCTTGGACAAGGGAAGAACCAAGCCCTTACCGTCAGTCAAGACATTTCAAGCTCTGCGGTGACGAATTCATTGCAAAGGCTTTCGAGTTCGCACGTGAGGCAGATCCTGATGCTCTCCTTTTCTACAACGACTATAATGCAGCAGATCCGGCAAAGCGCGACAGGATCTACAATATGGTCAAGAAGATGAAGGATACAGGCGTTCCTATCGACGGTATCGGTATGCAGGGACATTACAACATCTATGGACCTTCAATGGCTGATGTCGAGGCTGCAATCCAGAAGTATGCTACCATCGTGGACCAGATCCATTTCACTGAGCTTGACATCCGTATCAATCAGGAGATGGGCGGACAGCTCCGTTTCAGCCGCGGTGAGGCAAAGCCTGTTCCAGAGCACGTCAAGGTGCTTCACGAGGCTCAGTATGCCGATCTCTTCAAGGTTTTCCGCAAATACAAGGATGTAATTACCAATGTGACATTCTGGAACCTCAGCGACAGGGATTCGTGGCTCGGTCAGAACAATTATCCACTTCCGTTCGACAAGGATTACAAGCCTAAGAGGGTCTATAATATCATCAAGAACTTCAACCCTGCTCTCGACAATGCAGAAATCAAGGAAGATTTCGTTCCTTCAGCAATGAACCAGCCTGGCCAGCAGTATCCTATGGTCAATTCTCAGGGATATGCGCGTTTCCGTGTTGTGGCTCCGGATGCAAAGTCTGTGATCGTAAGTCTCGGCCTTGGCGGACAGGGCGGTACAGTCCTCCGCAAGAACGAGGAAGGAGTATGGATGGGTACGACAGAAGGCCCTATGGACGAAGGATTCCACTACTATCACCTTACGATAGATGGCGGCGTAGTGAATGATCCGGGCGCAAAGAACTATTACGGTTCAGTACGATGGGAGAGCGGTATCGAGATTCCTGCACACGATCAGGATTTCTACGCTGTAAAGAATGTTCCTCACGGCCAGGTGACTCAGGTGCTTTTCCCTTCGAAGGAGACAGGTCAGACTCACAGAGCATTCGTATATCTTCCTCCACAGTACGACGGCAAGAAGAAGTTCCCTGTACTTTATCTCCAGCACGGCTGGGGTGAGGATGAGACAGCCTGGAGCAACCAGGGCCACGCCAACCTCATTATGGACAATCTCATTGCAGAAGGCAAGTGCAAGCCGTTCATCATCGTTATGACATACGGAATGACAAATGAAGTGAAGTTCGGAGGTCTCAGAAGTTTCGATTTCACCAAGTTCGAGAGAGTTCTTGTCGATGAGCTCGTGCCTTACATCGATGCGAACTTCAAGACTATCGCAAAGAAGGATATGCGTGCTATGGCAGGATTGTCAATGGGAGGTATGGAGACCAGGAACATCACACTTGCACGTCCGGAAGTGTTCGGATATTATGGACTTCTCAGTGGCGGTACATATTCTCCTGAGGACATCAAGAGTCCTGATCAGGTGAAGGTGATCTTTATGAGCTGCGGAAGCAAGGAGTATCCTGACGGAATCCTCAAGTCAGCGGAGGCACTCAAGGCTGCCGGCTTCAATGCTGTAGGCTATGTTTCAGAGGGTACAGGTCACGAATTCCAGACCTGGCGCAGGTCGCTTTACCAGATGGCACCGCTCCTTTTCAGATAGAATCTGCAACATTAATGATATACCGCCGCAACTGACTGACAGATGCGGCGGTTTCTTTATAATACAAAATAGCTTCAGTCCATAGGATAGACAACACCCCATTCCTTTCTCAGTTCATCCATCTGCTGCATTATGCTGATAGTTTCATTATGCGGCATCATCTCTGATTCAGGAAGGCCGGCCTCAATGCATCTCTTCGCTTCGAGCACCTGATATCTGTATGCGGATATAGGATCCTCTCCGCTGATGTGCCTTTCTACAAGTTCATAATTGCGATATACTTCCACCGTCTCCGGACAGTTTATGTTATCGACACGGATATAACCTTCTGTTCCGCTTATGATACCCTGCCTGTCGTTCAGACAGAGGGCTCCGGACTGCAGGTTCGCCATCTTCCCGTCAGCATAGCTCAGCGAAATGCACTCGTGCATATCCATTCCTGTCGGTCCCAGATGGCAGTTGCTGACAGTCTTGACTATGTCTGTACCGAAATACATCCTGGCAAAGTTGATTGCATATACTCCGAGGTCAAGAAGGGCACCGCCGCATAGTTCAGGCTTTACGATGCGCTCCTTATGCTCCATCATATAGCACAATGTCGCAGTGATTATCCTAGGCTCCCCGATGATGCCGCTGTCCATAATCTCCCTGATCTTGTGCGAAAGAGGCATATATCTGGTCCAGATGGCCTCGGTGATGAACAGACCTTTGTTTCGCGCTGTGTCGATCAGAATCTTGGCTTCCTTTGCATTTGCGGTGAATGCCTTTTCGACAAGGACCGGCTTGCCGTGTTCCAATGCGAGCATTGCGTGTGCAAAATGATGCGAATGCGGGGTGGCAATATATACCAGATCCACTTCAGGATCGTCAAGCATTGCTTCATAACTGCCGTAAGCCATCGCTATGCCGTGCTCCTCGGCAAATGAGCGGGCTTTGTCTTCCGATCTTGACGCGATCGCATATACACAGGCTTCATCCGTATAGCCCAGTGCCAATGTCATTTTATGAGCAATCCATCCTGCTCCGATGATACCTATTCTGAACATAATGTCTTATTCTTAGCTGGTTATGATTCATTGAATTATCGTGCTTCTATCCAGAATGGAGCAGGGAAGTGCATTCCATACACTTTGAGCCCCTCTTCTTCCGCCGTCTTCATAATTGCCTTGCGTGAAATCACGGCCTTTTCCTTGTCCATATCGAACCTTGCACAGAATTCCGGATGAGCGATCTGCAAGGCTGTTCCGTGCATAATGTCACCGGCTATGATAGTGCCTCCGATTCTGAATGCGGTATGACCTGGGGTATGGCCGTATGCCTCTACGGCTGTGATGCCGTACGGCAGTACATCTTCCGGTGTGAAAGTCTTAAGCCGGTCACTGTAGAGGCCGATGATCTTACGGAGTCTTCCGGTCTGCTCCTGTGGCATAGCCATCCACGCTTCAAGTTCGATTTCGTTTATATAAAGTTCTGCGTTTGTGAATACTGCCGAATCATTCTTTGCAAGGCCACCGATGTGATCACCGTGGAGGTGGGTGATGAAGATGCAATCTATGTCTTCCGGCTCTAATCCCAATGCATACAGTTCCGGAAGAAGCTGTGAATCAGGCGCCCCGTTAGCGGCGTCAAAGAGAATTTCCTTGCCTTCCGTCCTTACCAGAAATGCGCATACGGAAGATGGTATCCCGTCCTCCAGGCCGAGGGCCGAAATCAGACTGTCAGGAGCTTCAGGGAAGAGAGCTCTTTGCATCATCCTCGGCTGGACATTGTCCTGGATAGGATGGATTTCCATCTGCGGCGCTCTGCTGCAGGCATTGGTGAGAGTCAATACTGCTGTAGTGAGAAGAATCGCTGTCTTTTTCATAGTGGTTCAGATAAGTGGTTTATGAAATCAACGCTTCATATAATAAGCGCGTTGTTGAGGAGTCAGTTTTTCAATTGCGTAGCGGAGCATCGTACGAGGCATTTCTGCCTTGTGCTTCTCCAGAAAATCTGTCAGTATGCCTTCATCTCTTTTGCCGACCTCACGTAGCATCCATCCGACTGCCTTCTGCATCAGATCGTGACGAGTGGAGAGCAGTTTCTCAGCCAGCCTTACAGTATCTTCGAACTGATTGTGCCTTATGAGCATCAGGGTGGAGACCACTGCAATCCTTTGTTCCCACATAATCGGTGAGGAAGCCATCTTATCCAGAATCCTGCGGTCTTCCTTGTTTATCAGATGGTCTCCGAGTATGTAAGGAGCGGACAGATCGACGAGATCCCAGTTGTTGATTCCGCTGGTGTGGCTTATATAGAATCTGACTGTCTCATCAGGATTATTCTTGTATTGCCGGACGAGGATAAGCAGGGCGCATAATCTGCATTCGTGCCATTCGCTTTCCAACAGCGCTTCCACTACTTCTGCGGCCGAATCCGAATATTCCTTGGCTACTTTACGGGTGTCGGGCACGCTCACTCCGATGAATCTGTCACCCTCTCCATATTCTCCTTTCCCTGTCTTGAAGAAACGAGGGAGTACGGCCTTTTTCTCTTCATCGGAATATGATCGTAAGGTCTTGGTGATAAGAGCATATCTCCTGGCGAACCTGAGTGTCTGCATAGACAGGTGGCAGTAACCTCCGGGATTCTTAAGCAGATAGTCCTGATGATAGTCTTCTGCCGGATAGAAGCAGTCCAAGCTTTCCTTTTCTACCATCAGCCTCTCTTCGTATCTGTCCTGGATCTCGGAATACACCTTTTCTATGGCAGTCCTGCCCTCTTCTTCTTCCCAATATATTCCGGTCCTGTACCTGGTACCCTGATCTTCTCCCTGCCGGTTCAGGGACAAAGGGTCTATCGACCGGAAGAAGAGCCTGCACAATGTTTCAAGCGATATGATTTCAGGATCATAACTGACCTTTACGCATTCAGCATATCCGGTTCCGTCTGTATATACCTGCTCGTAAGAAGGCGAAGGAATATTGCCGTTGGCATATCCTGTCTGAGTGTCCGTCACTCCTTCGAATTGTCTTATGTAATGCTCCGTCCCCCAGAAGCATCCTCCGGCAAAATATATTGTCTTCATAACCCGGTGCCAGTCTTTCGCGTTTATCACTGATAGGATATGTATTCCTCTACGAATTCCAGAAGGCTTTGAAGCTCATCATTGCCAGATGCACATAGGAGGACGGTCAGAAGATAAGCCTTTCCCTGATGTTCCGCATTTATGCAGAAAAAGAAGCAAGGCAGTCCGTCTTCTGTCGCAAGGCTGAATCCGTATGCCTCCCGGCCTTTGAAATCGAAGCAGAGGATAGGTTCGTCGTTGACTTCCAGTTCTTCCTCCGAAACGACATCCTCGTATGTTCCGCAGGCTTCGGTATATGCATCCGAACCTTCCGGCATCGGGCCGAAACTGATGTCTATGCTTCGCACATCAGTTTCACCGGCACTGATGCTGATGCAGTGTGATATGCTTCCGTCTTCTTCAGTCAGATCTTCCGTTTCAGCATCCCATATCTCGGGAATACGGATGGTGATACCTTTGTGGTAGATCTGTTTCAATGCAATCTGTGTCATTGTTATGGATATATTATTAGTTTCTGTGAAAATATACTTATGCAAATATACAGAATAACACCAAGAATGCAGAAGATAAGGATGAATATTTTAAATGTTGCGGGAAATGACTACATTTGTCGAGAGACAAAGTCTCTTCGTTTCCAATTTAACGTCATATAACTATGAGAAATATAATGACTCTATGTTCAGGAGCCTTCTTGCTTCTGGCGCTTGTATTTTCCTGTACTGATGCAGATGATTGTCCTGCAGGTCACAGAACGGATGCTTTGCAGGATTCGTTATGGAATCATTCGGTATGGATTTCAGCTGCTGACGCTCCTGTGGCCACCGGGTATGTGCCATCGGAGTGCTGGCATTCGGCAGATGGAGCAAGCTGGTTCGCAACCGTTCTTAAAAACAGGAGTAAAGTGGTTTCTGCAAAATGGATGACTACCGGACTTGGGGTTTACGATATATATGTCAATGGACGTCTGATCGGTGAAGAATTTCTCAAGCCGGGATATACGCATTATCTCAAGACCAAATATTCATTTACATACGATGTTACGGATGCGCTGGATTCGGGATCAGGTAAAGAAAATATCTTTGCCGCCCAGGTGACTCCGGGCTGGTGGGCGGACAAGATCATTACTCCGGACAAGCATCTCGGTATGATAGGAAAGAAGTGCGCATTCCGTAGTGTGATAGAATTGGTTTACTCCGACGGTACCAAAGAATATTTTGGAACGGAACCAGACACTTGGAAGGCTGGGATCGCAGGTCCGGTCACTCATTCTTCCATTTTTGATGGGGAATATTATGATGCGCGTATATTGCCGGGATATGAAACTCTCAGTCAGCTTGGCAAAGCCGAAGAGAATACTGAATTCAACGGTGAGATTCTTCCTTCCAACGGTGCTGAGATATACCTCCGTGATGATCTGGCTCTTTCTCCTGTAAGGATATATATATGGAATGGGACAGAAGGTGCAAAAGAAGGAGAATATGGAAAGGTCATCATCAGTGCCGAATATGAGGATGGCGATGATATATTACTCAAGCCCGGTGAGACTATGGTCGTTGATTTCGGACAGAATGCAGCTGCGGTTCCATATTTTGTATTCAAGGCTTCAGAAGGCACAGTGCTTACCTGTCTTCCTTCCGAAATCCTTAATGACGGGAATGGTGCCGCAGACCGTGGAATGGACGGGCCGGAAGGCAGCTGTCATCGTAGGAATCTCAGAGTAGAGGACAAGCCCGGGATATTGCTTGAATATATATTCGGCAGTGATGACGTTTTTGTAGATTATTCTCCACGTCGCACCTTCTTCGGTTATCGTTATATTTCCGTTACAGCGACAGATGAAGTCAGATTCAAGATGTTAAGGTCAATCCCGGTTACATCCGTTACCAGCCAGATGGAAACAGGAAGACTTGTGACAGGTAACGATCTGATCAACAGACTGATATCAAATACCGTATGGGGAATGTATTCGAACTATCTGTCAGTACCTACAGATTGCCCTCAGAGAGATGAGAGGCTCGGCTGGGCGGCGGATGCGCAGGTTTTTGTGGAGACAGGCTCCTTCTTTGCGGATACAGAACTCTTTATGCGTAAGTGGATGCGGGATGTGAGAGATTCCCAGAGTGAACTCGGAGCATTCCCGGGTGTAGCACCTTTTGCCCAGTATGGCAACGATATGATGCGTCTGGGCTGGGGAGATGCCGGAATAATAGTTCCTTGGACTATATGGAAACAATCCGGTGACAAAGCTATTGTAGAAGAGAACTGGACGGCTATGGAAAAGTATATGGATCATATAAATGCGACCAAGTATGATCATAGTGCCCATATTGCTGAAAATTATAATTATCAGTGGGCTGACTGGCTCAGCTATGAGCCATTGGAGAGCAGTGGCGGTGGGGCATTCCATATCGGTCCGAACGGACGGGGCCCACGTCCGGAAGCCCTTGAATACTGGAACTATCTTGGTGCTTCATATTGGATGACGGATGCAGGAATGATGCGCGATATGGCTGTTGCAACGGGACGGGATGTTCGGAAATATGAAGTTATGCAAGATCAGGCACGTCAGTATCTGAAAGAAAGGTTTCTCACTTCAGATGGACTTTTCAAGACCGCGATTCTTAATACTATGCAGACACCGGCTCTGTTTGCATTGAAGAATGGCCTGTTGGAAGGACAGGCAAAGGCGGATATGATATCACGTCTTCGTGAGAATTTCCGTGAACACGATAATTGTCTTCAGACCGGTTTCCTGGGTACATCTATATTGATGAGTACTCTGACCGATAATGGGATGTCAGATATTGCGTATGAGCTTCTTTTCCAACGTAAAAATCCAAGCTGGCTGTATTCTGTCGATAACGGCGCCACGACGATATGGGAGAGATGGAACAGTTATATGATTGAAACCGGTATGGGGCCTAAGGGAATGAACAGTTTCAATCATTATGCATACGGTTGCGTATGTGAGTGGCTATGGGAAACTGCTGCAGGAATATCGGCTGATCCTGCAGAGCCAGGATTCCGACATATTATTATGAAGCCGGTTCCGGACAAGAGATTAGGTTTTCTTGATGCTGAATATAGGTCTTCCTCAGGAGTCATCAGAAGTTCGTGGCGATATGAAGATGATGTCTGTATATGGGAATTTACGATTCCGGACGGAACCAGAGCCTCTGTCATTCTTCCTGGTGAGTCTGAATCGACGGAATATACGCCGGGCTCATATATTATTGAAATTTAGTTTGAAATACTTTTGCCGGAATTATTTTTTCAATAAATTTGTGTGCTGAAATGAAGAACCTGCTTAAATATCTGATTCTGGTCGGTATAGCTATGGCATTCTGCAATGCCGGCGGCGGGTTTGATTCATCGTTTGAGAATATTTCATCCTCATTTCATCTGGTCGGGGATCTTACACATACAGATACGTTTTCCGCACCTGATCACGCACTAAACGCGCCACGCCAGGTGCAGTTGTCAGGTCAGACGCGCCTGCAATGTAATTCCAGACGGACGAGCAGTATGAACAAAAGCTCGTCAGAGTTTGTCAAGTCAGGAAAATCATTTAACATAGACAAGACGATAGATTGACAATAGCCCGGCATTCTGAAAGAAGCCGGGCTATTCATCTTATGCTGTTTATTTAGATCTCTGCCATCTGACGGCCTGCATCGAATGCCTTCTGCAGGTCTTCTTCCCAATGTGCATCACGCCATTGGTGCTTTGCTTCCTCAGAGAATCCCGCAAGTTCGTAACGGCTGTAGTCCTTTACCTGGCAGGTGTTGTATGCTACGATATGCTGTGGCTGTCCGAGAGCTGTTGTGATGCAGTGCTCCATAGAGCCGAAGCCATTGCTGTTGTTCCGCTCGGGCAGTCCGTTCATTGTTTCGATCAGTACCACAGGCATACGCTTCGGCGCAGTCATACTGTAGTCGTTATATGAAAGCCAAGGGAATGCCAGACGCTCCAGGAAAGCACGCATCTGTCCGGTCACTTCACCGAAGTATATAGGTGAACCCAATACAAGCCCGTCAGCCTGTGATATCTCTTCAAGGACAGGTGTCAGTGCATCTTTAAACCGGCATACGTTCGAGACCCTGTCTTTAAGCTTGCAGGCCATACAGGACATACATCCCTTATAGTCAAGATCATACAGACGTATCGTCCGGACTTCTGTGTCATTTCCTGCAGACTTGACGCCCTCTGCAAATTTCTGCAGCATCTGTGCTGTGTTCATATTGCGGCGCGGTCCGCCGTCGATGATGATAATCTTTTTCATATTCTTTTGTGTTTTCTCTGTGCTTGCCGTATCCATAACGTATGCCATCATAGTATTCTTCATCATTCCTCCGAATGTCAGGAAGCCCAATGTCAGCAAGGATCTGTTTATGAAATCTCTTCTGTCCATCGTGTCTGGATTTATGCTCGTAAAGATAGTATTTTTGTATGTTATTATTATGTTGTAATTTCATAATCTTTCTTATATTTGTGGCATACAATTCGATTGTATAAAACCTAAACTTTTTTCGATATGAAAATTTATGACTTCAAGGTACGTAACGCCAAGGGCGTGGAGGTGCCGATGACAGATTACCAGGGGAAGGTCCTTCTTATTGTCAACACCGCTACCGGATGCGGATTCACCCCACAGTATGAGGGTCTGCAAAATCTGTACGACAAATACAAGGACAAAGGATTTGTGGTTCTGGATTTTCCTTGCAACCAGTTCGGCCACCAGGCTCCCGGGACAGAAGAGGAGATTCAGGAGTTCTGTACATTGAAATACAAGACTACCTTCCCGCTTTTTGCAAAAATAGATGTGAACGGCAAGGATGCGGATCCCTTGTTCGTTTTCCTCAAGAAGCAGAAAGGAGGCTTCCTCGGAGATGACATCAAATGGAATTTCACGAAGTTCCTGGTGTCACGTGACGGAACTGTAGTTGACAGATATGCTCCGATGACAACGCCGGAAAAGATTGAAAGCGATATTTTGAAATTACTATGAATGAGAGCTTGAAACTGGAGAACCAGCTGTGTTTTCCTCTTTATGCCTGTGCAAAGGAGATAGTCAGACGCTATACTCCTTTGCTTGAGCCGCTGGGACTTACTTATACCCAATATATAGCGATGATGGTGATGTGGAAACATAAGTCCATCAGTGTCAGGGATATGGGAAAACTTCTTTTTCTTGATTCAGGTACATTGACCCCTATGCTCAAGAAGATGGAAAAGGCCGGCTGGATCCAGAGGAAAAGATCGGAGCGTGATGAGCGAATGGTGATACTCACCATTACCGCAAGAGGAGAGGAACTCCACGATAAGGCTGCGGAAATACCTTCGAAGATGGCCCGTTGCGTCACTCTGGAAAACGATGAAGCTTTTCAGCTGTACTCGCTTCTGAATAAAATGATGAAATCCTTTTAAAAACAATAAACTATGGAAACTTACAAATGTTCACAATGCCCTCTAAGGGCAAAACACGATGCCAGGCCGACTTCTTTTGTCGGAAGATTCTGGAGATGGCATATCAATTTCTGTCCAGGCTGGAAGGCATATTTCAACAGCCTTCCGGACACTGAAAAAGAGCAAATCAGGCAGAAGTACAATTTCACAAAGTACTGATCCGGATGAAAAGGAAACATTTGTATATTGTTGCAGCCGTCATCTGGGGGATTCCGGGAATCATCATTACATCAAAAGGAATAGGGGCCTACACGATCCAGCCTGCAGATAATCTCTGGTGGCTGCTTTTTATTACTGCTGCTGTACTTGCCGGATTCTTTCTGATGTTCCGCAGGATTGTAAACAGATACTCTGACAGGATCGCCTCTCTGCCTGACAAGGTAAGGATATGGCAGACATTCCCGGTCCGTGGATGGATCCTGCTTGTATTTATGATGGGACTAGGAACCGCACTAAAGCATATTCCTGGCGTTCCGTCTGCTTTTACCGCTTCATTTTATTCCGGCCTGGGCCCGATGCTTCTTCTGTCCTCCGGAAGATTTTTGCATAACTCAAGGAGAATCGTATCTTTGTAGGAAAGATACGTTTTATGAAAGAAGAATGCCTCATCTGCAAAGCGCCGCTCGAATATTTTAACGAGGATGTGCTGATGGAATGTGAAATCTGCCATAAGCAGGAAATGAGCAAGACCAGGTGCGTCAACGGCCACTATGTATGCAACGAATGCCACACCAAGGGAATAGACGGAATCATAGGTCTGTGCCTGAAGGAAGATTCGCGCAATCCTATTGAGATAGTCAGGAAGATGATGGATATGACGTTCTGCCATACGCACGGGCCGGAACATCATATAATGGTCGGATGTGCGCTCCTGACGGCCTACAGAAATGCCGGAGGGAATATTGATCTTCCGTCTGCACTCAATGAAATGGTCAGCAGGGGAAGCAAGGTACCTGGAGGAGCCTGTGGTTTCTGGGGAGCCTGCGGAGCTGCCGTCAGCACCGGTATGTTTATGTCGATCATCACTTCCTCGACGCCTCTTGCTCAGGATGCCTGGGGCCATTCCAATCTTATGACTTCCAGATCGTTGGCCCGGCTTGGAGAAATCGGGGGCCCTCGATGCTGCAAACGTAATTCATATATGTCAATTCTGACCGCCATTGAATATGCAGAAGAAGTTACCGGCATCAGGATGGATAAGTCTGAGATCATCTGTACCCACACCTCATCCAACAGGCAGTGTATCGGCCGCAGATGCCCGTTTCATCCAATAAATGCATAAGCTATGAGATACCTTGTCCTCTGTACCGGGAACAGATGCCGCAGCCAGATGGCTCACGGCATACTTAAGCATATCCACCCTGATGCAGAAGTCTGTTCTGCAGGAGTAAGACCGGCATCTGAAGTGCATCCTCTGGCTGTCAAGGTTATGGCCGAGATAGGCATTGACATAAGCGGTCATTATCCCAAGAATGTGTCTGAATATCTTGGGCAATCCTGGGACTATGTGATTACGGTATGTGGTGGCGCAAAAGAGAACTGCCCTTCATTTACCGGCAGAGTAGCTACGCGTCTGCATATCGGCTTCGATGATCCGGATGCTTTTACCGGCCCCGAAAGTGAGATTATTGATGAATTCCGTCGTGTCCGTGACGAAATCCTTGATTCTATGAGCCAATTATGATGGCCGTTATTTCGGACATTCTCCGGTGACTATGATTTATGAATGACCGGTGATACGAGAAAAAGCAGAATCTTGTATCACCGGTCATTATTTTACCTATATTCCTCGTATTATAAATACCGGTGCTACACAAAAATGTATATTACTGTATCACCGGTCAAGTGTCTGATGCTGTCAGGACAGCACTTTCAATCCTCCGATCCATAGCCACCATTCCAGGCCTTCTACAGATTTTGCCCGTCCGAGGCGGAGTGATGACTTTCAGGAGTGTGTCATCGCCGTGGATATGTCGGTCATATCGGTGGAGACTGCACCTTTCCTTCCCAAGATGATGCCGGTGCTGAGTGCTTCTGCTCCGGTGCATCGACTGAAAGACGACCTTGCAGAAAGAGTTATGAAGACTGCCGCTCAAATTGAAGGCAGGATGGCATTGAGCCCTGATGAAGATATCTTCAGGCAGATGAACGACAGACTTGTCGATCTGATGCGTCTGCAGATCATACTTGAAGTTATGTATGAAATGGCTTCCTGCAAGGTACCTGTCAAGGAAAAATCATCTCGCGGTGAGAAGGTATTCATCGGTTTTATGCAGTCTTTGGGGCAGCGCTATGCAGAACGTTATCCGGTCGGTCGTTATGCGGATGAGGCGAATCTTTCAGTAAGACACTTCTCGAAGATCATCCGTGATTACACCGGTCAGACGCCGATGCAGTGGATCATTTCATACACTATAAGCCAGGCTAAACGCCTGCTTTCCCAGACCGGACTGTCAGTCAAGGAAATCGCGGAGAAGTTAGGATTTCCGGAGCAGTTCACCTTCCGTAAATACTTCAAGACGCACACTGGAATGTCCCCGACAGATTTCAGAAGGAAGAACATCGGCATAAATATGAAATGACAGTTTTAAAATCGAAGGCTAAATAAGAATTTAAATGCCATTCCTGAAATTGTTGAAGTTTATTGCACGAATGAGGCCTATGACCTTTTTGTGAAAATTTATGCAAGAAACAACGATCATTTGCTTACATTGATTCAGACACAGATAAAACCTCTCGGATTAAT
>SUYP01000040.1 GCA_015060395.1 Bacteroidales bacterium
CATCGGAAACCGTATCTCTGATGGCTTTTTTCTTCCGATGAAGGAAGCGGAAGATGACCGCGAAGTAAGCCACCATCTGTATGAAAACAATGATCGTATTGATGTCGCCTATCCAAGTGTCATCACCTGTCATCTCGTGCTGAATGGATGCGATACGCTCCTGAGTAGGAATAGCAAGGCTAAGTCCGAGGCAAAGAAGACCGGGCAGGAGATGCAGCAGATGAATAGGTTTGAGGCGGAAGTTCAGATCAAAATTCTTCTTGGCAAAGAGCCACAGCAATGGCATCAGCAGCGTATTGACCGAGTAACTGATGGGAAACATAAAAAGTGACAGATTGTGCCATCCCAACATTCGGCTCATATTGTAAATATAGACGGGGACATTGGGTAGCACAATAATGGCAGCCGCATATCCGCTCTCTCCACGAAAACGGGTAGCGGCAAGCAGTACAGCAGCCATCCCTAATAATATGATGATGCTGGACGAATTGACTGTCAATATAAAATCATCGTATCCCATAGACATACCTTTACATTCCGGCACAAAATTACCCAAAAATCAGCAAACAGAACTGTTTTATCTGCATTTTTTTGAATACCTGTCTGGACACACTTGAGTACCTTAGCGATGTACCACCTCATTTGAGAGGGAACAGATGAATTTCACAAATATAAGTATCAGAAGATCAAGTCCTCCGGATTTTGTTCTTTGGCCGATAAAAACATCACATTATACACAGGGGCATAAGTAACATTGTTGACTACTCTTATCTCCCTATCGTCATTAAGAACCAATGCAGATGATATATGATAGTCCGGCACCCTCATAAAATTATCCAAGGCACTATGCTTCGTATAATCCTTACCCGACTTCACCTCTACCGGGAGAACACTTATGGTATTATGGTCATCAATCAGGAAGTCAACCTCTCCCTTTGACCTGTTGTCATAATAGAACAGCTTGTACCCGTGAGAGGCAAGTTCTTGAGCAACTGCATTTTCATACACAGATCCAAGATTGATACTTCTCATATCATTCAAGACGGGTCTGACATTATTGCCATAGAGGATCCCTGTCAGCAAACCCACATCATTCAGGTATAGTTTAAGCAGATTCTTGGTTACCGACTCCGACAGAGGATACTTCGGATTTGATATGGCGTGTGTCGAATGTGTTATACCTGATGTTATCAGATACTCGAACTCCTCCTCATATCTGCTATACCTGTCCCCCTTCTTACCTTGTATTTCCTTTGCAATGATTCTCTTCTTCTGCTTCTCCATCTGCGAAGGAATCATTTCATATATTCTCCTGATATAAAGTTTCTTCTGACTGTTTTTTTCATACTTTGACGCATCTGCAGCATACATAGCACGTATAGAGTCCTGAACTTCGCGTACTTTCACAATATTGTGCGTCTCCAGATAAATATTGACCGCATCAGGTAAGCCACCCACAAGTAAATATCTTCGGAAAAGGTCAATCATCTTATTGTGTTGCTCTGGAGATAGGCTTTCACGCTTCTCAAACTTATCTCTCAATGATGCTATTGCATCTGAACCAAATCCGTTCGCAATAAGGAACTCCTCAAAATCCAATTGGAACATCTGCTTCAGGATAACGCTACCGACAGGAATAGAGGTCGTAATATTCAGAGTTACCCCCAGCAGACTGCCGGATGCGATGAAATGATATCTTCTATCTTCGCGAAGGAACTTAAGCATAGTCAGATATTGAGGGTACTCCTGAATCTCATCAAGAACAACAAGAGTATCTTCATAGGTGTTCAGCTGCTGGCCAGCCACCATTCCGAGAGTCAGATAGAAGTCCTCTTTCTTATGGATATTCTCAAATATCTTATCACCCTCCTTGTCTTCGGCAAAATTGATTTCCACATAATTTTTGTAAACCCTTTGTCCGACGGTGCGAATGATATATGACTTACCAATCTGACGAGCTCCATCAAGGAGTAAAATCTTGTCAGAATCCGACCTCAGATGATCCTCAATATAACTGTCAATCTTCCTATACAACATATCGCAACACTTTTCAATATATTTTACACGCACAAATATACACTTTTCAAATAAAATAAGCACATAAAATATACACTTTTCAAATTATCTACTCCACGGATTCTGTTCGCCAGTATATATCTGAGGGAATACCAATGAACCTTTTATCGGTTCTGCGGCAATCTCACTGGAATGAGGAGGAATATTAAGCACTTCGTTTTTGATATGTGGAGATCCTGAAATACTTTTTCCTGATTACAATGATGTGGATGAGCCAGATGGCGAACAAGCCTTCAGAAACTATATGATATACGGTGGAATATGGCTTCTGAAGGTCTATAAACAGACTTGCTATCCAAAGGATCATATCAAGAGAGAAAACGACATCCCAATATTTCTCCTTATCCTCGAATTCCATCACATTATCGACTCCTTCATCAACCTTGACTATCGCAGAAGTCTTTATAAACGGAAACACACTCTGAACAGTGACCTCATAAATCCCCTGTGGAATATTGATGGTCACTGACGGAGTACGCATCAGTCCCAGCAACTGCCCTCCGATAAGAATCTTATGAGGCAGCATCGGGGTAAACTTCCGTTTCTTCTGTATGATTGTCAGTCTTGCCATATCATCTGCAAATTTAGACAATATATTCCATTATCCAGATGTCAGTCAGATGTTCCAAAGGCGGTTATTATTGGTCTTAAAATCACCAGTGGAACAACAGGGCAGGAAACTTGCTGTAATGTATTCTATCAAATAGATGTACTCATTATTTTCATAGTTAGTTTTTGTATGTGTCTCGTACCGGTGTGAGCCGGAGCGGGACATTTGCTTATTGTTGAGAATGTTTATCTGACTTTCCTCCATATGATTTTTGAATTTCTGGCATCCTCTAGCGTAATCATTCTTTGATCGTATTGGATTCCATTGATCATTATATGTCAGGTGTGCTGCATCTGCCAGATTGAATCCATTACCAAGATACTGAACAAGGAAGAGACCTAATGAATAATGAGTATTCTCTCTCCAATCCACATCCCACTCCTCCGGATAACGCTTCTCGAGGAAGCAGTTATATAGCTCAGTCATCTGCTCTACTGTCAGGTAGAACGACTTTCGGGTTGCTCCCCTTGAAAATGTAAATTTGTATAGTATGAAACATTACTTTTGAAGGGACCTTGCGTTTATATAATCTATGACCTGCTTTTCAGGGACGAGCCTTTGAACATAGCAGATTATTTAGAGTCGCTTGACAGACTCCCAGCAATTGACTTTGCACAAGGATTACTTTATAATGGTAATAAATCCAAAATAACCCTTAATGAATAGATAGAGTTATTCTTATCTAACTATAACAGATGGTTTGCAACACATAACCATCAATTACAAGGAAGTACTCGACAGGGATATTAAAAGCCCTACAAGCGTCATTGACAAGAACCTCGCGATTTTAAGATATCGCTCAATTTTTGTATCTTTGTGGGAGGTGCACGGTGAGTGCCGGTGAACTTTTTCATTTGTTGAATTGATGATAATAGAATTACGGCAAAAGATAAGAGCAAGTGTCTTGCGAAGACAGAGAACTATTCTGAGGAAGATGCGAAGTTTATGATGATGGCGATAAAGCTGTCAGAAGACAATATAGACTCCAGTGGCGGTCCTTTCGGAGCCGTGATCGTACGCGACGGTGAAGTGATAGCGACAGGCACCAACAGGGTGGTTCCGAATGCGGACCCTACAGCACACGCCGAAGTTACGGCCATCCGCAATGCCTGTGCTGCTCTTGGCACATTTCAGCTGAAGGGATGCACGGTATATAGTTCCTGTGAGCCTTGCCCTATGTGCCTGAGCGCCTTGTATTGGGCCGGTGTAAGCAGGATATGTTACGGCAACACCAAGGACGATGCAAAGGCAATTGACTTTGATGACTCCTTCATATATGACCAGCTGGAGCTCAATTACGAGGACCGCTCAATCAGATGCGAGCATTTTATGCGTTCCGATGCATTGAGAGCATTCCGCAAATGGGAAAAGAAAGAAGATAAAACTCCATATTAATGGATTCTCCGACAGCTTGCTGCCTATCAGGCAAACAGCGAAGCTGATATGAAGAGCAGAGAGAAGAGCAGAAGATTGACAGCAGTCCTGCCCAGAAGCGGATTGAGCGCTGTCCCTGTCGCTTGTCTGAGCTTCAGCCATACCTTAAGGTGAAGAACTATATAAACGGCCGGAACCGCCAATGACCACAGTGGGAGTTCCATCCAGACGGGAAACATAACAACCATACCGGCCACACCTGAAAGCAGATAGGCCAGACTCATAAACTTCCGCCCGAAAATGACGACCGTCGTGCGCTTGCCGACTGCCGCATCATCCTCCATATCCCTGTAATTGTTGACAATCAACACATTAGCCGCAAGGAGACCGACCGCAAAAGAAGCAGGTATGATGATGTTCAGACCCTTCCAGCTACCGGTCTGAAGGAAGCAGGTAAGCGTAACGGGAATTATTCCGAAGAAGATTATTACAGCCAGATCACCTAGTCCGTGATGGGACAAAGGATATGGGCCGGCACTGTATGCCAAAGCGAATACCATTATCAGGACACCCACGATGAGCAGCCACCAGGGGCCGTAGAAAAGCATTGTACATCCGACTGCCGCAGCCAATGCCAGGACTATGAATGTGGCCCATTTCATAGCCCCCGGATCAATCTCTCCTTCAGTTACGCCTCTGCGGAATCCTGCACGGCCTTTCCTGTCGATTCCGTTCCTGTAATCATAGTACTCGTTTCCGAAATTTGCAGCAATCTGCGCGAGAATGGCAAAGACAAGACAGGCTATGGCAGGTACCGCCTTGAACGAGTCCAGCATTACGGCACAGCCGGTTCCGGCAATCACTCCAGCAATGCTGACCGGCAGTGTCCTGAGCCTCATAGCCTCAATCCAGCTCCTGATCATAAAGCAGACTTTTTACCTACATACATACGGCATATTCCGAAGGTAAGCGGAGTATGTTCCACTGTATCGAATCCGGCCGACTTCAGCATCAGGATGAACTTTTCCGGAGCCGGGAAGCGGAGAACAGATGCCGGAAGATATTCGTATGCTCCACGGTCTCCCGAAACCAGGCCACCTATGGCAGGAAGTATCTTCTGGAAATATAATTTGTAACACCAACGGATCACAGGGTTTGACGGGACCGAAAGCTCAAGAATCACCAACTTGCCTTCCGGCTTGAGCACCCTGAACATCTCTTTAAGGCCGATGTCAAGATGTTCGAAGTTACGCACACCGAAACCGACCGAGATACGGTCAAAGGTATTATCTTCATACGGAAGTGCTTCACAATCCGCGACATACAGCTCGGCAGACACTCCCGCCTTCTTGATTTTCTCTTTTCCGACAGCCATCATCCCCTCAGAGATGTCCACACCGGTCACAATGCTTCCCGGTGCTATCTTCTGAGCAATCTCGATCGTAAAGTCAGCGGTTCCGCAGGCTACGTCAAGGACCTTCATCGGACGGTCCTCGTCCGCAATCTGACGTACGGCCTTCTTCCTCCAGCCTTTGTCAATATTGAGGGAAAGGATATGATTCAGTCTGTCATAGTCAGGAGCGATATTGTCAAACAGTTTCCTGATTCCTTCTTTCTTAGCCATATATTTTCTTATGATAAAGTATGACTATTCCATATAACTGCTGCAATCCCAGCAATGTGTGCACAGGTCGCATTTCGGGAGTCCGATGGCAGCTACAAGGTCTTCCAGGCGCTGGAACTTTAGTGATGTGAGCTGAAGATGCTTCCTCATTATCTCCACCATCTCCTTGTGCTTCGGACTGTCCGGATCCACATACTGCATACATATCTCGTCAGTGAGGTTGTCAGTACCCTCCATATCTCTGATGACCCTTCTTGTGTAAAGGTCGTATGTGCTGCGTGAAGTCGAGAAATTGAGGAACCTGCAAGGGAAGATAAGCGGAGGACAGGCTATCCTCATATGCACTTCCTTTATGCCGGTGTCGTGCAATTTCACGATATTGTCCTTCAACTGGGTGCCTCTCACTATCGAATCATCCATAAACATAACCTTCTGTCCGCGCGTAAGCATCTCATTAGGAAGCAGTTTCATCTTTGCCACAAGATCCCTCATCTTCTGGTTCTGAGGCATAAAGCTCCTCGGCCAGGTAGGGGTATATTTCACGAAAGGCCTCTTATATGGGACGCCCTTTTCATTGGCATATCCGATGGCGTGACCGATTCCCGAATCAGGTATTCCGGAGGCATAGTCTATGTCAACATCCGTATCCCTCCTTGCCATCGCCGCACCGTTTTCATATCGGGCATTTTCGACATTGACTCCTTCGTACCAGGCGGACGGATAACCATAATACACCCATAGGAAGGAGCATATCTGCTTGCGACATCCCGGCGGAGTGACCTCACGGACACCATCAGCACTCATCTGGACGATTTCTCCAGGCCCGAGGTCTCGGACGTATGTATATCCGAGATTCGTATAGCTCGAACTCTCGCTCGCACACACATAGCCCATATCATTCTTGCCTATCGATATCGGAGTCCTTCCGAAACGGTCACGCGCGGCATATATGGCGTAGTCCGTCAGCACGAGCATAGAGCAGGAGCCCTTTATCTGGCTCTGAGCATATTCGATACCCTCCTTGATGCTATTGCCCATACCGATGAGCATAGCCACCAGTTCGGTCGCATTGATGTCGGAACCTGAGAGTTCCGCGAAATGCATCCTCTGCTGCAGGAGACTTTCCGTCAATTCCTTTATATTGTCGATCCTTGACACCGTCACCACCGAATAACGCCCGAGGTGGGATGTTATCGTTATAGGCTGTGATTCGCTATCGGAGATCACTCCCACACCCATCTTCGATTCTCCGAACCGCGGCAGTTCGTCTTCGAATTTATTCCTGAAATATCCGTTTTCCAACGAATGGATGGAACGCACGAACTTCGTTCCGTCATAGAATGCCATACCGGCACGCTTGGTTCCCAGATGCGAATGATAGTCAGTACCATAAAACACATCACTGACACATTCCCTGCGGGAAATACAACCGAAAAATCCTGACATAAGATTGTTGCTGTTTTTATATCCCACAAAAATACATTTTTTATCCGGATTATGATTTATTATATTAATTTCGCACAAAAATAATCCACCAATCCTATGAAGCAGCTGAAAGAACGTATATTGAGCGACGGAAAATGTTTTCCGGGAGGCATACTGAAGGTCGATAACTTCATCAATCACCAGATGGATCCTGTCCTTATGCGCGAGATGGCGGAAGAGCTCGTGAAAAGATTTTCGAGCCACCAGATCAACAAAGTGATCACTATCGAGGCCAGCGGCATAGCTCCGGCAATTATGGTCGGAGCCATTCTTGACGTTCCGGTTCTGTTCGCCAAGAAGAAAGTGCCCAGCACAATGGAGAATATGCTGGTGACCGAGGTATTTTCTTTCACCAAAGGACGTTCATATTCCGTATGTGTAAGCGGCGACTATCTGTGCAAGGATGATAAGGTTCTTTTCATAGATGACTTTCTGGCCAACGGCAATGCTGCCAAAGGTATCATCGATCTTGTAAACCAGGCAGGAGCATCGTTGGAAGGTATGGGATTCCTGATTGAAAAAGGCTTCCAGACAGGAGGAGATGAACTTCGAGGCCTCGGAATCCACGTCGAATCCCTGGCGATAATCGACAGTCTTGACGATTGTACCATCAAACTCAGATAAACTATGGACAACAACGGACTCATTTATGGTCTTGAGGACAGGCCACCTCTGAAAGATACTCTGTTTGCGGCACTGCAGCATCTTCTGGCCATATTTGTGGCCATCATCACCCCACCTCTCATTATTTCCGGTGCGCTAGGGCTTGACATTCAGACCACGAGCTACCTTGTCTCGATGTCTCTTTTCGTGTCTGGCATAGCGACGTTCATTCAATGCAGGAAAGTCGGCCCGGCAGGATGCGGCCTTCTATGCGTCCAGGGAACAAGCTTTTCGTTCATCAGTCCGATCATAATGGCCGGTGCCATAGGAGGACTTCCGGCGATTTTCGGTGCCACGATGGTCGGAGCCCTTGCCGAAGTATTCATCAGCAGGATACTCAAATATGCAATGAAGATCATAACACCTCTGGTGTCCGGCATCGTCGTCACTCTCATCGGTATGAGCCTCATCAAGGTGGGAATCACCTCTTGCGGAGGCGGCACGGCAGCCCTTGAGAACGGCACATTCGGTTCCTTCCAGAACCTCGGGATCGCTGCTCTTGTATTGGTGCTGATAGTACTCTTCAACAGGAGCTCCAACAGATATCTCCGAATGGGATCGATAATTATCGGTATAACCATCGGTTATGTCGTGTCATATTTCTGCGGAATGGTTGATTTCAGTAATATGCCGGATTATTCCCTCTTCAATGTTCCGCTCCCATTCAAATATGGAGTGTCATTCAACTTTTCGGCAATCCTGGCCTTTGCACTTGTGTATGTGATAACAGCGATTGAAGCATACGGCGACATAACGGCCAATTCGCTCATATCCGGAGAACCTGTCGAGGGTGAGAAGTTCCTTAAGCGTGCCCAGGGTGGAATTCTTGCAGACGGCGTGAATTCATTTCTGGCCGGTATGCTCAATTCCTTCCCTAATTCCATATTCGCTCAGAATAACGGTATGATCCAGCTGACAGGTGTGGCAAGCCGCTATGTCGGTTATTTCATCGCCTTGTTCCTCGTGCTGCTGGGATTCTTCCCTATAGTAGGTGTCATTTTCTCCTTTATGCCTGACCCTGTGCTTGGAGGCGCGACTCTCCTTATGTTCGGTACCGTAGCTTCAGCAGGAGTAAAGATAATAGCGTCTCAGAAGATCGACCGAAAGGCCACTCTGGTCATTGCAATAAGTTTCAGTATGGGACTCGGAGTCGAGCTTTATCCTGAAATCCTGTCCCAGTTCCCTGAGACTGTCAAGAACATCTTCTCATCAGGCATCACTACAGGAGGCCTTGCTGCAATCATCTCAAATATGGTTATCAAGATCAAGGAAGAATAGGGTTATTTCCACTATATTTGTGGATACAACTTAACTATTGACTAAAACTGCCAGACTTCTCACCGTCATACTTCTGTGTATGACCGGTATCTCAGTCTTTGCGCAAAACAGTACTGAAAGACAAGACCTGCTCGAGGAAATCGAAAAGGACCTCACGGAAAACATACTGCCTTTCTGGATGGAGAAGAGTGGAGACAACTATTCCGATGCATTGTTCAGCATCAAAGGGAAGAAAGTGATGTTACCAAAAGATCAATCTGAAATTTGACCGAAGCATCAAGGCCTTTACCAGAAAGGAAGGTGAAGGGACGACTGTCTTCATCACCCTGATGCCATCGCTGCGCAAGGGCAGGAAGGCAGAACTTTCAGCCGTTATGAAGACTGGTCATATATCCCTGGAGGAGTAATATCCGGCACGGCACTGATCAGACCGGATTTCCCTGAACTTCTGGTGTGGCCTTACCTGTGGCAGCAGACCGAATATGTGCTTGGAGGAGGATCCTCACACTATATGTTCCTCGTCCTCGCCGTAAGGCATCTTCTGTAAGTCCCTGCGGTCAGACTCCGAATTTCTTCTTATAATATGACCCTGCGGTGTATAATGCGGCCGCAGGGTTGTTTCCTGTGACGCGGTCCTTGGTGACCAGGGTAGTGACGTATGCATCGGAGTAGCGATAGAAAAGGCTGTCGTGACCTACACAGAGGCCGATGACCACGTTCAGATCGGTACCGGCCTGATTCAGGAGACGGGCCTGAAGTATGGGATTGCACATTGCAGGGCCAATCTCCTCACACTTGGCCGGTATGCCCATCGAGGTCTTGGCACGACCTTCGACCTTGCATATCACTGCGTATGGCTCGAATCCGTTAGCTCTGAGGATACGGGCGAATATACGCGCCTCATTGATAAGTCCTATGCAGTTGACTATGCCTATCTTGCGGGCACCTATCTTCTTTGCAAACTCCATAATCTCCTGCACCCTGGTCCATTGGCAATAGCCTTCATACTCCACTTCCGCACTTGCTTTCATTATCTCAAGGTTGCGGTCTTCTTCATAACGTTCCAGAGCCCAGCGGGAATCTTCTTCCGAAAGATTCGTGGTGAGGCAGAATTCGGGATATGTCCTTGTCTTGAACTTGCAGTTCTGAGTGCCGCAGTCAATGCAGCTGAGCTTCTTTTCTTCCATAATATGCATTTTACAGATTCAAATATACGGATTATCGCGTGGAGAAAAGCAAAAGTCTTGATATATTTGCAGAAAGCTATATTGTACTATGAGAAAAACGATCATCACCCTTGCCCTGGCCTTTATGGCCTTTGCCGCTATGGCTCAGAGCCAGCGCGAAAGCATCAGTTTCAACGAAGGATGGCAGTTCGCCTTCGGTGACGCATCATCCCCAGCCAAGGATTTCAGCTGCGGAACCGAATATTTCAACTACCTGACCAAGGCCAATTCCATTCATAACGAAGGGCCATATTCGTCTAAATTCGATGCATCGGGATGGGCTGAGGTCGATCTGCCTCACGACTGGGTGGTGGATCTTCCGTACGCAGGTGAAGCGAGTCACAGCCACGGCTACAAGACCGTAGGCTATAAATATCCTCTGACAAGCGTGGGCTGGTACAGAAAGACCTTCACCATACCTGCAGAAGATTATGGAAAGCATCTGTGGCTGCAGTTTGACGGCATATTCCGTGATGCGAGGATCTGGGTGAACGGCTTTTATGTGGGACACGAGCCAAGCGGCTATGCAACTCAGAGATACGACATTTCGGAATATCTGAATTACGGAGGGGACAACCTTGTCTGCGTACGCGTGGATGCAACCCTTGAGGAGGGATGGTTCTATGAAGGAGCCGGAATATACAGGAACGTATGGCTCAACAAGGCCTCAAAGGTCCACGTGGCACCTTCCGGCACATTCGCATACTCGGAGTTCGCGGTTCCTTACAGCCTCCGCGGAGATGCCTCCCCAGACTTCTCTCAGGCCGCTCTCCATATCGAGACCACAGTTCAGAATATGGGAGCAGCTCCGGCATCATACACTCTGAAGCACAAGCTTGTCGATGCATCAGGAGCCGTTGTGGGAGAATGCGAGGCTGAAGGAGAAATGATCCTGGCAAAGGACAGCCACAACACCCTGGCATCCATATCCGTGGAAAAGCCTCATCTGTGGAGCTGCGATGATCCTTATCTCTACAACATTATAACAGAAGTCTATTCAGACGGTGTACTGACCGATGAATATACAACCGTGACAGGAATACGACATATCGCATTCGACAATGACCGTGGCTTCTTCCTCAACGGAAAGTCAGTAAAGCTCAAGGGTGTGAATATGCATCAGGACCACGCCGGAGTGGGAAGTGCCATTCCGGATGCTCTGCAGGAATGGAGGCTTCTCCAGCTTAAGAAGTTCGGATGCAATGCCTACCGTTCAAGCCACAATCCTATGACTCCGGAAATGCTCGATGCCTGCGACCGTCTCGGCATCCTCGTGATCGAGGAAAACCGTCTCACAGGCGTGAACAAGGAGCATATCGACCTTCTGGAGCGTATGATCAGGAGAGACCGCAACCACCCTTCAATCATCCTCTGGAGCGTCGGCAATGAGGAATGGGGAATGGAATGGAACGAATTCGGTTTCCGCGTGGCTGAATCTATGCGCGAATACTGCCACCGCTTCGACCAGACCCGTCTGATGACAGTGGCCTCCAGCAGCGGCCCGACCATCATCCGCCCTGCAGATGTCGCAGGATACAACTATATTCTTCAGAACCCAGTGGAGCAGCATCGTGCCGACTATCCGGAGCGTTGCGCCCTGGGCTCGGAAGAGACCACAGGATGCGGTACAAGAGGCGTATATTTCGACATCACTGACGGACGCAAGCCTTCGGCTGTTGACAGCGGAAACGGCCGTATGGTGGCCATAAACCGTGGAAAGCAGGGTCCTGACAGCCTCTACAACTGCATCGAGAGAGGATGGAAGTTCTATGACGAGCGTCCATATCTCGCCGGTGTATTCTATTGGACGGGATTCGACTACAGAGGCGAGCCTAACCCGATGGTATTCCCTGCCACCAGCTCTGAATTCGGTATTCTGGACTACTGCGGTTTCCCTAAGGACGAGGCATATTATCTCAAATCCTGGTGGACTTCTGAAGATGTGCTGCATATACTTCCGCATTGGAATCTGGACGGCCACGAGGGCGAAGAGGTATCTGTATGGGTTTACAGCAACTGCGACGAGGTACAGCTTATCGTAAACGGAAAGAAGCTCGGACGCAAGAAGATGCCGAAGAACGGCCATCTGGAATGGACAGCCACATATAAACCTGGCTATGTGAAGGCAATCGGCTACCGCAACGGACGCAAGGTGATGGAAGAGCGCATCGAGACCACTGGCAAGGCCGTAACGTCCGAGACCACATACGAGACAATCGGTGACATAACCGTAGCGACCATAAAGATGCTCGACGAGAAAGGGCGTTTCGTTCCGACAGCCTGCGACAAGGTGACATTCAACACCGACGGCACCTGGCGCATCCTCGGCTGGGGTAACGGCGACCCTGCCTTCCAGCATATCGAGAGGCCATTCATCACCGGCAAAGGCGCAGCAGGCCCATCAGCAACAATCGCCCCTGACCGTTCGGCTCAGACAATCGAGATCGAAACTTTCAACGGCCTGGCTCAGGTGATACTGCAGAAATAATACATACTTCATATAGAAAAAGCACTTACGGAATTCCGTAAGTGCTTTTTAGTGGTCCCTGCAGGGCATGATCCTGCGACCCCCTGATTATGAGTCAGGTGCTACTAACCAACTGAGCTAAGGGACCAAAGAACTAAATTTGCTGTGGTTCGGAGTGGTTACCGAACCACAATGCAAATATAATACTTTTTTCGAAAAATTCGATTAGTTGAGCTTGATTTCAACCTCAACACCTGAAGAAAGTTCGAGCTTCATAAGAGCATCTACTGTCTTAGGAGTTGAATCGTAAATGTCAAGAAGACGGCAGAAAGAGTTGAGCTCGAACTGCTCACGTGACTTCTTGTTTACGAAAGTCGAGCGGTTGACAGTGAAGATCTTCTTGTGAGTCGGAAGCGGAATAGGTCCGTTTACGCGAGCACCTGTAGCAGATACTGTCTCAACGATCTTCTTAGCTGACTTGTCAACAAGCATATGATCGAATGATTTGAGTTTAATTCTAATTATCTGGCTCATATCAAAATTCGTTGAATTCAGTTAAACAATTATTCGTCATCATCGGCCTTGTAACCGCTCTTCTCGATAACTTCCTTAGCGAGTCCTGCTGGAACCTCTGCATAGTGATCGAATGCCATTGTGCTTGTTGCACGGCCTGAAGAGATAGTACGGAGGATAGTCACGTAACCGAACTGCTCTGCGAGTGGAACGTATGCCTTGACGATACGTGCACCAAGAGTAGAGTCCATTGCGTTGATCTGTCCACGACGACGGTTGAGGTCACCTACGATATCACCCATATAATCCTCTGGAGTTACTACTTCGAGGCTCATAATAGGCTCGAGGAGAACCGGCTTAGCCTTAGGGCAAGCGTGACGGAACGCCATACGTGCTGCAAGCTCGAATGAAAGCTGGTCAGAGTCAACCGGGTGGAATGAACCATCCTTGAGGGTAACCTTGAGTGATGGAACCTCGTAACCTGCGAGTACACCGTTTGACATTGCTGACTTGAAGCCCTTCTCTACTGACGGGATGAACTCCTTAGGAACGTTACCGCCCTTAACTTCGTCAACGAACTGGAGACCGCTTACGCCCTCATCAGCTGGTCCGATCTCAACGATGATATCTGCGAACTTACCACGTCCACCAGTCTGCTTCTTGAATACCTCACGATGCTGAACTGTCTGAGTGATAGCCTCTTTGTAGTTAACCTGAGGTGCACCCTGGTTGATATCCACGCCGAACTCACGACGGAGACGGTCAACGATGATGTCAAGGTGAAGCTCACCCATACCGCTGATGACTGTCTGGCCAGTCTCGTGGTCAGTCTTTACTGTGAATGTAGGGTCCTCCTCTGCGAGCTTTGCAAGTGCGATACCGAGCTTGTCAAGATCCTTCTGAGTCTTTGGCTCAACTGCAAGTCCGATAACCGGATCAGGGAATTCCATAGACTCGAGAGTGATAGGAGCCTGCTCGAAGCAGATTGTATCTCCTGTGCGGAGATCCTTGAATCCTACTGCAGCGCAGATGTCACCTGCCTCTACGAATTCGATAGGGTTCTGCTTGTTCGAGTGCATCTGGTAAAGACGTGCCACGCGCTCTTTCTTGTCAGAACGTGTATTGAGTACGTATGAACCGGCATCAAGCTTACCTGAATATGCACGGAGGAATGCAAGACGACCTACGAAAGGATCGGTCGCAATCTTGAACACGAGTGCCGCAAAAGGCTCCTTTGCATCAGGCTTACGTGTCTCCTCATCGCCTGTCTTAGGGTTTGTACCCTTGACAGCGCCCTTGTCGAGCGGTGATGGGAGATAACGCATTACGGCGTTGAGAAGGAACTGGACACCTTTGTTCTTGAATGATGAACCACAGCAGGCAGGTACGATCGACATATCGATTGTAGCTGCGCGGAGAGCCTTGATGAGCTCCTCCTCTGAAATAGAGTCAGGATCCTCGAAGAACTTCTCCATAAGAGTCTCGTCATACTCGGCAGCAGCCTCAACGAGCTTCTCTCTCCAAGCGTTTGCCTCGTCAACATACTTCTCAGGAATGTCTGTCAGCTGATAGTTCACGAGAGCGTCAGAGTTGTGGTCATATATCATTGCCTTCATAGCAACGAGATCGATGATACCGTCGAACTTGTCCTCTGCTCCGATAGGAATACAGATAGGAACTGCACGTGCGCCAAGCTTCTCCTTCATCTCGTCGATAACTGCGAAGAAGTCAGCACCTACACGGTCCATCTTGTTGATATAAGCAATCTTAGGAACGCCATACTTGTCAGCCTGGCGCCATACAGTCTCAGACTGCGGCTGTACACGTCCTACCGCACAGAAGGTAGCGATTGTACCATCGAGCACACGGAGTGAACGCTCCACCTCTACAGTGAAGTCAACGTGGCCCGGAGTGTCGATAAGGTTGATCTGATATGTATCCCCGTTATAGTTCCAGAATGCAGTTGTCGCAGCTGATGTGATTGTAATACCACGCTCCTGCTCCTGTACCATCCAGTCCATAGTGGCACCACCTTCGTGAACCTCTCCGATCTTATGGGTCTTACCCGTATAATAAAGGATACGCTCTGAAGTTGTGGTCTTACCGGCATCGATGTGAGCCATAATGCCGATGTTTCTAGTGAATTTAAGATCTCTTGCCATTGTTCGTCTGGTCTAGGGATAAAATTAGAATCTGAAGTGAGCAAATGCCTTGTTAGCCTCTGCCATTCTGTGCATATCTTCCTTTCTCTTGAATGCTGCACCCTCGCAGTTATATGCTGCGATGATCTCAGCACAGAGCTTTTCTGCCATTGTGTGGCCAGAGCGCTTGCGGGCGAAGTTGATCATATTCTTCATAGAAAGTGAAATCTTCCTCTCTGGACGCACCTCCATTGGCACCTGGAAGTTAGCTCCACCGATACGACGTGACTTAACCTCAACCTGAGGAGTTACGTTCTCGAGGGCCTTCCTCCAAATATCTAGAGGAGCCTTGTCAGAATCTTTCATCTTCTCGCCTACCATATCAATGGCATCGTAAAAAATAGAATACGCGATACTCTTCTTTCCATCCAGCATGAGGTTGTTCACGAAACGTGTTACGTTTACATCGTGAAACTTTGGATCAGGAAGTAGAATCCTCTTCTTAGGCTTCGTTTTTCTCATTTTTTTGAAAAATTAGGTGATGAATTAATTAATAAAATTACTTCTTAGATTTCTTTGGCCTCTTGGTACCGTAGAGAGAACGTGACTGAGTTCTTCCATCGACACCTGCAGTATCCAAAGCTCCTCTAAGGATGTGGTAACGCACACCCGGAAGGTCCTTTACACGACCACCGCGAACGAGCACGATTGAGTGCTCCTGGAGGTTGTGACCCTCGCCAGGTATGTATGCATTGACCTCCTTTGAGTTAGTAAGACGTACACGGGCAACCTTACGCATTGCTGAGTTAGGCTTCTTAGGTGTAGTAGTGTACACACGTACGCATACGCCTCTTCTCT
>SUYP01000041.1 GCA_015060395.1 Bacteroidales bacterium
TGAATGCATAATCTGCCCTTACATTTTTCTTCTTTTGCAGCGCGGAGGGCCCTTCAGACTGATAGCGAGCCCATAAATATCCCAGAAGTTTGTGATCAAAACCAAATTTCTGTTCTATATATGCCATACTAAAACCATTTTCAAGCATATGCATATACTTCAGCCGTTCTGCATACCCATGTTTTCTGTACTTTTTAGACATAACAAAACCCCGAAAGTTTTTTGTCTAACTTTCGGGGTTCATGTCAGTCTTCCGGATTTTTTTATCAGTCCTGATGTACGTGAACATCCATCTGAGGGAATGGGAATCTGATTCCTTTCTTAGGAAGTTCTTTGTATATCTTTTCGTTTATGTCGAAATTCACATCCCAGTAATCTGCTGTATGCACCCAGCCACGCATCACGAACTTGACGCTGCTGTCAGAGAGGGAGTGGAGGGCTACAAAAGGATCTGCAGGCGCACCTTTTGCTGTATTGAGCACTCGGATGTCACCTTTGAGCAAAGACATTAACACCTCTCTGGTCTCTTCGGCTGACGAGCCATATTCAACGCTGACTATCCATTCCAGTCTTCTGAGTGTATTGTCTGAGAAGTTATTTACCGTACCGTTGAACAGTGCCCCGTTAGGGATTATTACGGATTTGTTATCGACGGTCGTGAGTTTCGTGTTCACGATATTCACTTCGGAAACTGTGCCCTCGTATCCTTGAGCCTGAATGTAGTCACCTGCCTTGAACGGTTTGAATGCAATGATCATAATTCCACCGGCGAAATTCTGTACAGTACCGTTCAGAGCCATACCTATTGCCATTCCACCACCTGCTAGCAATGCTGCAATTGAAGTGGTGTCAATGCCTACTGCACCGATGGTTATGATTATAAGCAATATGGTGAGTGCGATGCCGATTATGCTTTGCGTGAATGATGCTATCGCTGCATCGGTCTTCTTCCTTTCGAAGATACGTGCAACAAGGTTCTTGATTTTCCTTATGATCCAGGCGCCTATCAGGTATATGGCCAGAGCAGCAAGAAGCTTGAATCCGAAATTGACTGCTTTGTCTATTATTTCTGAAACAAGCGTTGTGACAGGGGTTGTCGATAATTTCTCTGCAACTGCCTCAAGATGCTGCTGGACATTAAGGGAATCTGCTGGCTGTGCCTGTAGTAAATTGGTCAATATCATTATAGTATATATGTTTATTTAAATAAATACTCTACTTGTGTTATAATCTCTTCTTCCTTTGATGAAGGGTCGAGTACAAGGTTAGGGGTGGCATAGAAGACTTCTCCTTCCGATTTGGCCAGCTCTTCACCTGCTCCTGTAATGTTGAGCATAATGACTTCATCAGGTCTGATGATGCCTTCAGCTGCTGCCTGTGCGAGTGAAGCCACGGCTACGGCTGCTGCATTGTGGATATCGATGCCTTCCAGCTGCGCAAATTTATCTTTCCAGATATGGAGTTCCGCATTTGTCACCTTGAAGATATCTCCACCTGCATCCTCAAGAGCATCATAGAGGCCTCCGGCAATAGGATATGGAGGTTTTCTGTTTGAAAGTACCTTTGCATCAATTATTGCAGCCGCTTCGCGTGCCTCTTCCGGAGTCATCGGAACCAGAGCCCTTGAATGAGTCTTCCAGGAGTCATACATAATGGTGAACGGATCATTCTGCGAAGGATAGAGCTTCATCTTGTGAGTTCCGTAACGGCCGTCCTCTATAAGTCTGAGGTTGTTCTCCCAAGCGGCAATCGTACCGGTACCGCTTCCGATCGCCTGGAAATATGCGTCAGGAATCCTTCCTATGACTTCAACGGCTGAGAGCAGAGTAGTTCCCATTCCATCTCTTCGCGCAACGTTCTTGGCTCCGCCTTCTGCCATAAATCTAGGACTTTTGCAAGCGATATCTGAAAGTGCAATGGCGTCAAAATAGTCTGACCCGGCAGGGGAGGCAATGATCTTTACACAGTCGTTGAGCGGTTTCTTGAACCACAAAGCGTTGATGTTGTCCAGAGGAATCGACAGGAGGAGAGGAATGTTGTTCTCGGAACATACCTTTGCAAATGCGCGCGCAGTATTTCCAGCAGAAGCAACTACCAGCACCTTATCGTTGTTCTCCGGCAGTCTCGCGCATACTGAGTATGCCTCTGTCTCTTTGAACGAGCAGGTCGCCATTCTGGCACCTATAGCAGGATAATATCCTGATAATGTGATATACAAGTTATTGAGTCCCAGCTCTCTGGCAAGTTTTTCAGATTTATATGTCACCGGAGCGCAAGATCCTTCCAGGGTTCGCTTGATCGGCAGCCAGTCGGCATAACGATAGAATCCTTCAAGATCTGTTCTCGGATTGTATTCTTTGTTTTCATACTCCGCCCTTACAAGGCTCGGGGTTGAACTCTGCGGATCTGCCAGAGTCCATCCTTCGTCCTCAAATCTTCTGCCGTCAGCGCAGTTGATGAGATTGTACTTGGTAGGTTTGAATGTCATAATACTTATTTTTAGCGTTTTCTTTTCATTGTAGCTTCATCAAGCATTTCGGCAATGTCACGGACCGGTCTGTCTGCATACCTGTTGAAAGTGCTCCTGCATAGCGGGCAAGCTGTGATGATAGTGTCCGGTGAAGCGATTGTAAGATTGTTCAAAGCGTTCTCTGTCAGCGCTTTGCGCCTATCAAAGCTAAGCGTGAGGCTTCCGAGGCTGCCGCCGCAGCATATACTTTCCTTTCCGCTTTTCCCGGCCTCCACAAGTTCACCCATAGCCTTGACTACGTTTCTCGGCTGATCATATATTCCGCAGCCTCGGCCCAGTTCGCAAGGATCGTGATAGACGTATCTCTGGCTGCCTTCATTGACAGAAAGACGTCCCTCGTTTATCAACCTGTCGAAATACTCTGTATGATGAACGATCTCAATGCCTTCAAGATCGTATTTCTCCTTGAATATCTTATAGCATATAGGGCAGCTCAGAAGGAGGATGTCTGCTCCGGATGCTTTGATGATTGCTGTATTCTTGGCAATCATTTCTTCAGCCTGAGCCAGTCTTCCGGCCATCATCATCGGCCTTCCGCAGCAGATACCGCCGTCCTTGTCCATAATTTCGTATGAAATTCCGGCTTTGCGGAGTATGGATGTCGTCGATCTGCTGATAGCCGGCGTCAGAGCAGTCATACAGCCCGCAAAATATATAACCTTTTGATTATTACCTGATGAAACATTCTTGTTTGAAGCGCTTGCGAATTTGTTGCATCTCTCTATAAGAAGATTTTCATCAATATTTGCATAGCTTGGAGCAAGATTGTATTTCCTGATGGATCTCTGAGCTATCCTCATCTTGTCACCTTCGACTCCTACAGGGCAGACTGCCGTACATTTTCCACAAAGAAGGCATTTGTCGCTGATTTCCTCGATCCTGCTCTCATTATATCGCTTGATCTGTCTGTTGAGATAGACTGTAGTGTCCTTTATGTTTGCCTTCACGGCACTCATAGGGCAGGCATCAATGCAAACACCGCAGCCAGGGCAGGAATGTACCTGAAGCTTTGCTATCCCTTTACGTGCGTGAGTAACCTTGATTCCTGCATTCCTCATAGGTATAAGCAGGATTTCAGCAGGTATATGCATATAACGGCTGAAAGGAAGGATGCACATAAAGATGCCTAGGGCGATTGAGTATGCCCACCAGGTCGGCAGCATATTCATCTGGTCGCTGAGGAAGGAGTGCAGCACATTGTTAAGGGAAATGGTCAGGAATGAGCCGCCGCTGATGTCTGCTGTAAATCCCTCAGCCAGAAGTCTGAGAGGGAATATGCTCCACAATGAATACAGGCCGATCAGATCCGTTATGCTTGCTCTGGTGGTCCTGCGCATTCCGAACAGGCGGGAACGGACTCTCTTTATTATGGCCAGTATGATGCCGCTCAAGACCACCAGAAGGAAGAAATCCATCAGGAAGAAGAAGAATGAACCCTTCATCGTGCTCTCGGTAACCGCAACAAAATATCTGAAGAATATAGGATACCATATCTGATGAACGCGCTGAGGAGTATAAAGGAATACTTCTATATGGCCGATGACGATGATCATAAACCAGCCGAACGCTATGCTGGAGTGCATATATCCGAGAAGCTTGTTCCTTTTCCACAGCTTTACGTGGAAGAGACAGTCGCAGAACCAGTCCCTGACGTTCCTGGCCATTATCTTAGGATTGATGAGTGACAGGAAGAATTTCTTTCTGTCTTCTCCCGGCAGCTGAATGATGATCCTCAATGCCCCTATGACGCACCACGAGAGCACGAAGATCATTCCGAACATAAACGGAAGGACGAAGTTGTTATATCCAGACAGGTAAATCTCTCTCATTTCTTCTCCTCCTTGTCATATATGCGGCAGATCGATAGTATCAGATGTCTGGTATTGATGCCTCTTGGGCATACCATAGTGCATTTACCGCACAGCATACAGTTGCTCATCATCCTGAAAGCCTCTTCTTCCTTTCCTCTCTGAAGGCAATGAAGCACCTTGCGAACGCTCATACCTGAGAATTCCGCTGCCGGACAGGTGGCGCTGCACGAACCGCAGGCCATACATCGGAATGCGTCCGGCTCGATGCTGCAAAGCTTGTCGAAACGGCTTCTGTCGATCTTGTCCAGGTTTATAGCTGAACTTGGAGATATCTTGAATCCGAAAATGCTCATTTCTTCTGGTTTGTAATGTCAGAATGTATTTCAAGTACCGCTGAACGTGCTTCAGCCAGGGTTTCTGGGACTGTCTTCGGACCTGTGCAGGCTCCTGCATAATAGACTCCCTTCCTTGGCGATGACGTGATATGGAAGACATTGTCGCAGCTCTGGAGGAAACCGTCAGAGTCAATGGGCAGGGAAAGCATAGAAGCAGCCTTGGTGCTTTCCGGATTGCATACCATTCCCGACATAAGTACCAGAAGGTCAAGAGTTACCTTCAACGGTTTTCCGGCAAGTGTATCTTCCGCCTTTACGATGACGCGTCCGTCAATGTTCTCGCTTACCTCGGACACTCTTCCTCTGATGAAGTGTATGCCATAGTCACGCTGAGCCTTGATATAGAAGTCTTCGAACTTCTTTCCGAAAAGTCTCAGGTCCATATAGAAGCAATATATTTCCGCATCTGGGAACTTTTCCTTCATTTCTATGGCCTGCTTGATGGCGGTGATGCAGCATACCTTCGAGCATTGTGAATTGCGGGCCTTTTCATCGCGAGAACCTACACAATGGACAAATCCTATCTTGCTGATCTCTTTACCTGAAATTCTTTTGTCTTTTCCTGTGTTGAACCACTGCTCGAGGTCTGCATTGGTAATCACCTGATTGTAAATACCGTATCCATACTCTTCCTTCTTCTGCGCGTCGAAGAGCTTGAATCCGGTGGTGTACAGGATGTATCTTGTGCTGATTGAAATTCCGTTAGACAGCATCACATTGTAGCTGTCTTTCAGACGGTTGATGAACGAAATCTCTGTCTTGAGGAATATGTTTGCATCTTTGCTTGATGCTATGAGCTCCTCTACGATGTCTTTAGCCGGAGTCAGATCCGGGAAAAGCCTGTTCCAGTCGGCAACGTGCCCTCCCAGACGCTCGCTTTTCTCTACAATGATAGGGGAATGCCCAAGTTTGAGAAGCTGGGTTGCAGCTTCGAGTCCGGCGATTCCACCTCCTATTATGACAACAATCTCTTTCATATCAGAAACACTTGATGTTCTCCGGCAGTCCCGGACGCATTATATCCTTCTTGTTCAGGCCTTTGTATTTGTCTTCGGCGCTGTATTCTATTCCTATCTTGTCGAGAAGGGGCTCGACAGCGACCTGGTGCAGCTGAAGTCCAAGCTCCCACGGATCATATCCGAGGACAAGGCCTGCAACTTCCTCGTATGTGAATACAGGTATTCCGAATCCGTTCTGACCGTATGTCTTTCCCTCCATCTCGGCGATCACATACTGCCATCTGTCTAGGAAATAAGGGCATCCAGGGCAGTTTGTTATGATCATATCAGGCTTGTAGGGCTCCATAGACTCGAACTTCTTATGAGTATTTGAGAGAGAATACCCTCTGTTTGCCTTTACGTGATACTGCCTGAATCCATAGCCGCAGCAATGCCTCCTTTCCGGATAGTCGATGACGTTTCCGCCCCAGGATTCGATCATTCCGGCCAGTACGTATGGGTATTCGGCTCCTCCGACTCCCTTTGAAGGGAACATTTTCGAATAGTGGCATCCGATATGTTCCACTACACGCAAAGGTTCACCTGTTTCTTTGTCTATAAGTCTGAATTTCGCTTTTTCGGCGATCTCGTTTCTGAATTTATAGATGAGGTCGCTGGAATGTGCAAGGTATTTAGGCTTCTTGAATTCCTTACGGCAGGCTTTCCAAAGCATTTCGCGGATCCTGGCTTCCAGTTCAGGGAATTCGTGCCAGGTCTCGAGGATTTCAGTGTAATTGCCGAAAGATGTGATGCAGGAAGCCACATAATTCTCATATCCGGCTTCCGTCATAAGTGCGAACTGTCTTGCAACGATTGTCATTGCTGTTTCCTGAGGTATGGTGTCGCAGTGATAGGCGATACCTCCGCAGGTCGTATGATGCTCTGTCTCATAGAAATCCTTTCCAAGGACGTTCCTGCATATCTCCATCATCATTCTCTCTGAGCCTGGAAAGAAATTCTGCCTTATGCAGCTTCTCACATAGAACCAGTGATCATCAGGAATCTCTTTCTGATAATCGCTCCATATCTTCTGTTTGCCCTGATAAATCATAATCACTCATTATTAAAATGACCCTCTGAACACTTCTCGAAGGTATGACGGAAATATTCTTCCATCGTCATTCCCATCTCTTCGGCTTTTTTGCGTGAACATTCTTCCACTGTCTCCATCCTTTCCGTACCTCCGGTGACATCGAAGATTCTTCTGAGCTCATCCAGAGACTCTTGCGGGATTGCTCTGAGTATGCCGGGGCCCTTGCCTTTGAAATTTGCTCCGAGTCTTGCATAACTGTCTTCCAGATGCTCCGTGTGCCATTTCCAGACCGGGCCGGATTCTACGTGGTCTTCCCAGCTGAATGTGTCCGGATGGATGCAGTAGCCGTAATTGAGTATGTTGTCAGTCATTATCTTTGTAAGCGGGTAGAGCTGACGTCCTTTTTCGGATTCCGTGAAATATCCCAGCTTTGCAGAGAGATTCCTCAGTGCCATAATGACAAGTCCGGGACCGTTTTTTCTCGGACATCTGGTCAGGCAGGACATACATTCTCCGCAATACCATATTGTCTCGCTTTTAAGAAGCTCTTCTATTTCATCGTCATTTCCGCGCTGGACAGTATCCACGATCTTTCGAGGATCGTACCGGTAGAATTCTGCGGCAGGACAGATGGCCGTACAGGTCCCGCAGTTTATGCAGGTCTTCAGGCCCTCCCTGACACGATAGTCCTCGCGGAGCATATCATATAGTTTTCCCATTTCTAAAGATTTGCGATCAGATACCACATATAGGCGGCTTCCATCAGAAGGAGTATGGCGCCTTCAAATCTGTCGAGCTGCTTCTTCTTGAAAAGGTATGCACTTCCGAGAAGGAATATGGCGCCAAGAAGGACTGCACCGAGGTCAACGTATGTCATTCCGCTGAAAGACAATGGATTGATGAGTGCAGCGCCACCAAGAATAAGCAATATGTTGGAAATGTTGGAACCCAGGACGTTGCCTAATGCAAGCTGGCCTCTTCCTTTGAGAGCGGCTACTACGCAGGTTGCAAGTTCTGGCATAGATGTGCCGGCAGCCATTACTGTTATTGCTATGAATTTGTCTGAAACGCCAAACATCTTTGCAAGTTCGGTTGCGGAATTCACGAAAAGCCTTCCTCCGATGATGAGCCCGGCAAGTCCTGCTACGATCAGAAGTACAGAAATGCCAGTCTTGTATTCCTTGATGCCGTCACCATCCTCTTCCGGATCTGCATTGTCGGATCTGAAGGAACTCCAGATATACCAGGCGAATACCCCAAGCAGAATAACACCGTCAAGCCTTGAAAGCTGATCTTCTCCTTTACCGAAGAGGGTGAAATTCATTCCAAGTATGATGAGAAGCAGGGTAACAATTATGTTTAACGGTATGTCTTTCTTTAAGTTACTCTTTGTAATGGCCAAAGGGGCAATCAAGGCGGTAACTCCGAGAATCATCATCGTGTTGAATATGTTCGAGCCCACGATATTTCCTATCGCCATATCGGCTTTCCCTTGAAATGAGGAAAGAAAACTCACCACCATCTCCGGAGTCGATGTTCCGATTCCTACAATTGTAAGTCCGATTACAAATTCGCTTATGCCGAACCGTTTTGCAATGCTGGATGAGCCGTCCACGAGCCAATTGGCTCCGAAAAGGATCAGCAGAAGTCCGGCTAGCAATATAAAAATCTGCAGTACCATATTAATAGCTTATTAAATCGATAGTCAATATCATACAAAGTTATGAAAAATTATCATAAAAACCTTATATTTGTTTCCGATCGTCCATACTGATTATATATGAAGCGTTTTATATCATTCTTTTCGGCCATTCTGCTGAGCTTACCTGCTTTCTGCAGTGATTCTTTGACAGTATTTTACCGTATCAGGATTGATCAGGATATCGACCAGTCTTCACAAAGGCTTGTTACCTCCGGACTAGAGAAGGCCCTGGCTTCCGATGCAGACTATGTTATGCTTGATCTTGACACATACGGGGGAGCACTCAATGCTGCAGACAGCATAAGATCGGCTATCCTTCGATTCGAGAAGCCCGTCATTGCCTTTGTCAATATGCAGGCTGCATCTGCCGGTGCTCTTATAAGCATAGCCTGTGATTCCATCTATATGAAGACAGGGGCTTCTATCGGTGCAGCCACTGTCGTGAACCAGACGGGAGAAGTGATGGCGGACAAGTACCAGTCTTTTATGCGTGGTATGATGCGTGCGACAGCTGAAGCAAAGGGCAGAGATCCTAAGATAGCCGAGTCAATGACTGATACAGCAAACGTCCTCAGTATGACACCGACTGAGGCCGTTGCCGTCGGATATTGTGAAGGAATATGTGAAAGTGAATATGAAGTAGCAGCGAAAGTGACAGGTGGTAATGAATTCGTCATCAAGAATATGGAGGATGATATGACTTGGCTTGACAAGCTTATCCAGTTTCTTCTGAATCCGCTTCTGCAGTCAATTTTTATGATGATGATCATAGGAGGAATCTTTGTCGAGATCAGGACTCCCGGTATTGGTCTTCCGCTGGTTACAGCTATTGTGGGAGCTCTGCTTTATTTCGCTCCAGCTTATATAGGGCATCTCGCTCAGTCCTGGGAAATACTCCTTTTCATTGTGGGATTGATTCTGATTGCAGCTGAGATATTCGTTCTTCCTGGATTCGGGATCTGCGGCATATCCGGAATAATTGCGGTTGTAGTCTCATTGGCTTTCGCAATGATAGACAATATCGAACTCTTCCATTGGGACGGTACCCTCGATCTCAGGCCTGTGATACAGCCTCTTGCCATAGTGATACTTTCTGCATCAGCGGCAATTTTCGGAGCAGTATGGCTCGTCAGGAAACTGTATGATACCCGTTCGTTCGACCATATCGCACTCCGTCAGGAAATGAAGGCTTCCGAGGGATTCACTGGAGTTGAATCCGGCCTTGAAAGCCTTGTAGGTGAGCAGGTTACGGTATTTACTGATATGCGTCCTGGTGGTAAGGTGAGGACAGCTGATGGACGCATCTTCGAGGCTGCATTGAAATTCGGTGGCTTCGCATCGAAAGGGGATACTCTCAAAGTCGTCTCTGCCGAACAAGGCCGCCTCTATTGCGAAAACATATAGAAATCCGGCTGAAATTTTTGTGTAATAGGATTTCTACCTGCGCTTGAGGGCTACTACATTCTCCACGTGATGCGTATGAGGGAACATATCAACCGGTCTCACGGCTGTGATCACATAATCCTTGCAGAGAATCTCGAGGTCACGGGCCTGTGATGCAGGATTGCAGCTTACATAGACCATACGGTCAGGAGCTGCATTGAGAATCACCTGAGCGACATCGGGATGGATTCCGGCTCTTGGCGGATCCAGGATGATGACATCTGGACGTCCGTGTTCCTCTACGAAAGCATCGGTGAGGATATCCTTCATATCTCCTGCATAGAAATCGCAGTTGGTTATTCCGTTGTTGGCGGCATTGATGCGGGCATCTTCAATAGCTTCCGGAACATATTCTATTCCAATGACTTTCGATGCCTGACGGGACACGAACTGAGCGATGGTGCCTGTGCCTGTATAAAGGTCATATACGACTTCCGAACCTGTCAATGATGCAAATTCCCGAGCAACGCTGTAGAGTTTGTATGCCTGCCTGGTATTGGTCTGGTAGAAGGACTTAGGGCCGATCTTGAACTTAAGACCTTCCATATATTCATATATGGCATCTTCTCCTTTGTAAAGATGGCATTCCTGATCTGCGATCGAGTCATTAGGCTTGCCGTTTATCACATAATATAGGGATGTGATCTGAGGGAATCTTTCGGCTACGGCATCAAGAAGGGCTACACGGTTCTGCACATCCTCGTGATAGAAGCAGAGAATCAGCATAACGTTGCCGGCTTCTGTGGTACGGATGAACATATTGCGGAGAAAACCGATATGCTCACGTATGTTGAAGAATGTAAGTCCGTGATTCAGAGCATATTCCTTTATGAAAAGGCGGATCTCGTTGGATGGTTCCGGCTGCAGCCAGCAGTGGTCTATATCAAGGACTTTGTCAAAGAAGCGTCCTACGTGGAATCCGAGTCCGTATTTTTCCTGGTCGGAAAGCACTTCTGCATTCTCGTCGTCAAAGATCCATCTGCGCTGAGAGAATGTGAATTCCAGCTTGTTGCGGTAATAGGTGGTTTCGTCAGATGGAACGATAGGGGATATCTCAGGCACATCAAGATGTCCGATACGTACCAGCTGGTCGTAAACCTGCTGTTGCTTGGCCTGAAGCTGCATCTCGTATGGAAGAGGCTGCCATTTGCATCCTCCGCAGACGCCGAAATGTTTGCAGAATGGCTCCAGACGATGTTCGGACGGCTTTACCATACGCAAGATGAAACCTTCCATATAGTTCTTCTTCTTTTTTGTGACCTTTACGTCAACAACATCACCTGGTACAGCGAACTGGACGAAAAGTACCGTGCCATCTATTCTTGCCAATGCCTTGCCTTCTGCTGCGACAGATTCGATCACAACATTTTCCAGAATTATCTCTTGCTTCTTTCTTGCCATAGTCTAAAAAATTACATCCCCGATTGAAACTTTCTTACGTTTTTCATCGGGGATGCAAAAATACTGATTTATCGTGAGATTAAGAAATCTTCGACTTGGTTTTGTAAAGTGTCTGGGAAATATTGATCATAAAGTCTCCCATTGTCTCAAGCTCGGATACTATATCCATATAGTAAACGCTTGTCTGATAGTTCCTGTGTTCACTTTCAATGCTTTCGATCTCTTCGTCCCTGAGATTGTCACGGAGTTTGTTGATCCTGTCTTCAGCAGCGTATGCATTTGAAATTTCATCGAGTTTTCCTTCAAATGCCAGCGTCAGATTAAGTATCATCACATCGTATGCATTGTCAACCAGATCCACCATAGCGTTGAGCTTCTTGATCGTACCGCCATCGAATGACTTGTTATGAATATTTCTGCGCGAGAGGATACGGCTGATGCTTTCTCCTGAATCTCCCAGTGATTCAAGCTCACCGATGATCTTGTACATAGCCTTGACCATCAATGATGTCCTTTCGCTTATTTCCTCGGCAGAGACAGCATTTAGGAAGGTCGCGATTTCATATTCGATCCTGTCGGATATCTCTTCATACTTGACGAGCTTGCCTCTGAGTTCTTCGAATTTATCGGCATTTGTCTCATTGATAGCCGCACGTGCATAGCCAAGGCCGTTTCGGGAAATCTTGGCGAAGTGTATGATTTCATTGAATGCCTGTTCTGTAGCGAGTTCCGGAGTGGCGAGAGGACCAGCCTCTATATATTTTAGTCTGAACGCCTTTTCCTCTTTCTTCTCTGGTTCTTTAATGATCTTGCTCACAAGCTTTGCGATCAGTCCTGTAAACCATACGAGAATGAGAGTGTTTATAGTGTTGAAGAGAGTGTGGAGCATAGAAAGACCATACAGAGCGGCGGTTCCATCGGCACCCTCAGGGTCCGATACTGCGAATCCTTCAGCAGCCGGATTCGGAAAGCCCAAAAGTTCGATGATCTTGCCTACAAGCCCAAGGAATGGCCTGAAGAGAATCAATGCCCAGACAACTCCGAATACATTGAATATGGTGTGCGACAAAGCCGCGCGTTTTGCGGCCGGATTTCCGACTGAGGCCGCGATATTTGCTGTGATCGTTGTTCCTATATTTTCTCCAAGAACCATCGCGCAGGCCATCGGGAACGGTATCCATCCCATACTGAGCATAATCAGGGTTATGGCCATAGTGGCAGATGATGACTGGAGGATGAGGGTCAGGATCGTACCCACACCCAGGAAGATCATTACTGACCAGAATCCGTGGCCGGCCCATTGTCTTACAAATTCCAGAACTTCGGGAGTCTGCTTCAGATCCGGAACTGATTCCTTCATAAAAGATAGACCGAGGAATAGAAGAGAAAAGCCAACAATGAGTTCTCCGATGTTCTTGTGCTGATCATTCTTGCTGTTGGAGAAAAGGAATCCAAGCAGCATCAAAGGCACGGCGAGAATGGAAATGTCAGCTTTGAAACCGAGCAGAGACACCATCCAGGCGGTGATTGTGGTACCGATGTTTGCTCCCATAATGACTCCGATGGCCTGAACGAGAGTCAGAAGTCCTGCATTCACAAAGCTCACCACCATTACAGTAGTCGCTGAGGAGGACTGGATCAGAGCAGTGATACCTACACCCGTCATAACTCGCTTGAACGGATTTGATGTCATTGCTGACAGGAAGCCGCGCAATCTGTCTCCTGCGGCTTTCTGAAGTCCGGAACTCATCAGGTTCATTCCGTAAAGGAACATACCCATAGCTCCCAGAAGTGTGAAAATCTGTAGAATACCCATATTATTTGTAATAAATCTGCGCAAAAATAAATGCTTTGCTGATCAATATCAATCGGATATCCATTAAATAATTGTTAAATGAAACAGAAGGGCTCTCCGATCGTTCTGTCGGAAAGCCCTGGTTCTGAAGATTTATTATAATAAGTCAGTTATGGTCAACTGAATTTCTGAAGTGACTGGGAAATTCGGAGCCTGTCTCCGGCTGCTTTCTGAAGGCCGGAACTCATCAGGTTAATTCCGTAAAGGAACATACCAAGAGCTCCCAGCAATGTGAATATCTGTAATATTCCCATAATAATCAGTAGTTTATGTTGTTATGACTATGCAATCTGGCTGCTAAGCAGGTACCAGGTGTATGCAATGAAAGAAATGAACAGCAGTGTTCCTGATAATCTCCCGATCTTGCCTTTCCATCCTAAGATGACCGTAGCGATTGCTGCACCTATCATTACTGCGTAATCAACAGCCGTGATTCCTGATGAATTCAATGGCATCACCTGCGAACTCAGACCAAGAATCAATGTGATGTTGAATATGTTGGATCCGATGATGTTACCCAATGCAAGCTGAGTGTTCTTTTTAAGCGCAGCCGCAACCGAAGCGGCAAGTTCCGGCAGGGAAGTGCCGCAGGCTATCAGTGTAAGGGATATGAATGCATCGTTCACACCGAATGATTTCGCTATGAGGACTGCATTGTCCACAAAGAAATCGCAACTGGTGATCAATACGGCGAGGCCTCCGAGAACCTTGACAACGGCAAGCCATAGGGGAGTCTTCTCTTCCTGAGTCACGGTCTGCTCTGGACCGGAAGTGTTCTGTTTGCGGTCTCTGTAGAACGAGTACCACATAAACAGTGCGAAACAGAGGAGAAGGACGAGTCCATCCACCCTGCTTATAGTAGGAACATTTCCGTTAAAGAAGTTGAATACCAATATTGTAAGCAGAATTGACACGCCGATACACAGAGGCATCTCGAATTTCATATTATCCTTGTTTACCGCGATAGGGAAGAAGATGGCGGTGATACCTAGGATACCCAGAATATTGAAGATGTTGGAACCTACCACATTACCGATGGCGACATCGGCATTCCCTTGGATTGCTCCGATAAAGCTGACAACAAGTTCCGGCATCGAAGTACCGACACCAACGATCGCAGCGCCGATTACAAAATCCGACACCTTGAATTTCCTGGCTATTGATACAGCTCCGGCCACGAGGTAATCAGCACCGAAAACAATACCTGCCAATGAAATGACAAGAATCAAATATTCCATAATATTTTAGATAAGCTTCCCGGTTTCACTGATTTCGTATTCGAACTGTCTTGTGCAAGGCTCGTATTTATAAGGAACATACTCGAACAACTGAATATATGCCTTGCCAGACTGCTTGCTGTGGTATATGTCAAGTCTCACTGCATTACCTTTGTCTTCCTCACCGAGGTTTACTGCAGATGGCTTGGATGCGATCTTTTCAGCGATTTCGTTTCGCATACCCTGGCTGAAGAAGCGTTCTGTCTTGTTGTATCTGTCGCCTGTTTCAGTTTCTTTATAGCCGGTTCTGAGCATAAGAAAGAGAATAATGCCTGCAAATATCATAAAGAAGCCCAGAATGTTGACTGATGTTGCCGTAGGTAAGGCTACCAGAACGCCTCCAGCGATTGTGAGTGTGAGAGAAATTGTGATATCTTTTGTAGAGCGAACTCTTATAAAATTCTTTTCCATTATTTTGTAATTGTTTGATTGTTAGTTATATAGGTATAAAAAGGGGAGAGCGGCATCTCTATAAAGTGATGTCGCTGAGGTATTATGTAATGGAAAAGATTAAATTATCAGTTTACCGAGACTGATCAGATGATGTGTGGTCTCGGTAAGTCCAGACGGGAATAATCTTATAGAATCAAAATATAGAGATGTAGCGTGAGGATTCATCAATTTGCCGGACTTCGTTGTAGCAAAACCGGTCCTGATGGATGAAATCCCATTATTCCTTTTAGCCTGTGAATAATTTCTCAGGTTGTTGACTATATTCGTCTGTCTCGGAATCCTGCATTCGTTCTGTGGCAAAGACAGAATCGCATCAGACGAGCGTACAGTATTATATGCATCATTTGCAGCGTCAGTGATTTCTGAAAGCTGCTGCTTTATGAATCTTTCTTCGCTATGATGATCCGCCTTACAGAGTATTCCTATAAGACAGATGAACATAGCTGATATTATTATGTTTCTCTTCAAATGACGCATTATTCTACAAAACTATTAAAATCGCGCCATTTTACCAAATATTATTGATTGGGGGAAGTGAATCTTACCGTAAGTTAACATAATATAAATTGTATAACCTGCTTATCAGGAAGGGGAGAAACTATGTATTAAGTGATTAAAAAAGGCCCCACATCACAACAGTGATGCGAGGCCTGATAATAATTCTTGCTAGATTGGCTACTTTTTGTAGTGCCCGAAAGCAGATAGAACTAGAACTTCAATAACTTCCAGAATCTTTGACAGTTTCTTTACTGCCTGAGGTGCTTCTTACTCAGTTCCTTAAGGTCCTTCTTTGCGTCGTTAGAAAATACTATTCTATACATTTCAGTCTTCATTAATCATTCGACTAAGGAAGCCATCTACACTCTCCCCTTCCTCCATTCTATGAACCTTACCCTGTTCATACTCCTCAATTCCGCGCCTGATTTTAGCCTCCAAAGTGGTCTGATCAATGAGCGTATCACTTTCTCTCACTGGCACAAGCCTATAGCTGCCGTGACTCCTGGATGTAATCACGACATCATTTGTAAGGGCTAAGTCGAAGTATTTACGCTGGTTAGCCCTGAATTCCCTGCTGCTTACTACAACCATTTTCATTCTATTTAGTTTTGCAAATATATCATTTTTCAAATAAAGTACCAAATTGGTACACATTTAAAATTTCTTGAGTTGTAATATCTATAAAAAAGAGATATATTTACACAGTTAAATCGGAATTCCCAGTTGAAATCCAAGCACAACCTACATAATATTTTCAACCAAATCTATAAGTTGTTATATATCAGGTAAATAAATTTCTATTATTTTTCTGTTACAGCAACAGAAATCCTGTCAATCTTGT
>SUYP01000012.1 GCA_015060395.1 Bacteroidales bacterium
AAAAGAGACACACAAGAAATTCTTGTATGTCTCTTTTCTGCGGAGAGTGAGGGATTCGAACCCCCGGACCCGTTAAGATCAACGGTTTTCAAGACCGCCGCATTCGACCACTCTGCCAACTCTCCAATATGTTTCCCTTAGTTAAGGGAATGCAAAGGTACGAATAAAATCGTAATCTGCAAATTTTTTATTGTTTTTCTTTCATTTTCTCCTCTTCCTGGGCAAAAAACCTGTATTGGAACAGAAGGAGATAGATGGCTCCGCAGGTCACACAGCTGTCAGCGAAATTGAAGACTGCACCGAAGAAAGTGCGAGGATAGTCCATCCACGGAAGCTTATAATCAAACAAAGGGAAGTAGAACATATCCACGACCTGACCGAACATAAAGGCGAAAGGTGCGCCCGGAGTCACGGTTTCAGGCCATATCAGGCCATAGAAGAAGCAATCCACTATATTGCCCAAGGCACCGGCAGTAATCATCGTCAGGCCCACGAGAACGCCTGTCGGGGTGCCCTGCCTCCTGGAGAGCTTGCCGATCCAGCGGAAAAGAACCACAAAAAGCACGATGCGGAAAAGGGAAAGAAGCACCTTGCCCCAAAGCCCTCCGAAAGCCATTCCGAAGGCCATACCCTTGTTAAGGACGAAATGGAGCTTGAACCAGTCCCCGATAACATTTATGGTCTCTCCCAGCTCCATATTCGTCTTGACCAGAACCTTGATGATCTGGTCAATGACGACTAGGATTATTCCGAGTATGAAAAGCTTTTTGCCTTTTGACAGCTTCATATACTACTTGTTCTTGTTCATCATTTCCTTAGCCTCAACGGTAAGGGTTGCGTGAGGAACAAGGCGGAGTCTTTCCTTAGGGATGAGCTTGCCTGTCATACGGCATACTCCGTATGTCTTGTTCTCGATCCTGATGAGAGCTGCCTCAAGATTCTGGATGAACTTGTACTGACGCTGCGCAAGAGCTCCCGCCTCTTCCTTTGAAAGGGTCATAGCGCCCTCTTCCATCACTTTGAATGTAGGAGATGTATCTTCGATATCGTTGCTGGAGTCGTGAGTAACAATGTCACGAAGAATCTTATATTCCTTTTTTGCCTTCTCAAGCATTTCAATAATGATGGCCTTGAACTCCTGGAGTTCCTCGTCACTGTAACGAACCTTCACCTCAGGGGTGTTCTTGATTTCTTCTGCCATAGTGGTATATTGTTTTATTAGTTAATAGTTTCTCATTTCAGATTACTCGAATCACTTCATTCGCTCGGGGTGACATCTGACAGCAGTTTATCGACGGATTACCGAAATGCGGATAGTTCCATCATTCCATTCTACCTCAGGTGCATCACCTGCCTCTGCAAGAGAAGTCGCCTTGACAGAAAGCGCAAGTGTCTGAGCTGCAACATAATCGCTGAAGTTCGCAAGGGATGCGGATATCTCCGCTGCATCCTCTCCGTCAGCAAAGATTGTGATATCGATCTTGTCAGTCACATCAAAGCCGCTGGTCTTTCGGAGGTTCTGGATACGGTTGATGAGTTCACGCGCCACACCCTCCTGCTTGAGTTCCTCGGTAATTGTTATGTCAAGAGCTATGGTCATCGAACCTTCGGTAGCCACAAGCCATCCCGGCATATCCTCGGACGAGATCTCATAATCGCCCTTGTTAAGGGTCACATCTCCCGACGGAAGGCTCAGAACATATCCTGTGCCAGAAGCCTCGGAAGTCTGGATCGCGTTTATGACTTCCTGAGAAAGAGTACCGAATGCAGCGGCGATCTCCTTCATCTGCTTGCCATAGATCTTGCCGAGGGTCTTGAAGTTCGGCTTGATCTTCTTGGTGATAAGTCCTGTGGTGTCGGAAATGAACTCAGCTTCCTTGACATTCACCTCACTGAGTATCAGAGTCTTGACCTGCTCGAGCTGTTCCTTCACGCGTGCATCGATGACAGGGATGATGATCTTCGAGAGAGGCTTGCGGACATTGATCTCAGCCTTGCGGCGAAGGGCAAGCACCATAGAAGTCGCCCTCTGAGAGAGTACCATACGCTCCTCGAGATCCTTGTCAACTACTGTCTCGTCATACTCAGGCATAGCTACATAATGTACAGACTCCTCACCCTCCACAAGGTCAAGATAGAGGCGGTCCATAAAGAACGGAGCGATAGGAGCTGCAAGCTTTGCCACTGCCACGAGAACCTGATAGAGGGTCTGGTAGGCCGAGAGCTTGTCTGTATCCATAGTACCGCCCCAGAATCTCTTTCTTCCGAGTCGTACATACCAGTTGCTGAGATGGTCGCATACGAAATCCTGGATCAGACGTCCTGCAGAAGTGATATCATAATCCTCGTATGCAGCCACAACATCCTTCACAAGGGAGTTGAGCAGCGAGATCACCCATCTGTCGATCTCCGGACGCTCGCTCACAGGCACCTGTTCAGCCTTCGGATCGAATCCGTCGATATTCGCATAAAGGGCGAAGAATGAATATGTATTGTAAAGTGTTCCGAAGAATTTACGACGCACCTCATCGACACCTGTCACGTCAAAGCGGAGGTTGTCCCAAGGCTGCGCGTTGGTAAGCATATACCATCTGAGGGCATCAGCGCCGTATGTATCGAGAGCCCAGAAAGGATCCACGGCATTGCCCAGACGCTTACTCATCTTGTTGCCGTCCTTATCAAGCACCAATCCGTTGGAAATCACCCTCTTGAATGCGCACTTGTCGCTCACCATCGTATTGATTGCGTGGAGAGTATAGAACCATCCGCGGGTCTGGTCAACACCCTCGGCGATGAAGTCGGCAGTTATGCCGAATCTCTCGGAACCGAGGTTGCGGAGACCTTCCTGTGCGTATGGCATCGCACCAGAATCGAACCATACGTCGATGAGGTCGAGCTCACGCACCATCTTCTTTCCGCTGTCTGAAACGAGGAAGATATTGTCCACATACGGACGGTGAATATCTATCTTGTCATAATTTTCCTTCGACATATCCTCAGGATCGAAGCCCTTTGCCGCAAAAGGATTCTCTGTCATAAATCCGGCAGCGACAGCCTTGTCGATCTCGGCATAGAGCTCCTTGATAGAGCCGATGCACTTGGCTTCCTTGCCGTCCTCAGTCTGCCAGATAGGAAGCGGCGTTCCCCAATAGCGGCTTCTCGAGAGGTTCCAATCCTGAATATTCTCAAGCCATTTTCCGAAACGGCCTGTACCTGTTGACTCCGGCTTCCAGAGGATCTCCTCATTGAGCTCCATCATTCTCTCGCGGACTGCAGTGGTCTTGATGAACCAGGAGTTGAGAGGATAATAGAGGACAGGCTTGTCAGTACGCCAGCAGTGAGGATAATTATGCGTATGCTTCTCGATGCGGAACGCCTTGTTCTGCTGCTTGAGCATCACGCAGATGTCAACATCAAGCGTAGGAGCATCAGCCGGGAGCTCTACATCATACGCATTCTTCACATAGCGGCCTGCCCACTCCGCATAATCAGGGGACATATTCGCAGCAGCATAGTCCGGGTCGAGATCCTCCACACGGAAGAATCGGCCTCTGAGATCCACCTGAGCCTGGAGATCGCCGTTACGGTCGATCACCTGAAGGCCGGGAACACCGGCAAGGCGAGCCACCTTAGCGTCATCCGCACCGAATGTAGGAGCTATATGAACGATACCGGTACCATCCTCTGTAGTCACATAATCACCAGGAATCACTCTGAAGGCGCCCTCGCCAGGATTGAACCAAGGGATGAGCTGCTCATAGCTGATGCCCACCAGATCCGTACCCTTGAGAGTGCCGTCAAGCACCTTGTAAGGCACGAGCTTGTCGCCCGGTTTGTAATCCTCGAATGCAACGTCTGCAGCCTTAGGATTGAAATGGGCGTTCACAAGAGCCTGAGCCACTACATAGAGAGCCGGCTGACCAGTATATGGGTTGAACGAAAGGACACGGACATAGTCAATATTCGGTCCTACGCAGAGGGCTGTGTTCGAAGGAAGAGTCCAAGGCGTGGTTGTCCAGGCAAGGATATATGCAGGGACTCCCTCGCTGAAGAGGAACTCAGACTTCTCGTCACGGACAACGGCAAACTGAGCCACGGCAGTGGTATCCTTCACGTCACGGTAGCAGCCCGGCTGGTTGAGCTCGTGGGTGCTGAGACCTGTTCCCGCTGCAGGAGAATATGGCTGGATGGACTTTCCCTTGTAGAGAAGTCCCTTGTCATAGATCTTCTTGAGGAGATACCAGAGGGTCTCGATATAACGGTTGTCATACGTGATGTACGGATCGTTCATATCGACCCAGTATCCCACACGCTCAGTCATATTCACCCACTCTGCAGTATATTTCATCACCTCCTTGCGGCAGGCGTCATTATATTCCTCCACAGAGATCATTGTTCCGATATCTTCCTTGGTGATGCCCAGCATCTTCTCCACGCCAAGCTCCACTGGAAGTCCGTGGGTATCCCATCCGGCACGACGGTTCACCTTATATCCGCTCTGGGTCTTGTAGCGGCAGATAGCGTCCTTGATGGAACGGGCCATCACGTGGTGGATTCCCGGCATACCGTTAGCCGAAGGCGGACCCTCAAAGAAAATGAATTCCGGTGCACCTTCTCTCAATTCAAGCGACTTCTCGAACGCGTGGTTCTTTCTCCATCTGTCCAGCACCTCGTTGCCTGTCGCCACGAGATCAAGACCTTTATATTCGTGAAATTTCATAAATAAAATTTATTACCTATTTTTGCACTCGGGTTCCGACCCGAATTTTTCAATCCGCAAATATAGACATTTTAAAGCAATTATGAGCATAGTAGATATCATTCTTTTGATCTGTTTCATTCCGGCAGTGGTACAAGGGTTCCGCAAAGGGTTCATATCCCAGGTAATCGCCATCGTATCGATCATCCTGGGTGCCTGGCTGTCCTTCCGTTTCGCCTCCGCAGTAAGCGAATGGCTGGCCCAGTACATCCAGGGATCGGAGCAGATACTGAAGCTCATAGCCTTTGCCCTCATACTGATCGCCGTCATCGCCGGACTGGCCCTTCTGGGCAAGCTGATAGAAGGCACATTCAAGCTTGTGATGCTCGGATGGCTCAACAGGCTTCTGGGAGTGCTTTTCTCACTTCTCAAGGCAGGGCTCATCGTAGGGCTGATAATTATGGCATTCTGCTCGCTCAACAACACATTCGGCTTCGTCAGCGAGGAAACGCTCAACGGATCAGTGCTTTTCCCGCCGCTCAAAGACCTGGCTTACACCGTTTTCCCATATCTTAAAGAACTTCTTTTCTGGAACAAATAAATATGGAAAGGATCATACTCATAGAGACATCGACAGCGCTCTGTTCTGCAGCTTTGGCAGAAGACGGAGCCATCACAGCATACAGAGAAAGCTCCGCACCCAAGGCTCACGCATCCCTCACAGCCGTCTTCATACAGGAAATACTCACAGAAAGAGGTATATCGCTGTCTGACTGCGACGCCGTATGCGTAAGTATGGGACCGGGATCATACACAGGCCTGCGCGTGGGCGTTTCCACTGCCAAGGGACTATGCTTCGGAAGCGGAAAGCCTCTGATTGCCGTCGGCACTCTCGACACCCTCGTCGCACAAGCGTCGGATATCATCCCAAGCACCTGTAATGTCATCCAGAGCGAAGCCGAGGGAACACCATACCGCTTCATCATACCTATGATCGACGCGCGCCGTATGGAGGTTTATGCAGCGGTATTCTCCCCTGATGGTCAGCAGCTTACAGAGACTGCTCCAGCCATCATCGACGAGAACAGCTTCGCGGAATATCTCGAGCAGGGTCCCTGCCTCTTCATAGGAGACGGAGCCGGCAAATGCGCCGACGTCATCAGGCATCCGGACGCACACTTCATCCAGTGCCAGCCGAAAGCCTCCTCGATGCTCCTTCCGGCCCGGAAGGCATATAAAGAAAAACGATTCGAAGACGTTGCGTACTTCGAACCGTTCTATCTTAAGGAATTCGTCGCTACCGTGAGCAAGAAAAAGCTCTTCTAGGCTATCTGAATCATCCCATCATCACCTTGTCGGTGCAGAGATCGGAGGTCTGGGAGTTGTGGGTGACCATTATCAGGGTGCGGTCGGCAAGACGCGTGCTGATGCGCTGGAGAAGGAGGTTTTCGGTGTGGGAGTCGAGGGCCGAGGTCGGCTCGTCGAGGAGGATGACGGCGCCCGGACGCAGGAGAGCCCTTGCAATGGCGATGCGCTGAGCCTGTCCTTCGCTGAGGCCGGCTCCCTTCTCTCCGCAGAGAGTGTCGAGGCCGTCCGGAAGGTCATATACGAATTCCGAGACGGAGGTGTAGAGGGCTTCGCGGATCTGCTGTTCATCCGCATCCGGCTTACCCATCAGGAGGTTGTCACGGATGGTTCCGCTCACGAGGGTGTTTCCCTGAGGGACATAGACAATGTTGCAGCGGGTGTCCGGAGATATTTCCGCACTCTCGGTGTCATTGTATAGGGTTATATGGCCCTTCTCAGGGGTGAGGAGGGAGAGCATCAGCCTTATGAGGGTGCTCTTTCCTATGCCCGTCTCTCCTACTACTGCAGTGAGGCTTCCGGGGCGGAAGTCGTGGCTGAAGGAGTCTATGACTTTCCTGGTTCCGTCCGGATAGGTGAAATCAACATTGTCGAAGCGTACTCCCACCTTTCCTTCGAGACGTACCGACTCTCCCCTTTCCTCCTGTGGGAGTTCGAGTTCGCAGAGACGGTCAACCGAGGTGATGGTGTGCACTGCCGTCGAGAACTGTCTCGAAAGTCGCGATATAGGCCTCTGGATCTGGCCTACAAGCTGAAGGAAGGCCGCCATAGTACCGAAGGTTATCGTTCCCGCAGCAATGCCGGCAACGCCCCAGGAAAAGGCCGTCACGTAGCCTGCAGAGAAGCCGAGCTGGACTACGGCTCGCGAGAAGAGGGCGTAGTTGTTGCGGGCTATGGTCTGCTGTCTGAGGTCGTCCTGATAGTCGTCGAGGGAGCCTATGGCCTGGCCTGTGTTCTCGAACGAGGTGATCAGGGTCCTGTGCTGGATGTTCTCCTGAAGATGGGTGTAGATACGGCTGTCAGTGGTGCGGATGTCGTTTGTGAGCTTACGCATACGGCGGACGTATGTCCGGCTGAGAAGAAGGGCCACGGGCATAATCAGCAGCACGACAAGGGCGAGACGCCACTCCATCGACCCTAGGAAGATGAAGGCCGCGACGAGCTGTATGGCTGTGGAGATGACTGCAGGGACTGTCCTGGAGAGGGTGTCGGCTATCTTTGCCACGTCTCCGTCAAGCCTGCTGAGCATATCTCCTGTATGGAAGGCTTCCCTGCCGATCCAACGGCTTTCCATTATCTTTGAGAAGTATCTGAAACGCAAGGAGTTGCGGAGCGACACATCGACTTTGGTCTCGAGCCGGCTGATTATGATGGAAAAGATTATCTGGACAAGGGCGCAGGCGGCGAAGATGATGATGTAGTGGGAGAGTCTGCCGCTGACGCTCCGTGTGGCAATGTCTATGAGATGTTTGCTGACCCATACATTGACCATAGCTGTCGCGACAGACAAAGTGCTCACGACAGCTATGGTGAAGATTCCACATCTGCAGCCTCTGGTGGCATTCCAGAGCCAGCGGAAGATATGGGTCATATTATGCATAGGATTCTCTATTTCAAGAGCTTGTCAAGGAGCTTCCTGAGAGACTTCTCATCCACTACCTGACCGTCCACGAGCTCTCCGTCAGCGATGATGTAGGTCGCAGGAAGAGCCTGGAGATTGTAGGTCACGACGTATGGCGAGTCAGCTCCGAGGCCGTCGCATACGTTGATCCAAGGAAGATTCTGCTGCTTCACGACCTGAGCCCATCCGGCCTTGTCAGGATCGATGGCCGCCTGGTAGATCTCGAATCCCTTTGAATGGTAGTCTTCGTAAAGAGCCTTGAGGACATCGAGGTTGAACATCTTCTGGCCTGCATCGGAAGAGTTCCAGAAGTAAAGCATTATCACCTTTGCTTCAACTTCGCTGAGCTTGATCTTGTTTGCGTTCACGTCAGGAAGAACCACGTCAGGGAATCCCACGGCGCTGGCTGTCTTGAGCTTGTGCTCGAGCTCGAGGAAGCCGTGTCTTCTCTCCGCTTCCTTCCTCAAAGCCTTGACATACTTCGAATCAGGATATGCAAGTGCCAGTGAATCAGCAATATTCATAAAGTGGATCGCGTCTGTTGACTGGCCGAACACCGGAAGATTGGCGCCGAAGTTCTGATAAAGGACCGGAACCACTGTAAGCGAGCGGCTGTTCTCGAGGACATAGCGTACGCACTGTCTGTAGTAGTCGATATACTCCTTTCCGATCTGGCGTCTGAGTGCCAGAGCCTCTTCAGCCTCGGCAGTCTCGGCCTGTGCGGCCATAGCCTGGATCTTTGCCTGTGCGGCAGAATAGTCTTTCTCCACCTTGGCAAGCTTTGCAGACTCGGCAGAGCCCTCAACGGTGTAGTTTCCGAGGGTGTCGGCAGCAACACTCACCTTGTCGCCAGCTTCAAGGAGAAGAGAAGCGACTCTCTTGTCGTTGTGGAACATATAGACGAATTCAGGCTGTCCCTTTTCAACGCCTACCTTGTATGAGAATCGTCCCGAAGCATCTGTCTTGACAGTGTCGAGCACTTCATATCTGTTTACATTCAGAAGCTTGATCACCACTTCTGATGACGGAGCCGAGGCTATGATTCCATCTACCTTGGCTGACGGTGTGCAGGCTGCGACAAGAAGAGCAGCTGCAGCACATTTGATCACATTACTGAATCTTGACATATTCGCTGTTGATTGCAGAAGCTATCGCAGCGAATTCCTCCTGCGAAAGCTCAAGTTTCTTTTTTCTGAAATCCATATCTCCCTCTGTCTGAAGCGGTACGAGATGGATGTGTGTATGAGGGACTTCCATTCCGAGAACGGCCACGCCCACCCTCTTGCAAGGGACTGCAGCCTTGATAGCCTCGGCTACCTTCTTGGCAAATGCGCAGAGGCCGATATAGGTCTTGTCGTCGAGGTTGAATATATAGTCATCCTCCACGTTCTTCGGAATGACAAGGGTATGTCCCTTCGCCATCGGGGCGATGTCAAGGAATGCATAGTATTCCTCGTTTTCCGCCACTTTGTAGGACGGAATCTCTCCCTTGGCTATTCTGGTGAATATTGTTGCCATAATACACTGGTGTTAATGTCCTTCGCTCAGTTCTAGAGAGTGATGTCAAGGATCTCGAACTTGATGATGCCGGCCGGTACCTTGGCCTCAACGACATCACCCACAGAATGACCCATAAGCGCCTGTCCGATAGGGGTCTTAGCGGCAAGTTTGCCTGCCATAAAGTCCGCCTCGTTCTCGCTCACAAGGGTGAATGTCATAATCTGGTTTGCGGTAAGGTTCTTCACCTTCACCTTGTTGAGCATCTGCACCTTCTCGGTACCGATCTGCGATTCGTCGATGACTCTGGCGTTCGCCACGAGATTCTGGAGCTTGGAAATATTCAGCTCGAGGAGGCCCTGAGCCTCTCTAGCAGCCTCATATTCAGCATTTTCGGACAAGTCACCCTTATCCCTGGCCTCTGCGATTGCCGCAGAGATTACAGGACGTTGTGCGATTGCCTCGGCAAGCTCCTTCTTCAGTTTGTCAAGACCCTCCTGGGTCATATATTGAAGTGCCATAATTATTTGTATGTTTTAAATTTCTAAAATTTCGGTTTCATTATCTCGGAATATATCACGAGTTTCTTCGGGTCGATCTTTTCGCCCTTCTTTCCGGAGGTTTCATCCTCCTGAAGCATCTTTCTTTTTGCTGCCGGTCTCAGCGGTTCTGCCTTAGGTCTCGTCGTTCTGTTGACAGTTTCCATAAAGCTGACAGGCTCGACAGCTGGCTTAACCGGTTCCGGCTGGACAACCACAGGCTTGACTTCCACGATCTGTCCGTCGTCATCAAAGACCACCTCCGGCTCGGCAGACTCCCCCGCGGCCTCTTCCAAGGCCTCAAGAATCCATCCCTTGACATCAAGCCCTCCGGCTTCCGGATCGTCTTCAGAAGTCACCGGGGCAGAGGGTTTCCTGCCGGATTTCTCCAGCCTGCTGCTCACGGCCTTGAGAATGACTGCGGCAAGGGCAATCAGCAAACCTATGATTTCTTCCATATCTTATTGTTTTTCAGTTCCCTCGTCAGGCTCGGGATGACAATTCCAGGATTGTCAGGCAGGCATCCCTGTCTTTTTCGAGCTGCTGTCTCAGTTCTTCAAACGAGCCGAACTTCACCTCATCCCTTATCTTGGAGACGAATGTTACTTCTATGTCCAGTCCGTATATATCTTCGTCAAATCCGAAGATATTGGTTTCTATCGTCCTGGCATTGCCGGGGCCGACAGTAGGTCTGCATCCTATGTTGCACATACCATAGAGGTTCCGATCCAGTGTCCTGACCTTCACGAAATATACTCCGTTGCCCGGTACGAGCTTCAGAGGTTCGTAGAGCTGCATATTGGCAGTCGGGAAGCCTATGGTCCTTCCCAGCCTGTTGCCTGCAATAACCACTCCGTGGAGTCCGTAGGCATATCCCAACATTGCAGCTGCATCGCTTACATCTCCCGCCTCAAGCCTTTCGCGGATCTTTGTGGAGCTGACGGCATATCCGCGCTCCGACGACACCATATCCGTCCTTATGACCTCGAGACCGAGGCTTTCGGCAGTTCTGGCCACGTCATCCGCATCTGAAGCATCACAGCCCATCCTGTTGTCATAGCCGACCAGGACAGCTGACGCTCCGTATTCATTCATCAACATCCGGAGATAGTCCTCCGTAGTCAACGTGCTGAAGTCCTTCGTGAACTGAAGCACCTCAACCTTGTCCACTCCCAGGGCGCGAAGCATAGCCTTCTTTTCCGCAAGAGTGGTGAGAAGCCTGAGCGAACGGGCTTCTTTTTGCAGCACATTACGGGGATGTGGCCAGAATGTGACGACCATACTTTCATCCCCGCGTACTGCTGCAGCTTCGACAAGCTGCTGTATTACAAGACGGTGTCCGGTGTGGACACCGTCGAAAAATCCGGTTGCTACAACCATCTTACAAGTTCAAAGTCCTGTCTGTGAGGGAGTTTCGCATTCTTTGCGTAGATACGTCCTGCCACCTGATAGATACCTGATCTGTCAGGGCTGATGGCAGCGGCATACTTCGCTGTGCCGTCAGCAGACTCTACCGGAGCGAACTCATATCTCTCCTGGATGTGGAGTCTTCCCTTCTTGTCTGTAGTTGCGAAAAGGATCTCTACACCGATCTCCTCAGCATTGAGGTCGCCGATGTTGAGGACGATCTCGGCATTGAACTCGTTTCCGATAGCAAGCGAGTCGCTGTTGCTGTCCGGAGCGGTCACTGACACCACCTCTACGTTCTTCCACTCACGGCGGAGTCTCTTCTTCCAAGCCGCGATCTCACGAGCCTCTGCATAGTCATCGGCTACAATGCCGTCAACGCGTGCTGCCTGAGGTACATAATACTGGTTGATGTAGTCGGTGAGCATACGGTTGGTTGTAAAGTTGCAGGCCACCTGAGCCACACAGTTCTTGATGTACTCGATCCAGTCTGATGAACGGCCTGTCGAGAGGCTCTTGTTGTAGAATGTAGGAGCGATCTCGTTCTCGATGATGTTATAGATCGTAGCCGCATCGAGCTCGTCCTGATAGTTCTGGTCATCGTAAGTGCGTTCCATAGGAAGAGCCCAGCCGGCGCCCTTCTTATAGCCCTCAACCCACCATCCGTCGAGTACTGAGAAATGCATTACACCGTTCATCGCTGCCTTCTCGCCTGATGTACCTGAAGCCTCGAGAGGACGTGTAGGGTTGTTCATCCATACGTCAACACCCTGTACGAGGTACTTCGCTACTGTGATGTCGTAGTTAGGCACGAATACGATCTTACCGATGAAGCGTGGCTGCTTGGAGATGTCCACGATCATCTTGATGAGATCCTGTCCTGCCTTGTCAGCTGGGTGAGCCTTTCCTGCGAAGAGGAACTGTACAGGCTGCTTAGGATCGTTGACGATCTCTGCAAGTCTGTCAAGGTCACGGAAAAGGAGGTGTGCTCTCTTGTATGTAGCGAAACGGCGTGCGAAACCGATTGTGAGTACGTCGTCGCGGAGAGTCTCCTTGATTGTTACCACCTGCTTAGGTGAATAGTGGCTTGCTGCTGCTGGGTCAGAGAGTCTTCTCTTCACCTCTTCGATGAGCTTCTTGCGGAGTGAAGTGCGGATGTTCCATACTTCCTCGTCTGCCACCTTGTATATACCGTCGAAGCAAGACTTGTCATAGTGGTGTGTCTTGAATTCCTCGCCGAATACCTTTGCGTGTACTTCCTTCCACTCCGGTGCTGTCCAGGTCGGATAGTGTACACCGTTTGTCACGTAGCTTACGTGGAGTTCCTCAGGGAGGTAGCCAGGCCACATATGTCCGAGGATGTCGCGGCTCACTTCACCGTGGAGCCAAGAAACACCGTTCACCTCCTGAGAGATGTTGGCTGCGAGGATTGACATAGAGAACTTCTCGTTCACATTGGCACCGTCGTTCTTTCCGAGACCCATCATTGTCTCCCAGTCGATCTTAAGACGCTGAGGATAGTGGCCGATGTACTTGCGGAGAAGACCTTCGTCGAATGCGTCGTGGCCTGCAGGTACTGGAGTGTGGGTTGTGAAGAGTGATGAAGCCCTTACAACTTCGAGAGCCTCCTGGAACTCGAGGTTCTGCTCTGAAATGAGCTCACGGAGACGCTCGAGGCCGATGAATGCTGCGTGACCCTCGTTGCAGTGGTAAACCTGCGGAGCGAAGCCGAGCTTGCGGAGGGCACGGATACCGCCGACACCGAGGAGAAGCTCCTGCTTGAGACGGTTTTCCCAGTCACCGCCGTAGAGGTTATAAGTGATTGACCTGTCCTCAGGAAGGTTCTCAGGAATGTCTGTATCGAGGAGATAGAGTTCTGTACGGCCTACGTCAACTCTCCAGAGACGGGCATTGAGGTTGCGGCCAGGGAATGCGACGCTGATAGTCACCCAGTTGCCGTTCTCGTCACGTACCGGAGTTGCAGGAATCTTGTTGAAGTTCTGTGCAACGTCCTCTGCAACCTGCTCTCCGTGTGCGGTGAGCTTCTGGTTGAAGTATCCGAAACGGTAAAGGAGGCCGACAGCCACGAGGTTGGTGTTCATATCGGATGTCTCCTTGATGTAGTCACCGGCAAGGATACCGAGACCGCCTGAATAGATCTTGAGGGATGTATCAAGACCATACTCCATACAGAAGTATGCTACAGAAGGGGTTGTACGCTCTGCCTTGAGGGCCATATACTCGTTGAACTCCTCCATCACTATCTTGAGGTCGGCGAGGAACTTGCTGTCCTTCTCGAGCTTCTGATATCTCTTGAGGCTCACCTTATCGAGCATTGCGATAGGGTTCTGGCCTGATGCTTCCCACGCCTGTGGGTCAATTGATGCAAAGAGGTTCTTTGCTGACTCGTTCCAGCACCACCAAAGGTTCTTGGAAAGTATTTCGAGGTCTTTAAGTGACTCTGGAAGGTGGCGGGAAACGATCACGCTGTTCCAGGTTGGCTGATTAACTTCAAATTTCTTGTATTCCATATTTTTGTCATTGCGTGCAGCCGGATACACTCCGCCTGCCTTTATTAATTTTTCGAGAGCCTTCGAATAGGCCTCCTTATAATATACGATATTGTTTTCCCAGAGAGCTATCTCAGATACGTCCTTGGCGTTCTGCATATACTTCTTTCGGCTGTCCTTGCGGAGCGATGCGATCTCCATCACACGCTGTGCCACTCCATCGACAACCTCGAAATAGTTCGAGTCGCTTCTGTCGAGCACTGTGATGCCAGGATGCTTCTTTCCGTAGTATGTGCGCACCCAGAGGCCGAATCCGGCAAGGGTGGTGGTCAGGGTCGGAACCCTGAACGCAAGGCTCTCGAGCGGGGTATATCCCCAAGGCTCATAGTATGATGGGAAGAGCGTCAGGTCAAGACCTGCGAGAAGGTCGTAGTAAGGCATATTGAAGATGCCGTCGTTGCCGTTGAGATAAGACGGGATGAAATATACCTTGACCTTGTCACCCGCTGCGTTGTTCAGGTGCAGGTCGTTGAGACGTCTGGTCACATTGTCATATTCAGGATTCATCAGATAGTGCGATGTCCTGGTCACATAGCCAGATCCGTTTCCGGCAAGCTTCGCAAGAAGCTGCTTGTCAGGGCCGTTGTGGCCTGAAGGGATCATAATGAATGCGTGGACGCACTTGCCTTTGAAATCCGTATGATTGAGCTTGTCAAGGGCGTCGATGAACACATCTATACCCTTGTTTTTCCACTCATAGCGTCCGCCTATGCCGACAAGTATCGCATTTTCAGGCACTTCCTCGCCGCACATAGCCGAAGCTACGGTCATAAGTTTCTTCCTTGCCCTTTCCCTGAGAGCGTCATACTCTTCATCGGTGGCAGGGGTGAAGCTAGGTTCGAATCCGTTAGGGGTCACTACATCAACCGGCCTTCCGAGGAACTGTCTGCATTCCTGGGCCGTAATGTCGCTCACTGTCGTGAAGATGTCGCTGTTCTGCGCAGCCTTCTTCTCGAGAGAGTGTCTTGCGACAACATTGAAATGTCTGGCCTTCTCATCAGCATTGTAGCCGAGTATGCCGTCGTAAAGAGGCAGGTTGTTTCCTGCAATGCATCTTCCGATCACGGTCGCGTGTGTGGTGAATACAGTAGCGACTGGGACATTCTTCGACTTCAGATAAAGAAGTCCAGTTCCGGTCATCCACTCGTGGAACTGAGCCACGACCTTGTCCGATGCTTCCAGATTGAATCTGTAGAAGCTTTCGATCACTCTTCCGGCAGCGTAGCCGAAGAGTGCGGATTCACGATAGTCCCAGTTGCCGGTCAGAGAGTCCACTCCGAACTTCTTCCAGAAGTCGGTGAGGATCTCGTTCTGCATCGTGAGGAACTGTTTGAAATCCACAAGGATCGCTGTCGGCTTGCCTGGAACGTTCCAGCGTCCGACGCGCACTCTCAGCCCTTCTGAAGCGGCCTGGGTCCTCCAGGCCCTGTAAAGCATCGGATCCTCGATGAAATCGGGATTGCTCTCAGTATCCATCCACACATCCGGTCCTACCATTATGTGATGTCTGTTATACTCGCTCTTCAGATAAAGGGACTTGGTGGCGATCACAGTATATATGCCGCCCACCTTATTACACACTTCCCAACTAACCTCAAACAGATAATCAGGCTTGATAAGTTCTGTTTTCATTATGGTATAAATAAATTATTTATTTTCCCCGGCCGAAGTCATTCACGACTCCGTCCGGGGAAATGATATCTGCGTTATAGATTACTCGAGTCAGATCGGGAAATCTATTTCTTTGTAGTCTTCTTTGCTGCAGGCTTCTTAGCCTTTGGCTCAGCCTTCTTCGCAGGTGTCTTGGCCTTTGGTGCAGCCTTCTTCACTGTCTTCTTTGCCGGAGCCTTGGCCTGCTTTGCGGCTGCAAAGTTAATATCTGAAACGGAAATTGCATCATCTACTCGCAAAATAAAATCGCTGAGAACGTTCATATAATTGATAAACGCCTCATACGGAGTATCATACGGGTTGAAATATTTATGCACAGCTCCGTCCGAGAAGAACTTTGTACACATATAATAGAAGTGGTCGCTCTCCTGGAGATGGCCGAAATCCGACCAAAGTGTCTCGTCATTGAGGAGGGCGAGCTTCTCTGCCTGGTCATTGAGCTTGTTGAACGCGTCGTTCTGGAGCTCATTTCCGAGCCAAGCTGTCACGTCACGCTCCTCGTCTGCCCAGGAGATAGGATCCATCACGTCAAGTTCACCTACAGGGCGATGCTTCTTGGCAGCCTGTGTAGGGGTCACGAACTCGAATTCTCCGTCCTTGATGACGATCTCAGGAAGAGCTCTCATAAAGTCGAAGATACCGCTGGCAGCCTTCTGATGCTCACCGAATGTCTCGTAGTCCATAAAGAGGTTCACGATGTCCTCGTTCTGAGCGGCAGCCTTGATCCAAGAAAGATACTTCTCGCCTGTGAGCGGCCAATCCGACCAGCCTCTGTCTGAGAAGCGGAATGCGATGTCGTCGCTGAGAGAAGAGTTCTTGAGAAGGAGCTTGAGGCTTGGAGCCTGAGCGCAGCTGTAAATAAAGTTAGGGCTCTTCCATCCGAGGACGTGTCTTGCGCCTTCGGTAAGCATTGTCTTGAAGCCCATATCATAAACCATCTCGCCGATTGCATCAGAGTAGATGAGCTCGGTGTTGCGGAACGCCTTTGGAGTCACGCCGAAGTAGTGCTCGATGGCAGCCTTGTGCTTGAGCACCTGGTTCTTGAACTCGATAGGTGATGCGAGTGATGCGAGTGAATGGTAGTAAGTCTCAGAAAGGAATTCCACATTGCCGGTCTGGGCGAGCTTGCGGAAGCTCTCGATCACTTCAGGAGCATATCTGTCGAACTGCTCGAGAACTGAACCTGAGATGGAGAATGCCACCTTGAATGCACCCTTGTTGGCCTCGATGAGCTCGAGAAGAAGGGCGTTCATTGGAAGATAGCACTTCTGGGCTACCCTGCGGAGAATGGTTCTGTTGGCGAAGTCGTCATAGTAATGCGAATCCTTTCCGATGTCAAAGAATCTGTATAATCTCAATCTGTTTGGCTGATGAACCTGGAAATACAGACATATACTCTTTTTCATAATGTATGTTGTTTTATTTATTATCAATAACTTCCTGATAGATACCCTTGATCTTTGCGGCAACGTCGTTCCACTTTATGCTGTTCACCTCGTCATATCCGCAACGTGCAGCGAGCTGCGAGATCGCAGGATACTGGAGAAGGCCATAGATCGCGTCAGACATAGCGTCCACATCCCAGAAATCGACCTTGAGGGCGTACTTGAGGATCTCGGCGCAACCCGACTGCTTGGATATGATCGATGGCACGTTGGTCTGCATAGCTTCAAGCGGAGAGATACCGAAAGGCTCTGAAATAGAAGGCATTACATAGACATCCGACAGAGCGAACATCTTGTGTACCTCCTTTCCGCGAAGGAAGCCTGTGAAATGGAACCTGTCGGAGATGCCGAGTCGTGCGACGTGGCGGATACACCTGTTGAGCATATCACCGCTTCCTGCCATCACGAAACGTACGTTGTTGCATCTCTTGAGAACCTTTGCCGCAGCCTCGATGAAATACTCAGGGCCCTTCTGATAGGTGACGCGTCCGAGGAAGGTAACCACCTTCTCCTTCACGTTCCTCTCGACCTCGAGCTTCTCACGGCCGCTGAAGTCAACGGCGTTGTGGACAGCCACAACCTTCTCAGGTTCGATACCGTAACGATTGATACAGATGTTTCTTGTAAGCTCGCTCACAGCCATAACCTTGTCGGCTGCCATCATACCCTTGGTCTCAAGGTCAACGACTCTTGTATCGACCTGGTCGTCACTTGCGCGGTCGTATGATGTAGCGTGCATATGCACGACGAGCGGCTTTCCGGTAAGCTGCTTTGCAGCGATACCTGCAAGATATGTAAGCCAGTCGTGAGCGTGGATCACATCGAACTGATCCTTGTACTGCATTGCGATCGTAGCTCCGACCATTGCGTAGCGCGCAACCTCTTCCATAAGGTTGGCACCGTATTTTCCTGAAAACTTATATTTCTGGCCGTACTGCACACGGAAGCCTTTTATCTGCCTCTTGCGCTCTTCCTCGACGATGGTCTTGAAGTCGCTAGGGTCAACGTAAGGTACCATATTGGTGCCGATGTGCACGAACTGAACCTTGCCGAGGAACTCATCCACAGTAGCGCTGACGGTGTCGATAGCCACGTCACTTGCGTTGATGATCTTCACCGCGCTCTCATCCTCATCACCTGAAGCTGAAGGCATTACGAAAAGGACATCCACATCGTTGTAGGCCAGACCTTTGGTCATACCGTAGCAAGCTGTTCCGAGACCTCCTGCAATATGAGGAGGAAACTCCCATCCGAACATTAGAACTCTCATTATCTGTCCTCCTTATATTATTTATATTGTTTCATTATATACATTATCCTCAGGAGAGCTGCAGTACTCATTGCTGATGCAATGGCTCCGTGCGGCTCGTGAGGAGGGTCTCCGTCATAAAGCTCGGAGAATGCACCCACACCGTGCTTGCTGATGTCCTCGAAGAATCCTTCCACAAGGTATTTTGCCCTTCCGTAGAATGTCTCGCCCATCATCCTGAAGCAGAGGTCGATGTATGGAGCGAGGAGTGCAGGGAATGCACAGCCCTGATGGTATGCGAGGTCGCGGTCGATCTGCGATCCCTCATATACGCCTCTGTAGGCCTCGTTTCTTGGAGAAAGCGAACGGAGTCCTCTCTTGGTGACAAGCTCGTCGTTGATGGTCATCACCACCTCTGAGATCACCTCGTCGTCAACAGGACAATATTCGAGATAGATCGGGAAGAGGATGTTAGGCCTTACCGCCTGATCCTGAGGGCCGTTTCCTACATAGTCAACAAGATATCCCCATTCAGGTCTCCAGAATGTAGGCTGGAAGTTCTCCTTCACGAGGTCGCGTACAGGTGACCATCGCTCCACGAATGCGCTCTTGCGAGGGCCGTACTTGTTTTCCATATCGATGGCGAAGCAGAGGGCGTTGTACCAGAATGCATTGGTCTCGATCTGGTAGCCGGCACGCTCTGTGACCGGACGGCCATATACGTATGCGTTCATCCAAGACAGTGCGACTCCGTCCATCTGTGCCCAGAGAAGTCCGTTAGGATGCATTGCGATCTCCTTTCTGCGGCCCGGAGCATAGCTCTCGATGATGCCCTTGAGGGTCTCGCCATATTTCTTCCATACGTGCTTTTCCTTGCCGCTGAAGCGGATATACTGCTGGAGGGTCTCGGTAAGTCTGAGAGGAGCCTCACACTGTGTGGTGCGATGGAAGAGTCTCTCCTGCTCGTCTGCTATAAGCGTGTCGAGGATCTTCTCGAATTCGTCGCAGTTGCCGTTGGCATAGAGGGTAAGTCCAGGAAGGGATACGACAGTCTCTCTGAGAAGACCTGTCTCAAGCCAGGAGAATCCGGCATTGATCTGAGCCCTGTCGCCGTTGTGGCACTTGAACATCTCTGCATTGTGGACGAGGAGGTCGTGATAGTCCTCGATGACTTCCATCTTCTTGAGAGTGTCGGTGAATTTCCTCTTGAGTCCTCTAGGGTTGACCTCGTTGACTGAAGCAGAGAATACAACAGATTCGCCCGGTTTCATTTCAAGAGAGAAAGTACCTGGGACGAAGAGATCCTCACGGCAGTCGAAGCCACGGCGGTACTCGTCAGAGTAGGTCACTCCGTTGTACCAGTAAGGCTGATACTTGAAGGAAGCCTTGGCTGAAGACTGGAGGTTGAGTGTCGGGAAGCCGCTGTACAGGCAGAATGACACACCTCCGTCAACATCCTCGTATGCAGTATATGCATCGGAATTCTGGCTTGTGAGGCTGTGTACGCTTCTGAAGGCAAGGAAAGGCTTGAGCTGAAGCGAAATCTTTCCGGGAGCGGTCTGAAGCTCATACTTGATAAGGACCTGATCGTTGTCCGGAACCATCATAATGGTCTTGGTGAAGATGATTCCACCGACCTTGTAGGTAACCACAGGCACCGGATTGGCATCGAAGTCGATGATGTACTTATGACCTCTTGGCTCGTAAGTGTCACCATAGCAGTGGATGCCGAGGTTGAACTGCTTTCCTCCCAGCACGAGGCTCTCGTCAAGAGCAGAAAGAAGCATATACTTTCCGCCGCCTAACTCAGCCACAGGGACAGCCAGCAATCCGTGATAGCGTCTCGTATTGCAGGTCACGATGGACGTGTTGCAGTACGCGCCTGTCTCATTCGCTGCGATGATCTCACGCTTGAGCGAATATTCCAGGTTCACAAGCTCGGACTTGTTGAATTTAAGAAAAGCCATATAAATACGTATTTAGTTATTTTCAGTCAATCTTTTTCAGCACCACTGCGCATCGGCTCGGCAGATAGAGGTACAATGTCTCGTCATATTTGCCGTTTCCGTTCTCACTTCGCTCGGATACACTGAAATGCGCCTCCCCAGTCCTGAGTCTGGAGAAGCCGTCAAATTCGTTTTCATCCGAGTTGAGCACCACCTCATATTTTCCGGCTGGAACAGCGAAGCCATAGTCGGCGAAAGAAGTGGTGGGGTTGAAATTGAGCGCAAAGATACAATTTTTTCTTTTGAATATAAGAATCTTTTTTTCTTCATCCTGGACAAAAAGTTCAGGTTTCTCATCGAGAATAGCTTCCTGACGCGCCAGAGCTATCATTGCCTTGTCGAAATTTCTCAAGTATCTGTATCTGAGATAGTCCGGTTCGGCAAGCGACCACTGTCTTCTGGCGTGCTTGTACGACCATCCGTTTCCTTCGCGCGGGAAGTCGATCCACTCAGGATGGCCGAACTCGTTGCCCATAAATGTAAGGTAGCCGTTTCCGCAGGTCGCCATAGTCACCAGACGTATCATCTTGTGAAGAGCCATACCTCTGTCAACGATGTCCGACTGCGAGTCCTTGTTCATAGAGAAATACATCTCCTTGTCCATAAGGCGGAACGCGATGGTCTTGTCTCCCACCATCGCCTGATCGTGGCATTCGGCATAGCTGATGGTCTTTTCATCCGCCCTCTTGTTGGTGAGCTGCCACCAGATCTCGCCCACGCTCCACTGATCGTCGGAGAGTTCCTTTATCCATTTGATCCAGTTGTCGGCCACTCCCATACTCATTCGGAAGTCGAAGCCCACGCCGCCCTGCTCGAAAGGAGCTGCCAGACCGGCCATTCCGCTCACATCCTCGGCAATAGTAAATGCTTCCGGATTCATCTCGCGGATAAGCATATTGGCCAGGGCAAGATAGGTCACGGCATTCTCGTCCACTCCCTGATTGAAATAGTTGTCATAGCCGACGAAGGCCTTCTCCAGTCCGTGATCCCAGTAGAGCATACTGGTCACTCCGTCGAAACGGAAGCCGTCGATATGATATTCCTCCATCCAGTATTTGCAGTTCGAAAGAAGGAAATACTTGGTCTCGTCCTTTCCGTAATCGAAGCAGCGCGAGCCCCAGGCAGGATGATGTCCCTGCCAGCCGTCATAGAAATAGAGGGTCTTGGTTCCGTCAAAGAAGCCGAGGCCTTCAGCCTCATTATCGACAGAATGCGAATGCACTATATCCATAACCACGGCGATTCCCATTCCGTGAGCGTCATCAACGAGGGCCTTGAACTCCTCCGGAGTACCGAAACGCGAGCTCAGGGCATAGAAATTGGCCACCTGATAGCCGAAGGAGCCATAATAAGGATGCTCCTGAAGAGCCATTATCTGGAGGGTGTCATATCCCAGCTCGGCCACTTTCGGAAGCACATTCAGGCGGAATTCCTCGAATGTTCCCACCTTCTCCTCCTCTGCAGCCATTCCGATATGGCATTCATAGATGAGAGGGTGAGGTCTCTTTCCGGGAGCGGCATTCTTCCATTCATATTTCGTTGCAGGATCCCAGACCTGAGCACAGAATGTCTTTGTCACAGGGTCCTGGACAGCTCTGGTGAGATAGGCTGGAAGCCTTTCCGCTCCACCGCCCTTCCACTCGATGTAGAGCTTGTACAACGTACCGTGGTCAAGGAACATAGAAGGAAGTTCTATCTCCCAGTTTCCGCCTCCTATAGGTCTGAGGGCGTACGCCTCGGTACGCTTCCAGTTGTTGAACTCACCGATGATATAGATCTTGGTTGCATTCGGAGCCCATTCACGGAATATCCAGCTGCCCTTCTCATTACGGTGCAGTCCATAATAGATGTGGTTGTTCATCGCCTTGGCAAGAGAACCGTCCACAGACAGCCTGTCCCTCGTCTGAGCTATCATTTCGTGTCTTTTGTCTATGGCATCCTTATATGGCAACAGCCACTCGTCGCTGTCATAGATCATCTTCTTTTTTGCGCACATATCTTTATCACGATTATTGGTTATCCATTGCATCAAGCTTCTCACGAGCCCCGCGCAGGTAGGCACGGCAAGCCGCGATCAGCTCTTCCGATCGTTTGATGTATCTGTCAATATCTCCGATCCCGGTCTGGGGATCCTCCACTTTCGCCGCGATAGCCTCCAGCTCCTCTACGGCCTTTGCATAATCAAAAGTCTCTTTCATCTTACCTTCTCTATCAGACAATCCAGGGTCCCGTCCGCGAACATAAGCGACATCCTGTCCCCCGGGCTACTTCCTTCCGCTCCCTTCATCACACGTCCTTCACCATCGACGGCCAGGGCATAACCCCTTTCCAGGATCTTCCTAGGGTCAGCTGCACCGATCCTTGCCTCGAGAAGTCTCAGAGAGGCCTCCATAGCCGCCAGCTTGAGCGAAAAGCCTCCCCTTATCCTCGAACCCAGCATACCTACATACGACTCCATTGCAGATATGCGGCTTCCGAAGGCAAGCTTCATACGTGTCATATACGAAGAAAGCCGCGCATCCTCATCTTCATAGATGGAAAGGATGTAGTCGGCCAGAGCTGTCGGGGTCTTTACATATTCGTATGCTACCATATCGCATACGTGGAAATCCTGGTCGTGGCCTATGGCAGTAAGCACAGGCAGGGGATATTGGGCGATCACGGCCGCCAATCCATAGTCGTCGAAGCAGGCAAGGTCGAGCCTTGCTCCTCCACCGCGAAGGATCAGGACGGCATCATATTCATTTCCGCTGTCCAGTATGGCATCCAAAGCCGTTATTATGGATTCGGGACAGTCCGCTCCCTGCATCAGGGCAGGATATAATTCGAGAGACAGCCTGAATCCGTAGGCGTTCTCCTCGATATGGCGGACAAAGTCACGGTAGCCCGCAGCATCTTCTGCGGATATCACCGCCAGACGATAAGGAAGCTGGGGCAGGGAAAGCCCCTTCTGAAGTTCCAGAAGTCCTTCCTTGCCCAGACGTTCGATGGTCCGCTGCCTCTCAAGTTCCTTGATTCCAAGAGAGTATTCCGGATCTATATCATTGATTATCAGGGAGAATCCGTACAATTGGCTGTAATTGACCTGAACTTCCGCCAGAATCACCATACCTTCAGAGACAGGTGAGCCTGTGACAGATTGGAAATACGGAGCTATGAAGCGGTACTTGGAGGCCCAGATGATGGCATTGGCCTTGGCCGTCAGTCCTTTTTCGTCGCTTTGGGACAATTCCAGATAACAATGGCCTCCGCTCCGCGCCTTGACGGCACTCACTTCGGCCCTTACCCAGATGCGTGACGGAAAAAGGCATTCTATCCCCTTTTTAAGCTGCGTCTGTAACTCAAACAGGTCGATAAATTCCTTTTCCATACATTTTTAATTCCTTCGCAACAAATTTAGCAAAATTTCCCTTACCACAACCATTATTTCGTATGAAATAAAATAAAAATCCATATCTTTGCCAGCTGATTCGAGTAACCTTAAAGAATATGAAGATCAACGAGGCATTATTTGCTGGCAGCAGCACAAGGATATCCGAGAAGCCGAAACAGAAATTTCCTGAATTCGCCTTCATCGGAAGATCGAATGTCGGCAAATCCTCGCTTATTAATATGCTCTGCCGCAACAAGAAGCTGGCGATGACTTCCAGCAAGCCGGGCAAGACAAGGCTGGTCAATCATTTCCTCATAAACAGGGAGTGGTATCTGGTCGATCTTCCTGGATACGGCTATGCGAAAATGTCGGCCACAGCGAAGCAGAAGCTTGAGCAGGTGATCAGAAACTACATCAACCTATCTGAAGAGATGGTGATGCTCTTCGTCCTCATCGATTCGCGTCACGACATCGGAAAGGTCGATATGGACTTCCTCATCGAACTGGGACAGAGCAGGATACCTTTCGCCATAATCTTCACCAAAGGCGACAAGAACGGGCCCAAGGCTCTTGAGACGCAGATAGAGAAGATGAAGGGGCAGATACTTGAACTCTGGGAAGAACTTCCGCCGACATTCATCAGTTCTTCGGAGACCGGCCTGGGCCGCGAAGAGATACTCGGCTACATCGAATCGGTTCTTGAAACATTGAAATCCGAACAAAACTAAACCCTCCATACAAGATGATCAAGGAACACAGAATGAAACTATTCGCCTGCAGGGCGTCTAAGGATTTTGCACTTAAGGTGGCAAAGGCACTCAACATCGAGCTCGGTTCATCCGACGTGCTGACATTCAGCGACGGAGAATTCCAGCCATCGTTCAACGAGAGCGTCAGAGGAGCGACTGTATTCATCGTCCAGTCAACATTCCCGCCTACAGACAATCTATTCGAGCTTCTCCTTATGGCAGACGCTGCCAAGAGGGCTTCCGCTCACAAGGTGATCGCCGTTATGCCGTATTACGGATGGGCGAGACAGGACCGCAAGGACAAGCCGAGAGTTTCAATCGGAGCGAAGCTCGTTGCAAATATGCTTCACGCTGCAGGATGTGACCGCGTGATGACCTGCGACCTTCACGCAGACCAGATCCAGGGATTCTTCGATTTCCCTGTTGACCACATCTACGCAAGCGCTGTATTCCTTCCTTATCTCAAGTCGCTCAACATCGAAAATCTTGCGATCGCAGCCCCTGATATGGGAGGTGCAAAGAGAGCCAACGCATACGCAAGATATCTCGAGTGCCCTGTGGTCATCTGCCACAAGTCACGTGAGAAGGCAAATGTGGTGGCTTCGATCACCGCTATCGGAGATGTGGCAGGAAAGAACATCGTGATCGTTGACGATATGATAGATACTGCAGGCACACTTGCAAAGGCTGCCAACGTTCTGAAGGATATGGGAGCCCTGAGCGTACGCGCCTGCGCCACACATCCTGTATTCTCAGGTCCTGCATACGAAAGGATCGCCGAGTCTGCCCTGGAGGAAGTTATCGTGACCGACACCATTCCGCTCTCTACAGCCCCTGAAAAGGACAAGAGCAAGATAACTGTCCTCAGTATGACCGGAATGTTCGCCGACATCATCAACAAGGTTTACAACTACGAGGAGATCAGTTCAAGTTTCATCAACTAGGAACCGATTTTGATATGGATTCCGCCGGGAGTATTGTCTTCCGACGGAATTTTATTGAGTTATGGAGATATTATTAGCATCATTAGTCCTCATAGGCTTGTGCGTATTCGGGATGTGCTTCAACATCATCTTCAGGAAGGACGGAAAGTTTCCTGAAACCGAGATAGAGAACAATGTGGAAATGCGCAAGAGAGGCATCAAATGCGCCAAGGAAGAGGAAATAAAGCTTTGGGGCAAGAAAGATGAGAACGGCAACCCGGTGGCCTGTGACGAAGGCGGGTGCGCGAGCTGCGGTTCCAGATCTGACTGCCATTGATACGTTCGGTCCCGGATAGGGATGAGCAATTATCGCCGAGAGGCGGGATTTTAACAACTAAATCATTTATTATGAGCTTATTAGCTATCGTAGGACGCCCAAATGTGGGCAAGTCCACACTTTTCAACCGCCTTGTCGGAATGCGACAGGCCATCGTTGACGAAACAGCGGGTGTGACCCGCGACAGACATTATGGAAGATGCGAGTGGTGCGGCACGGAGTTTTCCGTTGTCGATACCGGAGGATACACATCCAATTCCGATGACATCTTCGAGGAAGAGATCCGCAAGCAGGTGGTTCTGGCCATAGAAGAGGCCCACGTCGTGCTCTTTATGGTGGAGGCCGGCACAGGCATCACGGATTATGACGAAGAGATCGCAGAACTTCTGCGTCGCAGCGGAAAGCCTGTCGTACTTGCCGTGAACAAGATCGATTCAGGCGAGAAGATGTACGACGCATTCCAGTTCTATTCACTCGGATTGGGAGAGGTTTACAGCATTTCTGCAGCCAACGGAGGCGGAACAGGCGACCTTCTCGATGCCATCGTCAAGGAGCTTCCGGCTGAGGATCCGGATGCAGACGAGCATCCTGAGCTTCCGCATTTCACCATCGTGGGCAAGCCGAATGTTGGAAAGTCATCCCTCACCAATGCCCTTCTCGGCAAGGAAAGGAATATCGTGACCCCTATAGCCGGCACCACAAGGGATTCTATAGCAACGCTTTACAACAAGTTCGGACACGAGTTTATGCTCGTTGACACAGCTGGTATGCGTAAGAAGGCCAAGGTGCACGAAGATCTCGAGTTCTATTCGGTGATGAGGTCGATCAGGGCCATCGAGCATTCCGATGTCTGCATCCTTATGGTTGATGCGCAGACCGGTATTGAATCGCAAGATATGGCCATCTTCAATCTTATCCAGAGGAACAAGAAGGCCTGCGTGGTGGTTGTGAACAAGTGGGATACCATCGAGAAGGACAGCAACACGATGAAGGAATATACCATCGCGATCAAGGAGCGTCTCGCACCGTTCAACGACCTTCCGATAATATTCACATCGGTGATCAACAAGCAGAGGATTATGGATGTGCTCGATGCCGCTGCACACGTATATGAGAATTACTCGCGCAAGATCCCTACATCAAAGCTCAATGAGGAGATGCTGCCTGAGATCGAGAACTATCCGCCACCGGCTTGGAAGGGCAAGTACATCAAGATCAAGTACATAACCCAGCTTCCGACACGTTCTCCTTCATTTGCTTTCTTCTGCAACCTGCCGCAGTATATCCGCGAGCCGTACAGAAGATTCCTCGAGAACAAGCTCCGCACCAAGTTCGATTTCCTCGGATGTCCGGTGCACGTGTTCCTCAGACAGAAGTAGCAATAAAAAAAATCAGCAGACTGCTGATTTTTTTTATTAATTGACTCGTTCGATTTTGAGGTGTTGGATCTTATAGGAGGAGTCGCTGTAGCCGACAAAGATCGTGACCACGAACATTTCACCTCCTGCATTCAGGGTTCCGAGGGCATATTTCATATTGGATCGCCCTGCCCTGTGGGTAATTTCGAAGGAACGAGGGGTGTATGACCGGAAGAAGGACTTCATAATCTGGCGTGCCTGATTGCGGCTCGAGTCGTTGGAGTCGGAGAAGATCGTTACTTCCAGATTGTCCGAGAACCAGGCTGAAAGCTTCTCGGCATCCCCTTGTGCAAGATATTTTGAAATAGGATTGAACACGTCGTAGCCATTGTCCTGGGCATAGATACCGGGACAGGCAGCAAAAGATGCTATGGCCATCAGCAATCCGATTATATGTCTGTTCATCTGCAAAACCTTGAATTTGACCGTGCAAAGATACTACAAAATCAATGCCGGTCAACTTTTTTCGGGTTTTATCTCTTGGCGGGATTTTTGCAGATATTTTTCTAACTTTGCCACATATATACAAGCCTATGAAAATCACTCTTCTGACGGTCGGCAAGACAGACAAGGACTGGGTCAAGCAGGGACTGGACATATATATGTCCCGTCTGAAGCATTATATTCCCTTCAGCATCGTGGAGATTCCCGAGCTGAAGAATGTATCCGCTATGACCAAGGACCAGATCAAGAGCAAGGAAGGAGAGCTGATACTCAAGAACATACGTCCCTCGGACGACGTCATCCTGCTTGATGAAAGGGGCAAGGAATATTCTTCCGTGGAACTCGCCGGAATCATCCGGGACAAGATGTCCTACAGCGGAAAAGACATCGTATATGTGATCGGAGGTGCGTACGGTTTTTCAGAGGCTGTATATCAGAGGGCCAACTCAAAGCTCTCATTGTCGCGAATGACTTTCTCCCACCAGATGGTCAGGGCGATTTTTGCGGAACAGATCTATCGGGCGTTCACGATAATTAAAGGAGAACCATACCATCACGAGTAAAGACGTCACAGATGAACACCAAGGAATGGCTGCATAAGAGGCTGCCTCTCACGGCATTGATCCTCGCCCTTGTATTCTTCGTATTGTCTATGGCCGGAAACAATGCCGGAAGCGATACGGACAAGGTCGCGCGTGATATGGCGGAGAGGATAGAAGACCGTCTGGAGATTCTCGATAGATATGTACATACTGCCCTGGAGACCGACAGGAAGGAGCTGATACTGCCCGAGGGCCTTCCGGAGGATATGGTGATATACCGCTATATCAACGATTCCCTCCAGTCCTGGAGCAACCAGTTCTCCATAATAAACGACGACATCTCGTCACGCCTTGTCTTTCAAAGACTTACAGACAGAAGGGGTCAGATCATATCTCCTCTTACCGAAGTTACCGAAGAGATCTCCTACCTCAATCTCGGTCCCAAATGGTATCTTGTAAAATACGTAACCGGCAGCGGCAACCAGAAGGTTATAGCCGGACTCGAGATAAAGAACACCCTCATCGATGACGCCAGACGCAATGAGAACGGAGTCAACCCGCTTCTGAAGCTTTCCGGAAGATATTCAGTCCTGCCGCTGACAAACAGCGGAGGTTCTGCATTGGAGATTGACGGGAAGCCGCTTTTCAAGATTCTGTACGACAGCAGCCAGGCCACGCCTTTCTTCGACAATTCGATGCTCCGCTGGATTGCGGTGATCCTCTTCGCTGTGGCTATCGTGATGTTCCTTGCCGGGCACAGGACACTCAAGGTATATGCTGTGGTAGCTTCCACATTGACCCTGCTCTTCCTTATGTCATATATATGGGGACTGCAGATGAGCGGATCCTCGGAGCTGTTCTCACCTACTGTTTATGCAGACGGACCGGTCTTCTTCTCATTGGGATCGCTTCTGCTGATCAACACCTATATCACGCTTGCCATAATCTGCCTTTTCCAGGTCAGGAACAGAATAACCGCAATCATCCGGAAGCATAAGAAGCATTACCGGTGGAAGATGCTGATCTACGGTCTGGCAATCGTCATCATTGCTATTGCGACAGGGATATACACCCAGTTCACCCTCAAGAGCCTTCTGCTGAACTCCAACATATCTATGGAGCTGTACAGATGGAACACCAACATAGCCTATACGGTGCTGGTATATCTGTCATATACCGGACTTCTCTTCTGCATCCTTCTCCTTATCCAGGCACTGAGGCCTGTAGTCAAGGAGTTCACGGGGTTCAAGTATGATATGCTCGCCCCAAGGACACTCATCCTGTTTGCAGTGCTGTGCTCGGCATATTTCACCCTGATTTCAAGCCAGCTTGGCTTCAGAAAGGAAACCGACAGGGTCACGGTATGGGCCAACAGACTGTCCGTAGAGAGGGACCTGAGCCTTGAGATACAGCTCCGTTCGGCAGAAGAAAGCATAGCATACGACCAGCTGATCTCTGCCCTTTCCCATCTTGAAAGCACGGAGGGGATGATCCAGAACAGGATAAGCGAATATTACCTCAACCGCATCAGACAGGCATATAATCTTCAGGTCAGGATCGTCAGAGACAACGACATCACCGGCCTGACCCTGTTCAACAATATGATACGCACGGGTACACCGATCGCAAGCGGCTCGCGGTTCGTGTTCCTCACCGATGCCAACGGCCGCAGCAGCTATGCCGGTCTTTTCTACTTCTATAATCCGGGAAAGGGAGTGACAAGGCTGATCCTCGGCATAGAATCGAACTCCAACCGCGAGGACAGAGGATATGAAAGCATACTCGGCAGATTCTCAAAGCCGGGAGACATCAATATTCCTGCATATTATTCATACGCGAAATACAAGGACAACCGTCTTATGTCCTACAAGGGCAATTACCCTTATCCTACCTATTATGACCACAGGGAGACGGGAATGCTCCAGACCAGGAAAAAGGGCGTGCTGAGGACAAAGGGATATGTCCACTTTATGAATCTGGTCAACGAAGACGAACTCATCGTGATCTCCAGATCTCAGAGAGGCGGACTGGTATATTTCACGTCATTCTCTTATCTGTGCCTGGCACTCAGCGGCATCCTGTGCATATTCTCACAGTCACGCAACAAGAAGAGGCTGTTCAAGAGCAATTACTTCAAGAAAAGGATAAACACAATACTTTTCGTTTCCTCTCTGCTGATTCTGGTGAGTATGACAGCCATCAGCATCCTCTTCGTTTATAAGAGGAACGAGGAGAATATGCATAATCTGATGTCGTCACGCATCACGACCATCCAGGCTCTTGTGGAAAGGCAGGCAAGGACGGCAGAAAGCTGGCAGGACATCAACACCCAGGAGTTTGCCGCAGGCCTGGAGAATATCGGAAACACCACCAAGTCCGACATCTCCTTATATACCCCGGAAGGCAAGGTGTTCAGATCCACCACTCCGGAGGTATTCGAAAGGATGATTATGGGCAGCAGGCTCGACGAAGAAGCCTACTACAACATCCGGGACCTGCACCAGAGATTCTTCATACACAGGGAGACCATCACGGATTACAGCTACTGGGCGCTATATGCACCGATATTCAACGACAGAGGCCAGATGATAGCGATAATCGGTGTTCCATACACCGACAGAAGCTTTGACTTCAGGCGGGAGGCCTTCTTCCACGGAGCGCTCATCATCAATCTCTTCCTCCTTCTCCTGATCGCATCGTTGCTGTTCAGCACCAGGGAGGTGAATGCCCTGTTCTCTCCTCTTGTAGAAATGGGAAAGAAGATGAATGTGGCCGATATCCACGACCTGCAGTACATCATTTACAAACGCGATGACGAGATATCGTCTCTCGTTGACGCATATAACCGAATGGTCAAGGACCTTTCTGAATCTACCAGACAGCTTGCCCTGGCCGAGCGTGACAAGGCCTGGAGCCAGATGGCCCGACAGGTCGCACACGAGATCAAGAACCCGCTGACTCCTATAAAGCTCCAGATCCAAAGGCTCATAAGGCTGAAGGAGAATAACAATCCGGCCTGGGAGCAGCGTTTCGACGAGGTTTCGGCTGTCGTTCTGGAACATATCGACATACTGACAGAGACCGCAAACGAGTTCTCGACATTCGCCAAGCTCTACAGCGAGGACCCTGTATTGATCGACCTTGACAAGACCCTCAAGGACCAGCTGTTGATCTTCGATAACAAGGACAACATCCGGATCCAGTACATAGGACAGGAGAACGCCTTCGTGATGGCTCCGAAGCCTCAGCTCATACGAGTGTTCGTCAACCTGATTACCAACGCGGTGCAGGCTGTGGAGATACATCAGAAGGAACAGATTGAAAAGGGTGAAGACCCTGGCATCGGAAGGGTGCTCATCTGCCTGAGGAACAGCACGAAAAACGGCTATTATGACATAGTCTTCGACGACAACGGTCCTGGAGTAAGCGATGACAATCTCGACAGGCTCTTCACGCCTAACTTCACTACCAAGAGCTCCGGCACCGGACTGGGCCTCGCCATCTGCCGCAACATCATAGAAAAATGCGAGGGCGAGATCCGTTATCAGAAATCATTCGCCCTCGGAGGTGCATCATTCATCGTAACGATACCGAAGCATACAGCCTAAAGCACGTATGCCTTCACATCGGCGGCCGTGATCCGGGATCCGGACAGGATAAGAAGCCTTTCGACCACATTTCTCAATTCGCGGATATTACCGGTCCAGGTCTTGTCCACGAGCATCTGCATAGCTTCGGCATCAATCTCGCGTGGAGCCATACCGGTCTCTGAGCATATCTGGCCAATGAAATAGTCCACGAGCAGAGGTATGTCCGACTTGCGTTCGTCAAGAGTCGGCATATTGATCACGATCACACTGAGACGGTGATAGAGGTCTTCTCTGAAGGTGCCCTTCTCGATCTCGGCCTTGAGATTCTTGTTGGTCGCCGCAAGGACCCTGACATCCACGGTGATGTCCTTGTCGCTTCCCACACGGGAAAGTTTCTTCTCCTGAAGCACTCTCAGCACCTTGGCCTGAGCTGCAAGAGACATATCTCCGATCTCGTCAAGGAAGAGGGTTCCCCCATCCGCCTGTTCGAACTTTCCCTTATGCTGCTTTATCGCTGAGGTGAAAGCGCCTTTCTCGTGTCCGAAGAGCTCGCTTTCAATGAGTTCAGATGGAATGGCAGCACAATTGACCTCTATGTACGGAGCCGCGGAACGCGGACTTTTCTGATGAAGATTCCTGGCGACAAGTTCCTTTCCGGTTCCGTTGGAGCCCACGATCAGCACCCTGGCATCGGTAGGAGCCACCTTGTCTATCATCTCCTTGACGTGCACAAGAGCCGGTGACTCTCCGACCATTTCCTGGCCATAGACCTTCTTCTTGAGAATCTTGGTCTCCTTTACAAGAGATACCTTCTCGGTCGCGTTCTTGATCGTGATGAGGATTCGGTTAAGGTCGAGCGGCTTAGGTATGAAGTCAAAAGCACCCTTCTTGATGCACTCGACCGCCACAGCTATGTCACCGTGTCCGGATATCATCACTACAGCGGCGTCTATGCCCATCTGATTGAACCTGTCAAGCACTTCCATACCATCCATCTCCGGCATCTTTATGTCGCAGAAGATGACGCTGTATTTTTCCTTGTCAACCATTGCACAGCCCTGAGAGCCGTTTTCGGCCAGATCCACATCATAGCCCTCGTCCACAAGAATCTCCTTGAGAGAATTCCTGATAGACCTCTCGTCGTCAATAATAAGAATCTTCATAATAACATTATTGGATTTACAAATATCGTCATTTTTGGGAGTTTACACAATATTTTATATTTTTGCTTGATTTTAAAGAGTTATATGCAAATTCCCGATATAATCATAGCCATAGACGGCTATTCTTCCACCGGCAAAAGCTCCTTTGCAAAAATCATAGCAAACGAGTTTTCTTTTCTATATCTTGATTCAGGAGCCCTCTACAGAGGGGTCACCCTCTTTGCCATCGAGAACGGTTTCATCAATGATGAATGCGTCATCGATGTGCCCGGACTCGAGCAGGCTCTCGCCGACCTCGACCTTCATTTCGGAGCTGAGGGCGCATATATCGGAGACAGATGTATCGAAAAGGAGATCAGGTCGTTAGCCATAGCCGAAAAGGTAAGTCCTATCGCGACCGTACCTCAGGTGAGAGACTTCGTTGACAGGAAGCTCAGGGAGTTCGGGAAGAAGAAGCGCATCGTTATGGACGGACGCGACATCGGCACCACAGTCTTTCCGGATGCAGAGCTGAAGATATTTATGACGGCCACTCCGGAAATCAGAGCGGAGAGAAGAGCAGCTGAGATGAGAGCCAAGGGCGAGGATGTGAAGATCGAAGATGTGATGAAGAACCTTCTGGAAAGGGATTATATCGACTCACACCGCGAGACATCACCGCTGAGCAAGGCCGACGACGCCATCGTACTGGACAATACCGATATGACTATGGCCGACCAGATGGTATGGCTTAAAGAGATAATGGCCGAGCGCTTCGGCTGCTAAATCATCATTGATATGCTTACAGTTGACATCGACAGCAATTCAGGTTTCTGCGCAGGAGTGATCCGTGCCATCGGCAAGGCGGAAGAATATCTGAAAGACGGAGACAAACGTCTTTATTCCCTCGGAGCCATTGTTCACAACGACGCGGAACTCGGAAGGCTGGTGAAGCAGGGGCTTGTCACCGTTGACAAGGACGACCTCAACGAGATGGTCGATGCCCGGGGAGAGGTCCTTCTGATAAGGGCACACGGAGAACCGCCGCAGACCTATAGGACAGCAGAGGGTCTGGGATTCAGCATCATAGACTGCACCTGTCCGGTAGTGCTCAGGCTTCAGGAGCATATCAGGAATGCATACGGAAGGATGGCCGGCAAGGGACAGATCATAATCTTCGGCAAGATAGGACACGCCGAGGTTCTGGGCCTGATCGGGCAGACAGAGGGAACTGCCTTAGTGGTCGAAAACACTCTGATGCTTGAAGAGTTCATCGAGAACGGAACGATACGTCTCGATATCCCGACAGAAGTATTCAGCCAGACGACCAAAAGCCCGGCTGAATATTCAAGGCTCTGTGCAAGACTTGAAGAAGAGATGGCAAGATACAACGAGCTCTCCATCGAAAGGTTCAAGGGACGCGGGCTGCTTGTCATCAACGAGACAATATGCCAGCAGGTGGCGACGCGCCACGAAAGGCTTTCGAAGTTCGCTCTGGATCACGACATAATAATCTTCGTATCCGGGAAGGCCAGCTCCAACGGCAAAGTTCTCTGCGACCTCTGCAAGTCGCTCAACATCAGGACATACCATATAGATTCGGTCGAAGAAATAAAAAGGGAATGGTTCAGGGCAGACGACAGGGTGGGCGTATGCGGAGCCACCTCGACTCCGAAATGGCTGCTTGAAGATGTCGCAGCACATATCCTTGACCTCAACAGATACGTTCCTGCCTGGGAAGAGAAATTCGCAGACACTGAAAAGACTGATAATCAGTAAAAATTTGCGTACGTGGGGACAATTTTATATTTTTGCAGCCGATTTTCGAATAATCTAACAAAACAATATTTTTTTATGGCAACAACAGCTGATTTCAAGAACGGACTCTATCTTAACTACAATGGAAAACCTTGCCAGATCGTATGGTTCCAGCACGTTAAGCCAGGAAAGGGTCCAGCTTTCGTAAAGAGTAAACTCAGAAACCTCGAGAACGGACGTATCCTCGAGAACACATTTACAGCAGGTGCAAAGATCGAGACAATCAACGTCGAGAGAAGACCTTACCAGTTCCTTTACAAGGACGAGGACGGATTCAACTTTATGCACGAAGAGACCTACGAGCAGATCCACCTCGACGCAGCCCTAGTTGACAACGCAGACCTTATGAAGGAAGGCCAGCACGTGGAGATGATGTTCCTCGCTGACGAGGAGCGCTGCCTCACCTGCGAGCTCCCTACATACGTTGAGCTTGAGGTTACCTACACAGAGCCTGCAGTGAAGGGCGATACAGCTTCTACAAACGCTCAGAAGGAGGTTACCCTCGAGACCGGCGCCATCATTATGGCACCTCTCTTTATCAACATCGGTGAGAAGATCCGCGTCAACACAACTGACCGTTCATACGGCGAGCGCGTGAAGTAATTCCCCACTGAAATAATAAAGAAACCGGAGCAATCTGCATAGAATCTGCTCCGGTTTTTTTGTTCCTCATCCAACTGACCTCACAAACTTATTGGGGCCAGGAAGTACTACGTCTGAATTCATAGTCTTCAAAAACGCCATCTGTCAGGACTATCTCCTTGTCCGCCGATACGTCATCTGTCGAGGTCGTCTCCGTGAGCACAGGTACACCAACTCCAGTAAAACCGAACCTGGCGGAAATCCTGCAATCATCGTCAACGAATTCAAGATCAGTGATTTCGAGCCAGGCATCTTTAGAATGGAACTCATAAAATACATCGCCCTGCCTGCCCCGTAATATAAACTCAACCTCATCAGAAGCCTCATAATACGTCTTTTTTTCAGGCTTTCCCTTACCTTTCAATGTCATTATGACCTCATACGCTCCACCATCATCCGAATACAACACGCGAGATACTATTTCCATTATCCAGGTACCTTTAAATCTCTCGTCAGCACTCTCATCATACACCCAATAGGGATATCGAGGAAAACCTATCAGTACGTGCTGAACGGGCTTATTCGTCTTATACAGCACCCCATCTATCACAGCCGACATAGGGTCCTTACTTTCCTTGACGAGAATCTCATCCACCCCATCGTTGCACTGCACCGACATCAGCACCAATGGCATCAACGCTATCAAAAGTAAAAAATATCGTTTCATAAGCATCGATTTATAGTTTCCGACAAATATAATTGATTCATTCCGACCCTACAACATCCGGAAAATCAGGCTTATACATAATCGCAAACGGAATTAGTTGAAGAGGCTCCTTTAGCGAATTAAGTATAACCATATTCATATCAATTGATGATGACAAAGTTAACGTCGAGGTTTGATAACTGCAATTTTAAAATCTACCCATATAAAGCATAACATATTAATTATCAACGGAGTACAATTTTAAAATCTACTCTTTACGAAAACGCAGACTTTTTCAGGGTTTATGCTTATCATAGAGGGACTTCATAATGGATTCAAAACGGAGCTTTCCATCGTTGTATCCCAATTTGCGGCGAATCTCGCTGCTGATCTTATATACCTGGGAATTATTCATAATGCCACTGATTTCTTTCGCATTGTAGCCCATAATATACAGACAGCAGTAGCCGATCTCCCAAGTAAGAAGTCCCTTGGATTTCAGGTACGACACAAACGAAGAATTTCTGATAGAATAAAAAATACCGACTGTGGAAAGATATTCCTTGGTATCATTCAAAAGGGCCTGAAGTTTCTTTTCTATAATTCTGGCATTTTTCGAGCCAGGAAGGCGGTGATGCAGTACAATATCGTTCAGCAAGGTTATTCTTTCTGAAATAAGAGCCAGCATATCGAAATCGATCAACTGCATTGAACGCATCATATTTTCCAATGCCTCCTTTTCTCCAGCAGCCGTAACAAATAGATTATGTAATGCCTTCCTATTACGGTTCGATCTGATAGCATACAATATGGAGACGGTAAGAAATACAACGAGAATCATTGTTGCTATAGCATAAGCTAGATTCTTATTCTTACTCTGAAGAATAGACATATCCTTCTCATAACGTTCCTGAATGAATTTTGTATCTTCAGATAAGATTACCATATCCAACGAGTCAGTCAAATGAATGTACTGACTATTATGATATGATGATTCTTCATATTCTTCTAAGGCTTCATATATTCTGGACGCCATAGCGTGATAGCCGGCATTTCTATCATAACCAGCATTGATCTCACAATATTTCTTCAATGCATTCAATGAATGGTCGTACTCACCAATGGTGTAATACGAATCTGAAACACCCAACCAATCTATATAAGAAGAAGGCACGGAAGATATATAATCTTCTATCGTATTGAATATATCATCAGATGACAGCAATTTACACTCAGTAGATAGTCGTTCTGAAAAATAACGGCTTACTGTATTGACACTGACCTTATCGATTTTTGATTCAACAGTTTTTATATAAATCAGTGACTTATCATATTCCCCCAGACACCACCACGCATCGGCAGTTTTCAAGCAGTCATTTACATAACTGTTGATATTGCCGGCTTCAAGGAATAATCCACTTGATTTTTGATATGACCATACAGCTTTTTCAAAATCATATAGTCGGGAATAGAGCAGCCCCATCACCGACCAACATCGGGCAATGGCGGCCATATCGGTAACTTTATCTTCTAATGCAGAGGCTTTGACAAAGAGTTCCATAGCCTCTTCACTCTGACCTGCATTCTGACGGATACGTCCAAGATAATAAAGAGTCCTGAATCGGTCGTCAGGACTGCCCTTACGGCTGAAATATGATACAGCTGGAGATATTATGCTGTCTGTCGTAAGATCTATATAGTTCTTATCAAGGGCAATACTATGAAGCAAAGCGTGACGGGCACGAAGATGACGTGAACAAAGCAGCTCTGCATCAATGCTGCGAAGTGCAGTCAAAGCCGAATCTGGCGCTTGTTCAATATAAGACTCTATATCACGGAGTGCTGCTGATCCTTGAGAATTGTCACCACAACCAGTCAGAAATACAGCTATGACCACGAGTGTCATTATCCGGACGATATGCATAACGCATTCTGTTTTTATTCCTCCTCTGCAGAGGTGTCTTCTGTCTCCTTCTTTGCAGCTGCCGCTTCGTGTTCGGCCTTGGTGTTGATGCGCTGAGGGCCGCCCTGCTCGGCGCGGAGGAAGGCATCGGAACGTTTGAGGACGAAGTTGGAGCCGAGATATTTGGTACGCACTTCATCATCGGCTGCCAGATCCTCAGGAGTTCCCTGCTGGAGGATGGATCCCTCATAAAGAAGGTATGCGCGGTCGATGATGGCGAGAGTCTCACCCACATTATGGTCGGTGATGATGACTCCGATATTCTTGTACTTAAGCTTTGCTATGATGTACTGGATATCCTCCACAGCGATAGGATCGACTCCGGCGAAAGGCTCGTCAAGGAGGATGAACTTAGGGTCGATGGCAAGAGCCCGGGCGATCTCGCAACGGCGGCGCTCACCTCCGGAAAGCTGGATACCCTTGCTTTTGCGGACCTTATGGAGATTGAACTCATCCAGAAGATCCTCCAGACGCTGCTTTCTCTCGGCTTTCGTGAACTGCTTGGACATTTCCATAACGGACATTATATTGTCTTCCACGGTCATATGTCTGAACACGGAAGCCTCCTGTGCGAGATAGCCGACTCCCATCTGGGAACGCTTGTACATAGGAAGACTGGTGATCTCCTCATCGTCAAGGAATATCTTTCCGGCATTAGGGACTATGAGTCCGGTGATCATATAGAAACTGGTTGTCTTTCCGGCACCGTTAGGACCGAGGAAGCCGACGATCTCTCCCTGCTTCACCTCCATAGACACTCCCTTCACGACAGTTCTGGGGCCGTATTTCTTGACAAGATTTTCGCAACGTAATTTCATACACTCGTGATTTTCTGGCAATTAAAACCTATTTGATATCCAGTTCAAGATCCTTCACAAGACTCTTGACTTCTTCATTATGAGCCATCAGTTCCTTGGCCTGTTCGCTCGGCATATATATCTTCTTCTGTTCAGGAGAATCGTCCGGTGTGACAGCGACACGCAGATACACCTTCATAGAACCGACCACCTTGCGGTAATTTCCTTCGAGTTCGTGGAGAAGCTTGGATTCCACCCAGTCCTTCTGAGCATCGTTGACGACCCTGAAGGTCACTGTCTTGGAATCATCACCTGCCTCGATGTCCAGAGCTGTGCTCTTGAGCATACTTGCAAGACGCGGCTTATCCTTATAGAACTCTGCAAGTTCAGGCCATTTGGCCTTGAGGACAGCATCTTCCGGCACAGGAGCCTCTGCCTTGGATGCATTCGCATCTGCAGCCGGAGTATCCTCCATCATTGCCTTCATTGACAAGGCCGCTCCTGAGCGTGATGCACGTGTACGACGCTCGCGAGGCTGAGCCGGTTCTGTCTCCTGGACAGGAGCCACTGGCGCTGCAGGAGCAGGAGCTGCCGGAACAGCGGCTGCCGGTGCTGCCGGTGCCGGTGCCGGAACAGGAGCTGCCTGTGGTGCAGGCTGCTGAGGCGCTGCAGCCTGACTGAGCTTGCCGCTGAGGAAGCTCAGACGCATAAGCGCGAACTCTATATGCAGACGAGGATTCACGCTCGCCCTGTAGCCGGATTCACATTGGCTAGTCACTCCGAGAGCCTCATACAGGAACTGGAGAGGACATCTGTCGGCCTGCTCCTTATATTTCCTCTTCAGGGAGTCAGGGAGTTCCAGCAATGCTTCAAGGCCTCCGCTCTTGCTCACAACAAGGTCACGAAGATGCGAAGACAATGCCGCCACGAAATGAAGCGCATTGAAACCTTTGGTCAGAATTTCGTCAAATGTAGTCAGCGCAGTCGGATAGTCGCCTTTCAGGAAGGCATCCACAAGAGAAAAGCTATACTCATAGTCCAGGACGTTGAGATTGCGCAGGACATCCTGATATTTCACATCCGTGCCGCAGAAGGCCACAGTCTGGTCGAATATAGTAAGAGCGTCACGCATAGCCCCGTCAGCCTTGTGCGCGATCACGTGCAGAGACTCGTCGTCAATGGTCACGCCCTCGCTGGAGGCCACCATACGGAGGTTCTTCACGATATTGTCAACAGTGATCCTGTTGAAGTCATACGTCTGGCAGCGCGAGAGTATGGTCGGAAGGATCTTGTGCTTCTCGGTGGTGGCGAGGATGAATATAGCGTGTGCAGGCGGTTCCTCCAATGTCTTGAGGAAAGCATTGAAGGCAGCCTGGGACAGCATATGCACCTCGTCTATGATATATACGCTGTACCTTCCCACCTGAGGCGGTATGCGCACCTGGTCCATAAGGGTCTTGATGTCTTCGACTCCGTTGTTGGAGGCTGCATCAAGCTCGTGGATGCAGTACGAGCGTCCCTCGGCGAATGAAAGGCAGGATTCGCAGGTGCCGCAAGGCTCCATATCCTCGGACGGGTTGGAGCAGTTGATCATCTTCGCGAAGATACGCGCCGTGGTGGTCTTGCCGACTCCGCGCGGTCCGCAGAAGAGGTATGCGTGTGCGAGCTGCCCCCTCAGGATCGAGTTCTTGAGGGTCTGCGCTATATTGTCCTGACCGATGAGAGTCCCGAAGGAATCCGGTCTGTACTTTCTTGCTGATACTATATACTGTGACATATCCGTTCTTTGGTCAATCTACAAATATAGCACTATTTTTGATAGAATCTGTTTTCTTGGCTTTTAAAAGTGTATCTTTGCACATTATTTCAAACAATCCGACCGACAATATGAAAAGAGTCATAATATTAATAATTTCCCTGATTCTGCCGCTGGCGGCAGGTGCTCAGGCGCAGATAAACACCAAGAAGGTGAAGATCAGCGACTTCACACAGAAGATAACCAAGGTGGTGCTGAACGGAAACGAATTCTACGACACTACTATGAAAGATGAAATCGCCGCAAGATGGAGAATATCTCCATACGAATTCTGTACTCTTGATGAGTTCGAGACACTGAAAGACGACGACCGGTATTATTTCCTGATGAGCACGTTCGGTCAGTTCAAGAAAGAGACCGCTCCAGGACTTCAGTTCCTCACCCTCGTCAAGGGTGGCCAAGGAGCTTCAGAGGGCATCGGAGAGATGCTGGAAGTGGTTTCATTGCCTTTTGCATCGGCAGAATATCCTTCGGGAAGAGAGTTCGTCTTTCTTCCTGCATTCATTGACATCATCCAGAACCATACACTGGAGTCGATGGAGAAGGACATCAGCGGATATGGCGGACTCGGCAACTACAGCATCAACATCACCAAGGCCGGAGATATGGACATCGTCTTTTCAGAGGATGACCTGAACGAGCTTGTCACAGAAAGCCTGCGTTCAAGAGCCTTTGACGAAGGCATCACCGTCACTGATGAAGACGAGGCGGACCAGTATATTCTGGATAATGCGGCGGGCACTCTGGTGAGCTATGTCGTGGCACCGTCCGAGCCTGTGATCGGTTCTTACTGCTACAAGATGCTCATAGATGCACAGACACACAAGCTTTACTATTTCAAGAAGCACAGGATAACAAAGAAATTCGGACCAGGCTTCCTTCCGGAAGACATCGAAAGGATCACAGCACACAGGAGATAAGGGATGAGGAGCGGAAAAGCAGGCTGCGGACTACAATATGCCGTCAAAAGAAGCGGTTCGGCTGTCGGATATTGTGCCCTCAGCATCAAATGCGGGACAAGGGATGAGGCAGGCTACCATTGCGGAATAGCCCATTTCACCGAACATACCATATTCAAAGGCACGGAAAAGCGAAGCGCTTCGACGATAAACAGCTACCTCGACCGTCTGGGCGGGGAGCTTAACGCGTTCACCACCAAGGAGGAGATCGTTTTCCACGCGACAGTGCTCAAGGAGGACCTCAGCAAGGCGGCTTCCCTCCTTTTTGAGCTTGCGACCTGCCCGACATTTCCGGAGCAGGAGATCCAGACCGAGAAAGGAGTGGTGATCGACGAGATCCATTCATACAAGGACACCCCGTCTGAGGACATCTACGACCGGTTTGAGGAGATGATCTTCAAGGGGCATCCCCTCAGCGGCAATATTCTCGGGACGACTGCATCAGTGAAGAAGATAACGCGGGAAGAGCTTCTGGCTTTCGTTAAGGAGAAGTTCCAGCCCTGCCGTATGGCATTCACCGTAGTCGCCGACATTGACGAGGAACGTATGGAAAAAGGTCTGGTGAAACTTGCTGAGAAGTTTTTCGGAAAAGAACCGGCCTCCTGCCCTACTCTTCAGGAATGCGAGGAAAGAGGCCAGGGAATATTTCCGTGCAGCAACCGCAGCGTTCCGTCAGCCGAACCTTTCGACAAGACCATCAGCAAGAGGAACCATCAGGCCAACTGCGTGATCGGAGCCTTGGCGCCTTCGCTCTATCAGGAAAGGGAGAGGCTCGCGACGGTCCTCTTGTGCAACATTCTCGGCGGTCCGGCCACAAATTCGATCCTGAATTCGGTGCTCAGGGAGAAGAACGGATGGGTATATGGAGTGGAATGCGGATACACGCAATTCACTGATACCGGGCTGGTTGCGATCACATTGGGGTGCGACAAGTCCAATCTTGAGAAATGCCTCAAGGCGATCGACAAGGAGATCGCAAAGCTGCAGGCGGAGCCGTTGTCCGAGAGACGTCTGAAGGCTGCGAAGAAACAGCTTCTCGGCCAGATAGCCATCAGCGGAGACAATGGCGAGACCCAGTGTCTGTCTATGGGAAAGAGTCTGCTGGCATACGGAAAGATTTCCGACGGGAAGGATAACCGGACCCTGGTGGAGGGAATCAGCGCGGCAGATGTGCAGGAGATGGCGATAAAGATATTTGACAGGAACAGATTATCTAAACTCATTTACATATAGCCAGATATTCCGGTATGATGGAATTGACGTGCCACCCCCGGCTAGGGGGTGCCTGAGCGCAGCGAAGGCGGGGGTCAATTCCATCATACCGGAATATCCGCGAATACTGATGAAATATGGAGCAGATTTATAAATATATCGAAGAGCATCAGACCCCGCAGAGCAAGGCTCTGGACTGGGTGGAGAAGCAGACCCATATCAGGACCAACCACGCCAGAATGCTTTCCGGAGCAGTCCAGGGACAGTTTATGAGGATGCTCGTACAGATGACCGGAGCGAGCCGTATCCTCGAACTCGGCACATTCACCGGATATTCTGCCATCTGCCTCGCCTCCGCTCTTCCTGAAGACGGGCACCTTGATACGCTCGAACTGAACGACGAGCTGGAAGGCCTGATTCTGGAAGGGTTTGAGCGCGCCGGCTTGTCGGAAAAGATAAGCCTTCATATCGGTGACTGCAAGGAAACCCTGCGCAGCATACGGTCGGAGATGGGACCTGAACCGGCACCTGAGAAGCTCTATGACATTGTATATATGGATGCCAACAAGCGCGAATACTGCGAATATTACGAGCTTGTCTTCGATATGGTACGCCCGGGCGGCCTCATTCTCGCCGACAACGTCCTCTGGGACGGAAAGGTCTGCCAGGACCCTCTGCCTCAGGACAAACAGACCCTCGGAATCGCCCGCTTCAACGACCTGATAAGGGACGACCGCCGCGTAGAGTCTGTCATCCTTCCTCTTCGCGACGGCCTCAACGTCATCCGCAAGAAAGAGGCTTAAGGCATCGCATAGCCCGGATTCTGCACAAGCTTGTCATTCGTAGCCAGCTCGGTCGGAGGGATAGGGAATATACACTTGTATTCAGGAAAAGATTGTCCTGCGTATGAATCCCCGCCCTTATACGGCCAACGATATGCATCCGTGTGAAAGAGGCCGTATCTGATCAGATCCGTCCTTCGGTGGGCCTCCCACATCAGTTCCCTGGCCCTTTCCGCCACGAGAAACTCCTGACTTATCTGCTGCGGCGGTTCCACGCCTGCCCTTGAAGACAATTCCCTCAGCTTAGGCAAGGCCATACCCTCCTCCCCCAGATGCATACAGGCCTCGGCATAGATAAGATATATCTCCCCAAGACGTATCATCGGAAAATCCACATCGGCAAAGCTCTTTAGAGCGGATTGCGGAAGATATGATTCATTCGTCTGTCCGAAAGGTATGTTGTTGAATTTCAGGCAGGACCATCCGTTCATAAACGAATACAAAGCGTTTTCCATCGATTCCTGCCGTCCCTTTATATAGAACACCTCTCCCCTCTTGTCCGCCACATCGTATGCCCCGGTCAGGTAGTCCTGGCCGCTGACATCGAAATATCTGGAGACAAATTCGTATGGGACTCTCAGACCTGCCCAGCCGTTACGCTGCCCGTTAGGACGGGATTCGTCCGTAATGTCGGTCGAGGCCAGCGTCGCGCTGAGGATATATGAAGAACCTCCGTACGACTGGGTCTTTTCAGCATTATAATCCACGGTCCAGAGCATCTCTCCCCTTGCCTGGAGGTTCTCCCCGTTATCACCTCTGAACAGAGCCGCATAATCCGGGCAAAGGGTATAGCCCATACCGAAGATGCCTTCACATACAGCCTTGGCCTCGGCCCATCTTTCCACTCCCGTATAGACCTTGGAATTCAGGTACATACGTGCAAGAAGACCTGCTGCAGACCCTTTGTCGGCACGAGGATAGTTAGAGCGGGGCAGAGGCATATCGCTTTCATCCGACATCAGGTAGGTCAGTTCATTGACGCAGAAGTCGAATATATCGGCTCTCGAAGCCTGCTGAGGGAAATATGCACCGCCGAAAGGAGATTTTTCCGTTGTGAAAGGGACGCTTCCGAAACAGTCGATGGCCATCCAATAGAGATAGGCCCTGATGAAGCGGGCCTCATCCCTGAACGAATCTATCTTCCGGGCCAGATCCGCCGATACTCCGCGTGCTTCAAGACGCTCAGGAGCGGTCTGACGCAGATATTCATTCACCAGCGCTATGCCCTGCAGGGTCCTGACATATACCGCATACACGGCATCATTCTGAGTCTCGGACCAGGTGTTGGTGTTCAGAGCCCTCACCCAGGCATCGTTTTCCCAGGAGCATTTCGCCTCATCCGTGGTGGTCTCCTGCACCGACCAGAAAGCGCGGATTATCTCGGAAGCTCCCCCGTCCATCTGCTGAAGGTCGGTCAGGTCGTTGGTCACGAACTGGAAATAAAGCCGTCCCAGGCCTGAGAGATATGCATTCTCATCCTTTCCATACACATACTCGGAGACCGGTTCGGTCTTGTTAAGAGGAAGGGTGTCGAGGTCATTCACACAAGATGCCAGCAGCACAGACGCAATTATGTATATCAACTTTTTCATATTCTACTGTCTTTAGAAGTTTACGTTCACACGGAACGACCAGGTGCGAGGACGAGGCCATACGGTGTTGTCTATTCCATTTTCAGATATGACTTCAGGGTCCATTCCGCTGTATCCGGTCAATATGAAGACATTCTGCATACCCAGGGCAAGGCGTATGTCCGTCTCCCATCGGCCTATCCCGCGGAAGGTATATCCCAGATTTATGTCATCGAGTCTGAAGAAGGAGGCATTTTCGAGGAAATAGTCCGAATACCACTGCTGTCCGCTGTTGGGAGCCGTGAATCCGGTCTTCTTCACCAGACGGGCCTGATTCGGAAGAGCTCCTGAGTTCAGGTCGAGACTTGCAGTAGAGTTGGCAGAGGCGAAATCATTGAATACCCACGTGCCTGCAGCTCCGTGACCGTTAAGGCCGAAATCCCAGTTGCGCCAGGTCACCTTCATATTCAGTCCGTAATAGAATTTCGGAGCAGCACTCTTGCCCGTCATATAGCGGTCATTTTCCGTTATGGTTCCGTCACCGTCCAGATCGACGAATTCATTCTGCACAGGATTGCCGTCAGGATAATATTTCTGCCGGTAGGTATAGTAGGTATATGGTGCATACCCTACCATCTGGCGGCAGAGATAGCCTCCGGTCCCTTTGGATATGTTTCCTGTTTCAATATAATAATTCTCATCCTCCGTAGGATTGAGCTTCGTGAATATGGTATTCTGGAAAGTGCCGTTGAATCCCAGCTGTACGCTGAGGTCCGGTCTCTGTACCGGGACGGCATTTATCGAGAATTCCAGTCCCTTGTTGCGTATGGAGCCTATGTTGGTCATCAGCTTGTTGCCGAAGTTCGAGCCCATAGGCACCTGCACCGAATTCAGAAGGTCTTTCGTATCACGGATATAGGCATCGATGCTTCCGCTGAGGCGGTCATTGAAGAATCCGTAATCGACTCCGACATTATATGTGACAGTGGTCTCCCATCTGACGGTAGGGTCATAGGCCTGAGGTGTGATGAGATCGACATACTGCGAGCCGCCCATATTGTAGGTATGGTAGGGGTCATTGGAGATCGAGTAACGGGCAAGGTGCACATAGTCCCCGATGCCGTCCTGCTGTCCGGTAACACCGGCGGATAGCCTGAATCTGAGGGTAGAAACGGCTTTCACGTCCTTCATAAACGGTTCCTGTACAATATTCCAGGCAAAGGCTCCGGAAGGGAAGAAACCCCATCTGTAGGCCTTGGCGAATTTGCTTGACCCGTCACCTCTGGCAGTGAAGGTGAACACATAGCGGGAATCTATGGAATAGTTCACCCTTCCATAGAAAGAGACCATATAATTTTCATTCCGGTAGGTAAGGTATCTTGAATCCACCGTTTCGCCAGGTTCGAGCTTCACCTGATCCGTCTCATTGAAATATGTGATGCTGCGGTTCGACCACCAGTTGTTCTGCCAGGAATAGCCTGCAAGCACATCCAGATTATGCATTCCCCAGGTTCCGTTATAATTGGCGTATGCCTCGAAGATCTGGCTCCTGCTGACGTGGCGCCCCTTCGTGTGCTGGCCTATGCGGAGGTTCTCGGTGTCGGCGTATGCCTGGAACGAGCCTGGACGTACTCCGTTATAGGAGTCCGTTGCCGTGATGTCCACGCCTGCGCTGACATTGAAACGAAGGGATTCGAAGCCGTGTACCTTATAGTCGGCTGCAGCACGGCCGATGAAACGGGCGGAGCGGGCATCGCTGACATTGTCGTAAAGCTGTGACAAAGGACTTGGTCCGACAAGTACGTTGGGTGTGAATGCCTGCCCGCGTCCGTTTCCGTAATTCCAGTAGCCGTTTGTGGTGGAATAGTCTATGGTTCCGTCCTGATTCCTCCAATACGGATCCTGTGTCGGGTTGAAGAATGCCGCCTTTCCGACAACGCCTCCATCCGAATAGTCGGAATAAGAGTAAACTCCTTTGGCATTTATGTCAAAGGTAAGATGCTTGTCAAGAAAGGATGGAGAGAGGGTGAGGTCGGCAGTTCCACGGTCATATCGTGATTCCTTCAAGGTACCCTGCTGGCCACTGTAGGCAGCCGAAGCCCTGTATGGCATCCTGTCTTTTACATTTCCATATATGCTGACATTATGCTCGGTTGCAAAAGCGGTCCTGAAAATGAGGTCCTGCCAGTCGGTATTGGCCGTTCCGGAAAGTTCAGCGATGCGGTCTCCGACAGGAGTGCCTGCAGGATATGCCGCGGAATAGAAATCCCGGAGTTCCGAAGCCGACATAACCGGCACTTCCGCAGATATCCGCTGTATGCTCACAGACCCGTTATATGCGACCTGCGGTGCTCCCCCGCGGCCTTTCTTGGTCGTTATAATTATCACTCCGTTAGAGGCTCGAGAGCCGTAGATGGCAGCGGAAGAAGCATCCTTGAGCACTGAAAACGATTCAATGTCATTAGGGTTGAGAAGGTCCAGAGGATTCGACATAGCCCCACCTGCTCCCTGCGCCACTGGCACGCCGTCAATGACGATCAGAGGGTCATTTGAGGCATTGAGGGAAGCCGAGCCCCTTATCCTTATCCTTGAACCCGATCCGGGACCGCCGTCCCCGGGAGTGACAAGAAGTCCCGCCACCTTGCCCTTGAGCATATCCTGAGGATTGACCACCGCTCCTCTGTTGATGTCTTCGGCCTTTATCGCTGATATGGCTCCCGTCATATCATCCTTCTTCACCGTGCCGTAACCGATCACTACGACCTCGTCAATGAATTCCGTATCTTCCTTCAGAATGACTGTCTGAGGGACCGAAGCCGCCTCATAAACCTGAGACCTATATCCGATACAGCTTATCTCCACCATCGCGGAAGGTCCGGTCACAGTCAGGGAATACTCTCCGTCCAGACCTGTGGAAGTACCGTTGGAAGTGCCTTGCTCCACTACTGCCGCTCCTATCACGGGGCCGAACTGATCTGTCACGACTCCGCTGACATCATACCCTCCCTGTGCCTGCATCGTGATGCCTCCGGCGAGGGCAACCGCCGTTGACATCAGTAAGTTCCTAATCCTGTCCATATAAGTTCGTTTATAATTATTCAAATTTACAAGACAGGGGACAAACAATCCTCAGACCAAACGGCCGTTTTATAAACAAAAAGCCTTATCCGGATTTATGCTGATCCGGATAAGGCTGTCGGGCTGCACCCGGGAAACGTCCTGTTTCCCTGACGGGCTATCTGTTATCTGACAAGAAGCTTGAATTCACCTTCCTTGAGTGTAACGGAGCCGGATGTGAATGAAGTGTTGTCATTCATATAATCAGTCCACTGTCCCTCCGGGAGAGTCACTGTTGTCACAGACTTTCCGAAATTGCCTACAACGTGGAATGTCTTGCCGTCAACAGAGCAGGTGATCTTCTTGATTGTTCCTGTAGGAGTCCACTCGAACTTCGCATCAGAATCGAAGAAACGAGGGTTTTCGCGACGGAACTGCAGGAGCCTTGAATATGTATCATAGAGGGTCTTGCGCTGCGGTACGGCCATATATTTATCTGTAACGACTGGCTTCTCACCGGTACGGTCATTATAATCGATTGAGTAGTCATATCCGATCTCACCGAACTGCCAGATCATCTTAGGGCCTGGAACTGTGAGGAAGAATGCAGCAGAAGCACCTGCACGACGCATTGCCACTGTAAGCGCATCCTCTGACTCACCAGGTGTCACGTCAGGGTCTGCAGGACGCTCACCGGCATTCATAAGCCAGATGGTCTCGGTCTCAAGGCTGAAGTAGATATCGTATGTACCTGCTGCAGGAACATACATATCCTTCGAACCGCTTCCGTTGGTCATCTGATATCCCTTTCCTACGGTAAGCTTGTAGTTGTCTGCTGACGCTCCGTAGTTATATGCATCGTTCCATTCGCCTGCCTTGCGGATCTTGAATCTGTCGTTTGCCTTGACTGTCACATTCTTGACAGAGAAGAACACGCCGTCCTTCGACATCTTCTTGTCATTGTTCCAGTCGTCGCCAAGACCGATGACACCCCAGGTAATCGATGATGCATCACCTCCGACGCCATAGCAAAGACGCTCTTCATCGTGACTCTCCATATATCCTACAAAACCTCCGAACGGAGCATTTGAATACATATTCGAGAAGTTTCCGGTTCCACCGCCCACTGCAGAACGGTACTCGTGATTGACGTTTCTCCAGAGCTGGATGCCGTGCTGTGCAAGAACCTTCTCCTCATCCCAGTCCGAAAGATGCTCGAAAATGACTACAGCGTTGTCATTCACTGACCATATATGGTCGGCATAGCCCTTGAGGATATCAATGCGCGACTGGTCATAACGTCCCCACGCAGCGACGTCAGGATCGGTCTGCTTCTGTGTGAATCCCTTTGTAAGGTCGAAACGGAAGCCATCAACGTCATATTCGGTAAGAAGATACTCAAGACTTCTCTTGACGTGCTCCTTGACCATTTCGTTCTCGTGGTTCATATCGTGATATACGTTGTACGGATGGGTCGCATATTCATTGAACCAAGGGTTGTTTGAAGCGGTGCGGTCACCAGCCCACCACATCTTCGCCCAAGTGTGTGAGCCGGTAGCGTGGTTATATACGACGTCGATGATCACTGCAATACCGCGGGAGTGGCACTCGTCAATGAAGGCCTTGTACTCCTCGCGTGTTCCGTAATATTTGTCAAGAGCGAACCAGTGGTTAGGGTTGTATCCCCAGCTGAGGTTGCCGTCAAACTCCTGCACAGGCATAAGCTCGATAGCATTTACACCTAGATTCTCTATATAATCGAGCTGAGCCATTGCTCCCTCGATATCCTGCGATGTAGTGAAGTCACGGAAAAGCATCTCATAGATGACAAGATCGTTCTTATCCTCGACCTTGAAATCAGAGTGCTTCCAGCTGTAGGCCGGTCTGTTGATCTGGAATGCCGATACAAGCTGCTTGGCTCCTGCAGGGAATGCAGGGACTCCGTCGATGTACTGGTCGTTCCACTCGTCATAAACGATCTCGGTGTAAGGGTCGCTGACGTATGTGTCAGTGCCTGAAGCATTGCCCAGGCGGTACTGGAAACGATATTCCTTGTCTGCATCAAAGCCGTCGAGAGTGATCCACCAGCAGCCCTTCGATCCGTCAAAGTACATAGAGCCCTCGGTCTTGCGCTCCCAGTTGTTCCAGTCTCCGACAATGTAGCAGTACTTATGGCTCTTTCCGGCTGTATCCTGATCATAGAACACGAAAGTGACAGAGCCGTCGGAATTATAGTTGATACCGTGCTGAACCCCTTCAGGAAGCTTCTTTGTCACCAGCGGATCCGGTACAAAGACCTCAGCCTTATATTTGCTGTCTGTCGCCGAGCAGAACTGGTCTGCGTCGTGGCTCTTGATGTTCCCGTCAGCTGACCTGACGATGATCGCCAGCTTGTTGATCGGAGTCTCGCCACTCTGGAAATACTCACGTACGGTAGGCTTGAGCTCAAGTTCCCAAGAGTTGTCGGCCACCTTCTTGAAATGCACCTTTTCGTCAGTGGTACCCCAGTCGCTTGGCACATATTTCCATTCACCGTCAACGACAACTCCAAGATGAGCGTAAAGCTCGCCGGTATGGCCGTAAAGCGGATTGTCTGATGTAGGATTGAACTTTATAGTACAAGGTTTGTCGGCATCAGGACATACAGGATCCACATCGATGCAGGATGCAGGATCCGGATAGAACTCACCTTTCTCTACGGTCTCCTCCGCATTTCCGGCAGCCTGATTCACTGTTACGGTCACTGACTGTCCTGCCGAACTGAAGACGATTTCTGCCGATCTCGCTTCAGGTGAATTCGCAGTAACAGATACTTCCACTGTTGCAGAAGTCTTGCCGTAAGTACGTGAAGTGGTAAGCCAGGATCCGCCGTTCTCAATCTTAAGCGCCCAGGTTCCGTCTGAGGTCACAGACACCGTCTGAGTGCTCGCCTCGCCCGAGAACTCCAGCGCAGTCGGAGTAACGGCAAATTGTTCAAGAGTCTCCTTGCAGCCTACGGTGAGCAAAGCCGAAACTGCAATAAGTACATAAAGAATTCTTTTCATTTCTATCGTTGGTTAGCTTTTTATTGGAAACCAGCGGTCCGGTCAGGGGCCGCTGGCTTAAATCGATTAGTTTGCAGGAGTCTTTCCTGGTTCCATAAAGTATGCTGTGTCTGTAGCTGCGTTCAGATACACATCGTATGTACCTGCTGCAACCATCATATCAGCACCGTTCTGCTCAACGGCGATAGCCTCGTTAGCAGCAGCGAATACACCGCCACGATTAACTGTCCAGTTCGCATCAGCAACGAGCTTCACGCCCTGGCCGTCTGCTGTGAATCCCTTGAACACATACCAGCCGTTCTCAGCTGTCATCTGGTAGTTAGCATCAGCTGCAGTCCAGCCATTGAAGTTTCCTACAAGATACCAAGTGCCATCGAGCGGAAGTGCAGGAACTTCACCTGGGGTCATAAAATATACTACTGAAGCATCCTTGCTGAGATATACATCGTATGTACCTGCAGCAACCATCATATCAGCACCGTTCTGCTCAACAGCGATAGCCTCGTTAGCAGCAGCGAATACACCGCCACGGTTAACTGTCCAGTTCGCATCAGCAACAAGCTTTACGCCCTGACCGTCTGCTGTGAAGTTCTTGAATACATACCAGTCACCCTCAGCGGCAAACTTATAGTTAGCATCTGCTGCAGTCCAGCCGTTGAAGTTTCCTACAAGATACCAGTCTGTTACTTCTGGCTCTGGTTCTGGCTCCGGTGCAATAGCATCGCCACCTTCAGCCTCAGAAATCGGCTTGCCAGGAGTCATAACATAAACCTTAGAATTGGTAAGGTCGAACCAGATGTCATAATTACCTGCAACGAGAGTGATATCCTTTGATCCACCGCCGCATACGAGGTCGTAAACGTGGTCAGCCTCTGCAGTACCGGCTGCCTCGAAACCATAGTTGGCAGCATCGTTCCACTCACCGTTCGCACGGATCTTGAAGCCACCGTCCGGCATTGCTACATTGTATGCTACGAAGAGACCCTCGGTAGCAGTCTTGTACATAGTGATATCTGGTGCAGTCCAGCCGTTAACCACGCCTACAACACCCCACTCAGAAGCTTCTGGAGCAACTCCGCCACCTGGATATGAACCATCATTGATGAACCAAGCCTTTGCGTTAGCCTCGTCGAGATATACATTGTATGTACCTGCTGCAACATTGATATTCGCACCATCCTGAGCCATAGAAATCTCTGCATTAGCAGCGAATTCTGCACCTTCAGCAAGACCGAAGTTCACAGTCCAGTCGCCATCCTTGCGGAACTTGAGTTCACCCTCGAGCTCAGCACCCTTGACAACATAATATGTTCCGTCTGAAGAGAGAGCAAGGTCACCGGCCCAACCGTTGAATGCACCGATGAGAGACCAGCCTACTACTGGAGTTGGTTCTGGCTCTGGTTCTGGTTCAGGCTCAGTGCTTCCTGCGTTCTCCTCCTGTCCGTACATAGAAGCATTGAGCTCGTATGTAGGATTTGCAGGATCATTGAGGTTTACATAGATACGATAGTTACCTGCGCTTACAGGGATGTTGTCACCACCTGAAACAAGAACGCCGTCAGCGCCACCCCAGTTGACATCCCAAGCGTCATTTGCGCGGAACTTGATAGTACCGTCTGCGAGGGTAATGTCAACATAGAATCTCTGCTTAACTGGATTGAATGCCATATCGGTATCAGAATCCCAAGCTGTAGGAGTTGCATCACCGATCACACCAAGAGAGTTGAATGAGAAGTTCTTGATGACCTTAGGAGCCGACTTGTCAAGTGTAAGGCTATAGTATCTGTGAGTTGTGTAAGCAGCAATGTTGTCTCCACCACCGGCAACGAGCGGAAGCTCAGCAGCCTCAGGAGCCTGTGCCTCACCTGAAGGAACAGAGTACTCGTTGTTACCCCAAGCTTCGCCTACGAACTTGAAGTTAAGAGCAGAAACATCCTCACCGAAATCGATCACACCACTATACTGGATGTCTGTACCCTCGAAGTCGAATACGAACTGACCCTTACCAGGAGTCCAGTTGTTGTATGCATAGCTACCTGCTACTGTAAGCTTAGGATAAACCTTCTCAGCAGCTGTAACCTTGCAAGATACCGTGATTTCGTTTGAATAGATCTTTGCATACTCACCTACCTTTGCACCGACCATAAAGATAACATCCTGAGCGACGCCGTCAGCAAGCTTGAGGTCGTTGAAAAGTATCTGGTTAAGCTGATCGTAAGTAAGCTCAGCTGTAGTGCCGGTGATTCCTGAAGTGATAGTCACCTTAGTATCAGGAGCTGCAGCAGTTGCAGCTTCGAGAGAGTAGTTGACCTGAGTAGCCACACCATAGTCAGCAGCTGACCAGTTGAATGTAACCTTCTCAAGTGCCATATTGGTTGGAGTGATCTCGATCGGTCCCTGAACTGCTTCAAGAACTGGAGCCTTTACATCCTCTGGAGCGGCGATCTGGATCATCTCCGGCTTCTGGCAACCTGCGATCATACCGAGCGCAGCAGCCATTGAAAGGAAATATTTTGTAATTTTCATATTCTAAAACAGTTTTTTTTGACTATCTCGCGTAACCTGGGTTCTGCTGGAGGTCAAGGTTAGTTGCAAGCTCTGTTGATGGAACAGGGAATACATTGAAGTGTGAAGGAAGATCCTGTCCACCGAAGTTTCCGCCCTTGTATGTCCAGTTATAGCCGCTGATCCACTTGTTGTAACGGATGAGGTCGGTACGACGATGACCCTCCCACATAAGCTCGCGTGCACGCTCTGCCATAAGGAAGTCCTCATCGATTGTCGAAGGAGCTGCTACACCTGCACGGTCAGCAAGAGCCTTGATCTGAGCAGATGCGTTTCCGCCTGCGTGCATACAAGCCTCAGCATAGATGAGGTGGATTTCACCAAGACGGATGAGAGGCCAGTCGATGTCGCTGAAGTTCTTTGTTGCTGCAGTAGCTGCATAGTCAACTGCATCCATATCGTGAGGTACGTTGTTGAACTTGATGCAAGACCATCCGTTGAGGAATGTGTTGAGGTTGTCCTGCATAGACTGAGTACGTCCCTTGATGTAGAAGTACTGTCCGCGCTTGTCAGCTACAGTATATTCACCGGTAGCGAAGTCTGCAGCTGTAGGAGCGAAGTAAGTCTGAACGTAATGGTCAGGAACACGGTTACCAGCCCAACCACCGTTGATACCTGTGATGTTCACAGCGCCGTCATCTCCTGAGAGAGTAGAGAGGGTGAGGTAAGTTGTACCACCGTATGACTGAGTGTGCTCTGCATTGTATGAAGCAGCGAAGAGGATCTCCTTCTTTGCATCAGGATTCTCACCGTTGTCACCGCGGAAAAGCTCAGCGTGAGTAGGAGCAAGAGCATAGCCGAGAGAGTAGATCTTCTCGCAGGCAGCCTTTGCCTCAGCCCACTTTGCAGTACCTGTATAAACCTCTGCGTTAAGATATACACGAGCGAGGAGACCGAGAACGGAACCCTTGTCAGCACGTGGGTAGTTTGCCTGTGCTGCAGGCATTGCGCTTGCGTCAGATGCAAGGTCCTCGAGCTCGCTTACAACGAAGTCAAAGATCTCGGTTGCAGGCTTCTGTGGAGGGTTGTAACCGCCACCGAACTGAGTGTCCTCTGTTGAGAAAGGAACCTGTCCGAATGTATCCATTGCAGCCCAGTAGAAGAATGCACGGAGGAAACGAGCCTCTGCACGGTACTGCTGAACCTTAGCCTTAACGTCAGCAGAGCATCCTCTTGTAGAAAGGTTGGCATCTGAAGTCTGACGAAGATACTCGTTCACGTATGTGATACCCTGGAGTGTACGTACATATACTGCATAAACAGCATCATTGAGGACGTCACCCTTCCAGGTACAGTTGTTGAGGTCGTTTACCCAAGCGTCACCCCAAGCACACTTTGCAGCGTCTGCGGTAACCTCCTGAGTTGACCAGAAAGCGCGGATGAACTCCGATGCACCACCGTCAGCGACCTGAAGGTCCTGGGTGTTGTTTGATACAAGCTGGAAATAGATCTTTGTAAGACCCTGCACATAGCCTTCCTCGTCAGCACCGTATGCGGTCTCCGAAGTCACGTCGGTCTTGTTCAACGGAATGGTGTTGAGGTCTCCGACGCAGGCTGTAAGCATTGCAGCAGCTGCCACTGCGGAAAATATATTTTTGATTTTCATTGTCATTTTCCTCCTCATTAGAAGTTTACGTTAAGACGAACTGAGAATGTACGAGGTCTTGGCCAGAATGTTCTGTCAACACCGTCAGTGCTGTTGATCTCAGGATCGATACCCGAATAATTTGTAATCACAAATACGTTCTGGCAAGATGCAGCCACGCGGATGTTGCCGCCCCAGTTGCCGATCTCCTTGAATGTATATCCGAGGTTGATGTCATCCATACGGAAGAATGAAGCGTTCTCGAGATAGAAGTCAGAGAAGAACTGGTAGTCACCGCTGATCTGTGTAAAGCCTGTTCTCTTGACAGCTGTCGCGAAGTTAGGAAGGTTACCTGCGTTCACATCGAAGTATGCTGTAGAGTTGTTAGATGCGAAGTCGTTGAATACCTTGTATCCGAGTGAACCGTGGCCGTTGAATCCGAAGTCCCAGTTCTTGTATGAGAGCTTCACATTGAGACCATAGTAGAAGTCAGGGTTAGGATCGCCTGCGCAATACTTGTCGTCATTGTTGATCACACCGTCCTCGTTGAGGTCAACGAATGCGTTCTGGATAGGCATACCATTCTCATCGTAGAGCTGCTTGAATACCCAGTAGCTGTATGGAGCGTAACCTACCTGGTGACGTCCTACGTATGAACCTGTACCGTGTGAGATACCTGAAGTCTGGATGTAGTAGCTGTCATCGTCAGTAGCGTTAAGCTTGGTGAACTTGGTATCCTGGAATGTACCGTTTACGCCGATAGAGAGATGCCAGTCGTTAGTCTGAACCGGAATCACGTTGAGGGCGAACTCGATACCCTTGTTCTGCATTGAACCTACGTTTGTAAGAACTGTGTTACCGAAGTTCGATCCCATTGGGGTAAGCACGCTGTTGAGGAGGTCGTCAGTGTTACGGAGGTAAGCATCAACGTTACCTGTGATACGGTCACCGAGGAAACCGAAGTCGATACCGACGTTGTAAGTAGTGGTAGTCTCCCACTTGATGTTAGGATCGTATGCACCTGGAGTCCACATAAACTGGAAACCGTTCGATCCCATAAAGTACTGCTGGTAAACGTCTGTAGAGAGGCCGTAGCGTGAAAGGTGAGCGTACTCGCCGATACCGTCCTGCTGACCTGTCATACCTGCAGAGAGACGAAGCTTGAGCTGTGATACCTTCTTCACGTCCTTGAGGAAGCCTTCCTCCTTGATGTTCCAAGCGAATGCGCCTGATGGGAAGAGACCCCAACGTGTGTCAGGAGAGAAGCGTGATGAACCGTCGTTACGGAGTGAGAATGTGAAGAGATATCTTGAAGCGATAGAATAGTTGATACGTCCGTAGAATGACACGAGGAAGCTCTCCCACTGCCACTTCGGATAACGTGCCTCAGCAGTCTCACCTGCGTTGAGCTTGATCTCATTTGACTCGTTGAAGTAAGAAACGCTGCGGTTAGAGCCATAGAAGTGCTGCCAAGAGTAACCGGCCATAACGTCGAGGTTATGGATACCCCAGGTCTCATTGTAGTTTGCGTATGCCTCGAGAGCCGAGCTGCGGCGGAGCTGCCACTCCTTAGAGTACTGACCGATACCGCGGTTCTCTGTATCAGACCAAGCCTGGTATGAACCTACTACAGAACCGTTCTTGTTGTTGTAGTCGGAAACGTCAGTTGAAGCTGTAACGTTGAAACGGAGAGCCTCGAAACCGTGAACCTTATAGTCGATACCTGCACTGGCGATGAGACGACGTGAAGTACCGTAGCTGATGCGGTCGTAGAGCTGTGACATAGGACCTACACCGAGGAGGGTGTTAGGAGCGAAGTTCTCGCCACGGCCTGTACCGTAGTTGAAGTAACCGTTACAAGTATCGTAGTCGATAGAACCGTCCGCGTTACGGAAATATGGATCCTGAGTTGGGTTGAAGAAGGCTGCATTGCCTACTACACCGCCGTCAGCATAGTTAGAATAAGTGTAAACACCCTTGGCGTTGAGGTTGAGGGTGAGGTGCTTGTCAAGGAAGTTTGGAGACAAGCTGAAATCAAGAGTTCCTCTGTCGTATGTCGAACCTACGAGCGTACCCATCTGGTCAGTATAACCGAGTGAAACGCGGTAAGGCATACGGTCCTTCACGTTACCGCTGAGGCTCACGTTGTGGTCGTGAGTGAGCGCTGTACGGAAGATGATGTCCTGATAGTTCACGTTTGTATCCTTGCTGAGACGTGAAGCGATAGTCTTTCCTGCAGGAGTCGAAGTGTCGCCCATAAGCTGGTCGCCCTCCCAGTAGATTCCGTATGTATCCTTGATGAAACCACGGAACTCCTCTGGTGAGAACACCTGAAGCTGACGTGAGTTGGTCTGCACGCTCATACTTCCGCTGTAAGAAACCTGAGGCTTGCTGCCCTTACCCTTCTTTGTAGTGATGAGGATGACACCGTTTGATGCACGTGATCCGTAGATTGCAGCAGAAGATGCGTCCTTGAGGACTGTGAATGAATCGATGTCGTTAGGATTGATCATATCAAGAGGGTTGGACATACCGTAACCACCTTCGCGAGCGATAGGAACACCGTCGATTACGATGAGAGGGTCGTTCGATGCGTTGAGGGAAGCGGCACCACGGATACGGATTGTAGATCCTGAACCAGGACCACCGTCACCAGGAGTGATGAGGAGGCCAGGAACCTTACCCTTGAGCATATCCTGAGTATTGACCATAGCACCACGGTTGAGTTCCTCAGACTTGATTGCTGTGATGGAACCTGTCATATCTTCCTTCTTGACAGTACCGTAACCGATTACGACTACCTCATCAAGGAACTGAGTGTCCTCGCTGAGTGTCACTGTCGCAGGCACCTGTGATGCCACAAACTGCTGTGAAGCATAACCGATGCAGCTGATCTCTATAACTGCGTCAGCGCTAGAAACTGTAAGGACATAGTCGCCGTCAAGACCGGTAGAAGCACCGTTTGTGGTGCCCTGCTCGATCACGGTTGCACCGATGATCGGACCGATTGCGTCAACAACTACTCCTTTCACCTCGTATCCGCCCTGGGCGAATACAGACACACCCATAATGCACGAAAGCACGAAGGATGCGCATAGTGTCTTGATTCTATTCATAAAGAATTTTGTTTGGTTAGTAGATTGTTTTTATTAATATATAATATTGAATTTCAATATATTATGCTTTCTTTCCATCTTTCACGAAACGCACTGACAATGCACCGAGGACGAGGAGGACTCCCGCAACGATGAACATACTGACCTGTGCACCTCCGACGAGCTTCAGCACAAGACCTCCGCAAGCTGCAGCGGCGATCTGCGGAAGGCAGATGGTACCGTTGAAGAGGCCGAGATATGTACCGATATGTTCACCTGAGAGAGAGTTGGTGAGAAGTGTGAACGGCACTGCAAGCATCGCAGCCCAGGCAGCTCCGATAAGGAGGAAGGATACGATGAGGGCATACTGGTTGTGGAGGAAGAACACGGATGCGAATCCGACAGCTCCGATAAGGAGGCTGACTACGTATGCAACCTTGATATCCTTGAACTTAGGGATCACGAGTGCCCAGAGCATAGAGCCCACAGCCTGCACAGCGAAGAGGACTCCCACCCAGTTGCCGGCCTCCTGATATCCCTCGGATGCCACGTCTGTAGTACCCCAGCAAGTATCTGCGATCGCACCGTTGGTATATGTCCACATATAGAGGAATGCAGCCCAGCAGAAGAACTGCACGATACCCACTGTCCAGAATGTCTTTGGAGCATCCTTGAGGAGGGTAAGCATACCCGGAGCCTTCTCTTCCTTCTTGTCAGGATCGATGCCGTGGAACTCGGCATATTCCTTCGGAGGCATCTCCTTCACCTTGAATGTAGTGAAAAGGACACAGAGGATAAGGATGGCTGCGCCGATGTAGAATGCGTATTTCACAGTGTCAGGAACCTGTCCCTCAGGTGCCGTATTGGCGATTCCGAACCACGCGAAGATGAATGGGAAAAGATATCCCACGAGGCTTCCCGCATTGCAGAGGAAGCTCTGGATCGAATATGCCTGACCCTTCTGCTCCTCGTTCACCATATCGCCCACAAGCATCTTGAACGGCTGCATAGCGACATTGATCGAAGTGTCCAGAAGCATAAGGGAGATAAGTCCGAATATCATTGCGCCGCTTACCGCAAGGCCGAAGTTTCCGGCATTCGGAAGCATACACATAACGGCGATGGCTATGATGGAACCGAGGAAAAGATACGGGATGCGTCTTCCGAGACGTGTCCAGGTCTTATCGCTGTATTTTCCTACGAGAGGCTGTACGATAAGTCCCATAAGGGGAGGAAGGATCCAGAAGAAGCTGAGATCGTGCGGATCGGCTCCAAGAGTCGCAAAGATGCGGCTGATATTGGCATTCTGAAGGGAATATGCGATCTGGACTCCGAAAAATCCGAAGCTGATATTCCACATCTGCCAGAAAGTAAGTTTCGCTTTTTGCATTTTATCGCGGTTTTGGTTATTAATTCTAATGTAAACACGAAGTCTGCGAAAATAATCATAATATATAAGACGCGCGAAACCCCAGTGACGAACGGTCGGAAGATAACGACGAACTGTCTGTTTTTCCTGACGAATAAATGACAAAAATTGGAGATTCGGAGCAAATTGCCTATCTTAGGGGTCGATTTGACAGTATATGAGCCCTTTACGACATATAAAGACATCTTACGTCATCCACATTTTTGCCTTGCTGCACGCTGTGGTAGCCCTGAGCTGCAGGCTCGCAGGCATTGAGGATGAGCTGCTTCTGACAATTCTGACAATGACGATGGCGATGATGGTATGCCTTCAGCGCGGAATGAACATCGAGCTCACAGCCGCGACCATCATTGTGGTGAACATTCTCGGATATCTCATAGGAAACCTCGGTGCCAGGATTTTCCAGACATTTATGGATCAGGCGTTTGCAGTTCACGCTATGTCAACCTTCCTCACCACCGAGATCCTAGGCTGGGGCATTGTGACGATGACGACCATTTTCCACGTCAGAAAACGGGAAAGGCATAATCTTATCGACACCCCGTACCTGTCCTGGCTCATACTTGCGATGTGCGGAGTATTCATCCTCCGCCTGTGCATCGTCCTCGTATTTTCGAGTGACAGATTCAGCAGCGGCGATGTGTTCGGAACTGCGACAAAGGTCTTCTCCAACTCCTTCTCCCTCATCACCCTCATCTGCATCAACGTCCTGTACATCAGATATTCCAAGAAACACGGAAAGAGATGGTCTGGACCGGTCAAAGTGCTGGTATTCATTACATTTATGCTGATCGGAGCGCTGCTGGAAAGCATACTTGTCGGCCTCGACCTTTCATTCCGAATAAAAGACGTATTCAACAAGGAGTTCCCTCTTCTTTATGCCACCTCTCTGCTTGCCCAGATTATGGTTTACTGCATCGTGTATATGGTCAATTATGCACTCAGCGCCAAAAGCGAGATGCAGGAAGAAAGAGAGAAGGCCAATATGGCACAATATAGGTATGTCAAGCTCAAGCATCAGGTCAACCCTCACTTCCTGTTCAATTCTCTAAACATTCTCGACTGCCTTATATGCGAAGAGAAAACGGATAGGGCCAGCGCTTATACGCACAAGCTGGCAGGCATATACAGATATATGCTCAAGAGCGAGGAAGAAATGATCGTGTCCCTTAGGGAGGAACTCGTTTTCGTAGGGCTATACGTCGATCTTCTGAAAGAAAGATTCCCAGCAGGTTTCGAGTTGGAGACTGATGTGCCCGAACAGCTTATGTCAAGGCATATATTGCCTTGCTCGATACAGCTGCTCATAGAAAATGCGACAAAACACAATGCCGTATGCGAAGACAATCCGCTGATAATCAGGATAGAAGCCATCGGCGACAACATCAGGGTCAGCAACAACGTCATTCCTAAGGTCACCAAAAGCCCTTCAACCGGATTAGGGCAGAAATATATAAGACAGATGTATCTCGACCTTACCGGCAAGCAGATAGAAATCACAGATACAGAACATAAATATAGTGTAACCCTGCCTTTAATATAAGAAAATATGAATGTCCTTATCGTAGAAGATGAAATAATGGCTCAGAAGAGCCTGACGCGCGTACTGACACAGAATTTTCCTGATATAAAGATCATCGGATGCACCTCTTCCGTGAAAAGCACGGTAGCCTGGCTGAAGGATCCGGCCAATACCGTTGATGTGATATTTATGGATGTGGAACTGTCTGACGGAGAATGTTTTGAGATTTTCCGCCAGGTAAATGTCAAAGCCAAGGTCATAATGACTACCGCATACGACAGTTATGCTCTGAAGGCATTCGAAGCCGGAAGCATCGACTACCTGCTCAAGCCTATAGAACCGGATTCATTGAAAAGGGCTGTGGCACGATGCCGGATGAGCGGAGGACAGATCGACGCCGAGGCTCTGCTGAAGGCAATCGGAAACGGAACTTCTGCCAAGAAAGAATACAAGGAAAGATATATCGTAAGGTTCAATGACCGTATCGTACCACTGCTGACCTCGAACATAGCATACGTATATTCTGAGGAAAAGAACAACTATCTGGTCACATTCGACGAACAGAGATATATAATCGACTCGTCACTCGATGTGATAAGCGAAGAATTCAATCCAGAATATTTCTTCCGCATATCCAGAGGCTGCATAGTGTCGCTGAAGGCTATCAAAAGTATCATCAAGCAGGCCGGAGGACGACTGCGCATAGTTGCAGAGCCGGCATCATCGTTTGAAATGACGGTAAGCCGTTCCCGTGTGGACGATTTCCTCAAATGGCTGGAGAGATAGCACCTGCCACACATCTCGCTGAGCATCAGCTACTTACACATAATGCCTGCTGTAATCTTACAGCAGGCATTATACATATAAACCTATAAATCAACGGTTTACGCTCCAGCGGAACTAGCAGCGGCCGCTTGCAGCAATCATATCTGTCAGAGCCTGATTGAACTCATCCGCAGCAGCAAGCTGCTCGAGAGTCAGATGCATACGGTAACGCCAGTAGTGACGTGAGTTTGCAGGAACATTGATACGCTCTGCATTAGGATCTTCGCGACGGAGCTGAGCATCCATTGAAAGCCAGTCCTGAAGAGGAAGGATGGTCAGCATTGCCGGAGACCATACGTGCTGCTCGAGAATCTGACGGCAGATCCAAGGTTCGCAGAAATATGGAGCCTCGCCCTGGTTGCCGAGAATCATCTGCCAGAAGTCATTTGTAACCTGACGATCCTCCTCCCACCAGGCACGGATAGGATTCATATCGTGTGTCGAAGTCGTGCAGACTGAAAGATAAGGATAGTTTGCAGGATGAGCAAATGTCTCCTCTACTGACTTAGGCATACGCTGGATTTCAAGCGAAAGGATGCGAAGATCATCCATCACCTGAGGCACTGTAGCAGGAATCATTCCAAGGTCCTCACCGCAGGCAAGCATTCCTGTCGAATCAAGGAGGGCTGGAAGCTTCTGCATTGCCTTGTCCTTCCAGAACTCGTTGTTGCGACGATAGAAGAAGTCATCATAGAGACGGTCGAAAGCGGCACGGCGGTATGCATCAAGCACATAATAAGCCTGAGTCTGCTTTGCACCGATCTTAGGATGGTAATGACCCTCCTGACGCGGATCCTGAAGGAAGAGGTCGAATTCGTTCACATCGAATCCCTGAGCCTGAAGCTCGTGTGCAGGATATGGGAGTGCTGGGTTGAAGTAGCCGTTCAAGCCGCTCTTTGTCCAGAGAGGAATCTCCCAGATGCGGAAGAATCCGAGGATATGGTCGATACGGAATGCGTCGAAGTACTCCGACATCTTCGCAAGACGAGCCTTCCACCAAGCGAAGTCATCCTCAGCCATCTTCTCCCAGTTGTATGTAGGGAAGCCCCAGTTCTGGCCGTCTGCAGAGAATGCATCAGGCGGTGCTCCAGCCTGTGAATCCATATGGAAGAGCTCAGGATAAAGCCAGGCATCCACGCTGGTACGGCTGATTCCGATAGGAAGGTCACCCTTGAATACAACTCCCTTTGAATGAGCATATTCGCAGACCTCTGAAAGCTGAAGGTCAAGATGATACTGGACAAAGCACCAGAAATCGATTTCTGACTTGTGCTCTTCGCAGAATGCATCGACTTTCTTCTTGTTATATTTCGCATAGCTCTTCCACTGCGTGAAGTCAGGAGTGCCGTTCTGGTCACGAAGCACGCAGAATGCTGCGTATGGAAGAAGCCATCCGGCATTCTTCTTTACGAAAGCCTGATATCCCTTGGTTGCAGAAAGCTTCTTGAATGTCTTATCGAAAGCTCCGCGGAGAAGCTCGAGCTTCGCATTGTTCACACGCTCGTAGTCGATCTGGTCGAGAGCGTTGAGCTCCGCCTGAAGTGCCTTATAAGCCTCATCGACCTTCACACCGGCTGCAGGGAGATGCAGGAACTGAGGGTGAAGAGCGAAAGTAGAGTTAGGATTGTATGGATATGAATCCTCCCAGGTATGAAGCATCGTGGTATCGTTGATAGGAAGAAGCTGAAGGACGCTCTGTCCTGTAGATGCAGCCCAGTCCACCATCTTCTTGAGGTCATAGAACTCACCTACGCCGAAGTCATCATCGCTGCGGAGAGCGAACACCGGAATGGCCGTACCGGCACCCTTCCACCTGCGTCCGCTGAAACTTACCTGCAGGTCAGCCTTGACAGTAAACCCGTCAGCCTCAGTAAGTTCTGCAAACCATCTGTTATCACCATCCTCCCAAGCCACCGGAGCAAGGGTCTCCTTGTCCGCAATGAGAATCTTATATTCAAAAGTCTCCGCCACATTGAGGGCAAGAGTCCATACCGGGAATCCGGCAGCATCAAACGGAACGACCTTAGTCCAGTTCTTGAATGCCTTTCCGCTTCCTGTAATGGCCAGGACCTCATTAGGTCTGACTGCCGGAGCGGCTACCTGAAGAAGCAGATTCGCACCCTTTGGAGCCTTCTTCGCCTTAGCTGCCTTACGGCCGAAAATAGCGTCTGTGAATGCGGAAGAATAGAATGGAGAATCCGCCGGACGGTCAATCCATCTGTCAATGACAGTAAGTTCCTTCGGTTCGACGCCTTCAGGAAGCGCAATCTGATGCTTCTTCCACTCAGTACGGACAACAGCGCCGTCACGGACTACCTCATAACCGTATTCTGCCGCCTTCTCCGGATTGAAACGGGCGATCTCGCCCTGCCAGAGGCCATCAGCCACATACGCGAGCGGATAGCGCTTGCCACCAAGACAAAGGACGATTTCCTCGCCCCAGTTTGTCCTGTATTCAATGCTGATATGTAATGTCATATTCTATAGTTATTAGTTAGATTTGTCATTTTGAGGAGCAACGCCCTGCGGCTTCATCTTCTTCCAGTTCACCACAGGGAGAACAAAAGAAATCACTGATGCGACAACCCAGAACCAGGATACGGGCCCGAAATCATATACATCAACGCCATTTACCTGAGAGGTAAATCCCTGGATCAGATATCCGCTGGTGATGTCCTGCAGTCCTGCAGCCACATAGCTTGATATGCCCACCACTCCGAGGGCCGCTCCCGTGGCCTTTCTCGGAACTATGTCAACAGCCATAAGCCCTGCCACGATGCAGTACAGGACACCTGTTGACAAACTGAACAAAGATACATAAAAGATGTTAAGAACAAAGCCTCCACCGACGAACAGGAAGAGAATCAGCGACGAAGTGCTGATAATTCCGGATAAAACGGCAGGCTTGGCCCTGTCACCGTTGAACATCCTGTCCGAAAGCCATCCTGCCAGCACGGTTCCCAACACCCCGGATACTGCAGAAAAGGCAATGACCTGCGAGGCCTCCGCAAGTTCGAATCCTCTTGCCTTCTGAAGGAAAAGGACTCCCCAACCCGCTATGGCATACTTGATTATATATATGAATGCGCTGGACAGGGCTATGACCCATATTCCGGGATGACGGAGTATCATCTTCTGCAGCTCCCTGGTCGGCATCTGGTCCTCTTTGGTCAGCTTCTCACCGGAAAGTTCCTGCACCGAAGGCAGGCCTCTGCTTTCGGGAGTATCCGACACGAAAACCAGGATCAGAAGTGCTCCGGCAAGTCCTGCCACAGCGGCTGCAATGAAGCCGGACTGCCATCCCAGCCACCCTACTACGACCGCAAGGATATTATAAGAAATGAATTCGCCGATATAGGGGCTTGTGCTGAAAAGGCTGTAATACGAACCTCTCTTCGACTGCGGGAACCATCTGGAAAGGCATATAACGCCGGGGGCCGATCCCATAGACTGCATCCATCCGTTTACTCCCCAGAGTATGGCAAACGATATGAATATCAGCATTGTAGGAAGCATATTGCTGAAAAGGCCCAAGGCACCCATAATGAGATTCACCAGAGCCGAGATGAAAAGTCCGGTGGCCATAAAGCGACGGATATTGCAATAATCGGCAATGAATCCGTTCATAAACTTTCCTACGGCATATACGAAAAGAAGGGCCGACCCGATCAGGCCCAGCTGGCCGGCGGAAAGGATGCCATCATCGATCAGAGGCTGCTTGACAACGTTTATGCTCATCCTGCATACATAGTAAAGGCTGTATGCGACGGTTGCACCCCAGAACGTCCTGTTGCGCAATGACTTATAAGTACTTTCCACATTCTCGGGAGAAACAGTCTCCTTCGAAGGTTTGCTTATTCTATAGAATGAGTATAACCCCATATTCAATCCACTTTCAAATCAATCTGCTTCAAATTTATGCGGCAAACAGAGACAAAGGTAGCAAAGAATGATAAAAATCACTAAATTCGCTTTGTATTTTTGAAACCATACAACAGCAAGATAATGAAAAGACTTTTGACCCTCATCGCTCTGGCCGTGATCTCCACTGTCCTCTGCGCGCAGACCCCTAAAAACGTAAAGTATTATTTCACAGAAGCTTCCGAACTCAACCTGATCGGAAAGATACTCAAGGACACCCCGAATCCATATCACAGGGTCGATACCCTGAAATACAAGGGATTCACAAAGGGCGAGAACAATCAGGTGCGCAGCTCAGCCGGTCTGGCAGTACTTTTCAAGACAAATTCGAGCGTAATATCCGTACTAACAGAATACGGATATATGAACAAGGGAGTCAATACTATGGGTGTATCACTCAGAGGTTATGACCTTTACATCAAGAAGGACGGGGAATGGCTCTACGCAGCTTCAAAGGCCAATTCTGCAGGAAAGGAAGACCAGAATCTGGTGCTGATCAAGGATATGGACGACACTATGAAGGAGTGTATGCTCTATCTCCCGATCTACAGCGAGGAATATTCCGTAAAGATCGGCGTACAGGAAGGTGCCGTCATTGAAGCCATCGACTCACCGTTCCGCCACCGCATCGGTATCTTCGGATCCAGCTATACCCAGGGCATCAGCACCAGCCGTCCCGGTATGAGCTATCCTATGCAGCTTATGCGTATGACCGGCCTGCAGTTCCTGAGTCTCGGATGCAGCGGCAACTGCAAGATGCAGCCGTACTTTGCTGACGTCCTCTGCGACGCTGAGGTGGATGCATTCGTATTCGACTGCTTCTCCAACCCTGATGCAAAGATGATCGAGGAAAGGCTCTTCCCGTTCATCGAAAAGATCCAGGCAGCACATCCTGGCAAGCCGCTCATCTTCCAGCAGACAATCTACCGCGAGGGCCGCAACTTCAGTCAGAGCGTCGAGGACAAGGAAAGTGCGAAACAGGCTATGGCAGAGAAACTTATGAAAGAAGCCGTAAAGAAATATGACGACGTCTATTTCATACAGACCAACGCCACAGACAAAATGCACTCCACATCCGTTGACGGAATCCACCCGTCCGACTACGGCTACACCCTCTGGGCACAGTCCATCCGCAAGCCTATCCTGAAGATACTGAAGAAGTACGGCATCCGATGACGATGGCACACAACTCACTATGAACCAATAGCTTACGTGAAATGCCTGCTGCATCTGTGCAGCAGGCATTTCACGTAATAAGTTGCAGATCAGCACATTGCGCGCCAGCGCCCGAAACTAGATATGTACAACCTTACGGTATTTTGCGGAAAGATAGATGGTTCGGGCTAGCAGATGGGCGAAATATGCGGCCATCAGGATATGCATTGCAATACGCCCGTAATCTGTTGCACCGGAAACATCTGATCCGGAAGCAGGAAGGCTTCCGGCAGTGGCAGAATCAAGGCCAATACCAGGCGACAGCCAATTCAGGCAGGCTATGCCGATGAACCATACAGCCGTAAATCCCACCACAGCCCAGAGCATCGAATTGCGGATGGCCTTGGAGGCTGTGGCACCTATATATATTCCGTCCCAGGTGAATGCAGCACAGCCTATTACAGGCATCAGAAGCAGCCAAGGCAGATATTCCCGGGATGCCTCTACAACCGTCACATCAGAGGTCATCATCCTCAGAAGAGGCACACCCGCAAAGTGATATATACCAATGAATATCAGAGCGATACCCATACTCCATACAAAGGTCCATTTCACTGTCTGACGGAGCATCACGGCATCCTTCGCTCCGATATATTTGCCTGTCATCGCTTCTCCTGCGTATGCGAATCCGTCGGTGAAATATGAGAATATCATCAGCAGTTTCATCATTATGGAGCTGACGGCAAGCAGAAGGTCACCATAACGGGCAGATATCACTGTAAAGCCTATATAGATGGCGATAAAACAGAGTGAGCGGACGAAAAGATCGGTGTTCATCACAAAGAAACGCCTGGTCTCGCTACCCTTGAAGACTCCTTTCAGATCGGAAAGGCTGAGGGTCGAGAAGGTGTTCCGCCTATATTTGAATACAGCCAGAAGGACTGCCACCAGAAGACCCGAATACTGAGCGGCCACTGTGCCTGCCGCTATACCTGGAAATCCCATTCCCTCATAGCCTACAGCCTTTATTCCAAGAGCCAGAACGAAGCTCATCAGAACATTCATTCCATTGACAGTCAGGTCCGTAATCATCGGGCTCACACTGTCCTGCATACCGATGAACCAGCCTTTGAAGGCCATAAGGCTCAATGTCGCCGGGGCCGCCCATATACGGATGAAGAAATATTGCGAAGCCAGAGCCCGTACTTCCGAGGTACAGTCAACCACCAGGAAGGCCGCCTTGACAAATATCCATTGTATCGCTATCAGAACCAATGCACAGGCCAGAGATATCCCTATGGCTCTCGCGAATATAGTCGCGCACTCCTTCCGGTCCCCTTTTCCGAAGGCCTGAGCCGTAAGTCCACCCGTACCGACACGGAGAAATCCGAAATTCCAATAAAGGAGGTCGAAGAGCATCGTACCTATGGCTATACCTCCGATCATAACTGCCGCCTGGGTATCAAGATGACCTGCCACGGCAATATCCACCATTCCCACAATAGGGACGGTGATATTGGCCAGAATGCTTGGTATGGCCAGTTTGAGGATGTCTTTGTTGATTGCTTTCATTGAAAAGTCCACTACGTTCAGGATGACAACTACCTGTATTTGCCCTCCTCATCCAGCATTCCCAGATATGAAGAATACCTGTCATAACTGATTTCTCCGGCCTCTACGGCCTCTTTCACGGCACATCCCGGCTCGTGCGTATGCGTGCAAGGGGCGAAACGGCACCCTTCCGAAGCCTTAAGCATTTCGGGGAAATACAGGGCGATCTCTTCCTTTTTCAAGTCAACAAGACCAAAGCCACGCAGACCCGGAGTATCGACTATGAAGCCTCCGGAAGAGAGGGCATACATTTCATAAAAGGTAGTGGTATGCTTTCCCTGAAGGTGTACATCGGAAATCTCTCCTACACGAGGATCGAGCGAAGGGTCAAGGGCCTTGATAAGCGATGACTTACCCACGCCGGATACACCTGAAAACAGGGATACATTGCCCTTGCAGGCATCTCTGAGGGCATCAATCCCCTCTCCAGTCAGAGCCGAGACCTCCATCACAGGATATCCGGCTCCCTCATATATCTCGTGAAAGGCCTCAAGCATTTCCTTATGTGACTCACGGTAAAGATCGACTTTGTTAAGGACTATGGTCACCGGCACATTATACACCTCGCAGGTTACAAGTATGCGGTCGAGGAACGGAAGCTTGATCTCGGGATAATCTATCGTAGCAATGATGAATGCACGGTCAAGATTGGCCGCAATGATATGTGACTGACGCGAAAGATTGGTGGATTTGCGGATGAGATAGTTCCTGCGGGGCTCGACTGAGGTGATGACAGCCGCATTCTCCGATGTCACGTATCCGGCGAGTTCATTATCAACTGTACCATCCGGAACCTCTGCCTCGAAATTAACTATATCGCCCACGGCCACTGGGTTAGTAGCCGTGCTGCCCTTGAGTCTGATCTTTCCCCTGAGCACCGCCGGGAAAAGATTCCATTGAGGCAGCCGGGAAAGCAGATAATGGCTTCCCGTATGTTTTACAACCGTTGCCTGTCCCTTGATTGTCATATCCTGTTCATTGTTTGAAATGCAAAGATAAAGAATTTCCGTTTTTATCATTACCTTTGTAGGATATAGACACAATTTATGATACAGGAAAACCATATCAATGATGCTCTGAAGGAGCTGTTCGACAATCTCACATTCACTTACGAGCCCGCAGGACTGTATGATCCGTTGAGATATATGATGGAGATCGGAGGAAAGCGTATCCGTCCCAGACTCTGCCTTACTACATACGCATTGTACAAGGATGAGTTCTGCAAGGAGATCCTCTCTCCCGCTGCTGCCCTTGAAGTATTCCACAGCTTTACCCTTATCCACGATGATATTATGGATAAGGCGGATGTGCGCCGCGGAGTACCTACCGTATATCGGAAATGGGACGAAAATACGGCCATCCTTTCGGGAGATGTGATGTCTATCGAAAGCTACAAGCTCATAGCAAAAGCACCGGCAGAAGTGCTTCCTGAAGCATTGGAACTGTTTTCGAAGACAGCCGCAGAGGTGTGCGAAGGGCAGCAGTACGATATGGATTTCGAGGATCTTGAATGTGTTCCTATGTCGGACTATCTCAAGATGATAGGCCTCAAGACAGCTGTCCTGATAGCCTGCGCGGCCAAGATGGGAGCCCTCATAGCCGGTGCTTCCGCACAGGACTGCGACCTCCTTTACAGATATGGATATGATCTCGGCCTGGCTTTCCAGATCGCGGATGACTGGCTGGATACGTATGCCGATCCGGAGGTATTCGGCAAGGCCATCGGAGGCGACATCGTGAACAACAAGAAGAGCTGGCTTATGACCCGGGCATTCGAAAAAGCGGAAGACAGACGGGAGGAACTCATTGCAGCTATGGCAATGCCTGTCGGAACCGAAGAAGAAAAAGAGGCCAAGATCCAGACAGTCAAGGCGATATATGACGACCTGAATATCGGAGAAGAGGCCACGGCGGAAATCACAAGGCTCCACAGCCGGGCTATGGAACACGCCGCAGGACTGGGCCTCAAGCCGGAAGCATACGCTCTTCTGGAAAACTACGCGAAGAAACTTATAGGAAGAACGAAATAATCATCACCTCAATAATGGAGAAATCAACTGATAACAAGGCGCATCAGCGCCGTGCCACTCGCGTCAGCGAGATGTCTTCAGACATCGAAGCAGCCGACAAGCATACTTTGGAAATTATGGCGCCTGCGGGTAACTTCGAATGCCTGCACGCAGCCATACAGGGCGGTGCCGACTCGGTATATTTCGGAGTGGAGAAACTCAATATGAGGTCGCATTCGGCCAATAATTTCAAGATCACTGACCTTGCGGAGATTGTCCGCATCTGTTCCGAGCATAACGTAAAGACATATCTGACCCTCAACATCGCTCTTTTCGGAGAGGACCTCGCAGATATGAGGCGTACTCTGGATGCAGCCAAGGCGGCAGGCATCACAGCCGTCATCGCATCGGATATGGCCGCGATACTGTATGCCCGTCAGATTGGAGTGGAGGTGCATATTTCCACTCAGTTGAGCATTTCCAATGTCGAGGCACTGCGATTCTATGCCCAGTTCGCCGATGTGATCGTGCTGGCACGCGAACTTAATCTCGGGCAGGTCAAGGAGATCAAGAGAATCATCGACCAGGAGCAGATATGTGGTCCTTCAGGAAGGATTGTAGAGATCGAGATGTTCGCTCACGGAGCGCTCTGTATGGCTATTTCGGGCAAATGTTATCTCAGTCTTCACGAGTACGGAGCATCGGCAAACCGTGGTTCCTGCTACCAGCTCTGCCGCAGGGCATATAAGGTCCAGGACAGGGAGACAGGAATGGAACTGGAGATCGACAACAAATATATAATGTCACCTAAGGACCTGTGTACCATAGAGTTTATGGACAAGATCATCGACGCGGGAGTGACCGTGTTCAAGATCGAGGGACGCGCCCGTTCGGCTGAATATGTGAAGAGAGTGGCTTCGTGCTACCGCCGTGCTGCAGATGCAGTCTGCGACGGTACATATACACCGGAGCTGGGAACATCGTTCAAGAAGGAGCTGGAGGAAGTGTTCAACAGAGGCTTCTGGGACGGATACTATCAGGGAGCTCGTATGGGAGAGTGGTGCGATGTTTACGGAAGCACGGCTACACGCAAGAAGGCATACTGCGGAAAGGTCACAAACTGGTTCGGAAAGCTGGGAGTAGCGGAAATCCTTGTGGAATCGAATCCTCTCAAGATCGGAGACAAGATCCTCATCATAGGCCCGACCTCAGGCTGCGTGGAATACATCGTTCCAGAGATCCGCGTCGATCTGAAACCTGTCCAGGAAGCCGGCAAAGGGGTATATTGCTCGATCCCTATCGACTGGAGCAAGGTGGTTCCGGGAGCCCGGGAGGAAGAGCTCGGCCTCTGCGGAGACGGCTGCAGCGAGAATGCCTGCCGCGCGATCGAAGAGACCCGTCTCCGCCGCTCCGACAAGGTCTATATCTGGCCGGAAGTCTAGAGAATCATCGATATACACAATACCGTCTGTGGCTCAGGAAGCAGAAAAAAGGGAAATGCTTCCTTCGCTCACAGGCGGTATTGTGTATCGTTCTATTTCAAACCTGATTTCAATCGGTTCTAGTGAAGGTTATGACCTTAGACCTCATAATCCACACAACTCATCAACCATCAATCAACCATTCACAGACCAATCCTGCTGTGGCTCGCTCCGCAGAAGCGTATGGATATGCTTCCGCGGAGCAAGCCAAAGCGGGCGTTGTCATCTGCATTATGGATCAGGCAAACGGTGTGTCACAAATCAGGGAATTCTTGTAGCACCGGTTCAGATGCAGAGGTAAAATGTCCATTTTCCTTGACCGGTGCACCATAAATCATCATATTATTGTATCACCGCTACATACCGGAACGCAGTTCCGTATCCTACTATTTGATTGATCTGTTATGAACCAGTTCTAGTGAAGGTTCTGCCCATATACTTCACTGGAACCTTGATTTTGAGACGGATTTTGCTTCTTTTGATGAGTTTTGGTGAATTTAGGACAAGGAAAGTTCACTAGAACTATAAACCCACACAAAGCACCAGCCATCAATCAGACCTCTGGACACATACAGACCATCAATCAGACATCAAGGTATCGATCAAACACATACAGACCAATCCTGCTGTGGCTCGCTCCGCAGAAGCATAGGGATATGCTTCGCTCGCTCACAGCAGGCTTGGTCGTTTCTGAGAAATATTTTGAGAAGCGCCTCATTAGTTGGGGACCTGGAGCACTAAACCTGTGAAAGTGCGCTAGGTACCCCGTTTTTAAAGGGTACCGCGGGCAGTTTCATAGCAAAAATGCAGCAGGTGCAAGGCAACACCGCTGGCAAATACGAAGGCCAGCGGTTCAAAGCAGGCTCCGCAGCTCAGCCTGAAGGCTGCTCTGCCTGCTTTGTGCCGGTCTGTACGGAATAGAGGTGTATGTTTGGAGGAAACACGTCTAAGATCAGTGATTCTGAGTTACCGGCGTGACACATATTATCATTATCTTTCAACTTGCAACTCTCACGGCCAGGGTAAAAGGCGTTTTCTTGGCCCGCTCACATCAAAATGACACCGTGGCCAGAAAAAAGGCCTGTTATATGGCCTGTGAAAGACAAAATGACCGGAAGAGGAATCGCCCAATCAGTTCTAGTGAAGGTTATGGCTATAAACCTCATTAGAACCTTGATTTGAAGTCTGATTCTGCTGCTTTTGAGGAGTTCTGGTGAATTTAGGACAAGGAAAGTTCACTAGAACCATAAGCCCACACAAGGCACCAACCATCAATCAGACCTCAAGCCATCAGTCAGGCATCTACAGACAAAGCCTGCTGTGAGCGAGCGAAGCATTTCCATACGCTTCTGCGGAGCGAGCCACAGCAGGCTTGTCGTTTCTGCAGGAATGCTTTGGGGAGAGATTTCTCGACTCGCTTCGCCCGCTCGAAATGACAATAAATAGTCGCTTGAGATGACAATAATAAGTGGCTCGAAATGACAATAAATAGCCGCTTGAGATGACCAGAGGGCAGATCAAGCGAAGAGTTCGTGCAGGACTCTCAGAGAATTTACATTCACGGCTGATTCGGTGTGGAATTCGATATAGCGGAGGATTTCTTCGGCGATTTCGTTGCGGACCTGACCGTTGAGAGGGATGAGCATCGATTCGGCGAAGGAGAGAGTCATAAACTTCTCTACTATCTGATAGTGATCTCCGACGAAGGGCAGGAGATCCTTCGCTTCGGGACTGAAGCCGAGGGTGACAGTCAGTTCAAGAAGGAAACGGATATGGAAATTGCTGAAATCGGTGCTGATGGCATCCAGAAGGAGGATATCCTTCTCGCACCATTCGAAAAGTCCCTGCTCGGAAGTTCCTTCCTTGACCACACGATACAGGACCTCGCTCATAAACATCGTGATGGAGTTCTTGAAGATATTGTTCCTCACTCCCAGAAGAGGATGCTTGGCAGTAATATTCCTTGCGGTATAGAGACTCGACCTGCCTGTGTCAACGATATCGGCCTCCAGCACGTTAAGAGGCAGGAAAAGCGTCATCATAGACTTCTTCCCCACTCCCCTTACTAGAAAACTTCGCCGTCCATATTCCTTGCTGAGGGTATGGACGACGAGAGAGTTCTCACCGAACTTGGTGGTATGGAGAACTATGAGTTCGGTGTTTGTTGTCATATAATCATTGTTTAGATTTCTCGACTCGCTACGCTCGCTCGAAATGACAAAAGAAGAGGCCTCGCTCAAAACGACAAGGGAAGATACCTCACTCGAAATGACCAAAGGAGACTGCACTCGAAAGGACAGAGCCAGGGAAAATCAGGAGCGGTCCTTCAGCCACTGAGCCATTGCGCGGAGGGCTTTGCCTCTGTGGGAAATGGCATTCTTCTCTTCTTCCGTTATGTCGGCAAGAGTCTTCCCCGGATATTCATCTGCAATGAATATAGGATCATATCCGAAGCCGCCGTTACCTGACTTTTCGCGGGATATCTCACCCTCGAGGGCACCTTCGAACATCTTGATCTCACCATTGACAATCAATGTGATGACACTCTTGAAACGCGCCCTGCGGGAAACCGGCTTGACCTTGAGTCCCATAGCTTCGGCCATCTTTGCTTCTTTTTCACAGACCGAAAGTTCATACAGGACCTTGTCCATATTGGCATTGAAGTCCTTGCCTTCACCAGCATATCTTGCGGTATATACTCCCGGAGCACCACCGAGAGCATCCACTTCAAGGCCGGTATCATCCGCAAAGCAGTCACATCCCACCTTGTCATAAAGATACTGAGCCTTCTGCAAAGAGTTAGCTCTCAATGTCTTTCCTGTCTCAGGTATATCCTCTGTCATACCCACCTGTGCAAGGGAAACGAGCTCAAAGCCCTCGCCAAGGATTTCAGACGCTTCACGCAATTTTCCGATATTGCCCGTTGCAAAAACCAATTTCATATTCTTTTACTACTAAAAACCTCTGCAAAGGTATAAAATAATTCGTATTTTTGTGGCATCATATATGCGGAGCATCAGAATCGCAAATTTCAAACCGGAAATGAGAAGATTTATTATAACCCTATCAATGGCTTTTGCCGTAGTCCTTTCGGCAGCATTCACAGCAAAGGCACAGTCACAGAACTTCAAGCTCGGACAATGGAGCGAGATCCACAATTCTATACTCAAGGAACTCAACCGTTCATACGTTGACACCCTCCCGCTCGACAGGATTATGAGGGCTGGCGTCGATGCTATGCTCGAAGAGCTTGACCCATATACGGTCTATATTCCCGAAGAAGAGAATGAAGACCTTCAGATGATGCTTTCAAAGACATACGGAGGCATAGGAGCCATCATTCACAAGAAGAAGGATGAGAATGTGATCATAAACGAGCCGTACGCCGGATCTCCTGCCGAGAAATACGGGCTTCAGTGCGGTGACGAAATCATCGAGATCGACGGAGTTCCGACAAAAGGACTGGAGACAAAGGAAAGCAGCGACAGGATGAAGGGAAAGCCGGGAACGACTGTAGTGTTCAAGGTCAAGAAGGTACGCACCGGAGACACTCTTGACATTCCGGTGGTACGCGAGCGCATCCACTTCCCGGACATCGAATATGCCGGTATGCTCGACGACACCACGGGTTATATCCTTCAGAGCGGATTCACAGAAAACGTATCGGGAGAGATCCGCAGCAAGTTCCAGGAATTGAAGAAGCAGGGGATGAAAAGGCTTGTCCTCGATCTTCGCGGCAATGGCGGCGGACTTATGAGCGAGGCCATCAACATTGTGTCCCTCTTTGTTCCTAAGGGCTCACTGGTGGTGACATCAAAAGGGAATACGGAAGAATCGGCAAGAGAGTATCGCACTGAATCAGAGCCACTTGACACCGAGATTCCTCTCATCGTTATGATTGATTCAGGCTCGGCATCATCATCGGAGATCGTATCCGGAGCTCTCCAGGATATGGACCGTGCAACAATTATGGGCAAGAGGAGCTATGGAAAGGGACTTGTGCAGTCCATCAAGCCTCTGCCATACAACGGACAGATGAAGGTTACGACAGCTAAATATTACACCCCTAGCGGACGTTGCGTCCAGGCCATCGATTATTCGAGCCGCAACGAAGACGGAAGCGTCGGACATATTCCTGATTCGCTCACCCGTGAATTCAAGACGGCAGGCGGACGTATCGTAAGGGACGGTGGCGGAATCACCCCTGACGTGGATATTGATGTCCCTGACTACAGCAGGCTTGTCTATGCCCTTGTGCTCGGAGGTGTGATAGACCAGTATGTGATAGATTATTCAAGAAGGCACGAGAGCATTCCGGCAGTCGATGACTTCCATTTCTCAGATGAGGACTTCGAGGATTTCATCCGCTTTGCAAAGACCCAGGAATTCGACTACCGCAGCAGCGCAAAGACCCTCTACGACCAGATGAAGAAGGAACTTGTGAAAGACGGTCTGGCAGAATCTATGAAAACCGAGCTGGAAGCCCTCGAAAAGGCCCTCGAGATGGACAAGGAAAGGTTCATACGTCTGAAGAAGGATGAGATCGTTCCGTTCATTGAGGAAGAGCTCGCAACGCGCTATTGGTTCCAGGAAGCTGGAGTGAAGGTCCGTCTCCGTTATGACGAGCAGCTCAAGACAGCCCTTACAAAGCCATTGATATGATAGTATTATTCGATTTTGACGGTGTCCTCGCTGACACCGAGACCCAATATACGGAATTCTGGAACAAGATCGGTAAGGATTATCTTGGGCTGGAAGATTTCGGGCGCACAATCAAAGGGCAGACGCTGGTACAGATTTTCGGGAAGTATTTCGACGGGATGACCAGGGAGCAGGAGGAAATCGTGCCGATGCTCAACGAATTCGAGCGGAATATGACATACGGATATATTCCCGGTGCAGAGGGATTTATGAAGGAGCTGAAAGCTGCAGGCATCCCGATGGCAATCGTGACCAGTTCCAATGAACCGAAGATGAAGAATGTACGGAAGGCCCATCCGGAGCTTTGGAAGCTTGTGGACGCAGTCCTTACAAGTGAGCATTTCTCTAGATCAAAGCCGGATCCGGAATGTTTCCTCAAAGGTATGGAAATCCTCGGAGGCATTCCTGAAGACACATATGTATTCGAAGATTCCCTTCATGGAATCAACGCAGGACGCGCTTCAGGTGCACATGTCATAGGTCTCGCCACAACAAATCCGCGCGAGACTATCGAACCTCTCTGCGAGACCGTAATTGACAACTTCATCGGATTCTCACTGAATTGTATCGTGTAACGTATCTTACTGACGTTCAAGAATTTAGCTGGCTATTGATGGGAGAAATCGTCCACCAATAGCCAGCTAAAATATTATAAGGTATAATTGCCAAAAATGGTTGGTGAAACCTTTGTAATTATTTAAAAAACAATTAGATACAATAACTTTGATGAAAACGTTTTCATCAAAGTTATTTTTTATGGCTAAAACTCGTCGTGAAAGG
>SUYP01000042.1 GCA_015060395.1 Bacteroidales bacterium
TTCGGACACCAATTATGATTATGCACTACCAAAAACAGCTGGATATATCGATAGTTATTACGAGAAATCGTTATCTCCTACGAAAGCAATATTGTCAATGGTAGTGATTTATGCATTGCTTGCCCTTTTATTGACCGTTCTTGGCTTGGTTGCAATGAGCACTTATTATATATCATTGCATAGGAAGGATTCGGCTGTCCGGAAAGTTTTCGGGGCAACAAGCGGTGAAGAAATCCGTCGTCACATCTATCGGTACCTCAAAATAGTAGTAGCAGCAAGTGTTATAGGGATTATCCTTTCTATTATAATAAACGATGCCATTATTATGAGCTATTCCTATCGCCTGAACTCTACATACTGGATCTATATATTGGCTATTATAATTGTTGCCAGCATTGCTTTCCTATCCGTTTATCTTCAAGCGAGGAGGGCTGCATTTAAGAATCCGGTTCTTTATCTACGGGATGAATAAACAAAACTTCTATTAGTTGATGGAAGTGATGGAATGATGGGAAACGGCTGCTATTTTGCGTCGTAGCCATCATCCCCGGCTTGACCTGGGACCTCACTCGGAATCTCCAAGCTGCCCCGACAGCCCTATGAAAATCCTAATAGACAACGGCACGGCATCCAAACATTATCTTATATACATTTGCGCAATACATATGTCTTACTTTTCAATAACAATAGTTAAGTATGATCACGAAGCAACATATCTAAAATTTCCCTTGATATGTTACCTTCAAGTATGTCCGCTTTATTCTTCATTTCTCTCACTCAATTTTGCTTCGATCTCCTCAATTGTAGGTATGGTACCTTCTACTTTCTCCGGATAGAATTTTTCAAGGTCATATTCAGAAATGCCCAAAGGCTGGCTGCTTGATTCCAGTGCATATTGAGCCTGTACACGGTCCTTCTCTTTGCATATAAGCAGTCCGATGGTAGGATTGTCACGACCTTCTTTTCTAAGTTGATGGTTACAAGCCACAACATACCCACCCAACTGACCTATGTCGCTAAATTCAAACTTGCCTATCTTTACTTCAATCACCACATAGCACGACAGGTTAAGATTATAGAAAAGCAAGTCTATAAAATTCTCTGTCTTTCCAATCTCTAAACGATACTCTTTACCTACATAGGCGAAACCTGTCCCCAGTTCTGTAAGGAAGTGAGTGATATTATTCAATAAAGCATCTTTGAGAATCCTTTCATTATATGGCTGAGTAATCCCGGTAAACGCAAAGTGATACGGGTCTTTGGTCAGCTCCTGGGCTAATTCACTTGTAACCTCCGGTAAAGTGTTCTTGAAGTTAGTCAATGCCTTACCTTCGCGCTCATATAGGTTGGAATCCATTTGATTAAGCATCACATCGCGGCTCCATCCCTCTTCCATAGTCTTTCGTACATAGTAAAATGCCTTTGCCGGGTCTTTGCTGTATTTATCCATCAGGTAGCGATGATGTCCCCAAGGTATGGAAAAGAGGATTTCATCTAATTGTCCCACAACCTGTGGGATATTTTCAGATGACTGATTTTCTCCAGCAATCTGTGGCGACTCTATTGCTTCAAATTGTCCCACAACCTGTGGGATATTATTAAAATACTGAGAATAAAGAAGATAAAACTTCTTCGCATAATATATGTTTGTTCGTGAAAGCCCTGTTGCATTCGGATTCCTCTGCTGCAAATCAGCAGAAAGGTTCTTGATAATGCCCTGTCCCCAGCGCTCTTCAACGTGCATATCTTCTATATCCCGACCAAGTTCCCAATAATATCTTAGCAGTTCCCGATTAACCTTTACAGATGCCCTGATCTGGCTTTGACGGTATCGCACACTGAGATCTTCAACCCACTGTGCATAATCTTTGTCCAATATGCTGATAGACTTGCTCATACTCCCTGTGACATTTATTAACCTTGCATATCCTCCATAAATATGTTTGTCCGTAACAAAATTAGTGATTTTATTTCACTTTGCAGTAGATGAAAGGCTTTATTTTGTAGCAGATAAACGCCCGGCAAGACTTCAGCCGGCATAGCTGTCAGAAGACTTGAACTATGGACATAGCGGTATCATAAGATTGTCAGCCTGCCTCCGCTGCGCTGATTAAACAAACAGCGGTCTGAAACTTGGATCTGATTGCTCCAAAAATACTGTTCCGGCCAGAAGGCTTACATCCTGTTTTCAGAAAATGAAAGTGCCCTGCAATTCTATCGCAGGACACCTATAACCTAAAACTTAACCTATGAAAAAACTATTCAGGATTTGTTGAAGCAAATCCTATACCAATGAGCTTGGATCAGAATGAGAAGCTCAGATTAAGGGCTGTTGCTGTTTCTGTGCTGAGGAAGCCGTACTGACCGTCGAAGGCGAAATCAATTTCCAATCCTATGCGGAATCTCCATATCTGCAAGCCTAATCTTGGACCGATTGTGCCGAATATGTCTGTATCATTGGTACCGTCTGTCCTTTGTGTGAAGAGTGCTCCTCCGCCGAATCCGGCTCCGATGTATGGCCTGACTAGCTTTCCAGGGCGTCCGTTGTAGTCAGCAACTGCCTTTAGGCCGATCTGATTATAAGTCAGTCCCAATATCGGGTAATCCTCGCCGATAAATGCAGAATGTCCCTTGCCATACTTGAAAAGAGCCTGTGCACCGAAGTCAATCCTGTCGGTGTAATCGTATCTGTATTCAAACAGGAATCCGGGACTGATGTTTCTGCTTGGACCGCCTACAAATCCAAGAATACCATAAGCGTTCAATCCGACACCTGCATCATAATGATGTCTGTCCTTTTCCTGTGCAGATGAGAGAAGGGAAGTGCCTAACGATAAGGCTATGATAAATGTGATGATACGTTTCATATAATGCTGTTTTATCTGACAATGATTATTGGACTGGAACACTTTACACCGTCCGGCTTGAATACCTGTTTAGCGTATGCTTTTATCCTGTTCAACTTCTAAAATCCGATTCCTAAATGAAGTCCAAGACAATCTGTCGCAATGGTTGGCCCGAGGAAGATATGTAGGTTCCTATAACATCTTACCCTGATGCCCGGCTGCCATCCACAGACAAACAATACATCGCCGACGTTGTCATCAATAGCCTCCCACTGTTCCCCGGTTTCTGCATTTCCGTAATACTTGCCTTTGATCTTGTAGATCCATCCTGCTCCAGCGTACAGATCGCTATAGAAAGCAAAAATCTTACGTTTGCCAAGATGCCAGTATCTGCGGAAATTCAGTCCGGCACTTATAGAATAGCGGTGGCCAGGAGCATAATCCAAATAAGTGTCACCCTGGCCGACAAACAGTGCAAATGTACGTTTCTCATCTACTTTTACACCACCGGTAAGCATTGGCCCTGTAGTTACCAGGCCAGTATAATATCTTAATGTAAACTCAGGTTTCCACTCTTTGACCCCTTCTTTAGAAAAGGCATATTTCCATTCATTTGCCCATAAGGAGAGATCATCAGCCGTTGTATCCTGTGCATACGAAATTCCGGCAGAAAATATCAATGCCGCTAAAAATGTAAGGATTCTGTTCATACGAAATAGTTTAAGTGCCAAGATATAGATGCAAAACCACACCATTTCGTTGCAGACTACAAGTGTAATTTAGAAATAAATATCATTACCAATAAATTACGCTATATGTTGTAACTCCGGTCAGAAGACTCACGCCTTCTGACCGGAGTTGCAATGCTTATGTTTAAGTGTATTTATTTGAGTTCGACAAGAATCACACCGTTGGATGTGTCACCATACTTCTTGAACTGCTCTACTGAATTGTCCTTGAAAACGTGAATGCTCTTGATCTGATCTGGTGTGACTGACTCCAAGCTTCCCTTCGAAATTTCGCCGTCTGGCTTCTTGATTATGCAGAGAGGATCTCCAGCCGGCTTCTTTTCGCCTCTGGCTGAAATCACCACGACATCCTGAGGTGCATTCTTGTCCATCACGATATCCCCAAGATCCGCCTTGTCCACCTGGACAGTCTTAGATGGATAATCAATCATTGCAAATGTAAGGAAGGCCTCGCCTGCAGGAAGGTTCATCTGGAAGCGGCCGTCTATGTCAGTGACGACTCCATTATGAGTTTTCGGAGACAGTACCGCTACTCCCATCATAGGTTTGCCCTCCGTATCGACTACTCTTCCGGAAATGACTCTACCGTCTTTCGTGGTAATGATGACGACCTTGTCGATGCCAGAGACAATATTCATATTCTTGATTGCATCACTCGGAAGTTCATCGGCAGCCGTCTTTAAGGAAACTACTCCGTCAATGATATATAAAGTATTGCTTCCATCAGTTATATGAGTCTGTCTTGTGTGTTCCTGAGCAAATGCAATACTGCTGGCCAAAGCCATCGAGATAATAAGAATCAACTTTTTCATAACAATGTTTCTTTAATGTTTGACAATGATGAAACCGGTTTTCCGATGGCAAATATAGAGACATAAATCCGTATTCTGTGTTAACTGAATGTTAATAAATGTTAACTAATGTTAACTCGGCCCGGGAAGCGAAATTTATTGTTACTTTTGCAATAAATCCATTGAAAATGTCACGAAAATACTTCAGAAACATATCAATTCTGGCGATTGTCTCCCTGCTTTGCCTTGCAGTTGTGCAGTCCGTATGGGTGTACCGTATGTATAACGATTCCGTGACAGACTTCAAGCGAAGGGTGGAATCCGCCATATACAAGAGCATATATAAGGCGTTCCGTATGGATGCAATCCCGGGACTTGCCGATGCCAAGTATGTCAAGATCAATCTCGACGACTTCAGTCTCTACTTCGAGCCGAACCTGATGGAACTGGATGCATTGCAGCCATATTATGCGGAGGTGCTTTTCCACGATGCAGGCGACTCGAGGGTGGTAATGACAAGAGGGGAGAGGCCGGTTCTGAACAATCCTCTGACGACTGTCGTTCCTATCGATGATGACGGATTATACTCGCTTTCGGTTTGCATAGAGACTCCCTTCAAGGTGTTTCTCGGCAGGATGTGGGGCCTGATAGCATCGTCGGTCGCCATCATCATCCTTCTTGCTGGCGTACTTATATATCTGGTCAGGACAATGTTCCGTCAGAAGACTCTGGAAGAGATGAGGCGTGACTTCACCCACAACATAACCCACGAACTGAAGACCCCGATATCCGTTGCCGTGACAGCGACTGATGCCCTTCGCAATTTCTCCGCAGATGCCGATCCGGACAGAAGGAGCCGATATCTCGAGATCGTAGAAACGCAACTCACCCAACTCTCAACGATGGTAGAGCATATTCTGTCGGTATCCGTCGAGGGCAGGGAATACAAATATAATCCTACTGTCGTCTATCTTCAGGAAATCATCAGCGGACTCACTCAAGGAGCCGGGATGAACACAGGAAAGAAACCAGTGTTCAATATCGACTGTCCTCCAGACATCAATGTGATGGCGGACGAATTCCATATCAAGAACCTCCTTGCCACAGTCATAGACAATGCCGTCAAATATTCCGCAGACCCGGTCGTAGGCATCAGAGTTTTCAACAAAGACAATGAAGTGATCATTGAGATTGAAGACAACGGATGCGGAATATCAAAGGAACACCTTTCTCACGTTTTCGAGAAGTTCTATAGAGTCCCGACAGGAGATATACACACAGTCAGAGGCTACGGCCTGGGCTTATACTATGCAAAACAGGTAGCAGAACTGCATAAAGGCACAATATCAATGAAGAGCCGTATCGGTGAAGGCACCACAGTAACGATAATACTGCCAGCAAATGAACAATAATATAAAGATACTCATAGTAGAGGACGAGCAGATGCTTGCCGAAATTCTGTCAGACACACTATCAGACAGAAATTTCGATGTACGCCTTGCATACGACGGAATACAGGCATTGGAAGCCGTCAGGAAAGAATCCTTCGATGTCATCGTCAGCGACATAATGATGCCAAATCTTGACGGCTATTCCCTCGCAAAGAAACTCCGTAACGAAGGGTGCAGCACCCCGATCCTCTTCCTTACCGCACTCTCCGCGACAGAGGATGTGGTCAAGGGATTCGAGACCGGAGGCAACGACTTCCTGAAGAAGCCCTTTGCCATCGACGAACTGATAGTACGTATCAAGGCCCTGGCTGGGAGAGTACAGATGCAGGAATCCTCTGAAACCGTCTATCAGATAGGCAGATACGAATTCTGCCCTACGACAAAGGCTCTGAAAGCGGATCAGTGCGAGATCATACTCCCGGCAAGGGAAGCGGAAGTCCTGCTCAGACTATGCCGTGATTCCGGCAGGACAGTGAACTCATCAGCCCTCCTGAAGGAACTCTGGGGCGACGACAACTACTTCAACCTCCGCAGCCTCAATGTCTATATCACCCGTCTGCGAAATCACTTCAAGTCCGACTCGACCGTAGAGATCGAAAGCATCAGGGGTATAGGCTACAGACTTAAGTATTAAGCATAGATACCGGTCCCGAGAAAATATCGGGATGTTATCGTCGGGTCATAATCTTATATACCCGCTTTCTTCGATTATACTGGTTCCGGAGCCGGAGGATAGGTATTCAAAGAGAAGCCAGGCGAGGGAGGCGCGGTCGATGTCTGCTCTTACTGCCGCATATATTTCGGTGCAATATGGATATGACCTGTCCTTGATGGTCTTTTTTGACGGAACTGTTCCGTTCACTCCGACTGCCTTTGTCTCTCCGTTGTTCACAATGGTGTCATAATAGTAGAACGGGGTATAGCCTATGCCGCTGATGTCGCCGCCGATCTGATAGTATGGGGACATCATTGTCTGACCTACGCTCATCTCTGTTCCTTCGATCATTTCCAGACCGGCCATCACCAATGTCTCCATCTTTTCCTGGCTTCCCGAATTGCGGTTTCTGGTATATGCCGTGATCGGGCGGTCTTCACCTCCTACCTCCTTCCAGTTGGTGATCTTTCCTGTGTAGATGTCCTGGATCTGACTGATTGTCAGTGACCTGACTGGGTTGTCCGGGTTGATGAGGAATATGAATGCGTCGCGTGCGATCGGCTTTTCGATCAGTTCCACACCTTTTTCCTCAGAATATGCCTTTTCGTCTCGAGAGATGCTGCGAGCCGTCAGGATAACATCGACTTTTCCGTCGATCAGGTTGATGAATGAGCTGTGGGTGTTGTTTTCCTGCAGTTTGTCTGCATTGAGTGTGTGCCAGTCGTCATCTGTACATCCGTCCGGTGATATCAGCGCCTGGAAAATGTCGCCGTCCGCGAAAGGCCGTCTTTCCCATCTGTAGTCAAGTCCGAGAAGCCTGGCAGCCAGTATCTGCCTTAATGGGGTGGTGGAGTCCGATCCGTCCATCACAGGGAAATTCCGTATGGTAAGTCCTTCAATCTTTTCAATTTCCGTCGTGGGTTTCTCGCAACCCCAGATGACGGCCAAGGCCGTCAGAATTGTCATAATCCGTTTCATAATAGTCAGTTTAGTTCTCATAAATGTTTATTCCAGCGGGGGAACGAGGATCCATTCTGTGGTGGCGACGTTGGAACTGGAGATGCAGCCGGTGCCTCCGATGACATTTGTGTAGGCGAATGTGGCTGGGGAGAGACCTATGAAGCCGAGGATGTTGCTGCTTTTGTCCCGTCTGGCGATTTCATATTTCACTCTTTCCGGTGTGTACCTGTGTATGCCTATCCTGTAGTATGCATAGTTCTCGGCATCTTCTCCGTAAGGCAATTCATATTCCACATTGACGTCGAATGTCTTTTTCTGTCCGTTGAAGCTGCGGTCGGATACGCCATAAAGTTTTTCACCATCTCCCCAAATGATATCGAATGGGCCCAGGTCAAGGTAAGATGTCTCGTTATCATTTCCGAAAGCAAGAGTCAGGGGCGAACCTCCGACCGGATCAATACCAAAGCCTGATCCGTAGATTGATGCCCTACGGAATGTAAATGCATACGAGTCTTCCGTATCCGGGTCATCTTCAATCGTGAAGCTTATGCGAAATGCCTTGTCGTTTATCCTTGAATGTGAGATACTTACCTGCGGAGACTGCTGGGGCACTATGATTGTGGAGGTCGCCGTCGGAAAACCTTCAGCCTGTGCAACCACCTTGATCTCATCGCCCGGAACCAGACCACGGATATCTGCGCTTACAAGACCGGCGAATTTGTCGAGCCGTATCCCGTCCCAGGTATAGGCAAGTTCGGAATTGTGATATACATCAAGCGTGCAGTACAGATCTTCTGGAAATTCTCTTTCTCCTGCCGCTGACGGTATCGCATATATGAATCCGGATAAATATAGCGGTGCATCATCCGGAATCACACCTCCTTCATATTCTGTCGGATCGTATTCCAGATTCATATCAAGGCAAAGGATCGGTTCGCTGCTTAAGTCGCTGAAATCAAAGTCCACCTTGCAGGCTACGCATACAAGGCTCATCAGCAATATGATTGTCTTTCTCATCGTATCAGAACTTTAAGGTGTAACTGAATGAAGGTATGATAGGGAATATGGCCCTTCCTTCTCCGTACAGGCTCTTGTCCTCTCTTTCGCTTATTGCCACGAAGACTACGTTCTTTCTGCAATAGGCGTTATAGACTCCTATGTTCCATATCCTTTCGTTGCCGCGTCTGGTCGTCTTCCTGAAATTGGCCCCGAGGTCAAGGCGGTGATAATCAGGGAGATTCACATTGTTCGGCGCGGTGTAGAACCTGTCGAATACCTCTCCGGGATTGTAGATGTGGGTAGGGACGGTCATCCATCCTCCGCTGTTGTAATTCCAGTTGGCATATACATCAATCCCGTCAGTAATCTTCCAAAGTCCCATCAGTGTGAGCTTATGCCTGTTGTCATATCTGTGCGGGTACCAGTCGTGCCATATCCCGTCAAACCGTCTTTCGCTCCAGGACAATGTGTAGTAAGCCGTGAAGGACAGCTTTGATGACTCCCATCCCAGTTCGGTTTCAAGGCCGTATGCCCTTCCTTTTCCTTTATGGAACGATGTCTCCCACGAGTCCAGAGGAGGGAAGAGTGTGTTTGAGCCGGAATACTCAAGAAGATTGTCCATTGTCTTGTAATATGCCTCGACATTCAGGCGGAAATTCATCGGCAGCCTTGAATATACCCCGGCCGCAACCTGCTTCGAATGCATAGGGGCAATGTTTTTCGTGGACGGAAGCCAGCAGTTTGTTGGCACGTCGAGATAGTTTGTGGAGATCAGATGTGCAAACTGGTTCATAGTGCTATATGATGCCTTGACATCGACATTGTCAGAGCATCTGACACTTAGTGCAAGTCTTGGCTCGAGCCTGTGGCGGAACTTGCCCGGTACGGAGAAGATCACATACCGCAGTCCGGCGTTCAGATTCAGGCGTTTACCTATGCTTACCTCATCTTCTGCATACAATGCGAATTCGTCGCCTGTATATCTTTTCCCGGATGAGGTCTCGAGAAGCGAACCGTCGTTGTCTATGGCCGAATTTCTTGAAGGATTGTAGATGTGATGCTGATATGATGCACCCATCCTCAAACGGTTGTTTCCGTCAAGCCTCCAGTCCAGGTCGGTCGAGGCTGCAATGTCTGACACCTTGGAAATGTTAGTCTCATTCAGGGCATCATATATTTCGATCTCTTTGGTCTCGAATTGCCAGTCCTTCCATCTGTACCAGACATCAGCATAACTGCCGGTGTAATACGCTATTGTCCGGATGTCAATGTCTTCATTTATAGTGTGGTCCCAATTCAGCGAACAGATCAGATTTCCCCACTTTATATCTGTTTCCAGCTCATCTTCACCGCTAGCAGTGATGCTTATGCCGTTTCCGACAATTGCTTCTTCTGTTTCTGGATATGTTTCGCTCAGGCCCAGCCTGTCTCGTCCGTAGTACATCTTCAGCGAGAGCTTGTCCTTTGCGCTGAATCTATGCGTGAGAGAGGCATTGAGGTCATAGAATACGTAATTGCCTCCGATGATCTCGCCGTCTTCATTCTTCTTGTTCAGATATGCGGTTGTCGGAGCAAGCACGGCATCCATCCAGCTCCTTCTCAATGCCACGTTGAAAGATGTCTTTCCCTTTACGATCGGGCCTTCAAACTGGAGCCTTCCGTCTATCAGACCGATCATAAAAGAGCCGTGGAATTCCTCGAAATCTCCATCTCTAGTGCTTACATCCACGACTGAACTCATCCTTCCTCCGTACCTTGCCGGGAAGCCGCTCTTGTAGAAATCCAGACCTCCGACGACATCCGTATTGAACGAAGAGAACAGGCCTCCGAGGTGGCTTATCTGATACATAGGGACCCCGTCAAGAAGGAAAAGGTTGTCAGAACCCTCTCCTCCGTGGACATACAGGCCGGACATAAGTTCCGTACCGGCGCTGACTCCCGGGAGATTCTGCAGGGACTTTATGATGTCAGGAGAGCTGAAGGCCACATTTCCATATATGAAGTCAAGCTTGTCAAGACGTTTGTGACCTGTCTGCGTCTTTGCGACCGCCGAAGCCCTGTCCGATGTGATCCTGGCCTCGCGGATCGTATCCTGCTTTTCCATCTGAGGCTCTGGATTACCCTGGGCTGCAGATGCCTGATATGCCATCATCAAAGATGACAGCATAATCAATAAGAACAAAGAGACAATCCGTTTCATTTCTGTTGCATTCTATTCTTCGTATGCCTTTCCCTCCTGCTGAATACAAATCTCCGTTGTGCCGATCTTGGTAAAAGTTTCAGATATTTCAATGATCAAATTTCTTCTATATCCTTCATTTTTGTCAAGTTCGACAACGACATTTCCATCCTTCAAACATACTGTGAACCATTCACCGCTGATCTTATCGGAATCAGTGGGCTCATTAACACCAGACGATGGTACCTGATCAGGAGGAGTATCGTAGATTTCCCATCTGACATCCTGTAGTGACATCTCTACCTGATGTTTTGGAATATATGTCAATACCTGTTCTTCCGCACTGACTTTGCTCGGGCCATCAAAACGAAGATATGTATCTCCAACCTTGATGCAGCTGCTCAAAGCAATCGCTGCTGCAATAAATGCAAAAAATCTTTTCATAATCCTTTCTATTTTAAGTCCGTTATCTATTCAAACCATTCAGTTTCCGCGACCGCTGCGCCAGCGAACAGTCCAAGACCATTCGTGACATTTGTATATGTAAATGAAGCCGGAGCCAGGCCTAGTCCGGCCAATGTGTTCTTGTCCAGATGGTTCTGAGCTTCTGCATATCTGAAGAATTCAGGCGTAAGGCGATATATAACAGCCTTATAACGCTCCCTGACCTCATCATACTTCGAATTGTTTATTCCATCAATATATGACCACACCTCAAGACTGAGACTTACCTCCTGACCATTAAACTCCGCATCAGACCACAGTCTCGCAGTTCCGTCATTCATATCGACATCAAGGTAATCCTTCCTGGTCTCCATACCGAAATCCTCATCAGGTTCATACGGCTCGCACGCTCGTACTGTTACTGTCGTTTCGCCATCCTTGACTCTTGTACACTCACCATAAACCATTATGGCATAGCAGTCATCAGTACGTCCGTCATCGGTGAACGTAATCTTGAAGGCAGGAGCCGAAGTATATTTGACCTCGAATGCAGGGAATTCATCAGGCATATTGAATGAGGAAGAAATATCTTTGGCCTGATCAGCAGATGCAGTCAGAATCACTTCCGAACCTCCCGGAATATCATCCGTAGTCCACCAATAGCCCTTTGGTACTCCAGGAGTATTCTCATCAGCCTTTGCCAGTTCAACCTTCTTCCCATCAACAGTAAGACTGATTTCGGACACTTCTCTTGATACATCAGGGTCTGTTATGCCATTAAGCGGCACTGTCTTGCATACTCGAAGCACAGTGGTATCTGACATTCCGACCAGACCATACACATATATCTTCGGTTCATCAGACATCCCCTTCAATTTGAACTCGGTCTCGCAGCCCAGTAATGCTAAAGCAAATTTAATCAATGATAATATATATTTCTTCATAAGCGTTTAAAATCTGAATGTGTAACTGAATGTAGGAACTATCGGAATCAGACCGATTCCGGAACCCTTGAACGCTATATGTTTTCCAGCAGAATTCTCTCTTTTGACCGTAGCAAACAATGGATTGATTCTGCAATATGCATTATAGACACTCAGGTTCCACACGCTCATATTGCCCCTCTTGGTCTTCCTGTAGAAATTGAATCCAACGTCAAGCCTATGATAATCAGGCATCTTGGCATTGTTCGGACTCTCGTATAAGAAATCTCCGATGAATGATCCTTCCTCTTTCGGAAGATACTGCGAAGCCACAGTCATCCTGTTTCCTGTATGATAATTCCAAGAGGCATACATCTCGAACTTCTCACTGAACCTATGGTTCGCAACGACAGTAATCTTATGCCTGTTATCGTTCCTGTCAAGATACCAGTCCGGCCAGATATCGTCAAACTTTCTCCAGTTCCACGACAATGTATAGAACACACTCACACTTGTCTTCTCTGTATCATACCCGAAATCCACCTCAAGTCCATACGACTTGCCGATCCCGGTCTTGAAATCCTCCTCCCATTCCGTCAGCGGCGGGAAGAACGAATTCATACCCTTATATTCGATAAGATTTTCCATCGTCTTGTACCAGCCCTCCACATTCAGATGCATATTGTGAGGCAGTCTGCCATAGACCCCGCCTGCAACCTGCCTCGAGCGCATAGGAGCAATCTCCGAAGTCGAAGGTAGCCAGCTGTTGGTCGGCAGATCTATATAAGTAGCCGCTACCAGATGAGAGAACTGACTCATCTCTGAGTATGAAGCCTTGATTCCGACGTTTGGAGAAACCTGAAACTTCAATGCAGCACGTGGTTCAATATAGTTCCAGACATTTCCATCTGCTCCATACAGACTGTACCTCAGACCCAGATTCACCTTCATCCATCTTGTCAGACTCATTTCATCCTCTGCATATATCCCCATCTCGTGGCCGATGCTCTCCACACCTTCATTCTTGCTTATATCAGTGAAAACCTCTCCTCCATCCACATCATATTCACTATAGGTATGGCTCGGATTATATGAATGAAGAATATATGTGCCTCCGAATCTGAGGTGATGCTTATGGTGAGGATACCAATTGAAATCTGCACTGACACCTCCGTCATTCACTCTATTGCGATTATGCGTATCCTGCCTGAATACATCAGTATAATCAGCCCTATAATACTCCAGAGTCGTGTTCATCCTTATGTCTGACCGACTTCCCGAATAAAACCCAAGAAGCCTCATATCAAGCCTGTCAGAGAAATCCTTCTGCCATTTCAGCGAACCGAGCAAGTTGCCCCAAGAGAATCTGGTATCGGTAATGTCAAGGTCACTGAGCCTTCCATCCTGATCGTGGCCTTCAAACTCCTGAGTGATTCTCAGTCCGTCATTGCCCCAATAAAGATTTGCAGTCAGGCGGCTTCCCGGTTTCAGGATATGTGTCATCCTCGCATTCAGATCAGTGAAACTATATCCGAAGTTCTGCTTTTCACCGTATTCCTTGTTCATTGAATTAATAATAGCACAGGCAGGTGCCGAAATCACATCTATCCACGACCTGCGCATAGCCACATTGAACGAAGTCCTGTCCCTGATGATCGGTCCCTCAAACTGGAGCCTGCCGTCAAGCAGGCCGACTCCGACAGTTCCGTGGTACTCCTTGAAATCACCATCCTTGGTAGAAATATCCACCACAGATGAAGCCCTTCCTCCATATCGTGCCGGAAAACCGCTCTTATAGAAATCAATTCCCTCTACAACATCCGTATTGAACGACGAGAATATGCCTCCGAGATGGCAGATCTGATAAAGAGGAACTCCATCAAGAAGAAACAGGTTGTCGCTTCCGTCACCACCGTGTACATAGAGGTTGGAAAGCATTTCGGTACCGGAAGCGACACCTGTCAGCGTCTGCAGGGTTTTGAGTACATCCGGGGAACTGAAGACTGCAAACCCTCTTCTGAAAGCCGACCCGTCAATCTTTGTCAGGCCCGTCTGAGTGAAATTGATGCTGCGGTCGATGGCAGATGTTACCGTCGCAGCAGCGAGCGTGTCTGCTTTTTCCGGTTCTTGTGCGTATGAATATGCACCGGCAAGCAGCAGGGGAACTGCTATGATTATTCTGATATCCATTTGTCAAGTTGTCTGAACGGGGTCAATGCTTTTAGATAACGTATCGGTTCATCAAATACTTCCACTGGTGCCGTAAATTGTCAGTCCGATGTTGACGCCCCATCTGGTAAGAGGCAGATCAGGCCGTTCACGGGTGTAGCTGCTTTTCAGATAAAGCGGAAAGAAGATCCGGTCCTGTCTGTATTTGTCGAAACGCTCTTCTTCGCTCCAGGTTTCGGCTTCAGCCCATTTGTCCATAATCTCACGGCTTATTTCTGAAAGACATAAACTGATGTAGTATTCTCCCGGTTGGAGAATGATGCTTTCTTCAGGTGCTATGCTGAATACCGTCTCTTCGGCGGCTTTCGGAATATCCTGATATATCGGTATGGTCACGATGTTCACAAGACTGTCGTCGCTTTCCATCCTGTAGATCCTGAGATTTGCCTTACATCCTTCCATACGGTTCTCTTCGACAGTGAAACTGATGGCCTTGACCAGGAACGGATGCTTTGTCTTCACAAGGCTTCCGATCTCTTTGCCGACGCTTTCCGGAGTCATAAATATGCTTCCTCCCGGAAGCTTCATTCCTTTGCCGCCCAGGTTCTTGACCTTCGACTTGGATTCTGTAAGTACGGCCGCCTCGAGTTCTTCGAAGCTGTCTTTGCCATCGAGAAGATATCCTCCGATGATCTGCGGCTCCTGAGCAATCGCCGGGTGCAGGCATAGGCTATTGAACGTCAGACATAAAGTTAAAATGTAGAGGGGGAGTGTGAAATTCGTTTTCATTGTATTTAATCAAATCATAATGTTTATACTGAATAAAAGTGATAGCTGCCATCTTTCGAATGAACTCAGCCTGACTTTATGTGTACCCGTATTGATAGAGTCCGTAAGAAGATAATGCATTGCCGGATTGATGCTTAGGTTGAACCGCCAGATGCGCCACGATGTCTTGACCCCTAAGTCTCCTGTCATATAGAATGAATCCGCTCTTTTGCCGAAGATATATCCGGGAGTCACGCCGGCATCTATTTCAAGGTTGCTGGCTATCTGGGTTATGAAGCGCAGAAGCCCTGTCGCTATCTGTTCTTTTACATAATCGGAATAATCCTGATACAGCATATAGTCAGGATCATAGCTGCCGTAATCTATAGGATCGGTTGAATATGATCTGTCGAGCTGGAATGTCCTCCACGCGAATGCGACCGGAGCTCCGACTGCCTTACCGATTTCCAGCATTTCCGGGGTATATGTAACTCCTGTCCGGAATCCGATCCCTTTATATGAGAAGTATCCGTATGAGAGGTCCAGCCTCAGATCGACCCCGTTATGACTGTTAGGTATTCCCTGGATGCCGACTCCTGCTTCAATGTCGCTGTGATACCTCTCAGGATCAATGGTCTGTGCTGATATGCTATGACATATAAGGATGAGTACGGCATATATGATGAATTTTCGGGACACTTGCAAACTTCCGTGGCATAATGTGACATAAACATATACTTGAAGGTAGGTTTGTGTATCAAAAGACCTTACCTTTGAAGTATGGAAGACAACACATCTGCAAAGTTTGAGTT
>SUYP01000055.1 GCA_015060395.1 Bacteroidales bacterium
AACACGATAATGCAGAGCATCGTGGTCAAAAGTTTCTTCATTTCAAAGCTATTTTTTCAAGAAAAAATCTCCGGAACTTTGTGAAAGGACCGGAGATTCTGAAGATTATTGAAAATCTCCTTTATTAAAGGAGGAAGATTGGCATAAGTGCTCCTACAAGTGCAAGGATCGCGTAGAACTCTGGGAATGCGGCATAGATCATAGTGTTGGTCTGAACATCGTGTCCCTGTGAGATGCCGATGATACCGTTAGCGCAGACCTGACCCTGACGGATTGCTGAAATCATACAGGTAACTCCTACGAGAAGTCCTACTCCGAAGCAGAGCTGTGCGTTTGCAATGATCCACTCTGTTCCCTGGAGAAGCCACATAAGGAATGCTACGAATCCATAGAGACCCTGTGTTGCAGGCATCGCTGAAAGGATGAGGTAACTTGAAGATTTTTCAGGATTCTTCTTCAATGCACCTTCTGCAGCGTTTGCTGCGATAGAAGTTCCGTAACTACTTCCGATACCGGAAAGACCGAGCATAAGAGCCCATCCGAGATAAGCTAAAATTGCGTTCATAATTTTTTGATTTTGTTTTTTATTGTTAATTGTTCTTTTCTTTTGTAAGTGGGTTGTATTCCTTGCCTTTGCCGTCGTATCCGGCATTCTTGAAGTACTCTACGAAAGTAAGACGCAGAGGGTGTACGAATGCTCCAAGGCACGACATTGCAATGTTGAGGACGTGTCCGAAAAGTATGATGAGCAGGAACGGAAGCCAGTTGACCGCTGTGAATCCGTCACCGATTATCATATTTCCAAGAATGTTGAATGCCTGTCCGAGCATACCTCCGGCAAGTCCGAGAGCATAGAGTCTTATGTAACTCAATACGTCGCCGAGGATACCGGTAGCCATATTGTAGGTGTCCCATAATCCTGAACCGATATTGGCCAGTGGGCTCTTGCCCGGAGTATTGAAGATGTATATGCCGAGTGCGGAAACGACTCCGATCACAATGATGAGCCATTTCACTGCAACAGGTGACAACAGACCTCCGATAGCGAGGAACGCTGTAACTATTCCTCCTACTATGAGCAGAAGCCATCCCCACGCACTCACGGTTTCCCTGAATCCGAATCTCTTTGTGTAGCCGATAGCTTTCACCGTCATTGCAAGGCAGATGTGGAATACTCCGATTGCCAAAGCAAGGATCATCTGTGCCGGGAATCCCGCTATGTCTCCTGTGACCATAAATTTCTTCATAGCTTCAGGATACCATTCTGCTGCCGAGAGGTCGATGCCGAATGCGGTTCCCAGGACAAGGCCAATGAGAAGTGTGCCGGCTCCGAGAATGGAAATGATCGGACCTATGTTCTTGAACATCTCGATGTTCAGCCATCTCTTCGTCACTGCGAGGCCGAACAGGATGAGGACAAGTCCATATCCTGCATCTCCCATACACATAGCGAAGAAGAGAATGTAGAACGGCGCAACTATTGAAGTCGGGTCAAACTCATCATAATCAGGCATACCGTACATTTCGGTAAAGACCTCGAACTGACGTGTGAACCAGTTGTTCTTCAGCTTGATTGGAGGATTGTCCTCCTTCACTGCGTCTTCCTTTAAGTAGAGCACTCCCATCTTGTCAAACGCCTCCACAAGTTCCGTGTCGTTTTCAGACGGAGCAAAACCTGTAAATACGGTGACGAGATTTTCAGCAGCACCTTCTCCTGCTTCATTTGCAAGATATCTGTCGAGCTCCACAAGATCATTGTTGCAGGCTTCCCTGATGGCAGGGATGTAGTCCTTTGCATTGAGAAGTCCGGCCTTGCATTCGATGGTCTCTGCCTTTATACGTGCGATTTCAGCTGCCGCTTCGGCTGATGTGCCTTCCGGAGCTGCAATCTCCTGTACAGGGAAACTGTATGCCTCGCCCTTCGGTGCTACGGTAACGAACCATACCTTCTTGCCGTTGTCGGAAACGATCTGAAGAGGGTAGAGTTCACCCCATAAAGGGTCGAACTTCTTTGCATCTACCGTATAATATCGCACTGCATACCCTATGCTGTCGAGGCCGTCCAGAGCTTTCTTATCGTATTCACCCCAAGGAGCTCTCAGCTTCAACTGTCTTTCAGCTGCAGCGTGTGATGCCTGAAGTTCTGTAAGTCTTGCCCTGCTGTCTTCGATGAAGTCCACGGGATCCCCCTCAATATTGACTGTTGTCTTCGCAATCGATTCTGCATCAGCATCTTTGGAATAGTCTATGCCCTCAAGGAATTCGAGTGTCTTTCTTGCTCTTTCCGCCTTGTGGAACATTACTGAAGAGTCGGCATCTACAGGCCTGACAGAACGGCTGATATCCACGACTCCAAGTTCCTGAAGCTGCTCCAGGAATCCCTCCTTCTCTCCAGTCAGGAGAATGAAGGAATATTTTGTCATTTTAGTTATCATTGTTCTGCTCCTCCTCTTCTTCTATAGCGTGTCTGCTCTTCACGATCTTGGAAGCAGCCTTGGAGAGGTTCTCCTCGTCTTCCATATATCGCTTGATCTTTCTGATAGCCTCCTGATATCCAGGAATCTGCACCTTCTCATAAAGGTTTACCTTCTGAGTGGTCTTCTTTCTCTGGAAATCCAGAATACGTGCTTTCTCGAGATATACCTCCGACTCGATTCCGAGCCTTGAGAGTTCCTTGAGTATCGCGACTCCGTCCGCATACCAGGCCGGGCAGTTGAATGCGTTGAACTCGTGGATCTCGTACTTGATCTCTCC